>CAWDBD010000009.1:0-95334 GCA_963800395.1 uncultured Gammaproteobacteria bacterium
GGTCAGTGACCGGCTGCAGCGGCTGTCCGCAGCGTGTGCGGGAGCACACGCTGCCCTCCCGCATGCTCGCCTCTGGCAGCATGCTTGCCTGGCCCGGTTCAAACGGGCTTTGTGTTCTGCGCAGACCTGTCCCGAAAGGGACCGCGGGTGCGCATCCATGGCGGGACAAGCATGCTCCCTGGACTTGCCGCAGGCTGCGGCAACGCGCATCATGGTCGTTTTCAACGATGCGAGACGTGCCATGAAGATCAGTCGTTCCACGAAGATCATCAGCCTGATTACCGCACTTGCTGTTAGCGGGGCCGCGTTGGCGGCGACGCATCCCTTTGACGTCAAGGATCTCGTGATGATGGATCGGGTCGGTGCGCCGGTCCTGTCACCAGACGGAAACACTGCGGCGTTCACCGTGCGTTCCACCGATTACGATGCCAACAAGGGGCAGACCAGTCTGTGGACGGTGCCGGTGGCAGGCGGCAAGCCCGTGCAGCGGGCAGGTACGGAGCCCGGGGCGGCTGATCCGCAATGGGCGCGCGATGGTAGCGGCATCTTCTTTCTGGCCAGCAAGGACGACCACACCCAGCTTTGGCGGGTTGCAGCGGCTGGTGGTGCTGCAGGCGCGGTGAGCACGTTGCCACTGGACATCAATGGATACCGCATCTCCCCGGATGGCAAGCGGGTACTGATGTCGGTCGATGTATTCACCGACTGCCCGGTCGAAAAGGCATTGGCGTGTACCCGGGAACGCCTGGATCAGCGCAAGGACAGCAAGGTCTCCGGCATGCTCTACAAGCGCATGTTCGTACGCCACTGGAGCCAGTGGATGGACGGGCGTCAATCCCAGCTTTTCATTGCGGATCTCAAGGACGATGGCACATTGGGCACCCCGCGCTGGCTGACGCGCGGTATCGACGGTGACATACCCTCCAAGCCGTTTGGCGACGACAGCGAGTTCGTATTCTCGCCCGATGGCAAGACCGTCTATTTCGACGTGCGCATCGCCGGCAGCAGCGAGCCCTGGTCGACCAACTTCGACATCTATTCGGTGCCCGCGGACGGTTCGGCCGCGCCGCGCAACCTTACCGCGGCCAACAAGGCATGGGATGCCTATCCGCTGCCCTCGCATGACGGCAAGACCTTGTACTTTCTGGCCATGAGCACGCCGGGCTTCGAGGCCGACCGCTTTGCGATCAAGGCCATGAACCTGGCCGACGGCTCGATCCGCGAGGTCGATCCGGACTGGGACCGCTCCGCCGGCCCGCTGAAGCTGTCGGCCGATGGCAACACGCTTTACACCGCGGCCGATGACCGCGGCGACCACGCCCTGTTCGCGGTGGACGTGGACAGCGGCAAGGTCACGCGCGTGTTCGGCGACGGCAGCGTCAAGGGCTTCGACATCGCCGGCGATACCATCGTCGCAGCACGCCAGGACTTCCAGCATCCGACCGATCTGTACCGGCTCGGGGATACCGGGGCCAAGCAGATTACCCACTTCAATGCCGACCGGCTGGCCGACATCAAGTTCGGAGATGCCGACTGGTTCAGTTTCAAGGGCTGGAACGGCGATTCGGTCCAGGGCTACGTGATCAAGCCGGTGGATTACCAGCCGGGGAAAAAGTATCCGGTGGCGTTCATGATCCATGGCGGGCCGCAGGGTGCCTGGAGCAATGATTTCCACTACCGCTGGAATCCGGAGACCTATGCCGGTCAGGGCTTCGCCGTTGTAGCGATCAATTTCCACGGTTCCACCGGTTATGGCCAGGCTTTCACCAATGCCATCAGCGAGCACTGGGGTGACCGTCCGCTCGAGGACCTGCAGAAGGGTTGGGCCGCGGCGCTCAACAAGTATCCGTTCCTGGATGCCGATCGCGCCTGTGCGCTGGGCGCCAGCTACGGCGGCTACATGGTGTACTGGATGGCCGGCAACTGGAACAAGCCGTGGAAGTGCTTTGTTGATCATGACGGCGTGTTCGACAGCCGCATGATGTACTACGCCACCGAGGAGCTGTGGTTCGAGGAGCACGAAAACGGCGGCACCGAATACGAGCATCCGGCCAATTACGAGAAGTTCAATCCGCTCAATCACGTCAAGGACTGGCGCGTGCCGATGCTCGTCATCCATTCCGATCACGATTACCGCATACCGGTATCACAGGGCCTGGGTGCCTTTACCGCGTTGCAGCGCCAGGGCATTCCCAGCGAATTTCTGCACTATCCAGACGAGACCCATTTCGTGTCCAAGCCACGCAACAGCGTGCAATGGCACCACACCGTGATGGCCTGGCTGAAGCGCTGGACCGGCAAGGACAGCCAGCAGCAATGACCCTGAGTGTGTGAGGCAGGCGGCGTGCCTGCCGCACACCACTTTGCACATTGGCAACAGGCTTTGGGTACACTCCCGGACACATGCGGTCACGGGAGGGATGTCATGCGCAGGTCGTCTTGGATTGGGTTATTGCTTTGCGTGCTGGCGTGGCCGGCTTTCAGTCAGGCCATTCCCGAGCCGCTCAAGGGCTGGCAGGACTGGGTTCTGCATGACGTTCCGCAGCACGGCTGTCCGTTCCCGAGCGGCGGCAACGCCGCGTCCAATGCGCGCTACTGCCTGTGGCCGGGGCGGCTCGAGATCAGCGCAAGCGACGGTGGTGGCCGCTTCGAGGTCTCGGTCCGCGCCGATGCGAGCACCTGGCTGGACCTGCCCGGAAATGACAGGCACTGGCCGCAGCAGGTGACCGACGGCGGACGACCGGTCGCGGTGCATGATCGAAATGGCACACCGGCGTTGCAGCTCGGTGCGGGCGAGCATCGCATCGCCGGGCAATGGTCGCTGGGATGCGCTGCCCTCGCGGCTTGCCATGCCGGACAGCTACGCCCTGGTCTCGCTCGAGATCAACGGCCGCGCCGTGCCCGACTACGATCGCTCCTCTGCCGGCCTGACACTGGGTCACGGCAGCAGCGGTCCGCGCCAGGCCGATGCGCTATCGATGCGGGTGTTCCGGCGGCTCGAGGACGGCCTTCCGGCTCGGCTGAACACGCGACTGCGGCTCGATGTGGCTGGCCATGCGCGTGAGGCCGTGCTCGGGCCGGTGCTGCCAAAGGGCTTCGTGGCCACGCGGCTGCAATCGGCCCTGCCGGCCAGGCTGCAGGATGACGGCCGGCTGCGCGTGCAATTGCGTCCCGGCCAATGGCAGGTGACCCTGGAGGCACGCGCCACCGAGGCCCTGACCTCGGTCGACATCACCTTGCCGGACTCGCCCTGGCCACGGCATGAAACCTGGAGCTATGCCGATGCGCCGAACCTTCGGCAGACCCGCGCCCAGGGACACGCGGTGGATGCTGCGCAGGCCGGGGTGCCAGGGGACTGGCAGCAGCTCCCGGCCTTTCAGCTGGACGCCAGCGACGGCCTTCAAATAGAGCCCGGCGTGCGGGCCGGCGAGGGCGGTGCCAGCGACCGTGTCCGTATCAACCGGCAGCTGTGGCTGGGGTTCGACGGTGACAGCTACCAGGCCAGGGACCACCTGACCGGTACCCTGGTGCATCCGCGCCGCTTCCAGGTCGGGGCGCCGTGGCAGCTGCTCGATGCCAGCGAGCACGGCCAGCCACTGCTGATCGGCAAGGGCGACAAGAACACCCGCGGCGTGGAGCTGCGCCACCGGCAGGTGAATATTGAAGCCGGCCTCGAGGCGCCGCGGCCGGCGCTGGCGGGGCTGCCGGCATCTGGTTGGCAGCTGACCCTGGATGATCTGGATGTGCATATCGACTTGCCGCCGGGCTACCGTCTGCTTGGCGCGCCCGGTGCCGATGCCTCGCCTGATTCCTGGGTCGCGCAATGGACGCTGCTGGACCTGTTCCTGCTGGCCCTGATTGCGCTGCTGTGCGGGCGTCTGCTGGGCTGGCCGATGGCAGTGCTTGCCGGGGGCTATCTGCTGCTCGCGCATCAGCAGTCCTTCGCCCCCTACCTGACCGTGCTGCTGGCTGCGGCGCTTGCCTTGCTTATGCGCGCGCTCCCGGTCGGACGCCTGCGCACGGGCGCGCATATCGCAGCAGCCGTGTTCCTGGTGCTGGCGGTGCTGTGGGCACTCCCGTTCGCCGGCCTGCAACTGCGCAATGCGCTGTATCCGCAGCTCGAGGCCAGCGTGCCGCATGCCGGCGTGGCCGACCTGGTGTCATCGCGCCAGGCTGCCATTCGCCGGGCCAAGACAGGTGTGGCCGACAACGAGCAGGCACGGCCGGCGCGACCGCCTGTGGTGGTCGAGGAAAAGAGCATGATGGCATTGCAGGCACCTCCAGCGCCCGCTGCTGTCGCCCCGGAGCCCGAACCGTTGCCGGATACCTCCATCGGCCCGGTGCAAACGGGCCCCGGCATCCCCGACTGGCACGTTGGCAACCGATATCACGTGCACTGGAACGGACCGGTGACGCCGGCACAGGGCATGCGGCTGATCATTGCGCCGGCCTGGCTGGTGCGCCTGTTGCGCGTGCTGGCGGTGCTGGCACTGGCCGTGCTGTTGGCGCGCCTGTTGCGCAGCGTGCTGCCGGAAGGGGGGCGCCGATGGCGGCCGGCGGCCGGTGCCGCAGCCTTGCTTCTGATCCTGCCCGCGCTGTTGCCGGCGGCCCAGGCGAGAGCTGCTGATGCGCCTTCGCAGGCATTGTTGCAGCAGTTGAAGCAGCGGCTGCTGGAGCCGCCCGATTGCGCGCCTGCCTGCGCCATGATCGCGCAGGCGCGTATCGAAGCCGGTGACACCGATGTCCAGGTGATGCTGCAACTGCAGTCAGAGGCCGCGGTGGCCGTGCCGATGCCCGGTGCAAGCGACGGACTGATCCTGGTCGCGGCCCGCGTGGACGGCCTAGCTGCCGAAATCGTCAGCGAGGGAGGCCGGACGCTGCTGCGGGTCGAGCGTGGCGTGCATGCGGTACAGCTGGATTATCGGGTGCGCGGCGACAACCTGGGCCTGACCTTTGCCGCCCTCAAGCCCAAGACGTTCCATGTCGGTGCCGCCGGCTGGCAGGTCACCGGCGTTGACGGCGACCGTTTGTCGGGTGACACCCTGTCGCTGGCGCGTGCCGGCAAGGCGGCCGACACCGGCAATGCCGAGGCACCGACTTCGCAGGACTTCCCGGCCTATGTGCATCTGACGCGAACGCTGCAATTGCGTACCGACTGGCATGTGCTCAATCGCGTGCAGCGCATCGCGCCGGCTGAGGCAGGTTTCAGCGTCTCGCTGCCGCTGCTGCCGGGCGAACATCCACTCGGCGAGGATGCGAGCGTGCATGATGGCCGCATCGAGATCAGCTTCCGCGCCGGGCAGCAGCAGGCGACCTGGCAGAGCCGCATCGAGCCGGTCACCGCGCTGAGCCTCTCGGCGCCGCCGCTGGCTGAGCGCAGCGAGACCTGGGAGGTCGTGGCGGCCTCGATCTGGCATGTCGAGGGCCAGGGCGTGCCGGCAGCGCCTGCCGACGGCATGCTGGCCTACCGGCCGCTGCCCGGCGAGACCTTGAAGCTCGCCGTGCAACGGCTCGAGCCTGCACCCGGGGACAGCGCGGCAATCGACCGCGTCAAGCTGGACACCCGCATGGGCGATCGCGCCAGCGATCTGCAACTGGCGTTGACGGCACGCAGCACCCGCGGCGGCGAGCATGCCGTGAAGCTGCCGACGGATGCCTCGCTGATCGACGCCAGCCGTGATGGCCGCAAGCTCACGCTGGCCCTGGACAAAGGCATACTGTCCCTGCCGCTGCTGCCGGGGCCGCACCGCTATTCGATCAGTGCGCGCGAGCCGGGCGGCATTGGCCTGGTGACGCGCGTGCCCGATGTGGACATGCAGGCCGAAACCGCCAATATCGACATCTCACTGACTATTCCGCAGGCACGTTGGGTGCTGTGGACCTGGGGGCCGCAGAACGGTCCGGCCGTGCTGTACTGGCCGCAGCTGATCCTGCTGCTGCTGGTGGCCTGGGGCCTGGCCCGCTTCGCGCCAACCCCGCTCAAGCTGCAGCACTGGATCCTGCTCGGGCTCGGCTTCTCCACCTTCGCCTGGAGCGCGTTCGCGCTGGTGGCGGCCTGGCTGATCCTGATCGGCGCGCGCGGTCGCGTCCCTGCGGTACGGCAATGGTCGCACCCCGCATTCAACCTGATGCAGATCGGGTTGGCACTGCTGACCGTGCTGGCACTGATGGTGCTGATAGGCGCCGTGCCGCGCGGACTGCTCGGAGTACCCGACATGCACGTGACCGGCAATGGTTCGAGCGCCTCGCAACTGCACTGGATGCTGGATCGCAGCGACGGCCCGCTGCCGAACGCGGGTGTCTTCAGCCTGCCGCTGTGGTGCTACAAGGCCGCGATCCTGGCCTGGGCCTTGTGGCTGGCCAATGCCCTGATTGGCTGGTTGCGCTGGGCATTCACTAGCTGGAGTGCCGGCGGCTATTGGCGCGGGGGTGATGCGGACGAGGCGCCGCCCGAGTCGACGGAGGCGCCGACGCGCACGGACGAGTGAGCGCGCGAACTTCTGTCATGGGGCAGGGCGGATATCGAGTCGCCCTGCCAGTTCGTCATGCCGGGTGCTAGCGCGCGGTGATCCGGAATCCGCTCGCCTGCATGACAGGCAGGTATCCTCTGGGCGGGATCCGCTTCGCTTCTCCCGCATGACGCCTCATTTATTGAAGAGCCTTCGCGGCTTACAGCCGCGAGCTACTTTCTCTTGCTTGTCCAAGAGAAAGGTAGCCAAAGAGAATGACACCCCTTTTCCGCGCCCTGCGGACGTCCTGTCCGCAGGGTTCGTGTGTGGTGGCTGGGCTTTTCGACAGCACATCCTGTGCTGGCGAAAAGGCGAGTGCGTCCCTGCACTCGCCCCTGCGGGCCTTGTCATCCACCACCCACCGCTGCACAGGGGCCCCGAAAAAGCCAGCGCGCGTCCTGCGCGCCCGAAGGGCGTGAAATACATGAAAAAGCGTAGGGCCGGAGCAGCGAAGCGGGTCCCGCCGTGCAGGCGACAAGCCACGCCGGTTCCGTTGCAAGGCTCCGTAAGCCGGCCTCCCCGTTCCAGGAGCCATACCTCGCGCCGGGGTACGGGTCCCGGCGCGCAGGAAGCCGTGCCGAGGGTCCGCCGTCAGGCGCGCTCGCGGCACTGCTGGCAAACCGGCAACAGGCATCCCGGTCCCGCGCAAGCAGGAACACCTCGCAACCGGTGGCAGGCCGTGCGGCTCAGTCTCCGGAGGTGTCGGCTACCGTCATCTGCGGCATCGCCCAGGCAACGACCTGGGCGCTCAACCGATCCGCAGCCTTGCCGAAGGCCTCGACCACACTGGGCACATCGGTGGCGCCGACCGGTATTCGGCTCTCGAACTGGCGGGTGGCGACGACCTGGTGGTCGGTGCCCCGGATCAGCATGGCATCCAGGCGGATCACCACGGTGGGTGTCTTGTGCCCGCCGTATTCGGATTGAAAGGCGTCCAGGGTGCCGTCGATCAGGAAGTCGGAGCCCAGGCTGACATCGTCACCGAATACGGCACTCACGCCAGGCGTGTGGCGGAAGGCACCGATCATGCGATCACGCAGCATTTGCGGCGCGGCCTGATTCCAGCGGGCTCCATGGTAGACACTGACGCGGTTGCTTTCCGGTACAACCACGATGCGTTTGCCCGCCACCATTCCGGTAGCCTGCGGCGTATTGACGCGCAGTTGCCATGCGGAGGCGGGCTTGCTGTCAGCGCGCGATACTGCGTCGTGCGCTGCTGGCAGACGGTAGATGTCCACCGGCTCGGCGTGAGGCAGCAGGCCGCTGCAGGCACTGAGCAGTACGGGAAACAGTACGACTGTCCATCGGAGTTGGTGTTTCATTTGGGTGTGTACTCCCGTGGTCGTTCGCCGCCCAGCAGGTAGCCGGCCGGGTTGTCGCCAAAGCGGCTGCTGATCGTCTGCAGTGACTGCAGCGTTTGGCGCAATTCCCGGATGGCCGGCCCGATATCGGCCAGGCCACTCATGCCACTTTGCAAGGCGACGCGGTTGTCAGCCAGAAGCTGGTCGACCAGTTTTGCGGCGTGATTCAGCGATGCCACGGCCTGATTGGCATTGTTCAAAAGCTCGGCACCGTTATTGCCCAGCAGTCGATTGGTGGTACGTGCCAGATCCTGGGTCTGATCGAGGGTGCCATTGAGTTTGCGGCTGGCCTCGGCAAGCTGCTGAATCAGCAGCCGCAGATCCTTGCGCTGGTCGGCGATGGCGCCGGTTGCCTTGTCGAGGTGGTCGAGGGTCCTGGAAATGCGTTCCACGTTGTCGCTGGAAAGCAGCTCACTGGCGCGGGTGATGATGTCACTGACCTTGGTCACGATATCCTCGCCGCCAGCGAGCAACTTGCTCAGTGCCGAGTCGTCTGCCTCGATGGTCGGTATTTTTTCACTGCCGCGGGGTTTCAGAAGTGCGCTTTGCGGCGTTCCGCCAGTCAGCTGGATGAAGGCCACGCCGGTCAGGCCGGTCAGGCCCAGCTTGGCGCGGGTATCGATCTTGATCGGAGTTCTGGCGGCTACCCGTATGCGGACCAGTACCTTGCTGGGATTTTTCGGGTCCAGCTTGAGTTGGTCGACATCGCCCACCCGAATGCCGTTGTATTGCACCATGCCGCCCTGGGACAGGCCGGTGACGGCCTCGGTAAACACGATGTCATAGAAGTCGTACTGGCGCGAGATGCTGGTTTTGGCCAGCCACAGCGCAAACAGCATGGCAGCCGCCACCACCAGGATGGTGAAGGTACCGATCAGGATGTGGTGGGCTCGGGTTTCCATCTCATGTCTCCTCGCTCAGACTGCCGGCAGGCTCGGTTTCCCCGCTCAGGGCCTCCTTGCCGGCTTCGGCCGCGCGACCGCGCGGGCCGTGGAAATAGTCCTGTATCCAGGCATCCGGGTTGTTGGCCACCTGTTCCAGTGGACCGACGTCCAGCACACGGCGCTGCGACAATACTGCAACACGGTCGCAGATGGCATACAGCGTGTCCAGGTCGTGGGTGACCATGAACACGCTCAGGCCAAGCGCATCGCGCAGCGTGCGCAGCAGGCGGTCGAAGGCCGAGGCACCGATCGGATCCAGGCCGGCAGTGGGCTCGTCCAGAAACAGGATTTCCGGGTCCATGGCGAGCGCCCTGGCCAATGCCACGCGCTTGCGCATGCCGCCGGAAAGCTCGGCGGGGACTTTGCTGGCAACATCCTGGGCCAGCCCGACCAGGGCCAGTTTCATGCGAGCCACATTCTGCGCTTCGTAGGGCGGCAGGCCGGCATGCTCCACCAGCGGCAGGGCCACGTTCTCGCACACATTCAAGGAGGAAAACAGGGCACCCTCCTGGAAAAGTACACCAAAGCGCTGCTCCAGTTGCGAGCGACGCTCGGGGTCCAGTTGCAGCAGATTCTCGCCGAATACGCGGATGCTGCCAGCGGTCGGTCGTTGCAGGCCGATGATCGAACGCAGCAGCACCGATTTGCCGGTGCCCGAGCCGCCGACCACGCCCAGAATTTCGCGCGGATACACGTCAAGGTCAAGGTCTTCGTGCACGACCTGCTGGCCGAAGCGGTTGACCAGTCCGCGCACCTCGATGATGGGATCTGCACTCACCAGCCCATCTCCATGAAGAACAGCGCCGCCAGGGCATCAAAAAGAATGACCACAAAAATTGACTGCACCACCGCCGAGGTGGTCTGCCGACCAACCGATTCGGCCGAGCCGCCAGCCTGGAAACCTTCAAGGCAGCCGATCATGGCAATCATGAACGCGAACACCGGCGCCTTGCCCAGCCCTACCCACAGATGCCGGATGTGGGTGTCGGCCTGGAATACCGACAGAAACATCGCTGGCGAGATGTCCAGCATCAGGATGCATACCACCGCGCCGCCAATGATGCCGGACAGCATGGCCAGGAAGGTCAGAAGGGGCAGGGTAAATACAAGAGCCAGCATGCGCGGCAGTACCAGCAGTTCCACCGGATCGAGTCCGAGCGTGCGGATGGCATCAATTTCCTGGTTGGCCTTCATGGAGCCGATTTGTGCGGTGAAGGCACTGGCGGTTCTGCCGGCGAGCAGGATCGATGCCAGCAGCACCCCGAATTCGCGCAGGAAGGCATAGGCGACCAGATCCACCGTGTACAGGGTAGCGCCGTAATCGGCCAGTACGGTGGCACCCAGGAACGCAATGACGGCGCCGACCATGAAGCTCAGCAGGGCCACGATCGGCACGGCGTCCAGACCCGACTCCTCCATGTGGTACACCATCGCCGTCATTCGCCAGCGTTGTGGATGGGGGATCATTCGCACCAAAGTTTCCAGGCTCAATCCGATGAAGCCCAGCAGCGCCAGCGATTCGTCCCGGGCCCGCGCCACGGCCATGCCGACGCGCTCGAGCATGGCCACAAGGCCGCTCTGGGGCGCTTGCCGCGGCGCGCGGCACGAAGCCTTGAGCGAGCTGCCAACCAGGGCCAGCAGATTGCGGCGTTCGCTACTGAGGCTGTTGTCGCTGTCGGCCAGTGAGCACAGGTGATCGTGACCGAGCAATTCGGCAAGCAGGCCGGCGCCGGCGGTATCGAGTGCTTCCAGACCGGAAAAATCCACACTCGGTTTTTCATCAAGGCGAGGCGCCAGCGTATCGACCTGCTGGTCCAGAGCCATGTAGTGAGCCAGCGTCCATTCGCCCGCTATGCGCAGCTGCACTTTTGCGCCTGGAAGCTCGACCCATTCGATGAAGCCGGTGTTCATGGCACGAACTCTAGCAGAGGTTTTGCACTTGTTGAGCTACCTTCGCTGGTGCAGTCAATCGGCATGACTGCCACACTATGCATTCTGCTCAAGGGTTTCGACATGCAAACAGTCCTCCGCCGTCGTGCCGGCTTCGTGGTCGAACTGGCACGCCGCCTGCACCAATATGGCACGTCGGCATCACGATTCGAGGTGGCCGTTGCTCAGGTTGCTGCCAGCCTCGACTTGCGCGCGGAAGTGTGGTCCAGTCCCACCGCGATCATTCTGTCGTTCTATGACCCCGATGATGGCGAGGATGGCCTGGCGACGCTGACACAAGTGCTCAGGCTGCCGCCCGGGGACGTCAACCTGCGCAACCTGTGCGCGGTCGATCAGATTGCCGATCAGGTGATCGCCGGCGAAGTGGATGTCAGCGAAGGAAGGCAGCTGCTGCGCCAGCTGGATGCGCCGATGAGCATGCGATGGCGTCTGGCACTCGTGTTCAGCTATGGCCTGGCGGCGGCCTGCGTGGCGGTCCTGCTGCGCACTGCAGTTGTCGACGCCACCGTGGCTGGTCTGCTTGGCACAATGGGCGGGGCGCTTGCCGTGGCCGGCACCACACGTCCGCGGCTTGCCCTGGCGGTGGAAGCCCTCAGTGCATTCCTGTCCACAGCACTTGCTATCGTGATCAGCGGCATGCTCGTGCCGATTGCGGTCAAGCCGGTTGTGCTGGCGAGCCTCATCGTGCTGATTCCGGGCATGAGCCTGACCACCGCAATACGCGAGCTTTCCACCCAGCAACTGATGTCAGGCATGGCGCGCCTGGCGGGCGCTACGGCGTCACTGCTGAAGCTTGCCTTTGGTGTGGTCGCCGCAGCCAGTCTGTGCAGTTTGTTTGGCTTGACCACAGGTCACGCGGCGCTCCTGCCCGTGGCTTCCTGGATGGAGTGGCCGGCGGTACTGCTGGCCTCGCTGGCCTTCGCCATCCTTTTTCAGGCCGCGCGACGGGACTGGCCGGTGGTGATGGCTGCCGTCGTGATCGGTTATACGGTGTCGCGCTTCAGCGGGCTTGGCTTCGGGCCAACGGCCGGCGTGTTTGCCGGAGGCCTCGTATTGGGTGCCCTCAGTAATGCCTGGGCGCGCTGGGTCGGCCGACCCGGTGCGATGATCCGAGAACCCGGAGTAATCCTTCTGGTACCGGGTAGTGTCGGCTTTCGCAGCATGTCCTACCTGATGGAGCAGGCCATTGGTCCGGGGGCCAATACCGGCATGTTGCTGGTAAAGCTGCTGGTTGGGCTGGTTGCCGGCTTGCTGATCGGCGATCTGCTGATTCCGCCGCGACGCAATTTGTAAGGGTCCCTGGGGACCCTCTGATTAACCCTGAGCAGGTGGCATGACGTCCAGAAAGTCCGCAGTTCGTGCCGGGCGGCGCCGTGCAGGCTGGGCTGCCTGGACAAGCCGCGCGGCGCGGGATGCGGGCTTTCTGGGCGTCACCCAGGCGTTCAGAATCAACAAGTTGGGCCCATGGTGTCTGTCCACAATCCTGCGTTGCACTGACTTGACAGGCCACCAGCCTGCCTGCGCCAGTGCGCCTTGACTTGCGAACAGACACCATGGGTGACACCTGCTCAGGGTTAATCAGAGGGTCCCTGGGTCGGAAAAAGAAAAACGGGCCATTGCGGCCCGTTTTTCATTGGAGCTTTTCCGAATTGCCAATTACTTGATCAGCAGGTCTTTTTCTTTCTTGCCGGATTTCAATGCGGCATTGAACCAGCGCGGGCGCTTGCCACGGCCCGACCAGGTCTGGCCTGGATCCGACGGATTCTGATATTTCGGCGGGACCTTGCCGGTACGCTTGCTGGCGCGTTTGCTGCGACGGCCAAAAACCTCATCCATGGTGAAACCTTCGTCCTTGACCATGGCGCTAATGCGTGCGCGCAAATCCTTCAGCGCATTCTTGTTCATTTCTTCTTCGCGCGACTCGATCTTGTTGCGCAGTGCGTTCAATTGCTTGCGGTTGAGCTTGGTGACATCAATAGCCATGCATGACTCCGGTCAAAAATTGGGGTTCAAATAGTGAATTGGCGATCGCTCATTCGATCATGGCAGACCATTGTTGCTTAACGGCCATTTCCTTTGGCGCAATTATAAACTGATTGGCGCAACGGACAAGACTCGAGATAACTGGCCGTTCATAATCGGAAATTATCCAATCACCTCGCTCCAGGTAATACGCCCCGTGCTGATACACTGACGTCATGCTCAATCAGGCAACGCTTTGGTGGGGAATACTGTTCGGGTCAATCGGGCTCGGGTTCCTGATCTACGGGAAACGCCAGCGCATGATCGTGCCCATGGCCTGCGGCGTTGCGCTGATGGTCTTCCCGTACTTCGTGTCGTCGACCTGGCTGTTTGTGCTTGTTGGCATGTTTTTGATTGCGCTGCCGTATTTCTTCCGATACTGACGGCCCACGATTTGCCAGGCGAGTCCGGTTCAGACCGGGCGGCTGCGTCACGGTGTCGACGCCGGCGTTGGAGCTGAGGACGTTTGGTAGCATGCCGCTTTCGAGCAAGATCAGCGCATGCGGCTGAATGCGGCATGCCGTTCGGCAACCGGGTTCCGGGGTGCGGACGTACGGCCAGGCGCTTCTATTGAAACAGGTTCAGCAGAGCCTGCTTGTCGAGGTTGCGACTCTCGCTCTCATCGCGGCGGCGGTATTCGAAAGTGCCTGCCTCGATGCCGCGCGGGCTGACCACGATGCGATGCGGGATGCCAATCAGCTCGATGTCGGCGAACATGGCGCCCGCACGCAGGCCGCGATCATCAATCACCGTATCCATGCCACGCGCAAGCAGAGCGTTTTGCAGGTCTGCCGCTGCCTGGTCAACGGCCGCGTCCTTCTTCGGGTTGATCAGACAGATGGCCGCTTGCCAGGGCGCCATGGCTTCAGGCCAGCGCATGCCCTGGTCGTCGTGATTCTGCTCGATGGCTGCCGCCACGATGCGGCTGACGCCGATACCGTAGCAGCCCATCAGCAGGGTCCGGGCCTTGCCATTCTCATCCAGCACGCTGGCACCCATGTCGGATGCATACTTGTCACCGAGCTGGAAGATATGACCGACCTCGATGCCGCGCGCCATGTGCAGGGTACCCTGGCCATCGGGCGACAGGTCCCCGTCAACCACGTTGCGCAGGTCACAGATGCGGTCAATGCGCGCATCGCGGTCCCAGTTGGCGCCGGTGTAATGGCTGTTATCGGCATTGCCGCCACAGACGAAGTCCGCCAGTACTGCCGCATCGCGATCGACGATGACCGGAATTGACTCGGGCAGGCCGACAGGGCCAATGTAACCCGGAGACGTGCCGGTAGCCTTGCGGATGGTGTCCTCGTCAGCCAGCTCCGACAGGCCGCCCAGTTCATCCAGCTTGGATGCCTTCAGCAGGTTGACCTGGTGATCACCACGCAGGCACAAGGCGACCAGGCCATGGGCACCGGTGACCAGCAATGTCTTGATGCACTGTTCGGGCTGGAGACCCAGGAACGAAGTGACTTCGTCGATGGTCTTTTTCCCCGGTGTCGGCACACGCTCCAGTTCGGCCTCGGGTGCCGGCCGCTTTCCGGCTGGAGCCAGGCTTGTTGCCAGTTCGACATTTGCCGCGTAGTCGGAGCCATCGGAAAAGGCGATGGCGTCCTCGCCACTGTCAGCCAGTACGTGAAATTCGGTACTGGCACTGCCGCCAATGGCGCCGGTGTCGGCGGCCACGGCGCGATAGTCCAAGCCCAGACGCTCGCAGATGCGTGCGTAGGCCCCATGCATCTGCTGATAGGTCTGATCCAGCGACTCGGCGTCCATGTGGAAGGAATAGGCGTCTTTCATCAGGAACTCGCGTGCGCGCATGACACCAAATCGCGGGCGAATCTCGTCGCGAAACTTGGTCTGGATCTGGAACACGGTAATCGGCAGCTGCTTGTAGCTCTTGAACTCATGTCGGGCGAAGTCGGTGACGACCTCTTCGTGCGTGGGGCCGTAGCAGAATTCCTGGTTCTTGCGGTCGCGAATTTTCAGCAACTGGCCACCAAATTTTTCCCAGCGGCCGGTTTCCTGCCACAGTTCGGCCGGTTGCACTGAAGGCATCAGCATCTCGATGGCACCTACGCGCTGCATTTCCTCGCGCACCACGGCTTCGACCCGCTTCAGCACACGCAGTCCCAGGGGAGACCACGTGTACAGACCCGAGGCAAGCTTGCGGATCATGCCCGCGCGCAGCATCAGCTGATGGCTGGGTATTTCAGCATCGGAAGGTACTTCGCGGACGGTGGCGATATGAAACTGGCTGAGGCGCATGAGTGACTCTCTGTGGCCAATCCTGGACAAATATCAGGCCAGTCTACACAGCAAATGCCTTGCGCCCAAGCGCTATCGAATGCAGGCCCGTGCGATGCACGTGCCCAGGTGGTGTGCGGCCAGCAGCCGGCGCGCGGGTGGGGCGGGAGCCTGCCTCGCCCCTGACTGCTACTTTGTGCAGTACTGCTTCATCCTGGCCTGGGCCTGAGCCAGCTGTTCGGCACGTTGTTCGGCTGTCATCGGTGTCGTGCTGTTGCCGAGTGTGGCGATCTGATCACTCTGCAGCACCTTGATGTTTTCCGCGAGACGCTCGCACAGCTTTGCCCTGTTCTCGGGGGTGTCTTTCAGCGTCTTCGCCTGGCCACCGGTTTTTGCAGCGCTGTCAGCGGGGGCTGCCGAGGCCGCGCGGGCAGGCGCCGCCGGCTTGACCGGGTCACGAGAGACGCCGGTATTGATGTTGACGATCTTGTACTTGATGCCTTGCGGCGGCGGTGCATCGGCAAAATGCACCACGCCATTGGCATCTTTCCAACGGTAGACCACGTTTGCAGCCAGGGCAACGCATGGCAGCAGCAGGGCAAGTACAAGCAGAATGGTGCGGATGCGCATGCGAGAACTCCGGTTCAGGGGCCCGAACGGGCCAAGACAGGCCTACAGTAAACCAAATCCGCGGCAAACGCACCGTGATCCGGCGCACAGCGACCTGCGCTGGCCAAGTCGGCCCGGACCGCTCGAATATGCCCGCAGCGCTGCTACACTGGCCTCATCTGTCAACCCAGGTAGCCCACTGCATGACTGAGCACCAGCCGCCCATCATGCCGCGACGCGGCATTTATCTGTTGCCCAACCTGTTCACCACGGGCGCGATGTTCGCCGGTTTCTACGCCATTGTCTCCGGCATTCAGTCTCAGTTTGTGGCGGCATCGGTAGCCGTTTTCATTGCCGCGTTGCTGGACAGCATGGATGGCCGTATTGCGCGCATGACCAATACCCAGACCGAGTTCGGAGTGCAGTACGACTCCCTGTCCGACATGGTCAGCTTTTCGCTGGCGCCGGCGCTGGTGATGTATACATGGTCCCTGTCGGAGCTGCGTGATCTGGGCCCGGCCTGGGGCAAGCTGGGCTGGGCTGCGGCCTTTGTCTATGCGGCCTGTGGTGCCTTGAGGCTGGCACGCTTCAATACCCAGGCCGGCGTGGCCGACAAGCGTTATTTCCAGGGGCTGTCGAGTCCTGCCGCAGCGGGATTGCTGATGGCATTTCTGTGGAGTGCGGTGGAACTGGGCGCCAGCGGCCAGCAATTGATGTTCGTGACGCCGCTGTTGCTGGTCATATGTGGCTTGCTGATGGTCAGTCGCGTGCGCTACTACAGCTTCAAGGCGAAGCCGAAGAATGGTCGCGTGCCCTTCGTTGCGATTCCGGCTGCGGTGATCGTGCTGGTGCTGTTGGCGATGAAACCGCCCTTCGTGCTGCTGGCCGGCTTTGCTGCCTATGTCCTGATGGGGCCGGTACTGACCCTGTATGGCATCAACGAGCGCCGCCGCAAGCGCAAGCGGCTCAAGGAGTATTGACAGATGGCCGTTGTTGCCGCCCGCATCGACAGTGGTTCGCGCCAGCGCATCCTGCGCGAGATGGGCATCGAGCCGATGCTGCATCGTGCTGCCGGCGCGGGCGATGATGCCGCTGCCGGCAAATGTATTCTGCTCGTGCCGCAATCGGCACGGGAGAGGCCATCCCAGGCCAGGCTGATCGACCGCATTGTGCAGGCACTGGCCTTGCCGGACGAATGTTTCACGCTGCTGTGGTCGCAAGCCACCGGCATGGGCAGTCTGCCGCCGCACGCCTGTTGTCTCATTCTGGGGGAGGTTTCGGTGGGCGATGCGCGCGTGCACGATGATGCGGTATTCCGCTTGCCTTCCGTCGAGACATTGCTGAGCGAGCCCGCAGCCAAGCGACAAGTCTGGCAGGCCTTGCGTGACGTGCGTCAGCAGTTGGCGGCGGAGGCTTGAGCCATGGCCGCCGTTGTCCGACCCGCTTCCCAGCGTATCCGGCAGATGCGCCGCGAGGACATCCCCGAGGTGCACGACATCGAATCCGATGCCTATGAGTTCGGCTGGACCCAGGGTATCTTTCGCGACTGCCTGCAGGCCGGACACGAGTGCTGGTTGCTGCAGATGGATCGCGAGATTGTCGCCTATGCGGTGCTGGCCAACCAGGTCCATGAGGCGCACTTGCTGAATCTGTGCGTGGCGCCGGCGTGGCAGGGCGTGGGCCATGGCCAGCGGCTGCTGCGACGCATGACCGACGTGGCACGATGGCATGCGGCCGAACGCATGCTGCTGGAAGTGCGGCCGAGCAATCCGGCAGCAATCCATATCTACCAGCAACACGGTTTCGAGATCATTGGCCGGCGACCGGGTTACTATCCGGCCACGCATGGACGCGAAGACGCCGTGGTGATGGCCCTGCGTCTGCGGCCAAGCCTGGTCGAATAGCGCGCATCTCAGCGCCGGAAGAGTCCGGCTAGCCCGTCGCCAGCTTGTCGCGCTGTTCAGTCAGTGTGCTGCGCTGTTCCTGCCAGTCGGCCAGGCGCTGGCGTTCCTGGGCAACCACGTCTTCGGGTGCATTGTCGACGAAGCGGGCGTTGCCCAGCTTGCCCTCGCATTTGGCTATTTCCTTGCTGATGCGCACCAGTTCCTTGTCCAGACGGGCCTTCTCCGCATCCAGATCAATCAGGCCGGCCAGGGGAATCAGGACCCGCAACTTGCCAACCACGGCTGCGGCTGACGCCGGCTCTTCGGCCTCGGCGTCGAGCCACTGCGGGGATTCGCTGCGGGCAAGAAAGGCTATCTGCCCGGCAAATTTCCGGCTTCGTTGACGGTCCAGATCATCACCGTCGGCCAGCAGCAGCGGGATGGTCTTGCCCGGTGAAATGTTCATTTCCGCGCGAATCTTGCGGATGCCGGTCAGTGCCGATTTCAGCCATTCGATGTCGGCGCTGGCCTCGGCATCAACGGCAATGATGCTTGCATCGGGCCATGGGCGCTGCATGATGCTGCTTTCGGCCAGGCCCAGTTTCGGCGCCACCGACTGCCAGATTTCTTCGGTGATGAAGGGAATCACCGGATGCAGCGCGCGCAGTACGGTCTCCAGCACGAATAGCAGGGTATGCCGCGTGGACTCGGCCGCTTCAGCGTCATTGCCCTGCAGCGCCGGCTTCGACAGTTCCAGAAACCAGTCGCAATACTCGTTCCACACGAACGCATACAGCGCCTGCGCCAGATGATCGAAACGGTAGCTGGCGAAGTGCCGCTCCACCTCTTCCAGCGTCTCCCTCAAGCGCGACAAGATCCACCGCTCCGCCTCGGTCACCGGCTCTTCCCGAGTCTCGAGTCCCGAGTCCCGAGTCCCGTCATTCATCAGCACAAACCGCGCCGCATTCCACAACTTGTTGCAGAATGCCTTGTAGCCTTCGGCGCGGCTGATATCGAAATTGATGGTGCGGCTGTAGCTGGCCAGAGCTGCAAAAGTGAAGCGCATGGCGTCGGTGCCGATGGCGTGGATGCCGTCGGGATAATCCCTGCGGATCCGTTTTTCGACTTTCTCGCGTACTTGCGGGATCAGCAGCGAACGGGTGGATTTGTCCACCAGCGGCTGCAGCTCGATGCCGTCGATCAGGTCCAGCGGGTCCAGCGTGTTGCCCTTGGACTTGGACATCTTCTGGCCCTCGGCGTCGCGCACGATGGCGTTGATGTAGACCTCGCGGAAGGGCACTTCGCCGATGAAATATTTGGTCGCCATGACCATGCGCGCGACCCAGAAGAAGATGATGTCGAAGCCGGTCACCAGTACCGCGCTGGGCAGGAAGACCTTGTCCTGCGACCAGTCGGCAATGACCTCGCCGCTATCGTTTCTGATCGGTCCGTCTTCGGGCCAGCCCAGTGTGGAGAAGGGCCACAGCGCCGAGCTGAACCAGGTATCAAGGACGTCCTCGTCGCGCCGCAGCTCGCCCATGGGCTCGCTGTCGGCGTGTGCGCGCGCATCGGCCTCGTCCTCGCCGACGAAGATGTTGCCGGCCTCGTCATACCAGGCCGGGATCTGGTGACCCCACCACAGCTGGCGGCTGATGCACCAGTCCTGGATATTCTCCAGCCACTGGGTGTAGGTCTTGGTCCAGTTCTCCGGGACAAATTTGATCTGGCCCGAGGTCACCGCCTCGAGCGCCGGCTCGGTTATCGCCTTGCGCCCGCCCGGCCTGCCGTCATCGAGGGTGTCGCGGGTCAGGTCGACGAACCACTGGTCGGTCAGCATCGGCTCGATCACGGCATCCGAGCGTTGGCTGACCGGCACCTGCAACTTGTGCGCCCTGGTTTCGATCAGGGCTTCTTCGGCCTCGAGGTCGGCAAGGATGGCCTTGCGCGCCGCGTAGCGGTCCATGCCGCGGTATTTCGCGGGCGCGTTGTCGTTGACCCTGGCGTCCAGGGTGAAGATTTCCAGCGCTTCGAGCTGGTGGCGCTTGCCGATCTCGTAGTCGTTGAAATCGTGCGCCGGGGTGATCTTGACGCAGCCGGTGCCGAATTCGCGGTCCACATAGTCATCGGCGATGACCGGGATCTCGCGACCGACCAGTGGCAGGGTCAGGGTCTTGCCGACCAGGTGGGCGTAGCGTTCGTCATCGGGGTGCACGGCCACGGCGACGTCGCCCAGCATGGTTTCCGGGCGCGTGGTGGCAATCGCCACCGATTCGTCGCTGCCGCTGACCGGGTAACGGATCGACCACATGTGACCGTCGCGTTCGACGTTGTTGACCTCGAGATCGGAGACCGCGGTCCCCAGCACCGGGTCCCAGTTGACCAGGCGGTTGCCGCGGTAGATCAGGCCGGCGCGGTACCACTCCACGAACACCTTGCGCACCGCGTCGGACAGCCCTTCGTCCATGGTGAAGCGCTCGCGCGACCAGTCGGCGGCCACGCCCAGGCGGCGCATCTGGTTGGTGATGGTGGAACCGGACTGATCTTTCCATTCCCAGACGCGCTCGACAAAGGCCTCGCGTCCCAGGGCATGCTTGTCGGTGTTCTCGGCGGCAAGCTGGTTCTCGACGATCTTCTGGGTGGCGATGCCGGCATGGTCGCTGCCGACCTGCCACAGCGTGTTGTCGCCGCGCATGCGGTGATAGCGGATCAGCATGTCCATCACCGTCTGCTGGAAGGCATGGCCCATGTGCAGGGTGCCGGTAACGTTCGGTGGTGGCAGCAGGATGCAATAGGGTTCGCCTTCGCCAGTCGGACGAAAATAGCCGGCGGCCTCCCACTGGGCATACCACTTCGACTCGATCTGGGCGGGTTCGAAACTCGTTTCCATGGGCATCACGGCAGCAGGTGCCGCTGCTGCGGCACGTGGGAATCTGGGGAACCGGGCATTGTAAGGGGATTTTTCAGGGGGGGCGAGCGTCGAGGGGCGAGGAACGTGGCTCGGAGACCGTCGCTTCTCTCGTTCCCGGCCCTGCGTGCCTGGCTCTTCAGCATTCGATCACATTCACCGCCAGGCCACCGCGCGAGGTTTCCTTGTACTTGTCGCGCATGTCGCGACCGGTATCGCGCATGGTCTTGATGACCTTGTCCAGCGACACGCGGTGCTTGCCGTCACTGCGTCGGGCCATGCGACTGGCATTGATCGCCTTGACCGAGCCCATGGCGTTGCGCTCGATGCAGGGAATCTGCACCAGACCGCCAATCGGGTCGCAGGTCAGCCCGAGGTTGTGTTCCATGCCTATTTCGGCAGCATTCTCGATCTGCCAGATACTGCCGCCCAGCGCCGCAGTGAGGCCGCCGGCAGCCATGGAGCAGGCGACACCGACCTCGCCCTGGCAGCCAACCTCGGCTCCGGAGATCGAGGCGTTCTCCTTGTACAGGATGCCGATTGCGCCGGCCGTGAGCAAAAAGTCGATGATGCCCTGTTCGCAGGCACTCGGGCAGAAGTCCCGGTAGTAGTGCAGAACCGCCGGAATGATGCCCGCCGCGCCATTGGTGGGCGCGGTGACCACCCGTCCGCCGGCCGCATTCTCCTCGTTGACCGCCAGGGCGTAGAGATTGACCCAGTCCAGCTGTGTCAGCGGATCCGGATTCGGGTCGTCGCTGCGTTCCTGCAAATCGTCATACAGGCGCGGCGCACGGCGCGTGACATGCAGGCCGCCCGGCAGTTCACCAGGCGAGCGCAGGCCGCGATCAACGCA
Organism: uncultured Gammaproteobacteria bacterium; assembly: GCA_963800395.1. Taxonomy (GTDB): domain Bacteria; phylum Pseudomonadota; class Gammaproteobacteria; order Xanthomonadales; family Rhodanobacteraceae; genus DASSBG01. The sequence continues at coordinate 21,281 of CAWDBD010000009.1, forward strand.
GTCCTGCATGGCCTGCCATATGGTCAGCAGCCGCTGGCGAATGTCATCTTCATCGCGCCAGACCTTCTCGTTTTCCATCATCAGTGCAGCAATGGTGATGCCATGGTTTTCGCACTGGGCCAGCAACTGGTCGCCGGAAGAGAATCCGTAGGGTTGCGGCGTGGTATCGGCGACGATGCGGTCCTCGGCGGCTTCGTCATGGTTGACCACGAAGCCGCCGCCCACCGAGTAGTACTCGCGTGAGGCCAGTTCGTTGCCGTCCGCATCAAATGCACGGTAGCGCATGCCGTTGGGATGGAAAGGCAGTTTCTGGCGCTTGTTGAACTTGAGGTCGCGCTTCTCGTTGAAGTCGATTTCGTGCTTGCCATGCAGGCGCAGGCGGCCCTGACCGCGAATGCGTTCGAGGATGGCCGGGATATCGTCCGGATCGACCTGATCCGGCCAATGGCCCTCCAGGCCAAGCAGCACGGCCTTGTCGGTGCCGTGGCCGCGGCCGGTCAATGCCAGCGAGCCGAACAGCTCGCAGTGAATGCGTGCAACCTGATCGAGCAGGCCCTTGTCGTCCAGCCAGTGACTGGTGAAGCGGGCGGCGGCACGCATCGGACCCACCGTATGCGAGGAGGAGGGACCGATGCCGATCTTGAACAGGTCGAAAATACTGACGGACATGCGAATCAACCGGGTTAAAATGCCATTGTACGAGTATGTCCGTGTGCAGATGAACCCATGCCCAGTCTGATCCTTTACCAGCGCGACGATTGCCACCTGTGCGACCAGGCTCTGGCGCTGCTGGCCGCCGCTGGCGTGCCCGACTTTGAAAGCGTCTGGATCGATGGTGATGCCGCGCTCGAGGCACGCTACGGCGAGCGCGTGCCGGTGTTGCGCCACCGCGCCAGCGGCGAGGAACTGGACTGGCCGTTTGATTCGCAGGCGCTGCGCGCGCTGACCTGAACCAACCCGGTTGCTGCAAGTCCACGCCAGGTGCCGATGGGTAGAGGTTCGGCGCCGTCCCGCCTGATCACTGCGCGGGTTCGTTTGAGTCACCCGAATCCGGGAATGCAACGACATGCATGAAAGCCGTGCACTCGCTATCGCGTTGCACGGGTATCGAGCGCTGATACGCGTTGACGCGAGATTGCGTAACTGATGGGCAAGGGGATTATCCCGCCGATCGGCTGCAGAAATGAAAAACCACCTCGGTTTCAGAAGGATTGTAGCGGGCACCGTTGCAGTGTTGATATGCGCCTTGATCTTGTTGCCGCGAACCGGCCTTGCTCAGCTGGTTCTCGATTCCGGTTTTGGCGATCAGGGCAAGATCACGACTTCGATAAACGGGTTTACGGACGAGGGTGCTGCGGCGCTGGCGGTCGATGCCCAGGGCCGGGTGCTGACGGCGTATGCGGGCCTCACAGGACAGGGTGTCAGCCGGCATGCTGCCGACGGGTCTCTTGATCCCTCGTTTGGCGACGGCGGTATTCGCCGTCTCGATTTTGCGCCGACCGACCTGGTGCTGCAGGCTGATGGCAAGATCGTCGTGGTCGGCAGTCACGAGAGCAACGGATTGCAGACTTCGGACTGGGCAGTAGCCAGGCTGCTGGCCAACGGCAACCTGGACACCAGCTTTGCTGCTGGCGGCGAGCTGACGCTGGACTGGTACGGCAACGGCGATTTCGCCATGGCCGTGGCGCTGGATGCCGCGGGCAATATCCTGGTCGGCGGCCAGGCCTACGTGCCCGGGTACGGCAGCGGTTTTGCCCTCCTGAAACTGGACACGAGCGGTAGCGTTCTGCAGCAGATGGCCAAGAAGATCTATGCCGACACCGCAGACTTCTGCCAGGACGTACTGGTGCAGACCGATGGCAAGATCGTCTGCGCCGGCCTGGCCCGCAATTTCGGCACGGCGGTCATGGTGGCGGTGCGTTTTCAGGCGGACCTGCAGCTCGACACCAGCTTCGGCACGGACGGGGTCGCGGTAGTCACCTTCCCGGGCGGACCTGCCGAGGCAAACAGCGCCCAGCTGCTTGCCTCGGGCGCGATCATTCTGGGTGGTTTTGTGTCCGGCAGCTCCGGCGGCGACCGCGATCTGGCCCTGGCGCGACTGACTTCCAGCGGTTCGCTGGATACGGCCTTCGGCAGCAGCGGTCGGGTGGTGCGGCCGATTGCCGGTGACAGCAATGAAACCATCGAGGCCATGCTACTGTTCCAGGGCAGCCTGTATGTCACCGCCAGTACCCACGAGATCGGCGACTTCGCGCTGTTGCGTTTCGCTGTCGACGGCACGCCTGACAACAGTTTCGGCAATGCCGGGCTGGCGCGCACCGACTTCAATGGCAAGGCCGATTCGAGCAGGGCGCTGACGGTGTACCAGGGGGCGTTGCTTGTGGGTGGCGCAGTGGGTGCAGTCGCTAGCAATGCCGGCAATGACATCGGTCTGGCGCGATTCCTGCCCGGTGGCGCCCTGGACACCAGTTTCGGCAACAGCGGCCTGAGCGAGGTTTCGCTGCGCGGGCCGGTCAATGCCACGGCCCTGGATGCCGTCGCGCAGGCGGATGGCAAGATTGTTGCCGCCGGGCACGTGGGCATCTCGTTCTCCGATCGCGACTTTGCACTGGCCAGATACAGGTCCGATGGCAGCCTTGATCCCGCGTTCGGTCAGCAAGGCATTGTCACCACCGACTTTGCCAACGGCCAGGACAATGCGATGGCGGTGGCCGTGCAGGCGGATGGCAAGGTGCTGGCAGCCGGCGAGGTACGCATTCCGCCGGCCACCAGCAATGACGTTGGCGTTGCGCGCTATACCGCCAGCGGTGCGCTCGACAGCAGTTTCGGCAGCGGCGGCAAGATGAGCCTGGATGTCGACGGCAGTGTCGACACGGTGCGTGCGCTCGCGGTGCAGGACGATGGCCGCATCCTGCTTGCCGGCGATTCGACCTTCCCCAGCCAGGGCAATCTGAGCAAGATGACCGTGATCCGGCTGCTGGCCAATGGCTTGCGCGACACCACTTTTGGCAGCAATGGCGTGGCCAATGTGTCATTCGGCAATTTCGACGAGGGTCACGCGCTGGCGGTGCAGTCCGATGGAAAGATCCTGGTGGGCGGGATTGGCGACAGCGATTTTGCCGTGGCGCGCTTCCTCGCCAATGGTCAGCTCGACACCAGCTTCGGCAGCGGCGGCATGGTGACGCATGACTTCGCAGGGCAGTTCGATTTTCTCCAGGACCTGCGCGTGCTGCCAGACTGGAACGGCCAGGGTGAAAGGATACTGGCCGTGGGCAGCGCCCGCGCGGCCTCGTCGGCATCCAGCGAGGCCTTTGCCGCCCTGATGCTCGACCTTGATGGCAACCCCGAGGCAGGCTTCGGCAGCAACGGCGCCGTGGTGGACGATCTGCTGCCCGGGCAGGCCGAACACGCGACGGCGGCAGCTCTGGTGAACGGCCGCATCGTGCTGGCAGGTGAAGCCACGGTGGCGGGGCAGACTGATTACGCGATGCTCGGTTTGACCCTGACGGGCAATCCCGATGCCAGCTTCAGCGGGGATGGCAGCGCCACCTTCGTCGATTTCTTCGCTTCGTCCGATACGGCCAATGCCATCGTGATCGGTTCGTCGGGCCGGATCGTGCTGGTCGGCTCGGCCTTCGATCCGGCGCAGGGCTACGCGGGTCAAATGTTCGCACTTGCAAGATTCGCCGATGCCGACTTGATCTTCAGCGACGGGTTCGAGTCGCCTTGATCGTTCGCATGCGGCGGGCAGTGCCGCTCAGGACTGGGTGCGCAGCCGCTTCAGGATTTCCTCGCGCGCCTCGCGCAGGATCGAGTCGCGGTCCAGGCCCTCGACCACGCGGCGCACGGCGCGCTTCGGTCCCTGTTCGCCCCACGAGCGGCCCTGTACCAGATACTGCTCGGCTGCACGGCCGATCAGGGTGGTGGCGTACCAGGCCAGGGCGCCCTGGAAGCCGGCGGTGACCACGGTGGACAAGCCGGCGCTGACCCCCTTCAGCGCCGAGGCGACCAGGTGCACGCCCCAGATCGCGCCCATCAGGGCGATCAGCTGGGCGCTGATGGTAGCCACCAGGCGGCCCGATTCGGAGCGTGTCAGCGGCAGGCCGTAAACGCGCGACAGCTGCACCACCATGGCCGCATCCAGCCCGGCGGCGGCCAGCAGGTCGGCCACCGGAATCGGGTTGAGCGCGACCATCACGCCCTTGGCGATGCAGTACTGGCGGATCACGCGCGAGGCCAGTTCGCGCCGGGTTTCGGCAATGCGCCGGCTGACGCGATCGCTGAGCCGGCCTGCGAACAGGCCGGCATTGATCGAGGCCAGGGTCTTGCCCTCGAGCTCGGCAATGGCATGCAGGCGCGAGCGCAGCGGATCAATCATGGGCCGCTGCGGCTGCGTCTCGGCAAGGGTCCGGCCATCCGCATTGACACGGTCCACGCGCAGCGGCGCCGGAAGTGCCGCCACCGCCACCACGTTGTCTGCGCGGACAAGCCCATGGCACTGCGCGCGCAGATGCTCGAGCAGCCGCTCGAGTTCGATTTTACTGAAGCGATCGGACTTGTTCAGTGCCAGCAGCAGTGGACGCTGGGTCTTGCCCAGCAGCCGGAGTGCATCCAGTTCCTCGCGGGTGAGGTCGCCATCGACCACGAACACCACCAGGTCGCTGACCTCGGCCACCTCGTAGGCCAGCTTCTCGCGCGCCTCGCCATCAAGTTCATTGATGCCGGGGGTGTCGATCAGCACCAGGCCTTCGTGGCCGGCCTCGTCCAGGCGCTGGTGGGAGGCTGTGGTGGTGGTGCCGTGCAGCACGCCGACCTCGAATGCGGGCCGGTCCAGCAGGGCATTGCACAGCGCCGACTTGCCTGTGGACACGCGCCCGAACACGGCCACGTGCAGTTCGCCGTTTTCCAGCCTCGCCAGCATGCGCTCGATGTCGGCAAACTCGCTGGCCAGTTCGTCGCGCACCGTTGGCGGTATGTCGGGGTCTTCGAGCAGACCGCGCAGGCTGCGAGTGACCGGATCGCCGGCGGCCGGCGATGCCGTCTCCGGCGCAGGATCCGTTGGATTCGGTTGACGCCATAGGCGCGCCATCGCCTTGCGCCACAGATCGTTCATGGCCATGCCGGTCGCAAGGTGCTCAGCGCAGCGTCAGGTGCGCATGCACGGGGATCTGGCGCGTGATGTCGCTCCAGTCCTCGCTGGCGCCCAGGTCATAGTCGAGGCGGTTCAGAGTGGTGCTGACCTCGAGTACGGCGCCATCGCCCTGCTGGTTGAAATCAACATCCAGGTCCACCGGGTGCTGCTTGCCATGCAGATCCAGGCTGCCGTGGGCAATCACCTTGCCATCGCCGCCGCGCTCGAAAGAGCGGGTGACGAAATGGGCTTTGGGGTAGGTTTTCGTGGCAAAGAAATCGCTGCCCTCGAGGGTCTGGTCGCGTTCATCCGACTGGGTATCGACGCTGCCAAGGGTGACGGTGACGTCGAATTTTGCACTGGCCAGGTTGGCCGGGTCGTAGGCGATGTCGGCCTGGAAATGCCTGAACTCGCCCTTGAACGGCGCGTTCTGGTACTCGCCGGTGAAGGTGAGCGTGCTCTTGTCGGGGACGACCTGCCAGGTGCGTGCGGCGGCAGCCGCCGGCAGGGCCAGCAGGATCAGGACCAGTATCAGCTTGTTCATCAGGCCTGGTCCTCCTGCGAGTCGTTCGAGACGCGCTCGCGGGCACCGGGCAGCATGCGTCTGAGTGTATCGTCGCGGTCCATGAAGTGGTGCTTGAGTGCACCGGCAATGTGCAGGGCAGCCACCGCGACCAGAACCCAGAACAGGATCTCGTGGCTTTCCTCGGCGAATTCCTTCAGGTCGTGCGACGGACCGCCGGTGATGCTGGGCAGGCGCAGCACCCACCACCAGTACAGCGGCCGCAGCCCGCTGGCCGAATCCATGATCCAGCCGCTCAGCGGCACCGCAAACAGCAGCAGGTACAGCGCCACGTGCGTGATGCGCGAAAGCCCGTGCTGCCAGCCCGGCATGGGCAGCGGGTCGGGCCGTTTGTGCAACAGCCGGAATCCGAGCCTGAAAACGGCCAGCAGCAGGATGGTCAGTCCCAGCGACTTGTGAAAGGTGTAGACCGGGATTACGTCGGGGCTTTTCGGCAGTTCGCCCATGATCAGGCCCACGGCGCCCTGCACCAGGATCAGTGCGGCAATCAGCCAGTGGAACAGCCGCGCGCTGCGGCTCCAGACAGTCGGTTCATTCATGCGAGTCATCCTTTGTCTTGACCTTCAGGTACTTCTCGACCGCGCGAGGATCGGCCACGCCCTCGACTTCCAGCCGGATAGTCACTGCATGACCGATCGAGCCGGAAAAGGCGGTGATGCCGAATTGTCGGCGATCAAGCTCTGCACTTGCTGAAAAGCCGATCCGCGTATCCATGCCGAAAATCGTGGCGCCCTGGCGGTTGAGGGTGTAGTTCACATCCACGGGCACCGTCCTGCCATGCAGGCTCAGCTTGCCGTGCATGACGCCCTTGTCCTTGCCTTGCGGCTCGATCGACGTGCTGATGTAGCGGGCAACGGGATGTTCGGTCGCATCCAGCAGGCGCGAACCGCGCACGGCCTCGTTCCAGTCCTTGTCGCCCATGTCGACGTCGGCCAGGTCGATATCCACTTCCGCCGCGCCAGAGGACATGTCGTCGGAGTTGGTGCGCAGCCAGCCGCTCCGCACGTGCAGGCGTCCGACCGGGTGGGAAAAGCCGTTGTGGCCGACCGAGAACAGGATCTGCGTATGCACCGGGTCAATGCGATAGATCTCGGCAGCGGCGCTGAGGCCTGTGCCCGCCAGAAGCAGGCAGGCCGCGGACAATTGAAGCAAGCGGATCATGGTCACTCCCACGGTACAAGCCTTGATTGTAAATGCCATTGCTGAGTCGCGCGTGACCGCTTGCGTTTGCCGGGCGCGGGGCATGGCAGCCGGCCTCTGGTAGCGCGGCGGTCAGGGCAGCGCACCAATCGCCGCTACCGCGCCGCGTCGTCGGGTTCGCGAATGGCATCTACCGTCAGTGAAGCCAGACGTTTGATGCGCTTGCCCGAGGATTCACCGAGCAGGCCCTTGAGCGTTTCGGCGGCGGCCTGATTATCGAGCCTGTGGTGTTCGGCCAGGGTTGCCGCCAGGGCCTTGCCCAGGCTGTCGAAAATCAGCGCGTAGGCAAATGCGTGCAGGATGCCGCCACCCAGCGTGCCCAGACCCGGGAATGCCTTGAGCGCGTTGCCGGCAATGGCCAGCACGACCGACGCGCTGGTGCGCAGGGTCAGGCGCGCCTGTTGGAGAAAGGTGTCGATTTCCAGGTCCGAGACGCGGATGCCATGGAGCTTGCCCAATTCGCGGGCCATGGCGGTGGCCAGCGCGCCCTGGATGACCAGATCGCTGCCGGGTGCTACCGCCGCCATGGCGCCGACCACGGCGCGGCGGGTGTAGCGGGCAACGACCTTTTCCGACTCGATTGCGCGCTGGCTTGCTTCGAGCTTGCCGGTACGCTCGTGCAGACCCGCCAGAACGGCGCGCTCGCGTGCGGTCTCCAGTTCTGCTGCGCCCGGTGCGGTTATGCGTTGCAGTGCGTCCTGCAACGCGGCAATGTCGGGGTGCGCGGTGCGCGTGACCTGTTCGCGGCGGCCATCGGCCAGAACGCGCTGAAAACGCTCGCTGCCGCCGGCACGGCTGGCGACCACGGCATCGACCAGTCCTTCGGCATGCTGGCGCAAGCTGTCGAGCAGCTGCGCACGCTCCTGGTCCTGCCATTGGTCAGCCTTGTTCAGCACCAGCAGCATGGGTTTTCCGAACTCGCCCAGCCAGCGCAATTCGTCGATCTGGCTGCGGCTGAGGTCGCCCGTCGCCACATACACCACGACATGCGCCCGCAAGGCTTCATCGCGGGCCATGGCCTCGCGCGACTCGCCGTCGACTTCGCGGCTGCCCGGGACATCGGCAAGCTGCAGCAAGTGGCCATCTGGCGTCTCGCCGTGATAATGCGCCACGCTGCGTGTACTGCCTCCCACGACATCGGTCAGCGGTGGCTCATCGTCAGTCATGGCGGCGATCAGGCTGGATTTGCCGCTGGAAATTTCCCCGAACATCGCCACGTACAACTGTCCCCGCCCACGGCGCGCGTCAAGTTCCTGCAGCTCGCCACGCAGCGCATGGGTATCGGCTCCGTCTTGTTCAAGCTTGTCGATACGCTGGTCAATGGCGGCGCGGTCCACCGCGACCGGTCTGCGTTGGCGTTTCGGCCTGAGCCAGATCCATGCCAGCCACACGGCCATGGCTGCAAAAAGCAGCAGAACGATGGTGACCAGCCATTGCAGCCAGTGCGGCAGGCTGGCCATGCGCTGTGCCAGCGCGACAGTGCGTTCGGCGGCGATCAAAAGCAGCAACAGGAGCGCCAGCAGCGAACCGGCCACAACCAGCGTGCGGATGCGAGTACTCATGCCGGCATTGTAGACTGAGAGGCACTTGGGGAGTTTGGGGATGATCAGCATGCTGAGTGCTCTGCTATTGGCGGGGGCCTTGTTGTCGACCGCGGCCACGTCGCCGACCTTGCCGCCCACACCGCGCTTCCGGCACTACGGTGTCAGTGACGGCTTGCCGTCCAGCCGTGTCTACACGACCGCTCAGGATCACAAGGGCTACATCTGGGTGGGAACCGGCGACGGCCTGGCGCGCTTCGATGGTCAGCAGTTTCGCTTGTATCGCCATGATCCCGAGGATGCACGCAGTCTGCCCGGCAATGATGTCTCGGTGCTGCAGGTTGATGAGGATGGCAGGATCTGGGTCGGTGGCGAGGGCAACGGCCTGAACAGGCTGGACGATGACGGATCCGGGTTTCGTCATTGGCTGCACAATGCCGACAAGCCGGACAGCCTGTCCGGCAATGATGTCATGGGCCTGACCCGGGGTGCCGATGGGCGCATCTGGGTAGGCGTGTATGCCGGTGGCCTGAATCGGCTGAAGAGCGACGGCAGCGGTTTCGATCATTGGCGTCACAACGACAAGGATTCAGCCAGCCTCGTCTCGGACGATGTCGTCGCCTTGCATGCAGGACGGGACGGGCGCATCTGGGTAGGTACCGACAAGGGACTTGATCTGATCGAGTCGGATGGTCGCCTCAAGCACATCCTTTTCGCCGGAATGGAGACTTCGCCCTGGATATGGCAGATCAGGGGCGAGGATGGCGACATACGCCTGGCTACAAGTGCCGGATTGTTTCGTGTCGGCAAGGATGATGTGGCGCGTCGATGGCCGGCATCGGATGCGTCGCAGACCAACGTCTTTGCCAGCGTGCGCGACAGCAATGGGAATGTCTGGGTAGGCGAGCGCGGATCCTTGCGCCTGTTTTCCGCGACAGGCAAATCCTATCGATTCAAGACCCGACCGATGCTGCCGGGCGGTCTGCCCGGGCGCATCATCGTCGATATCGAGATGGACCGGGAAGGCGGCTTGTGGATTTCCAGTACCGACGCCGGCTTGCAGTACCTGAGTCCGGATTGGCGAGATTTCAGCCGCTTCGCGCACATCCCCGAAGACCCGACCAGCCTGCGCAGCAGCAAGGTGATGGCCATGGCGGCAACGGCCAGTGGCAAGCTGCTGGTCGGGGGGCTGGGTGGACAACTGGATATTCTTGATCCGCTGGCCGGAGACGCCAGGCACCCGGAAACTGCCAGAAAACTGCCGATAACTTCGGTTCTGAGCCTGGCCACCGATGGCGACTCGCGCATCTGGATTGGCATGCAGCGGCACCTTTTCCTGAATGACGGCGGCATGCTGCGTGAAGTGACGCAAATGCCCAGCAAGCCCAGTGTTCGCAAGATGGTGGTGCTGGACGACCATACCTTGCTGGCCGCCCCACTGGGCCGGGGGGTTGTACGGGTCAATCCCGGGACTTTGGCCGTCAGCCCGGTGAAACTGGCATTCGACGGCAGCGATGCCATGGAAACGCGGCAATTGCAGCAGGTGGGGGACGTGGTATGGCGCGCCAGCAGTGCGGGCCTGTCCGGGCTGCTTCCCGATGGAGCGGCGTTCCAGCCGATTGCTGGCGTGCCGGCCGGACGCATCAATGCCTTTGCCATGCACGGCCAGCAACTGTGGTTGGCGCGGTCCGATGTGCTGGAGCAATACCGGATCAAGGGCAGTCAGGCCGTTCTGCAGGAGGTGATCGGTTCTCACGACGGATTCCCTTCCATCGACATCAATCGCATCTTCATCGATACCGACGGGCGTGTCTGGATGACCAGCCGTGTGGGGCTGTGGCGCTACGACCCGCGCAGCAGGGAGTTCCGTCGCTATGGTGTCGCGGATGGCCTGCCCAGCCCCGAGTTCACGGATACCCTTGTGCGCCTGAAAGGTGGCACCGTCTACGCCGGCACGCTTGGAGGTGTGGTCGGCTTCCGTCCGGCCTCGCTGCATGATCATGCGCGCAAGCCACTCGTGGTGCTGGAAGATGCCAGTGTGCTTCGCAACGGCAAACGCACGCCTTTGCGTATCGAGCACGGAAAGCTGCGCCTGGCCTGGGATGACAGCAATCTGCGCGTTGTGGTCAAGGCGCTGTCCTACATCAACCCGGCACGCAATCACTATCGTTTTCGCATGCGCGGCTTCGACTCCGGCTGGGTAGCCACGGGAACCCAGGGTGCGCGCGAGTTCACTGGTTTGGGTGCCGGTTCCTACCGTCTCGACATCGAGGCTGCAGGCACCAGCGGCGCCTGGTCGCCGCTGCAGCAGAGTCTCGATTTCGAGGTGGCAGCCCCACCCTGGGACACGCCACTGGCCTGGTTCCTGTATGTGCTGGCTGCCCTGGCCATGATGTTCATGTTCTGGCACATGCTCAGGATGCGCTGGCAGCGGCGCATGGAGTTGCGTCTGCTCAACGAGCAGCGAAGGCTGGCCGAAGAGGCCAACGCGGCCAAGACGCGTTTTCTGGCCACGATGGGCCATGAAATCCGCACGCCGATGACCGGCGTGCTGGGCATGGCGGAGCTGCTTACCCACACCAGGCTGGATGCCGATCAGGCCGACATGGTGCGCACGATCCATCATTCGGGCGAGGTGCTGCTGAAGCTGGTCAACGACGCCCTGGATCTGGCACGTATCGAGGCCGGGCGTTTCGAGCTGGAGAAACGGCCGCTCGATCCGGTGGCCCTGATGCACGAGGTGGCGGCGCTGGAGTCGGGGTTGGCGAGCAACAAAGGTATCGATATCAAGCTGGAGCACAGTGCCGATGTCCCTGCTCGCGTACAGGGTGATGCGATTCGCCTGCGCCAGATACTGCTCAACCTGCTCAGCAATGCCCTCAAGTTTTCAGAAAAAGGTCATGTCAGCATGCTGCTGGACATGCACGAGGGCATGCTCCGTTTCCGGGTCAGTGATAGCGGCCCGGGCATGGATGGCGACCTGAAACGTCGCCTGTTCCGGCGATTCGAGCAGGGCGACTCGGGTTCCAACAGTGGTGGCAGCGGGCTCGGTCTGGCGATATGCAAGGAGCTTTCCAGTCTCATGGGTGGCCGTATCGCGGTCGAGTCCGAGCCCGGGGTTGGCAGCACCTTCACCGTCCTGCTGCCCTTGCCGGCGTGCGCTGCGCCACAGCAAGAGGCAGTCCGCGACGCTGGCGGATCCGGTCGCACGCGGCGTGTGCTGCTGGTCGAGGATGATGAAACCGTCGCGCGTGTGATTTCAGGCTTGTTGCGCGAGCAGGGGCATGAGGTTCATCACGCAGACAATGCACTGGCGGCGCTGTCCGAGATTGATCATCAGCGCCACGACATTCTGCTTATCGATATCGACCTGCCGGATCTGGACGGGTTCGAGTTGATACGCATTTTGCGCACGCGCCCCGATGGCCGCGCCTGGCGCATCGTGGTGGTGACGGCACGATCCAATCGTGACGATGAAACACGCGCCCATGAAGCCGGCGCCGATGCCTTCCTGCGCAAGCCGGTTACCGGCCAGCAGCTCAGAATGGTGATGGAGCCCGGGTCGCAACCCTGAACGTTGTCCGCGCAACGCCCCCGGATACCGAGCCAGTGGCGCGGTCGTTTTACGGATTCCCGGGTTCGGAATCCTGGTCATCCGGCCTTGAGTTGTCCTGCGAATCGTCGATGTATTCGAACAGATTGATCACCTGGTCCACGCCACGCGTGTTGCGTGCATTGCCGATTGCCGCGTCAGCCTCGGCGTGCGTGACCAGGCCCATCAGGTAGACCTTGTCGTGCGCCACGGTGATGGCTACGCGGCTGGGATCGAAGTCGGGTATCGAGGTGATATCCATGAGACCGGTCTTGATTCGCGCACCCAGGGCATTGTCGGCGCGACGTGCCCAGAAACCCTGCTCGGGCATGATGTCGAGCTGATTGACCAGGCGCCGCGCACCGATGAATCCACTGGCCAGTTTGCCTGCGCGCTCGCGAGCATCCTCGCTCACCACTTCGCCGACGAGCAGGATCACCCGGTTGTAGACGACAACCCGGATGCGGTTATGGCTGTCCAGTGCCTGGTCGCTGTCAATCGCCTTGTCAACTGAAAGTTGCAGGTTGCGATCATTGAGCACGGTGCTCGCATCGCGGCGGTCATGTGCGACCTTGGCGCCGGTTGCGGCTGCAGCCGCAGCCCCGCCCACGACGGCGGCTATGCAGCCGGACAGCACGAAAGGCAGAAGCAGAAAGGGAAACAGAACGTATCGTACGCGTGTCATGGCAATCTCAGAAGGCATCAAAGGCATTGCGCAGCCATCTTGACTCGGGCTGCGTCTCGGGGCCGGCGAACGCTAGCACATCGAACCTGCATGGTTGCTGTGCAAGCTGCGGATGGGTTTGCAGATACAGCCTGGCAGCCAGCACAAGACGCTTGCGTTTGCCTGTGGTCACTGATGCCAGGGCGCCACCGAAGTCCTCGCCGCGACGATAGCGCACCTCGACAAAAACCACGGTATCGGTGTCACGCATGATCAGGTCCAGTTCGCCGTAACGCGTATTGAAATTGCGATCCAGCAAGCTCAGACCGGCCTGCTCGAGCTGCTGCAGTGCGCGCGTTTCGAAGCTGTCCCCGGTGTCGCGACGCCAGCTCATCGCATCAATTCTCGCTGTTGATATCTTGCAGCGCGGAATTGCCGTCATCGGCTTCCAGGCCGCCGGTAACCGGCACGGCGATGCCATTGACAAAGCGCGCCCAGATCGGCGTGCGATGTATGCGTCCGAAACTGTCCATGGTCAACTGGCCGGTAGCACCGGACAGGTAGCTGCCCGGGTGCTGGCGCAACCAGGTCAGGTAGGGCATCAGCGACCAGGCATCCATGCCGAAGGCGAACAGGCGTGCGGCCGGTCCACGTGCGTTGGGGTCATCTTCGGCCAGGGCGCTGCGCCTGGGCAGGCCCGGTTGTGCATTGAACAGCCACGGCGCATCGCAGAACACCACGCCGTCGAGGTCACGATCAAGCCCCGGGTTGCTTTCCACACCATAGATCTGTGAGGTCGCAAACAGTGGCTGGCTCACCTCGGCAATGCGCAACTGCGGCACCAGCAGACGGCCCTGTTGTGGTGTCATGGCAATGAACACACCGGTGTCCGGGCCGGCTTCGGCCATCAGTGCGTTGATGGCGTCGGCATAGTTGACCTCGTTGGGCGGGAGCGTGGCAGTTCCGAGGATCTTCCCGCCTCGACTCTCGAACTGGGCACGAAAAGCACGCGCCGCGCGCTGTGCCGCACTGGCATCGGCGAGGAACAGGACCGCCTCATGCAGGCCATGGGCAGTCATGCGTGCGGCAATCTGCACGCCCTCGGCTTCGGGTGGAAGGGCGAATTCGGAACTGCCTTGCGGAGGCAGGCCCTGATCGGGATGATTGAGTGCGAGTAGCGGCACGGGCAGTTGTCCCTGCTGGAACAATGCCGATACCGCTACCGGTGACAGCGGACCGACCACCAGGTCAGCCCCGGATGCGACCGCTTGCTGGTAGGCGCGCAGCGCGCCTGCCTGGGTGCCGGTACTGTCAAGCACATCAAGCTCCATCTGCGATGTCTGCCCGGGGTGCTTCTTCCAGGCGGTGCTGAAACCGTCCTGCACGGCCATGCCGGGCGCTTCAAGCGGGCCGCTGATGGGTAGCAACAGCGCCACCTTGTGCGGCGGAGCATAACCCTCGGCGCTGACGGCGTTGCCGGCTTGTGGCACAAGAGTACCGACCGGATTCTGCAGTTGCGGCATGGTGCTGGCCAGCGCGCTGCCCTTGTTCTTCAGTGCTTCGGCGATCCACTCGCGCAGCGGGTCGCGGGCATCGAGGGTGCTGGCGCTGGCCTGCAACTTGGCGTTGTCCATGCTCTCCAGCTGCTTGAGAATCTGCATCTCATTCTGATTGCGGGAATAGCCGCTGAGCGAACCGTCCATGTTCAGGCGTGTGCGGGCGGCAGCCAGTGGCTGGCCAGTTGCGGCCTGGGCGCGGGCGCGAATTTCCATCGCCCGCATGCGCCATTTGTCAGGCAGGCTGTCGCTATTGGCCGTCTGCTGCAATGCGGCAGCAGGATCATTCTGCGCCAGCGCCGCGCCGGCGCGCAGCAGGTCGTAATGCATGGCACCGTCGGCACTCAGGCGACGGCGATGTATCTGCGACAAAAGCGGTGCGACAGCAGACCATTTGTCGAGCTGTCGATAGCTCTCGGCGGCGTTCAGAAGGTAGGCGTCGCGCCAATGCGGGAATTGCGAGGCCAGATTGCTCCAGGCTTGCGCGGCCTGCTCCATGTCACCATTCCGCTGCAGGGTGCTGGCACGCTGCACGGCCGCCTGTTGCGCAGGCGTGGTCCGGTTGCTCATGCCGGCACAACCGGCAAGCATGAGCAGGGCCAGCAGGATCAGGCAGGATCGGACAAATCGTTTCTGGGCTTGACGCATGTACTTGTTCCGTTCAATTTGCATTGATCATAACCGATGGCCACCGAGGCGCAGTGGCCTGGCCAGCACCGGCGTCGCGCCCAGGATTGCGTTGGCCGACCGGAGCGCTGCCGGCAGCATCGGAGAGGCAAGCATTCCTGAACCGTCAACCGACTGCCCAGCCTCGTGCTGCGGGCCCGCCATGTTGCGTTACACTGGCTTCGCAGGCGGCCTGCCTGCCTGCGTCAGTGCGCCTTGTCTGCCGACAGTCAGATCAGGTGACGCCCACGCAGGGGTTGATCAGAGGGTCCTTGAACGTGCCAGCCGAACCAGGCAATGGAACACTGTGGGTGGTTGCCACGCCGATCGGCAATCTGGACGATATCAGCGTGCGCGCGCTGAAAGTGCTGCGCGACGTTGCGGTGATTGCCGCTGAAGATACCCGCCACAGCCGGGTCCTGCTGCAACACCACGGTATCGACACCCCGATGCTGACCTTGCATGATCACAACGAGCGCGCCGCCCTGGATTCCGTGCTCGAGCGTCTGACTGCCGGTGATGATGTTGCCCTGGTATCGGATGCCGGCACGCCGCTGATCAGCGATCCGGGCTTTCGTCTGGTGCGGGCTGCGCGGGAACAGGGCCTGCCCATTGCGGTCGTGCCAGGTGCCTGCGCCGCCGTAGCCGCATTGTCAGTCGCCGGGCTGCCCACCGATCGCTTCGTGTTCGAGGGTTTTCTGCCGTCGAAACAGACGGCGCGACGGGCGCGTATCGAGGCCCTGGCCGACGAATCACGTACCCTGGTACTGTACGAGTCCAGCCATCGCATAGCGGCCACGCTGGCCGATCTGGTCGCTGTGTTCGGTGGCGAGCGCGCCGCCGTGCTGGCACGCGAGCTGACCAAGCTGCATGAGACCGTGTTGAGTCTGCCCCTGGCGCAACTGGCCGAACGGGTGGCTGCTGATCGCAATCAGCAGCGCGGCGAAATCGTGTTGCTGGTGGCCGGCAGCGAGGTCGATGACACCAGGCAACTGACCGAAGGGCGTCGTGTCCTGGGCATTCTTCAGCCACACCTTCCACCCGCCAGGGCGGCCAAGCTGGCGGCGGCCATCAGCGGCGCGCCGCGCAAGGCACTTTACGGTTCAGATGACAGCGGACAGCGGACAGAGGACAGATGACAGGCAACTGCAAAAGCGCATGGCGACATGCGAGCGAAGTGCTGGTGTTTTCCGTTCATTCTGCTGTCGTCAGAAGCCTGTGCTCTGTTCTGTCTTCTGTCCTCCGTCTCCTGTATTCTGGTCGGGAGTCGGCCGGGCAGTCGCGGTGTGTTTTGCACATCGAGGAAAGTCCGGGCTTCACAGGGCAGGGTGCCAGGTAACGCCTGGGCGGCGTGAGCCGACGGAAAGTGCAGCAGAGAGCAGACCGCCGAACGGCGCCGCAAGGCGTGCGTGGCAAGGGTGAAAGGGTGCGGTAAGAGCGCACCGCGTGCGGGGCCAACGCCGCACGGCACGGCAAACCCCACCTGAAGCAAGACCGAATAGGGGAACTTTGGCGCGGCCCGCGTCGTTCCCGGGTAGGTCGCTTGAGGCCTGGTGGTGACATCAGGTCCAGAGGAATGACTGTCACGCCTTCGGGCGCACAGAACCCGGCTTACAGGCCGACTCGTTCATTTCCAGCATCACGCGCAGCGTGATTCCCGGGTTTCCCTTGCGTGCAGGGGAGGCCCGGGAGGTTTGTGGGGTGTCCCTGGCGGTTTCCGCTGAAGGCCGGGCAAACCCTGGCAGTCGCAGCTTGTGCCCCGGGCGAGCGGGAAATTGCCGTGACGCTGGCCCGGCAAGGCGTGCCCGCAGCGCCAAAAAGGGGCGCCCGAGGTGATTCTCAATGGGCACGGCTCCCGGTTCCAGGGTTGTACCCGCCATCAACACGACGCAGGTCCCGGTTTCAGGGTCGTCCCTGTCGTCATCCCGGCGCAGGCCGGGATCCAGTATCAAAAGGCGTGCGCAGCACACGGCACAGCCTTGCTGCCAGCCCGCACTCAGCGGATGACCAGCCGTTCGGCTGTTGCAAAGTGCTTCCGGTCTGCGCCGTCCATGGCCTTGGCACTCGGCGGCCTGATGCGGTTCCTCGGCTGATCCCGCCTCGCGCATGGCCGGTCGTTCAGCTTTCCCGGCTTGCGCAGCCCCGGCTTTTCCTTCCCAGCTCGCGCAATCGCATAATTCTGAAGGCAAAAAGTCACCAATTTCAACAACCTCCAGCCTGTTCCTTACAAGTGGCTTGAAACCGTGTCCAGTGCCCTCTTTGTTATTGATCTGCAAGCAAAAATTCCTTGACAGTCTCATGTGGTGAGACTATCGTGGGTTTCCGTGTATATTCGTGGGAATTCGTGGGCAGGCCATACTGATGTTCCAGGGCGAAACCGCAATCAGCGTCGACGACAAAGGGCGTCTCGCGATACCGACAGCGTATCGCGAGCAGCTTGCGCGCGAGTGCGGCAATCAGTTGGTGGTGACCTACAACCCTTTCGAACACGGCTGTCTGTGGTTGTTCCCCAAGGCGGAATGGGAAGGCGTACGCGATCAGATAAACGGGCTCAGCAGTGTCAAGGCCGTGCACCGCAATCTGCAAATGAAGCTGGTCGGTGCGGCGGCACCGCTGGAGCCGGACGGCAATCATCGCGTGTTGTTGCCGTCCAGTCAGCGCGCGGCGGCCGGGATCGAAAAGCGTGCAGTGCTGTTGGGCATGGGCAACAAGTTCGAGTTGTGGAGCGAGCAGGCCCATCTTGCCAAGATCCGCCAGACGATCGGCGAGGACGAGATCAGCGAGGACATGACAAACCTGAAGTTGTAGGTGGACAGCAGAATTCATGAACGGGATGGCAGCGATGAAGCGGAATCAGCTCGAACACATCCCGGTAATGAGGGATGCGGTGCTGGCGGCACTTGAGCTGAAGCCGCAGGGTCGCTACCTCGATGCCACGTTTGGCCGCGGCGGGCATGCGGCAGGCATGCTGTCAGCGCTCGACGACGGAGGTCGGCTGTTGGTGATGGATCGTGACCCCGAGGCAATTGCCGAAGCGCGGCGCCTGTATGCCGATGACTCCAGGGTGAGCATCCGGCACGGCAACTTTGCCGATCTGAATGACTGGAGCGAGGTCCGCGAGGGGCTGGATGGTGCTCTGTTCGATCTGGGCGTGTCTTCGCCGCAACTGGACCGCGCCGAGCGCGGCTTCAGCTTTCAGGCTGACGCGCCACTGGATATGCGCATGGATACGACACAAGGTGAGAGCGCTGCCGATTTCCTGGAGGCTGCCGATGTCCGCGCCATCGCCGATGTGCTGTGGCGCTATGGCGAGGAGCGCATGAGCCGGCGCATTGCACGCGCCATCGTGGCGCGCCGTGAGCAGCAGCCGATACGGCGCACCGGTGAACTGGCCGATCTGATTGCTGCCGTGGTCGGCCGCCGCGAGAAAGGCAAGCATCCGGCCACGCGCAGTTTTCAGGCGCTGCGCATTCACGTCAACGGCGAGCTGGATGCGGTACAGCAAGGTCTGGTGGCCGTGCTGGACTGTCTCAAGCCCGGTGCGCGCCTTGCGGTCATCAGCTTTCATTCACTGGAAGACCGGCTGGTAAAACGTTTCATGCGTGACCAGTCCGGCCATGTCGTGGCCGACCGGCGCCTGCCGCCAGCAGCGGCCAAGCCGGTGCGCCTGCGCACCATTGGCAAGGCCCGTTTCGCCGATGCGGCCGAGCTTGCCGACAATCCGCGCGCGCGCTCTGCGGTGTTGCGAGTTGCCGAGGTGCCGACATGAGCCCGGCCAGGCTGGTCAGCTTGAGCGTGCTGCTGGCGCTGGTACTCGCCAGTGCCATCGGCCTGGTGTGGATGCGGCACCAGAATCGCGTGCTGTTCGTGAAGCTGGCGGGCCTGCAGAAACAGCGCGATGCCCTCAATGTGGAATTCGGCCGCCAGGAAATCGAGCAGGCCACCTGGGCCGAGCCGAGCCGCATCGAGCGTATAGCGCGCACGAAGCTGGACATGATCGACCCGCCTGCTGATTCCATCCGGCTGCTGCGCTGATGAACATGGCGCCCCGACATCGCCGCGAAACCAGGCCAGGCAATCGCCGTCACCCCAGCACGCGTGTGCGGCTGGTGGTGATGTTCGTGTTGCTGGGCATGGCTACTGCCGGCCTGGCGCTGCGCGCGGTAGACCTGCAGGTTGTGCGCAAGGGCTTTCTTCAGCGTCAGGGCGATGCGCGTTATCTGCGTACCATCCCCATGCGGGTCTCGCGCGGCACGATTTTCGATCGCAATGGCGTGCCATTGGCGGTGTCGACCCCGGTTGAATCGCTGTGGGTGGACCCCGAACAGCTGGATCAGCATCCCGGCCGTGTGCCGGAGCTGGCGCAGGCGCTTGGGATGAGGGCGTCGGTACTGAAGCGTCGCCTGAAAGAAAATGATCATCGCGAGTTCCTGTACCTGAAGCGCCGCATCAGCCCCGCCGCGGCGGACAAGGTACTGGCGCTGGACATTCCCGGCGTCAACCAGCAGCGTGAATACAAGCGCTTCTACCCGTCAGGCGAGGTGATGGCGCATGTGCTGGGGTTCACCAATATCGACGACAACGGCGTCGAAGGCCTGGAGCGCACCTACAACGACTGGCTGTCCGGCAGCGACGGCAGCAAGCAGGTCATCCGTGACCGGCTGGGCCACGTGGTGGAGAATGTCAACCTGGTGCGTGAGCCGCAACCGGGACGTGACCTCACCCTGAGCATCGACCGCCGCATCCAGTACCTGGCCTATCGCGAGCTGAAGACCACGGTGCTCGATCACGGCGCCCGTGCCGGCTCCATCATCGTCATGGACGTGCGCAACGGTGAAGTGCTGGCGATGGTCAACCAGCCTTCATTCAATCCCAATGCGGTCGGCAACTCGCGGCCGGCACAGCGCCGCAATCGCGCGGTCACCGATGTCGTCGAGCCGGGCTCGGTCATGAAACCTTTCACCATTGCCGCGGCGCTGGAGAGTGGCAAGTGGTCGCCGACCACGCCAGTTGACACCAATCCCGGCTGGTTGAGCATGTCCGGCTACACGATCCACGATGTCCACAACCACGGCCTGCTGGATGTGACCGGAGTACTGACCAAGTCCAGCAATGTCGGCGCGGCGGAAATGTCGGAATCACTCGACAGCCGGCACATGTACGAGCTGCTGGATCGTTTCGGCTTCGGCAATCGCAGCGGCAGCGGTTTTCCCGGGGAAGCTTCGGGGGTGCTGCCTCCGGGTGACAGCTGGAGCAATCTGCGCAAGGCCACCATTTCCTACGGTTATGGCCTCAGCGTCACCCCGCTGCAGTTGGCCCGCGCCTATGCAGCGCTGGCCGACGGTGGCCTGATGCACGTGCCGACTTTCGTGCGCGACCAGCACAGCAAGGCCGATGCCGTCATTGATCCCGCGATCGCCCGCGAGTTGCTGGACATGCTCGAGACGGTGGTGAGTCCCGAAGGTACGGCGCTGAAGGCCGCCGTGGCCAACTACCGGATTGCCGGCAAGACCGGTACCTCGCACATTGCCGCCGGTGGCGGCTACTCGGATCGCTATGTCAGCGCGTTTGTCGGCATCGCTCCGGCCAGTCATCCGCGCCTTGTGGCCGTGGTGATCGTCGATGACCCCAGCGCGGGCAGCTACTACGGCGGTCTGGTGGCGGCCCCGCTTTTCAGGCGCGTCATGAGCAACGCCTTGAGATTGCTGGATATTCCGCCCGACAACGTCAAGCACTGGTACAGCGGCAGCCCCGAATCAGGTCAGCCGATCAACGCCGCCAGCCCCGCACCCGATTACCAGCCGGGACAGGCGAACTATCAGGAAGGAACCCTGCCATGAGTGCCGTCATGACCCTGGACGGATTGTTGTCCGGCGTGGCCGATGCCGGCGACGCCGGCAACATGACGATCAACGGGCTTTGCCTGGACTCGCGCCGGGTGCGCCAGGGCGAGGCCTTCGTGGCGCTGTCGGGGCACCAGCATCACGGCATCGAATTTGCCGCGTCTGCGCGTGACAAGGGTGCCGTCATGGTGCTCGCCGAGGCGCCCGAGCCGGAAAATCACGCCGATGGCGGCCCCACCGTGTGGATCAACGATCTGAGTGCGCGACTGGGTGACCTGGCGGCACGCTTTTTCGCGCATCCGGGCGAAGCCATGCGCATCACCGGGGTTACCGGTACCAACGGCAAGACATCGGTTGTGCAGCTGCTGGCGCAGGCCTGGTCGTGCCTGGGCCATGTCGCCGCGAGCATCGGCACACTGGGTGCCGGGCTGCATGGCGCGCTGGGCAGTGGCGAGCGCACCACGCCCGATGCCATCAGCGTGCAGGCGCTGCTGGCCGATTTCCGCGAACAGGGCGTGCAGGAGGTGCTGATGGAAGTGTCCTCGCACGCCCTGGTGCAGGGCCGGGTGAATGGTGTGCCCATTCACCTGGCGGTATTCACCAACCTCAGCCGGGATCACCTGGATTACCACGGCAGCATGCAAGCCTATGCCGAAGCCAAGGCGCGTCTGTTCGACTGGCCCACCCTGGAAACCGCAGTCATCAACATTGATGACGCCTTCGGTCGTGAACTGGCCGCGCGGTTGCCCGAGCGGCAACGGCGCCTGACCGTTGCCATCGAGGAAACGACAGCCGACCTGCGGGCCGTCAACCTGCGCAGTCACGCCGACGGATTCGATTTCGATCTGGTCAGCCCATGGGGTCGGGCGCACGTGCACACGCCCCTGCTGGGACGCTTCAACGTGGCCAACCTGCTGGCCGTGGCCGCGTGCCTCGGCGCATGTGGCGTGGGCTTTGCAGAGTTGTGCGGTGTACTGGGGAAGCTGCAACCGATTGCCGGTCGCATGAACCGCATCGGTGGCAGCGGCTTGCCTCTGGTCGTCGTTGACTATGCACACACCCCACAGGCCCTGGAAGTGGCCTTGCAGAGTTTGCGTCCGCACACTCGCGGCGGCCTGGTCTGCGTTTTCGGTGCCGGTGGCGAGCGCGATGCCGGCAAGCGGCCGCAGATGGCTGCGGTGGTCGAATCCCTCGCTGATCGAATGATCATTACCGATGACAACCCGCGCGCAGAAGATGGCGATGCCATTGTTGCCGACATCCTCGCGGGGCTGAATGACGGCGCCGCGGTACAGGTCATGCGCGAGCGCAAGGAAGCCATTGCCAGTGCAATCCGTGGTGCCACCAGCGACGATGTCGTGCTGATTGCCGGCAAAGGTCATGAAACCACCCAGGAAGATGCGCACGGCAAGCATCCATTCAACGACCTTGATGTTGCCGCGCAAGCGTTGCAGGGGAGGACATCATGTTGAACATGCGCTTGTCGGAAGTGGCTCTGTGGACCCAGGGCCGTCTGCATGGCGATGATGGGATCATCACCGGGGTTGGCATCGACAGTCGCCATCTGCATGACGGGGACCTGTTCGTGGCCTTGCCCGGCAGCCGCAGCGATGGCCATGAGCACCTGGCAGACGCGGCAACCCACGGCGCACGCGCTGCACTGGTTTCGCGCCGCGTTGATGCCCCGCTGGCACAGATCGAAGTCGCCAATACGCAGACGGCGCTGGGTGATCTGGCCAGTGCCGTGCGCGCGCGCCGCAATGCACGCGTGATCGGCATTACCGGTTCCAATGGCAAGACCACGGTCAAGACGCTGACCGCATCAATCCTGTCACGCCACGCCCGAACGCACGTGAATCAGGGCAACCGCAACAACGAAATCGGCCTGCCGCTGAGTGTGCTGGCAATGCCCGTGAACAGCCAGTACGCGGTGTTCGAAATGGGTGCCGGCAAACCCGGCGATATCGAGTATCTGGCGGCCATTGCCCGGCCACATGTGGGCCTGGTCAACAATGTTGCGCCAGCGCATCTGGAGCGCATGAAGACGCTCGAGGGCATCGCCGAGACCAAGGGTGCCGTGTACGCCGCCTTGCCCGCCGATGGCACGGCCATCATCAATGCCGACGATCGCTTTGCCGAATATTTTGCCAGCGTGGCCGGCAATCGAGCCGTGTTGCGTTTCGGCATGAACAGCGAGGCCGACGTCCATGCAAGCGACGTGGAGACGACCGCTACTGGCAGCCATTTCACTCTGCACACGCCTTCGGGCACGGTGGCTGTCGACCTGCCACTGCCCGGTCGCCACAACATCGCCAATGCCCTGGCTGCCGCTGCCATCGCCTCGGCGGTGGGTATCCCGCTGCAGATCATTGCCGCAGGACTGAAATCGGCCGAGGCGATCCCGGGGCGTCTGCAAGTGGAGCCCATGGCGGGCGACTGGCACCTGATTGACGACAGCTACAACGCCAATCCGGCATCGCTGCAGGCCGCCATCGACACCTTGACCGCGTTGCCGGGCGAAGCCTGGCTGGTGCTGGGCGACATGGGCGAGCTGGGCAGCACGGCACCGGCTCAGCACGCCGATGCCGGTGCGATGGCGCGCCGTCAGGGCGTGACACGGCTGTGGACAACGGGCGAACTGAGTGCCGAGGCCTGCAAGGCCTTCGGCGAGGGCGGTCGCCATTTCGACGACGCCGAGGCGCTGGCCGAGGCCTTGAGCCGAGAGCTGCACAGCGGCGTCAACTGTCTCATCAAGGGTTCGCGCGCGGCCGCCATGGAGCGTGTGGTGACCGCCTTGCGCGCACTGGATCACAAGGGGGATTCCCATGCTGCTTGAACTGGCAAAATGGCTGCAGGGCCATGTAACCGCCTTTCACCTGTTTCAGTACATCACCTTCCGCTCGATCATGAGCGCGCTGACGGCACTGGCCGTGTCCCTGCTGGCAGGCCCCGCGCTGATCCGCCGTCTGGCCAGCCTGAATGCTGGACAGGTGGTACGTGGCGACGGCCCGCAAACGCATCTGAGCAAGGCCGGTACGCCAACCATGGGCGGCATGCTGATTCTGCTGGCGGTCCTGCTGGCAACCCTGTTGTGGGCAGACCTGCACAACCGCTACGTGTGGATCGTGCTTGGCGTGACTGCCAGCTTCGGCGCGATCGGCTTCTGGGACGACTACCGCAAGCTGGTGTATCAGGACAGCCGCGGGCTGGCGTCACGCTGGAAGTACCTGCTGCAGTCGGTGTTCGGTCTGGGCGCAGCCGTGGTGCTGTACCACACGGCGCAGTTGCCGGTGGAAACGGCACTGTTCGTGCCATTGTTCAAGCAGATCGTGCTGCCGCTGGGCATCATGTTTGTTGTCATCGGCTACCTGATGATCGTGGGCTTTTCCAATGCCGTGAACCTCACCGACGGACTGGATGGCCTGGCCATCATGCCCAGTGTGCTGGTCGCCGGGGCCCTCGGCATATTTGCCTACCTGTCCGGCAACGCGGTGTTTTCCGAGTATCTGGGCATTCCGGCCATTCCGGGCGCCGGGGAGCTGGCCATCTTCACGGGTGCCATTGCCGGGGCCGGGCTGGGTTTTCTCTGGTTCAACACCTATCCCGCGCAGGTCTTCATGGGTGATATCGGTGCGCTGTCAATCGGTGCTGCGCTGGGTTGCGTGGCAGTCATCGTGCGCCAGGAAATCGTGTTGCTGGTGATGGGTGGGGTGTTCGTGGTCGAAACCGCATCGGTGATGCTGCAGGTGGCCAGCTTCAAGCTGACCGGAAAACGATTGTTTCGCATGGCGCCGATCCATCATCACTTTGAACTCAAGGGCTGGCCGGAGCCGCGCGTGATCGTGCGCTTCTGGATCATTTCGGTGGTGCTGGTGCTGGTGGGGCTGGCGACATTGAAAGTGCGTTGAAGCCCGGCATTCGGGATTCGACATTGGCAAACGCAAGAGCAGAAGCAGTAGCAGGAAATCTGACGTTGACGAGCAAACCGACAAAACGCAGGGACCAGGCGCGGCGCCACGATGCGACGCGGGGCACCTACGATCGCTGGCTGCTGCTGGCGATCGTGGCGCTGGCCTGTTTTGGCGTGGTCATGGTCACCTCCAGCTCCATTGCCGTGGCCGATGGCGAGCATATCGGTGCCTTCTACTATCTGCGCCGGCATCTGGCCTTCCTGTTGATCGGTGGCGGCCTGATGTGGGTTGCGGCGCGCGTCGAATTGCGTATGGTGGAAAAATTCCATGTGCTGCTGGTGCTCTCGGCGATACTGCTTCTGCTGGCTGTGTATCTGCCGGGTGTGGGCATGCGCATCAACGGTGCGCGGCGCTGGCTGAATCTGGGTGTTACCGGGTTCCAGCCGGTCGAGGCCGTGAAGCTGGTGGTGGTGATCTACATCGCCAGCTATCTGGTGCGCCACCGCGATGGCGTGGAAGACAAGTTCTTCGGTGCCTTCAAGCCGGTCATCATCGCCTTGCTGTTTGCCGGCCTGCTGCTGGCGCAGCCCGATTTTGGCTCGGCGACGCTGATTCTTGCGGTCAGCGTCGGCATGATCTGGCTGGGTGGCGCACGCATGCGCTACCTGATGATGATGGCCGCATCGCTGGTACCGGTCGGGGTCTGGGTCGCCTTCAGCCAGGACTATCGTATCCAGCGACTGACTTCATTCCTGGATCCGTGGAAGGATCCCTTTGCCAACGGTTTCCAGCTGACCCAGGCACTAATCGCCATCGGCCGCGGCGAGTGGTTTGGCGTCGGCCTCGGTGCCAGTGTGCAGAAGCTGTTCTACCTGCCCGAGGCACACACGGACTTCATTCTCGCGGTGATCGCCGAGGAGCTGGGTCTGTTCGGCGTCATGGTGGTACTTGGCCTGTACGCCCTGCTGGTCTCGCGCGGGCTGATGCTGGGCTTGCGTGGTGTGTCGATCGGCCAACCCTTTGCGGGTTACCTGGCATTTGGCATCTCACTGATGATCGGCCTGCAGGCCATGGTTTCGGTCGGCGTCAACCTGGGCGTGCTGCCAACCAAGGGGCTCACCCTGCCTTTGATCAGCTCCGGTGGCTCGAGCGTGGTCATGACCTGCCTGATGCTGGGCGTGTTGCTGCGAGCGAGCTACGAGGTCAGCCGTGCCGAGCAGCAGCGCTCGCGCGGCGGAGCACGCCAGCACCAGGTCATGGCGGCGGAGGCGACGGCATGAAGTTTCACGGGACTCGGGACTCGGGACTCGGGACTCGCGAAAGCGGGTCGGCTCTTCCTGTGTCCAGTGCATCAAATGTCATGCATGGCGGCGATCGGAAAGCAGGCCGTCACGCGGAACGCCCTATCGAGTCCCGAGTCCCGAGTTCCGAGTCCCCCCAAGCCGTATTGATCATGGCCGGTGGCACCGGCGGCCATATTTTCCCCGGCCTGGCCGTGGCCGAGGTCCTGCGTACGCGCGGCATCCCGGTTGCCTGGCTGGGCTCGGCAGGCGCGATGGAAACGCGCCTGGTGCCCCAGCATGGCATTGCGCTGGATACCATCACGGTCACCGGTCTGCGCGGCAAGGGCTGGTCCCGGCAACTCAAGGCGCCCTGGATGCTGCTGCGGGCACTGTTGCAGGCCTGGCGAGTGCTGCGTCGTGTGCGTCCCCGCAGTGTCCTGTCCATGGGCGGCTTCGCTGCCGGGCCCGGAGGCATGGTGGCCTGGTTGCAGGGACGCCCGCTGCTGGTACATGAACAGAATCGCGTGGCAGGCCTTACCAACCGCGTGCTGGCGCATCTGGCGCGGCGGGTCATGACCGGTTTTGCCGATTGCCTGGCTGATCACCCGCGCCACGAGTGGACCGGCAACCCGGTGCGCGCCGACATTGCGGCGCTTGAAGAGCCGCAGCAACGCATGGCGGGGCGCGCCGGGCCTGTCCGCATACTGGTGCTTGGCGGCAGTCTGGGGGCTCGCGCTCTCAATACTGCCCTGCCGGCAGTCCTCGCGAGCGCCTTGCCCGAGAACCGCCCCGCGATCTGGCACCAGAGCGGTGCCCGCGGCCTGTCAGAAGCACTGGATGCTTACGCCGATGCCGGTGTCGAGGCACGGGTCGACGCTTTTATTGACGACATGGCAGCGGCATACGCCTGGGCCGACTTGTGTGTATGCCGGGCCGGGGCACTGACCATTGCCGAGCTGTGTGCCGCCGGTCTTGGCGCCCTGCTGGTGCCCTTTCCGCATGCGGTGGACGATCATCAGACGCGCAATGCCGAGGCCTTGCGCGATGCCGGTGGCGCACAGATAGTGGCCGAGGCCGACCTCGGTGATCCCGCCTTGATCGCCACCTTGCAAACGCTGCTGAATGATCGTTCGCGCCTGCTGGCCATGGCCGGGGCGGCACGTCAGCTCGCCCGCCCGGACGCTGCCGAGCGCATTGCCGGGCTGTGTGTCGAGGAGGCCGCATGACACCGCATCGCCTCAACGCGCACGAAGACATCATGAGCGCTTTTCGCCATGTGCACTTCATCGGCATCGGCGGCGTCGGCATGAGCGGCATTGCCGAGGTGCTCAACAATCTGGGCTATCAGGTGTCGGGCTCGGATCGCACGCAGTCGGCCACCACCGATCGATTGTCGGATCTGGGGGTCAAGGTCATCATCGGACATGCCGCGGAGAATCTCGATGGCGTGAACGTGGTGGTCACCTCAAGTGCCATCAAGCCCGACAATACCGAGCTGCTTGCTGCACACGAACTGGGCATACCCGTCGTGCCGCGTGCCGAGATGCTCGGTGAGCTGATGCGTTTCCGGCGTGGTATCGCCATCGCCGGCACGCACGGGAAGACCACCACCACCAGTCTGGTTGCCAGCGTGCTGGCCGAAGCTGGATATGACCCGACCTTTGTCATCGGTGGCCAGCTCAATTCCGCGGGTGCCAATGCGCGCCTGGGTACCGGCGAATACCTGGTGGCCGAAGCCGACGAGTCCGATGGCTCCTTCCTGATGCTTTCGCCGGTGGTTGCGGCGATCACCAATATCGATGCCGACCACCTGGAGAATTACGGCGGCGACTTTGCCCGTGTGCGCGCCGCGTTCGAGGATTTCCTGCATCGTCTGCCGTTCTACGGCGTGGCGGTGCTGTGCGCTGATGACGACGAAGTGTCTGCCCTGGCCGAGCGCGTCGGTCGCAGTGTCATCCGTTACGGCATCGACAGTCCCGAGGCCGACGTGCGTGCCCTGAACCTGCGTCAGCAGGGTTTCGAGATGCGCTTTGACCTCAAGCTCCCGGGCCGCGCGGATGCCGTGCCCACCTGCCTCAACCTGCCCGGACGCCACAATGTGCTCAATGCCCTGGCGGCGGCGGCCATCGGCTGGCAACTGGGTGCCGAGGCCGGACATATCGCCAGCGCGCTGGCGAAGTTCGAGGGTGTGGGGCGGCGTTTCCATCGCCGCGGCGAGCTGCAACTGGAGCAGGGCAGTGCCTTGCTGATTGACGACTACGGTCATCATCCCAGCGAGTTGCGTGCCGTGTTCGAGGCGGTGCGCGGCGGCTGGCCGGATCGCCGCATGGTGGTGGCCTTCCAGCCGCACCGCTATACCCGAACCCGCGACCTGATGGACGATTTCGCGCAGGTGCTGTGCGAAGCCGACGTGCTGGTCCTTACCGATGTCTACCCTGCCGGGGAATCACCCATCGCCGGTGCCGATGCGCGCGCTCTGGCGCGCGCTGTGCGCGCCCGCGGCAAGGTTGATCCGGTGCTTGTGGATCATCCGCGCGATTTCGAAAACGCGCTGCCGGCCCTGCTCGAGGACGGCGACATCCTGCTCCTGCTCGGCGCCGGCGACATCGGCAAGACCGCCGCCGAACTGGCGGCACGCGGTCACCTCAAGAGTGGGGGTGGGGCATGAGTCCGGTCTGGCGGCAGAGGCACGTGGATGCGCGGGACTCGGGACTCGGGACTCGGGACTCGGTTTTGGTTCGGGACTCGGGACTCGGGACTCGGGGCTCGGTCAAGAGCCGAGCCTTCGAACTGGAGGCACAGCACGCGACTCTCAGTCAGCCCGCTGGTGTCGGCACGATCCTGTCGGAGACATCTGCGCACGTCAGGTGCGTATCAAATTCCAACGAAACCAGCGCTTCTACGAGTCCCGAGTCCCGAGTCCCGAGTCCCGTTCGAGAAACCAGCAACAAGGCACGCTCGTCCAAGGATTCAGCAATCCCGAATCCGGAGGCCTTCGGCCGCGTCGCCGTGGTCATGGGTGGCAGCAGTGCCGAGCGTGAGGTGTCGCTGGATTCGGGGCGCAATGTGTTGCAGGCCTTGCAGTCGCGCGGTGTGGAAGCGCATGCGATCGACGGCATAC
Organism: uncultured Gammaproteobacteria bacterium; assembly: GCA_963800395.1. GTDB lineage: Bacteria > Pseudomonadota > Gammaproteobacteria > Xanthomonadales > Rhodanobacteraceae > DASSBG01. The sequence goes on from CAWDBD010000009.1 coordinate 50,372, forward strand.
CGGCATTGCTGGATGCTCTGAGAGCCGGGCACTTCGCGCGCGTATTCAACATCCTGCATGGCGGTGGCGGTGAGAACGGCCAGTTGCAGGGTGCGCTGGATGCGCTCGGCGTGCCCTATACAGGCTCGGGGATTCTGGGCGCGGCACTTTCGCTGGACAAGATTCGCGCCAAGCAGGTGTGGATGAGCATTGGCCTGCCCACCCCGCGCTATGCGGTGCTGCCACGCGGCGGCGACGTGCATGCCGTCGCGCGGGAGGTCGGCCTGCCGGTAGTCATCAAGCCAGCCTGGGAAGGCTCCAGTGTCGGCGTCACCCGCGTGTTTCGTGACGACCAGCTGGAAGATGCGGCCGCGCTTGCGGCGCGCCAGCCTGGCGAGCTGCTGGTCGAGCAACTGATCGAGGGCGAGGAGCTCACGGTCAGCATACTCGGCGACCGCGTGCTGCCCTCGATACGCATCGAGGCGGCCGGGGAATATTACGACTACCACGCCAAATACGAGGCCGAGGATACCCGCTATGTCTGCCCGGGCCTGGATAGTCAGGCCGAGGAGAGCGTGAAGCAGCTGGCGCGACAGGCATTCGATGCACTGGCCTGTTCCGGCTGGGGCCGCGTCGATGTCATGCGCGATGCCGGCGGCAGGTTCTGGCTGCTGGAGGTCAACACGGCGCCGGGCATGACCAGTCATTCGCTGGTGCCGATGGCCGCGGCGGCCGAAGGCATGGATTTTGCCGAACTGTGCATGCGCATTCTTGGCACCAGCATGCGCGACGAGCGCAGCCACGCCGAAGGGGGCCGCCCATGAGTCGTCGCCTGCACCTGCGCATCCTTGCCTGGACCATCGCCCTGGGACTGCTGGCCCTGCCGCTGGTGGGCCTGTTCATGGGCTGGTTTGCTGCCTCGCACTGGCCTGTGCGCAGCCTGCGCGTTGATGCCTCGTTCCGCCATGTGACGGCGCAGCAGGTGCGCGCCATTGCCAAACCGCTGCTGGCCGGCGGTTTCTTCGCGGTCGAGCCGGGGCGCATCCAGAAGGCGGTTGCCGCGCTGCCCTGGGTCGAGCACGTCGAGGTGCGCAAGCACTGGCCCGATCAGATTCGCATCAGTTTCACCGAGCACCAGGCCTTTGCCCACTGGAACCGCGATGCGCTGATCAACCGTCACGGCATCGTTTTCCGAGCACCCGGCGCATCCGAACTGGGCAATCTGCCCGACCTGCAGGGGCCGGCCGGAGATTCGCAGGAGGTCTTGCGCTTCTATCTGGATGCACGCAAACGCCTGGCCGCAGTGGGACTGCATGTCAGTGGCCTGACGCTCACCCGCCGCGGCAGCTGGCAGGTGCGCCTGGCCAGCGGCGCGGTGCTTATGGTCGGCAAGGAGCAGCCCGAGCAACGCCTGCGACGCTTCATTGCCGGCTACGAACAACTGGGCAGTCCGCAGCAGCGGCCGTTCGTCAGTGCCGATCTGCGCTACAGCAACGGCTTTGCCGTGCGCTGGCTGCCGCCACCCGATACGACTGGAGGGCCACCCCCGGCATGAACCGCAAAAGTGACAAACAACTGGTTGTCGGCCTGGATATCGGCACCGCAAAAGTCGTGGCCATTGTCGGCGAGTACGAAGCCGGCGAGCCGGTCGAGGTCATCGGCACCGGCTCGCACGTATCGCGTGGCCTCAAACGCGGCGTGGTGGTGGACATCGAGGCGACCGTGAACTCGATCCAGCGGGCGGTGGAAGAGGCCGAGCTGATGGTCGGCTGTGACATACGCTCGGTGTATGCGTCGATTTCCGGCAGCCATCTGGAGACTCGCAACTCGCAGGGCACCGCAGCCATACGTGATGGCGAAGTGACGCGTACCGACATGGAGCAGGTACTGGCCGCCGCCCGGGCGGTGGCGATCCCAGCCGACCGCCAGGTCTTGTTCACCGAGGCCCAGGAGTACCGCATCGACGGCCAGGAAGGCATTCGCCGTCCGGTCGGCATGAGCGGCGTGCGCCTGGAAGCCAACGTGCACATGGTCACTGCCGCTGCCAGCGCCGCGCAGAACATCAGCAAGTGCATCCGGCGCTGCGGGCTCAGTGTTGACGAACTGGTGCCATCGGCACTGGCCTCGGCCCGTGCCGTGCTGACCGAGGACGAACGCGACCTCGGCGTATGCCTGGTCGATATTGGTGCCGGCACGACCGACATCGCCATCTACGCCCAGGGCGCGATCCGGTTCACCCGCTCGCTGCCGCTGGGCGGTGACCTGGTCACCAGCGACATCGCCTACGGCGTGCACACCCCGACCATGCACGCCGAGGAACTGAAGGTGAAGTATGCCTGTGCGCTGGCTCAGCTGGCCCACAGCGAGGAGACCGTGCAGGTACCCAGCGTCGGAGATCGCGAATCGCGTCGGTGGGCACGCCAGGAGCTGGCCCAGGTGGTACAGGCGCGCTACGAGGAAATTTTCGAGGAGGTCCAGCGCGAACTGCAGCGCTCGGGCTACGAGTCGCTGGTGGCGGCTGGCGTGGTGCTCACTGGCGGCGCATCGCGGATGGAAGGCGCGCAGCCCCTGGCCGAGGAGATATTTCACAAGATGGTCCGGGTGGGCACACCGCAGCATGTCGGTGGCATGGTCGATGTGGTCTCGGGCGAACAGCACGCGACCAGTGTCGGCTTGCTGCTGCATGGCGCAAGCAAGGGCGGCATGCAGGCTACGCCGGGCGCCATGGCCGGTGGTTTCGGCAACGCGTTGGGCCGCATGCGCGGCTGGATCGAGAGGAATTTCTGATGATGGGCTCGCACCGTCATCACAAATGCTGCCCCGGGCAGCACGGCGACCCACACCGGTCGTCAGATCCCGGGTTGGCGGTGCGAAATGCACCGGCAAAAACCATTACACGTTGAATTGTTTTAACGGAGGATTCCGAAATGTTTGAACTAGTCGAACAAAATTCACCCAATGCGGTAATCAAGGTATTCGGCGTGGGCGGTGGCGGCGGCAACGCCGTGGCGCACATGGTCAAGTCACAGATAGAGGGCGTGGAATTCATCTGCGCCAATACCGATGCGCAGGCCATGAAGAGCAGTGGCGCCAAGACGCTGCTGCAACTCGGTGCCAACGTAACCAAGGGCCTGGGCGCAGGCGCCAATCCGGAAGTCGGCCGTCAGGCGGCGCTGGAGGATCGTGAGCGCATCGAGGAAATGCTGGAGGGTACCGACATGGTGTTCATTACCGCCGGCATGGGCGGTGGCACCGGCACCGGCGCAGCGCCGGTGGTGGCGCAACTGGCGAAGGAAAAGGGCATTCTCACGGTGGCCGTGGTCACCAAGCCGTTCCCGTTCGAAGGACGTCGCCGCATGCAGGTGGCATTGAAAGGCATCGACGACCTGCAACAGCACGTCGATTCGCTGATCACCGTGCCCAACGAGAAGCTGCTGACCGTGCTCGGCCGCGAAGTCACCCTGCTGTCGGCATTCAAGGCCGCCAACGAGGTGCTGCAGGGCGCGGTGCAGGGCATTGCCGACCTCATCACCAGCCCCGGCCTGATCAATGTCGACTTTGCCGATGTGCGCACCGTGATGAGCGAGATGGGCATGGCGATGATGGGATCGGGCAGCGCCAACGGCGATGACCGCGCCCAGGCCGCGGCCGAGGCGGCGATCAACAACCCGCTGCTGGAGGACGTGGACCTGGCCGGCGCCTGCGGCATCCTGGTCAATGTCACCGCAGGCCCCAACCTGACCATGCGCGAGTTCGACGAGATCGGGCGTGTCGTGCATGACTTCGCCAGCGAGGACGCCACCGTGGTCATGGGCACATCCATGGACCCCGAGCTCAAGGACGATGTACGCGTGACTGTGGTGGCCACCGGGCTCAACCGCGGCAGCATGCAGCACAGTACGCGCCAGCCCGAACGGGTGGCACGCCCCAAGCTGGTCGCGCGCACGGGTACCGACGATCATGCAGTACCGATGGAATCGGAGAGCCGTGTGGCCCGGCGTGCACCAACACCGGGCTCGAGGCCGGTGCGCCAGGTGGCAAAGGAGACCGATAACGAAAAGGCGGCGCCCAGCACCAGCGCACCCGACTATCTGGACATCCCCTCGTTCCTGCGCAGGCAGGCTGACTGACAGCGGCAGCGAGTGACGGTCTGCGGGTTCTCCACCGGCCGGCATCGGGTGTGCGATGCCGGGCGGATTTGCCGACCGTGAAGCACTTCATGGGTGCTGGCCAATTTGTTGGAAATTTGCAACAATGTTGTATGCGTGTCGCTTCGCCACTTTTCTGCACGGTTTTAACGTGCTAGCATTCGCGGCGCCTCATGCTCCTGCGCTTCAGGAAACAAAATGATCAAACAGCGTACGCTGAAGAATGTCATTCGCGCGACGGGCGTCGGCATTCACACAGGGGAAAAAGTGTACATGACGTTGCGACCGGCACCGGTCGACAGCGGTATCGTGTTTCGCCGGGTGGATCTGGATCCGCCGCAGGAAATCGTGGCGCACGCCGAAAACGTCGGCGATACGAGCCTGTCCAGCACCCTGGTCAAGGACGGTGTGCGCATCGCCACCGTCGAGCACCTGTTGTCGGCCATGGCCGGTCTGGGCATAGACAATGCCTGCATCGACCTCTCCGCCAGCGAAGTGCCGATCATGGACGGCAGTGCCGGCCCCTTCGTGTTTTTGCTGCAGTCTGCCGGCATCGCCGAGCAGGACGCAGCCAAGCGCTTCATTCGGATCAAAAAGCCCGTCCTGGTCGAGGAAGACGACAAGTGGGCGCGGTTCGAGCCGTTCGACGGCTTCAAGGTCGGTTTTTCCATCGATTTCAAGCACCCGATTTTCACGCGCCGCTCCTCGAGTTCGGAGATTGACTTTTCCACCACCTCCTTCGTCAAGGAAGTGAGCCGGGCGCGAACCTTCGGCTTCATGCGCGACATCGAGATGCTGCGCGAGCAGAATCTGGTCCTCGGCGGCTCCATGGACAACGCCATCGTGCTGGATGACTACCGGGTGCTCAACGAGGACGGATTGCGTTATGAAGACGAGTTCGTCAAGCACAAGATCCTGGACGCCATCGGTGATCTGTACCTTCTGGGTCACAGCCTGATCGGTGCGTTCTATGGCCACAAGTCCGGCCATTCACTGAACAATCGCCTGCTGCGCAAGGTGCTGGCGGACGCCAACGCCTGGGAAGAGGTCGTGTTCTCCGATCCGGCCGATGCGCCGATTTCCTACGCCCATCCGGCTCAGGCTGTATAGTAATATCCGAATATTACGGCTTGGTTGCTTCTGGCAATCAGTCGGGAGAGTTGTCGGCAAGGGAGGCCAGCGACAGGAACTGGGCCCGCAAATCGGGGTCTGAAGTGGACGCCGCTACCGAACGCAAGTGATCGGCAGCGGATGCAGTGAGGGGTTTCCTGACTGGCGTCGTACGGGGAGTGCGATCCGGTTGAACCACTTTCACATGAATGGATCGAACCTGCTGGCCGAGCGTTAGCAGGGTCTGGCGAAGCTGTTTGTCTTGAAGCCGCGCACGCGCGGCCCAGGCCGAGCTTTTCGCCAGAAGAACTGCCCGGTCGGGATGGATATCGGCCAGAACGATGTGTCCGGTCATGGCCGGGGGCAGCAATTCCTGGAACTGACGGTTCAACTCAGCAAGCTGCGCCGCGCGAGCGCCCACGGGCAGGTCGCGCAGGCAGTCGACAATCGGCACAGGCTGGTCACAGCCACTGCGGTTTTGCTTTTTTGGGTCGGCAGTCAAACCATCGAATCCGGATCGCCAATACATGAACATCATACTCGTACCGCGTCGACAGAAAGCACCAATCAGCCTCGATCTGTCAAAACCACGTGCCGCGCTCACCCTGGCGGGTATCGCCACGCTGGTGGTTGGCATCTGCGCCGCACTGGGTGCCGCCCTGGCGCTGTTTCTGGCCAGCCCCACCGACGCGGCGATGGCGCAACTGGGCAAATTGCGTGTGCAACTGCATACCCAAAGCAGCCAGTTGGCTGCGGTCCAATCCGACGCCCAGCGCCAAGTCAATGCGCTGGCCCTGAAGCTGGGTGAGCTGGAAGCCCAGTCACTTCGCATCAACGCCCTGGGCGAGCGCCTGACCAAGCTGGGCAAGCTCGACGATGGCGAATTCAATTTTGACCAGGATCCGGCCGTTGGCGGCCCTGAGGAAAGCGACGGCGGTGCCTACATGCTGCCAGGCAGCCTGGATGCCGGCATTCGCGATCTGGGCAAGCGATTCGATAGCCAGCAACAGCAGCTTCAAGTGCTGCAGGATCTGCTGATCGATCACAAGGTGGCGTCCAATCAGCGCCCCACCGGCATGCCCGTCAACACCGGCTACATATCCTCGTATTACGGCAAGCGGATCGATCCTTTCGACGGTCACACCGCCTTCCACCGTGGCCTCGATTTTGCGGCAAACCGCGGGACCCCGGTGCATACGGTGGCCGAGGGTGTGGTCACCTTTGCCGGCGTGCGCAGCGGATACGGCAACGTGGTCGAGATCGACCACGGCAACGGATACGCGACCCGCTACGCGCACAACAGCAAGATTCTTGTTCATGTCGGCCAGCGTGTCCGGGTTGGCCAGGAAATTGCCGTAGTCGGCTCCACCGGTCGTTCCACCGGGCCGCACTCGCATTTCGAGGTCTGGTATCACGGTCGCTCGGTGAATCCGCTCGCCTATGTACGTAGCCACCGCGGCTGATTATTGCTGCAACGGACGCCGCACGACACGAACTGCGGACTTTCTGGACGTCATGCCACCTGCTCATGGTTAATCAGAGGGTCCCTGGTGTCGCCCGCAAGCGGGAAGCGGTGAGCGGTGAGCAGAGGCCGCAAGATCGCGGTCTTTTCGTCCGCTCACGGCTCACGGCTTGCCGCTCACGGACCATGGCCTCCCCTTGAAAGGGGCCCTCATCGCCACCACGCTTTGCCCATGGTCGGCAACAATCGTATGATTGTCGGCTTGCCGTCGTGCCTGCGCGTCGGTTTTTCCCATTCCCAAACAAGATCATTCAGATGTTCAATCGTGTTCTGACAGGTGTGTTCGGCAGCCGCAACGAGCGGGTTCTGAAAGAGATTTCGCGAATCGTCACGCGCATCAATGCGCTGGAGGATGAGTTCAAGTCGCTCGATGACGAGGCGCTCAAGAACAAGACTGCCGAGTTCAGGCAGCGTCTGGAAGAGGGCGAGAAGCTGGACAAGCTGCTGCCCGAGGCCTTTGCCACCGTGCGCGAGGCTTCGCAGCGGGTGCTCGGGCTGCGCCACTACGATGTGCAGTTGATCGGCGGCGTGGTCCTGCATCGCGGCAAGATTGCCGAAATGCGCACCGGTGAAGGCAAGACCCTGGTGGCCACCCTGGCGGTCTACCTCAATGCCCTGGAAGGCAAGGGCGTGCACGTAGTCACCGTCAACGATTACCTGGCGCGCCGCGATGCGGCGTGGATGGGGCAGGTCTACGAATTCCTTGGCATGACCGTGGGGGTGGTCTGGCCCGGCATGGAACACGAGGAAAAGCAGTCGGCCTACGCCGCCGATATCACCTACGGTACCAACAACGAGTTCGGCTTCGACTACCTGCGCGACAACATGGCGCTGGCCGCCGACCAGCGCGTGCAGCGCAGCCTGCACTACGCCATCATCGACGAAGTCGACTCGATCCTGATCGACGAGGCGCGCACGCCCCTGATCATCTCCGGCCCCGCAGAGGAATCCCCGGAGCTGTATCAGCAGATCAACAAGGTCGTGCCCAAGCTGAAGGCCCAGGAAAAGGAAGACGGCCCGGGCGATTTCTGGCCGGATGAAAAGCAGAAGCAGGTTCATCTGTCCGAGGAAGGCATGGAACACATCGAGGACCTGCTGCGTGAGGCGGGCATCCTCGAGCCGGACAGCAACCTTTACGATGCCGGCAATCTGGCCGTGGTTCACCACCTCAACGCGGCCATCCGCGCCCACGCGCTGTACCAGCGCGACGTGGACTACATCGTGCGCGATGGCGAAGTGGTCATCGTGGACGAGTTCACTGGCCGTACCCTGGCCGGGCGCCGCTGGTCCGACGGCCTGCATCAGGCTGTCGAGGCCAAGGAAGGCGTGCCCATCCAGCGCGACAACCAGACGCTGGCTACCATCACCTTCCAGAACCTGTTCCGCATGTACGACAAGTTGTCGGGCATGACCGGCACGGCCGATACCGAAGCGTTCGAGTTCAACTCCATCTACGGCCTGGAGGTGGTGGTGATTCCCACCCACAAGCCGATGGTGCGCAAGGATGCCCCCGATCTGGTATTCCTCAAGGCCAAGCACAAGTTCGACGCCATCGTCGAGGACATCCAGGACTGCTACAAGCGCAAGCAGCCGGTGCTGGTGGGTACCACATCCATCGAAGTGTCCGAATACATCAGCGACTTGCTGAGCAAGCTCAAGGTGCCGCACGAAGTGCTCAATGCCAAGCAGCACGAGCGCGAGGCACAGATTGTCGAACAGGCCGGCGCTCCGGGCTCGGTCACCATTGCCACCAACATGGCCGGCCGCGGTACCGACATCGTGCTGGGTGGCAACCGCGAGGCCGAACTGGCCCGTTTGCCTGAAGGCACCAGCGAGCCTGATCGAGAAAAAGTTCGGGCCGAATGGCTGAAGCGCCACGAGCAGGTGCTCGAGGCCGGGCGGCCTGCATATCGTGGGTACCGAGCGGCACGAATCGCGCCGTATCGACAACCAGTTGCGCGGCCGATCCGGGCGCCAGGGCGATCCCGGTTCATCGCGCTTCTACCTGTCGCTTGAAGACAACCTGATGCGCATCTTCGGTGGCGAGAACCTGGTGCGCTGGATGCAGCGTTTCGGCATGAAGGAAGGTGACGCGCTGGAAGACAAGATGGTCAGCCGCCAGATCGAAAAGGCCCAGCGCAAGGTCGAGCAGCACAACTTCGATATCCGCAAGCAGTTGCTGGAGTTCGATGACACGGCCAACGACCAGCGCAAGGTCGTTTACGACCAGCGTAACGAGTTGCTGAGCAGTGACGATGTGCAGGACATCATTGCCGACATCCGCCACGACGTGTTCAAGGGAATCACGCAACGCCATGTGCCACCCGATACCATTGACGACCAGTGGGATCTGCCCGGTCTGGAGCGTGAGCTGGAGAGCGATTTCGGCATCCCCGTCAAGCTGTCCGAATGGGCCGATGCCCAGCAGGACGTCGACAGCGAGGCCATCGAGGCACACGTTCAGGATTATGCCGAACGGCTTTTCCGGGAAAAGGAAACCATGGTGGGCAGCGAAGTGATGCGCCAGCTGGAGCAACACATCATGCTGTCTGTTCTGGACAATGCCTGGAAAGAGCATCTGGCCAACATGGACTACATGCGCCAGGGCATCTTCCTGCGCAGCTATGCGCAGGTCCAGCCCAAGCAGGAATTCAAGCGCGAGGCCTTCCGCCTGTTCACCATGATGCTGGAAAAGATCAAGGCCGAGGTGATCCAGGTTCTGGCGCGCATTCGGGTGCGCAGCGAAGAGGAAGTGGCCGAGATGGAAGCCATGCAGCAGCGCCAGCAGGCCGCTGCCGCCTCGGCGATGGATTATCGGCACCCCGGCGCCAATGCCATGGAACCCGAGCCGGAGACGGCGGATGCCGCCGAAGCGGCCGCGGGTCCTTCAGCCCCGGTGTACCGTGATGCGCCCAAGGTCGGGCGCAATGATCCGTGCCCCTGCGGTTCCGGCAAGAAGTACAAGCAGTGCCACGGCAAGCTCGGCTAGGAGCCTGGGCAGTAGAAACACAAGCGGCTGCGGCTCGTGGTTTTGGCCAGCTTTTCCGCTCGTTTTCGTTAAATAGCTACGGCTATTCGCCTCAAATGATCGAAAAACCTGCCTCAAAACCACTTTGCCTCGCTCACTTGGTTCCTACCGCCCAGGCTCCTAGCCAGCACTATTCACCAACCTTCTGCTGCGCCGGCCCAATGACACACCCGGCGCGGCTTTCGCTCGGTCGCAGCGCTCGACGGAGTGTCGGCTACGCCTGCGCACTGCTCGGTCGCGAAAGCCACGCCGGACATGCCCTTGAACCGGCTCGCGACGAACGCTGATGAATAATGCGGGCTTGGGCCTTTGCGGCCGCCAAGCTGCCCCGGCCGGCCGTTGGCCAGGGTGCTGGTTCAATCGTGTGCTACGGCAGGCAGAACCAGCAGGCGTGACTGCTGACCCCGGTGGCTAGCGGCTCTGCAGACAACGCCCGGGTTGCTCCGGGCCAATGAGCGCTCTCGCGCGTCTGCCCAGGTACAGATCAGCTGGCACTGTGGCGCAATGCGTCGGCTTGCATCCGTCCTTCATGCTTTGCATCCAGCAGTTTGCGGTCGGCGCGATTGAATGCCTGCATGATGTCCTCGTTGCGGTCGATGCTGACCACGCCAAAGCTTGCAGACAGGTGTTGATCAGTGCCGGGTATGAGGTTATGCCGAAGCAGCTCGCGCAGGCGGTCGGACATTTCAGCTGCCTGTTCAAGATTGACGCCTGGCAGAAGCACGGTGAATTCATCGCCGCCGAATCTTCCCAGCAGGTCCGATGTGCGCAGCTGCGACTGCACCAGGCGGGTGAGCTGCACCAGCGCCCGATCCCCGGCGGCATGGCCGAAGCTGTCATTGATGGTCTTGAATCGGTCGATGTCCAGCACCATCAGCGAGATCGGCAGGCCCTGGCGGCGGGCGTTCATCAGCTCACGCTCCGCAACTTCGAAGAAATGCGCCTTGGTAGCGGTCTTGGTCAATCCGTCAGTCAGCACCAGCTCGCTGAGTTGCCTGTTCTGGGCAATCAATGCCGGCACCGCGAAACCGAAATAGGCGCTTGCCGCAATCACACAGATGGCGAACTGGTATACCAGGGCATAGTCGGCCAGTCCCAGCATGGCCACCCACAAGGCGGCAAGCGTGCTGAATGCCGCGATGCTGAGCGCGCTTCGGAACGGGCTTTCCGTGTAGACGATCCACATTTGCGGCAGGATCAGGAAGAACATGGCAAAGGCCAGTTCGTTGTACCTGAAGTGGGCTTCAAGCAGCAGCACGGTGCTCAGCAGAACAAGCAGCAGGCCAAGCTTGGCCACGAACCCGACCTGTCCCTGTTTCTGCGGCCGGAAATTCAGTCCGCCTGTCCAGGATTCGATTTGCGGATAACGCCAGCTCAGCAGGCCCAGGAACAGCGGCGTCAGAACGATCACGGCGGCCATGTCGCCGATCCACCAGGGCAGCCAGAGAGCAGGTCCGGCAGCCCGGTCCAGCATGCCGGTCCATTCCAGCGCGGCAATTCCGGAAAGTGCGGCGACCAGAGCCGACAGGCAACCGGCCGCGAGAAAGACGATGATCGTGCTGATTACCGAGCGTGCGTGTTGCCGGCGGGCCACGCGCCGTATCAGAAACGCGCCCGCGCCGTATGAGGCGCAATGTGCCAGGCCGAATGCAAGGCCTGAACTCAGCAACGCGAAATCACTCGCCTGACCGCCATACATGGCATTGGTCCAGAACGTCACCACCACTGCGCAGAGCATGAGAACCGGAATCGCACGCCAGCCCATCAGCAGCAGGGCGGCAAGACTCAGGGCGGCTGGAGGAAACCACAGGCTGGCATGTGGCGAGAGCTCCATCAGTGCGGACACCCGCCACAGCAGGATCCATGCGACCACCAGGACCAGATAACGGACTGACGATGTGAGTCGGGAACGGCCGGTCAACCAGGTCAATGCCCGCTTGTGATCAAGCCTGTTCATGCTGGGAACCCGGTAGCCTCTCGAACCTGTCGAAAACCCATCATACGCCTCGGACGCTGTCGAGGGGACCCGGCACGGACAGCACCTGAGTTGTGCGCCCGGAATACCGCCTGCCAGCGGCACCTCGGGTGCGACTCCCGCTCCTCTCGGCGCTTCAGGCAGGTACGTCAGTCAAGGCTGTATTCGAACTGCTCCCTGAAGCTCGCCTTGAACTGGTCGAGGTCGAAGTGCTGATTCTGGGTGCCCGGGTGGGCGACCTTCAGCGCCCCCATCAGGGATGCCACACGACCACAGGTGGCGAGATCCATGCCATGCGTCAGTCCGTGTATCAGGCCGGCGCGGTAGGCGTCGCCGCAACCCGTGGGGTCACAAACCTTGTCCGGTTTCGCTGCCGCTATCTCGATCGTCTCGTCGCGGGTATGCACGAGCGAGCCTTCGGGTCCGCGGGTGACGAAGTAGGCGTCGACGCGTTCGGCGATCTGCTTGACCGACCATCCGGTTCGTTCCTGCAGGAGGTGCGATTCATAGTCGTTGACGGTGACGTAGTTCGCCTGTTCGATGAAGGTGCGGAAGTCATCACCCTGGAACAGGGGCATGGCCTGGCCGGGGTCGAAAATGAAGGGAATGCCCCGTTCGGCGAATTCGCTGGCATGCTGGATCATTGCCTCGCGGCTGTCGGGCCCGACGATACCGAACTCGACATCGGCCACGTTGCGCACGTGGTTCTCGTCGGAACGGGACATGGCACCGGGATGAAACGCCGTGATCTGGTTGTCGTCAAGGTCGGTGGTGATGAATGCCTGAGCGGTGAAAAGCTCCGGGATCTCGGTCACCTGGCTCAGGTTGATGCCCAGCGATGCAAAATGTTCCCGGTAGGGACCGAAATCGCCGCCCACCGTGGCCATGGGCACGGGGTCCTCGCCGAGCAGCTTGAGGTTGTATGCGATATTGCCCGCGCATCCGCCGAACTCCCGACGCATATCCGGCACCAGAAAAGCGACATTCAGGATGTGCACCTTGTCCGGCAGGATGTGGTTCTTGAACTGATCCCTGAAGATCATGATGGTGTCGAAGGCCAGGGAGCCGCAGATAAGGGCAGGCATTGAGAAACCTCGATTACGTCGGAAGATTGGACCGGCCATGGCAGGCGCCGGAGCAGCTTGACGCAATCCTAACCTGAATGTCGCAGATGGGCCATTCGCCCGGCCGAACCGCTTGCTTGTCCACCGTGGCCTCACTACACTGCCTGATTCCCGAATCACCCCTTAAATCGGTCTCCAGATCTCTATGTTCAAGTTCTTTCGTGGCCTGTTTTCCAACGATCTGTCGATCGACCTGGGTACCGCCAACACCCTTATTTATGTCCGCGGTCAGGGTATTGTCCTGAACGAGCCCTCCGTGGTCGCCATTCGCCAGGATCGCGGACCCGGCGGGCCGCGGTCGGTTGCTGCGGTAGGCAGCGAAGCAAAGAAAATGCTTGGCCGCACGCCGGGCAATATCGCCACGGTTCGGCCATTGAAGGACGGTGTCATCGCCGACTTCACCATGACCGAAGCCATGCTGCAGCATTTCATCAAGCAGGTGCACAAGTCGCGCATGCTCAGACCAAGCCCGCGAGTGCTGGTGTGCGTTCCCTGCGGTTCCACCCAGGTCGAGCGCCGCGCGATCAAGGAATCGGCTGAAGGCGCCGGCGCCCGCGATGTGTTCATTATCGAGGAACCCATGGCTGCGGCCATCGGTGCGGGCATCCCGATTGGAGAAGCGCGCGGCTCCATGGTGCTGGACATCGGCGGCGGCACATCCGAAGTGGCTGTCATCTCGCTCAACGGCATCGTCTATTCGCAGTCGGTAAGGATTGGTGGCGACCGCTTCGACGAATCGATCATCAATTATGTTCGCCGCAGTCATGGCACGCTGATTGGCGAGTCATCGGCCGAGCGGATCAAGATAGAAATTGGTTGCGCCTACCCACAGAGCGAAGTCCGCGAAATGGAGATCTCCGGCCGCAACCTGGCCGAAGGCGTGCCGCGCATCATCAACATGAATTCCAACGAGGTGCTTGAGGCGCTCAGCGAGCCACTCAGCGGCATCGTTGCCGCCGTCAAGGCCGCATTGGAACAAACGCCTCCGGAGCTGTGCTCGGATGTCGCCGAGCGTGGCATCGTGCTGACCGGTGGTGGCGCCTTGCTGCGCGACCTGGATCGCCTGATCTCCGAAGAGACCGGACTGCATGTGCAGGTCGCTGATGACCCGTTGACATGCGTGGCGCGGGGCGGTGGTCAGGCGCTGGACCTTGTTGACCGACATGGCAGCGATTTCTTCTACCCTGACTGATCAAGCATTTGCCAACTCGTTGTGGACTGATCTCGGTACTGCGCGACGCAACGGGCGGTCTTGCTGCTGCGGCAAGCGGGTGATATCGATTCAGCTGTACCGATTGGGGGATCTTCCGGCATGGGGCTAGCGCGCGAAGGCATCTCGTCGTCGCTGTTCGCGGCCAATGTGGCCGGTACGTTGCGCATGATTGCCTACCTGGGCCTTGCCTGCCTGCTGATGGTGGCCGACCGGCAATTCGGCCTGCTGCCGAAGGTGCGTTATCAGGCATCCCTGCTGATCGAGCCGGTCTTTCATGTCGCCGCCCTGCCAGCCAGTCTGGCAAGCACTCTGACCGAAGCCTTTGCCGATCGGCAAAACCTGCGCCAGGACAATCGCCAATTGCGTGAATCGCTGATGCTCGCCGAGGCGCGGCTCAGTCGCCTGCAGGCATTGGCGGAACAGAACCGGCGCTACCGACAGCTGCTGGCGGTGAAGGATCGTCTGGGCCTCAAGGTGCAAGTGGCTCGCCTGGTCGGCGTCGACCTGGGTCCGTACCGGCATCGTGTCATGGTCGGTGTCGGCAGCAATCAGGGCGTGCGGGTCGGCATGACGGTCATGGATGCTCACGGCGTCATGGGGCAGGTGGTCGAGATCGGCCGCAATACGGCTCAGGTCATGCTGATCACCGATCCCAAGCATGCCATTCCGGTGGTGGATGAGCGTACCAATCTGCGTGTCATTGCCCATGGCACAGGGAGCCCGGATCATCTTCAGATTTCCGCCATCCCGCTGAGCGCCGACGTGCGTGCGGGTGACCGCCTGGTTACCTCCGGCCTCGGTGGCCGGTTCCCGGCCGGGTTTCCGGTGGCCCGCATCGACCAGGTGCGGGTGGATGTGGATGGCATGTTCGAGCTCGCCAGCGCCACGCCCACGGCAAACCTGGGCAAGAGCACCGATGTGCTCTTGCTGCGTGACCAGCCTGCGGCCATCGGTCCGCCGGCACCCGCCGCATCGGTGGGTCCGCCCGCATCGCTGGCACCGGGCGGGCGGTCTGGTGGAGCGGGGTTGCCATGAGCATGCAGCGACAGGTCAATCTGGGCTTCGTGTTCAGCGTTGTTCTGGCATACCTGCTGATGCTGGTGCAGTTGCCGCCGGCGATGACCCCGTGGAAACCCTATTGGCTGGCGCTGGTGCTGATCTACTGGGGCCTGGAGGATCAGAGCCGTGTCGGGCTGGGGCGTGTCTTTGTGCTGGGCCTGATTGCCGACCTGCTGGTAGGCAACTTGCTGGGCGAGCAGGCCTTGCGTCTTGTGGCACTGTGTTTCATCGTGGCGCGATTCCGTCCTCGTCTGCGCTTCTTCACCATGTGGCAACAGACCCTCGCGGTGCTGGCATTGCTGGTCAATGACCGCATTCTGTTGCTGATGGTACGCGCGTTCGCCGGCGAGACCCTGCCGCCACCACAGTATTGGCTGTCGCCTCTTGCAGGCGCCCTGTTGTGGCCCTTCATGTTTCTGCTGCTGGACGATTTGCGCTCGCGCATCAGAGCACGGGAATGAGACGCGGAATTCAATATCACATCAAGAGTGATCCACGCGAAAGCCGCCTTTTTCGAGCACGTGTGCTGGCCGGTTTCGGGCTGATCCTGATCAGCATCCTGGCATTGCTCGGGCGTTTCTTCTGGTTGCAGATCATCGAGCACCAGGCCTTCAGCACGCGCGCACGCGACAACCGCGTGCACTTGCGTCACCTGCCGCCGGCACGGGGCCTCATCTATGACCGCAACGGTGTTCTGCTGGCTGACAACCAGCCCGCGTTCCGCCTGCAGGTTGTCCCGGAGCGCGTGCATGACATGGATGCCATGCTCAAGCGGCTGCGCCGGGTCATCCCGCTGTCGGACGCTACCGTGAAGACTTTTCGCCAGCAGTTGCATCAGCACCGCGGCTTCCAGAGCGTACCGCTCAAGTTTGACCTCAGTCAGTCGGATATAGCCGCCTTTGCCGTCAATGAATGGCGCTTCCCGGGGGTTGAAATCCAGCCCTACCTGATGCGGGTCTACCCGCAGGGCCGTTACTTTGCGCATCTTGTCGGCTATGTCGGTCGGATTGACGCCAATGACCTGAATCGCCGCGATGCCGAGCGCTACACCGGTACCACGCATATCGGCAAGAGCGGCATCGAGCGCTATTACGAATCACTGCTGCATGGCGAGCCGGGCTATGAAATGGCCGAGGTAAACGCAGACCAGCGTCCCTTGCGTGTGCTGGAGCGCCATGCGCCGGTGGCCGGCAAGAGCCTTTTTCTGAGCATCGATGCGCGTCTGCAGAAAACGGCCATGGATGCGCTGGGTGAACATTCCGGTGCGGTGGTGGCCATCGACCCGCGCAATGGCCAGGTACTGGCCATGGTGAGCAAGCCGGGCTTCGACCCCAACCTGTTTGTCAACGGCATCAGTCAACGGGACTACTCGGCCCTGCTGCACGACCCGTCCAAGCCGTTTCTTGATCGGGCGCTGCGGGGTATCTATCCACCGGGCTCCACGGTCAAGCCGTTCATGGGCCTGGGCGGGCTGGAGCTGGGCATGCGCACGCCCGATGACAGCATCGTGTCCACCGGAACCTGGTATCTCCCGGGTGAAAAACGTGGCTATCGTGATGACATACGCGGTGGCGTGGGGCGGGTCAACCTGCGCCGGGCCATAGCGCAATCGGTCAACACCTACTTCTACCAGCTCGCTCACGACATGGGCATTGATCGCCTGTCGACCTTCATGGCCCGCTTCGGATTCGGCAAGCCAACGGGGATCGACCTGATCGGTGAGGCATCGGGTGTGCTGCCTTCGCGCGAGTGGAAGCGTGGTCAGAAGAGCGCGCCCTGGTACCCGGGCGAAACCGTGATTGCAGGCATCGGCCAGGGCTACTGGGCCGTGACCCCGTTGCAACTGGCGCACGCAGTATCCATTCTGGCCGAGAATGGCGTGAGTTTCCGGCCACACCTGCTGCTCGCGACCCGCGAGGGCATCGATGATGCGCCCGCCGCGCTACCGGCACCGGCGGCCACCCAGGTCATCGCCCACAGCCCGGATGATTTTGAGGCCGTGCGCCAGGGCATGATTGATGTGGTCAACGGGCAGTACGGCACGGCGCGCGGGCTCGGCAATGACTTTCCGTACGTGATCGCCGGCAAGACGGGCACGGCCGAACGCTACTCGCGGACCAGCCAGGCCTACACGCCGCGCAAATCACATGCCCAGTTGGCCATCTTGCATCGTGCGCTGTTCATTGCCTACACGCCGGCATCCGATCCGCGTATCGCCGTTGCCGTGGTGGTGGACCAGGGCGCCTGGGGCAGTACCGCGGCGGCACCGGTGGCGCGCAAGGTGCTCGATACCTGGCTCAGGAATGACGACACGGGTGCACGCCCCAGGCCAGCCAGCGAGGTGCAGCCATGATCAGCAGTGTAGTGATGCGGATGCGCCGCCTGTTGCGCCGGGTCATCGCGCGACCGCGCCTGGATCTGCCCCTGGCCGGTGCCTTGCTGCTGCTGATGGGCGTGGGGCTGACAACCTTGTACAGCGCATCGGACATGAGTACCTCGGTGGTGCTCAATCAGGCTGCGCGTCTGGCCCTGGGCATCGTGCTGCTGCTGCTGATTTCGCGCCTGCCCCCGACCCTGCTGCGCAGCTGGACGCCGTGGCTGTATGCGTTCAGTGTGGTGCTGCTGGTCGTGGTGGCCATCCTCGGTGAAGGGCGCGGGGCCTACCGCTGGCTGGATCTTGGCGTGGTCCGCTTTCAGCCGTCGGAACTGCTCAAGCTGAGCGTGCCGATGATGGTGGCCTGGTATCTGCATCCGCGCCGCTTGCCACCCACTTGGTGGAACCTGCTGGTTGCCGCGCTGCTGATCGTCGTGCCGGCCGGGCTCATTGCCGAACAGCCTGATCTGGGAACTGCCCTGCTGGTTGCCGGTGCCGGGATCTTCGTCCTGTTCCTGTCCGGCATCCAGTGGTGGCGGATCGGCGCGATCGTGGCCGCTGCACTGGCCTGCCTCCCGGTGGCCTGGCATTTCCTGCATGATTATCAGCGCCAGCGGGTCATGATGCTGCTCAACCCGTCATCGGATCCGCTGGGCAGCGGCTGGCACATCATCCAGTCGAAAATCGCGGTAGGCTCCGGTGGCCTGTTCGGCAAGGGCTGGCACCAGGGTACCCAGTCCCACCTCGAGTTTCTGCCCGAGCACACCACGGACTTCATCCTGGCGGTGTTCGCCGAAGAGTTCGGCCTCATTGGCGTGATACTGCTGGTCACGCTGTACCTGTTCATCATCGGGCGCTGCCTGTGGATCGCCAGTCAGGCGCGCGATACCTGGTCACGGCTGCTCGGCGGGGCGCTTGCCATGAGTTTCTTTGTCTACGTGCTGGTCAATGGCGGCATGGTCAGCGGCGTGCTGCCGGTGGTCGGCGTGCCGCTGCCGCTGATCAGCTATGGCGGCACGTCGGCGGTCTCGCTGCTGGCCGGTTTCGGTGTCGTGATGTCGATTCACGCACACCGCAAATTGACGGCCGATTTGTGATTTTCCTGGCGCGTGGCAAGGCACCGCGGAGCAAGCCCGGCACGCGCGGCAGCGGGTGCTGCGAGCGCTGCCACGCGCAGCCCTTTGCGGGCCTCGCACGCAACGGGTTCGCTGCCGTGGCACTGGTCAGCGACCTTTTTTGCCATGATAGGCTATGCACATGAACAACAAGCGATTTTCCCTATCCCTGGTCTTGCTTGTCGGGGCCCTGGCGCTGGCGGCCAGCGGCATGCTGCAGGCCGCGGAAAAGCACCCGGGTGAAAAAGCCTTCGCGGCCCGCGTCGCCAAGCGCCACAAGCTGTCCGAAGCGCAGATCCTGGCCACGCTCAATCAGGCCGAACGCAAGCAGAGCATCATCGATGCCATGCGTCGCCCGGCCGAAGCCAAGCCGTGGAAGGACTACCGCGCGCTGTTCATGACGCCGCTCAGGATCGCAGGCGGCATCGCCTTCTACCAGGCCAACCGCGAGCTGCTTGATCGCATTGCCGACAAGTACGGCGTGGACCCGCAATACATCGTTGCGATTCTCGGGGTGGAAACCAATTACGGCACCCGCACCGGTCAATATCGCGTGCTGGACGCCCTGGTAACGCTTGCCTTCCACTATCCGCCACGCGAGAAGTACTTTCAGGGCGAGCTGGAAAAGTTGCTGACCATGCCAGCGACCCAGCTCCCGGGGCCGCTGATCGACATCAATGGCTCGTATGCCGGCGCCATGGGCTGGGGCCAGTTCATGCCCACCAGCGTTGCCGCCTACGCCCGCGACGAGGACGGTGACGGGCATATTGATCTGGCCAACTCCATGCCGGACATCCTCGCCAGCGTGGCCAATTATCTCTCCCGCCACGGCTGGAAGCGTGGTCAGCCCGTTGCCGTGAGGGCCGAGCCCGAGGCTGACGCCGCGCATGTCCGGCGCCAGCACAGCAAGCCGCTGTACACGGTCGGCCAACTGGAGGCTCGGGGTTACGCACCGGTCAGCAGGCTGCCGGCCGACACGCCGGCGACACTGCTCAAGCTTGATGCGGCCGACGGCGACAGGTACTGGCTGACGTTCAACAACTTCTATGTGATCACCCGCTACAATCGCAGTCCCCTGTATGCCATGGCGGTAACGCAACTGGCCGAGGCCATTGCCGCCGGTAATCCCGATCCGAAAGCGAGATGAAGTCTGGTCCTTTTCTGGCAGTGGTATTGCTGTTGCTGGCTGGCTGTGCCCATGACCGGGCACGCAGGCCCGTGCATTCGTCGGCGAGCGGATCACCAGTCTCTCGAACCGAGGGCAGGGACAATATCCGGTTGCAGCAATCACAGCGCTATGCCGAAAAGAACGATTCCAGCCCCGACGGCGATGCGGCGACCCTGGAGCAGGTGGCGCGCCTGCACGAGCCGGTGCCCAGGCACGAACCGCTTTCACGTTACGGCAACGGTCCCGACTACAGCGTGCTGGGCCATCATTACCACGTGCTGTCCAGTGCGCGGGGTTACCACAAGCGCGGCATTGCGTCCTGGTACGGGCGCAAGTTCCATGGTCATCTGACCTCCAGTCTCGAACCCTATGACATGTACAAGTTCAGCGCAGCGCACAAGACCCTGCCGCTGCCCAGCTATGTGCGTGTCACCAACCTGGACAACGGCAAGAGCGTGATCGTGCGCGTCAATGACCGCGGTCCCTTTCACGCCAACCGCCTGATCGACCTGTCCTGGGCCGCCGCCGTGCGCCTCGGGATATGGAAAAAAGGCACCGGGCGGGTCGACGTGCGCGCCATTGATCCGGATCATCCCGGGGAACTGCCGGCAGCCGCTGCGGTCACAACCGAAGGGCGCACGACGCGCCTGTACCTTCAGGTTGGTGCCTATGCGGATGCTGCCAATGCCCGCCGGATGCTGTCGCGTCTGCGTGGCATCGGGGTCGCCGGGGCCCGGATCGAGGTGTCCCGGGCCGGTGGCAAGGAGCTTTCGCGCGTACAGATTGGCCCGCTGCAGAACGTGGCCGACATGGATCGTGTGAGCCGCATGCTGCAGCGTCATGCCATCCAGTCGGCCAGGGTCGAAATCCAATCATCATCCGAGGAATGAATGCATGAGGTTTGTCAACGCTATCGTGCCGGGCATTGTCCTGGCTGCCATCAGCTCTGTTCTTGTTGCTGTGCCCGGCCTGGCCCAGGAAACGCCGCCGTCGCCAACGGCCAGGGTGCCGCAGATTTCGGTACCGACACCCGAGGCGCCCAGCATCGATGCCAAGAGCTGGGTGTTGATGGATGACGCCAGCGGAAGAATTCTGGCCAGCAAGAACCCGAACGAGCGCGTGAAGCCGGCATCGATCACCAAGATCATGACCGATTACGTGGTTTCGGCAGAGCTGGCCAACGGCAAGGTCAAGCTGGACGATCCGGTATTCATCAGCGAGCACGCCTGGCGTGCGGGCGGTGCGGGCACGGACGGTTCCACCAGCTTTCTGAAGGTCAATTCCAAGGTCCCGCTCAAGGACCTCCTGTACGGCATGATCATCCAGTCGGGCAATGATTCGGCCATCGCGCTGGCCGAGCATATTGCCGGTTCGGAAAAAGCCTTTGCGCAGTTGATGAATGCCTATGCCAGGCGCCTTGGCATGAGCGGCACCCACTACATGAATGCGTCGGGTTATCCAGCCGAGGATCACTACACCACCGCGCGGGACGTGGCCGTGCTGTCACGCGCACTGATTCATGACTTTCCCGAAGACTACGCCATTTCCGGGGTCAAGCAGTTCGAGTGGAACGGCATCACCCAGCACAATCGCAACACCCTGTTGTGGCGCGACTCCAGCGTCGACGGCATCAAGACCGGACACACGCATGCGGCCGGCTATTGCCTGGCGGCATCGGCCAAGCGCGGCGACCAGCGCATGATTGCCATCGTCATGGGTGCCAGCACCGAGAAGGCGCGCGCCAATGATGCCCAGGCACTGCTCAACTACGGCTTCCGCTTTTATGAAACCCACAAGCTGTACAAGGCCGGCGAGACCCTGGCCAGTCCGGAGTTGTGGAAAGGCGAGGCAGAAAAGCTGCCGCTGGGCGTGAGCGAGGACGTGCTGGTAACCGTGCCGCGCGGGCAATACGACAAGCTCAAGGCACGCATGCAGTTGCCGCCAACCCTGATCGCACCATTTTCCAAGGGCCAGAAGGTCGGCACGCTGGAAGTGAGCCTGGATGGCAAGAGCCTGCTCAAGCGGCCCCTGGTCAGTCTCCAGGCCGCACCCGAGGGCGGGTTTTTCTCGCGCATGGTCGATTCGGCCATGCTGATGTTCAAAAGCGACGACAAGCCCGCGTCCGGAGACGGGAAATGAGCACCGGCAACGGTAGCGGCAACGGCAAGGAGCAGAAGGTCCATGGCTTCCGGTTTCCCGGTGAATTCGAGATTACTGCCGTGGGCAGCGCGGATGGTGACCTCAAGGCGCGGGTGCCTCAGCTGCTGCAGAAGGCCGGTCTGAAAGTGCTGCATGAGACCGTCACCCACCGGCCATCGCGGCAAGGCAACTACATCGCCGTACGCATACAGATCCATTGCCAGAACAGGGAGCAGTACGAGGCAGCGCACGAAGCGCTGCGCGCCGACGAGGCGATTCATTACACCATATAGTTCACGCCCCGCGGGCTGAATCCCGTGCGCCGTACTGCCCGAACAATGACCACATGACCACCTATCCAGCCAACATCGCCACGCCGTTCAAGGTGCGCCATCTGGGCCGTCAGGCCTACGAACCCGTGTGGCGGGCGATGAGTGATTTCACCTCGCAGCGCGGTCCGCACACAGCCGATGAGCTGTGGCTGCTGGAGCACGATCCGGTTTTCACCCTCGGCCAGGCCGGGCGGCGCGAGCACCTGCTGGCACCGGGCGACATTCCGGTCGTGGCCTGCGATCGGGGTGGTCAGGTCACCTACCACGGGCCAGGGCAGATCGTGGCCTATCCGCTTTTTGATCTCAGGCGGCTTGGTCTGGGCGTGCGTCGATACGTGCATCTGGTCGAGCAATGCATGATCGATGCACTGGCGGCTACCGGCATTGTCGCCGAGCGTCGCGATGGCGCGCCCGGCGTGTATGTCGACGGCGCCAAGATCGGCGCGCTGGGCGTGCGCGTAAGGCGTGGCTGCACTTTTCACGGGCTGGCGCTCAATGTGAACATGGATCTTGAGCCGTTTCAGCGTATAAATCCCTGCGGATTCACGGATTTGAGCGTGACGCAGGTGGTAGACTCGAATGCTCGCGTCGATTTGCCGGCAGTTCAGGCCCTGTTGGTCGAGGCTGTCGCAGGCTGTTTCAACATGGAGGCGCTTGCTGCCGCCGCGCCGGACCTGCACAAGGCTCGGGCCGAAGCGCAGGCAACCCATCCCGCATGAATATCTTTTGCATACCAATCCAGAGGTTGATCGCATGAACCGTCTTCTCCTAGTCCCCGCCCTGGCTCTTGCCCTGGTTGCCGGTCATGCCGTGGCTACGGCCACTGACCCCACGCCGGACATGACCCGCCTTGTACCGACCTCAAGCGATGAGGCAGCCGGCACGGTGGTGGCAAATCTGATGACCCGTTACCACTACGACGCGGTGCCTCTGGATGACACCATGTCGAACAAGATCATGGTGGCCTATCTGGACAGTCTGGACAGCCAGAAGATGTTCTTCACCCAGAAGGACGTGGACAGCTTCAAGCAGTGGAACGATTCACTGGATGACGACATCTGGGACGGCGAACTCAAGGCACCGTATGCCATTTTCAACCGCTACCGGGAGCGCATGGACGGGCGCATCGCCTACGCCCGGGGCCTGCTGAAGAAGGGCTTCGATTTCAGCAAGAAGGAGCGCTATCAGCTCGATCGAAGCAAGGCCGCATGGCCGGCCAATGACGCTGCTCTCGACGACCTGTGGCGCAAGCGCGTCAAGAACGACTGGCTGCGTCTGTCTCTGGCGGGCAAGAAGGAAGCGGATATCAGCAAGTTGCTGGACAAGCGCTATGCCGGATACCTCAAGCGCATCCGCCAGGTGGAGAGTGCTGATGTGTTCCAGAATTTCATGAACGCCTACGCCAGCTCCACTGATCCGCACACCAGCTATCTGGGCCCGCGCGCAGCGGAAAACTTCGCCATTGCCATGAAGTTGTCCCTGGAAGGTATCGGTGCGGTGCTGGAAATGCGTGACGACTACACCCAGGTGCGCGAAGTGGTGCCCGGTGGTCCGGCGGCGATGTCCGGGAAAATTCACCCGGGTGACCGCATCATCGGCGTGGCCCAGGGCAAGAACGGTGCCATGCATGATGTGATCGGCTGGCGTCTGGATGATGTGGTGGACAAGATTCGTGGCAAGAAGGATACCGTGGTGCGCCTGGAAATCCTGCCTGCCGAGACCGGCCTGGATGGAGCGCATCAGACCGTGCAGATGGTGCGAAAGAAAGTATCCATCGTCGAGCAGGCGGCGAAGAAATCCATCATCAAGGTGGATGACGGCGGGGTGCAACGCAAGATCGGTGTCATCGACCTGCCATCCTTCTACCGCGACTTCGCGGCCCAGCAGAACGGTGATGCCAATGCGCGCAGTGCTTCGCGCGATGTGGCCAAGCTGATTGGCGAGCTGAAGAAGGACAATGTCGACGCGATCGTCATGGATCTGCGCAACAACGGTGGCGGGTCCCTGACCGAGGCTACCGAGATGACCGGGTTGTTCATCAATACCGGCCCGGTGGTGCAGGTTCGCGACTGGCGCGGCAAGGTCAGCGAAGAAGCGGATGACAATCCGGGCATGGTCTGGAAGGGTCCGTTGGCGGTGCTGGTCAACCGCGGTTCGGCCTCGGCTTCGGAGATTTTCACCGCTGCCATCCAGGACTACGGCCGCGGCCTGGTCATCGGTTCGGACACCTTCGGCAAGGGCACGGTGCAGAACCTGGTCAACCTGGATCGCGTCGCGCACGATGACAAGGCCAAGTACGGCGAGCTGAAGATGACCATCGCGCAGTTTTTCCGTATCAACGGTGGTTCGACGCAGTTGCGTGGCGTAACACCGGACATCGTGTTCCCCACCGGTATCGACAAGAAGGATTTCGGCGAGTCGAGCTACAAGAATGCGCTGGAATGGAGCTCCATCACGCCAGCCCACTACAAGCCCGAAGCCGATGCCAAGGCATTGCTGACGAGCTTGCAAAGCGCGCATCAGGCGCGTATCGCCAAGGACCCCGAATGGCAGCTGCAGGTAGCCGAACTGAACCTTGCAAAACAGATGCGCAAGCGCACCGACGTGTCGCTCAATCTTGACGAGCGCCGCAAGCAGCGTGATGACTATGATGCCCGGCGCAAGGCGCTGATTGCCAAGTACCGGGGCAGCGACGCGCCGGCAGCAAGCGCATCGACAGGCAAGTCGGCCGATTCGGCGTCAGTGGCCAGCACCAGCATCAAACCGGATGACGGGCTGCAGCCGGACGAGCGCAGCCTGAAGAGCGAGCTGGCCAAGGAAAAGGAAGCCGAGAACCGCGAGGACGTGCAGCTCACCGAAACGGCCAATATTCTTGCCGACGAGGTCACTGCCATCCAGAACCGGCCCAAGTTGGCGACGGTGGTACTGCCACAGGCCACCGAGGCGGTGGACTAGCCCAATGCTGCCGCAGTTCGGCGCTGGCTGAATCCGGGCTTGTCAGCCGCGCAGGGAGTTGCGGCCGGCATCCTTGGCCTGATACAGGGCAATGTCGGCGTCGCGCAGCAGTCGGTGCGCATCGGCTTCGGTCTTCAGTTCACGACCGGCCACGCCGACGCTGATGGTCACACTCTGGGTCTGGCTTGAGCCGGGAATGGGTACCCGGCTTGCGGCCACTCGAGCGCGCATGCGTTCGCC
Source organism: uncultured Gammaproteobacteria bacterium (assembly GCA_963800395.1). Taxonomy (GTDB): domain Bacteria; phylum Pseudomonadota; class Gammaproteobacteria; order Xanthomonadales; family Rhodanobacteraceae; genus DASSBG01. The sequence goes on from CAWDBD010000009.1 coordinate 75,853, forward strand.
AATGATGCGTGCCTGCGGCAGGCTGCAGCCGGGCAGCAGGCAGGCGAACTCCTCACCGCCGTAACGCGCCACCAGCGCGTTGTCGGGTGCCTCGCCGGTGATGTCCCGAGCCACACAGCGCAGTGCCTCGTCGCCAGCCGGGTGACCAAAGCGGTCGTTGTACTCCTTGAACAGGTCGACGTCGATAAAGATCAGCGATGTCACGCGCCCGACCACCGTGAGCGAACCCGACTCCAGCTCTTCCAGCAGGCGGCGACGGTTGGCCAGTCCGGTCAAGGCGTCCTGGTAGGACAGCGTGCGCAGGCGCTGATTGGCGTCATGGAGTTCGCGGGTGCGCATGGCAATCCTCTCTTCCAGCACGCTCTGCCGGTGCTCCAGTGCACGGGTGCGCCAGCGCAGCAGCGCATAGATGCCGAGCGCCATGCCAAGGGCAAACAGCAATTGTGCCCATGCGCGCTCCCACCACCACGGGGCGACATGAATCGGCAGGCGCAGGGGCCCGCTGACATTGCCCGCATAGTCGCGGCCTTCGACCTGCAACACATAATTGCCTGCGGGCAGCGCGCTGAAGCTGCGATAGTTGCGTTTGCTCCAGGTTGTCGGCGTCTCCTCGTAGCCAAGCAACTGGCTCCTGAAGCGTGATCTTTCCTCGTGCTGCCAGGCGAGCAGGGCGAATTCGACACGAATGTCATGATGGCCATGTCCCACCTGGACACTGTCGATGCCGGTCGGTCTGTCATCAATACTGGCGCCGGTAATGTAAAGTGGCTTGGCAATGCGGTCGGGCTTGCTGCCGCGCGGATCGTAAACCGACAAGCCGCCCAGCGTGCCCGTCCAGAAGCGGTCCTTTGCATCGAGAAATTGGGCGTTGGTGTTGCATTCGTCGTGGACCAGCCCGTCGCGGCGGGTGAAAACACGCGAGCTGTAGCCACCGGCACGCGGGACAAGCTGCTGCACGCCGGCATTGGTGCAAATGTAGATCCGGCCGCTGGAGTCTCGCAGCGCATCGTAGGCGGTCAGGTCCGGTGGTGCGGGCAGGTCATTGGCAAGCACGACAGGGTGCATCGGGTCGCTGACATCCACGCGAATGATGCCGTGATGACTGCTGCCCAGCCACAGGGTCGGCTTGCCCTGGTTGTCGGGCAACAGGTTCATGCCGACAAGGCTGGTCCCGGGCAGGCCGGCAGCCTCGCCGAGCAGCGTCCAGCGCGCACCGTCATAGCGGGCCAGGCCCTGGTTGCTGCTGGCCCACAACCACCGGCGCCCGTCACCGGTCACCTGTTCCTGCAGCTTGACGACGGCCCACTGGCCCTGCACGCCATCGGGCCTGTAGGCCTTCCAGCCATCCCTGGTGCGACGGTAGATGCCTTCGGTGCGGGTAGCAAACCATTGCTCGACCTTTCCGTTGATACGACGACTGAGCATGTCCATGGCCACCTCTCCGGCATCGTGTGCCCAGGGCGTCGCGATCGCCTCGAAGCGCGGACCGGGGCGGATCCTCAGCAAGCCGCCGAAGCGAAGCCCCAGCCACAGCCCCGGCTTGCCGTCCAGATCGGTTGCGGGCTTGATCATGCGCAGCTCGGAATCCGGCAGATCGCCACTGCGCTTGCTGTAATGGCGCCAGCGACCCCGGCTGTATACGCCGAGCCCGTCGCCTGCAGAGGCCACCCACAAGCGTTCATTGCCGCTCGGGTCATGATCGACCAGCACACCGAATACGCCTGTTTGCCGGGCACCCATCAGCGAAGCCGTGGTCCACTGTGCGCGCCCTGTTTGCAGGCGCGCCACACCCGATTCGGTGGCCAGCCACAGCATTTCGGTGCCATTGGGGCTGCGCCATTGGCTGATGTTGCGGATGGCATCCGAGGGCAGACCGTTGCGACGGCCGAAGACGCTCGTCTTGTCGTGGTCGATGCGTATCAGGCCCGCGCGCGACGCAACCCAGATCACCTGATCGCCATCCGGCTTCGGTGTCGAGGTGATGTTGTAGACCTCGTTGCTCGGCAGGTCCCCGGACTCCCTGGTCCACGACCGAAGACCGTTCTTGTCGAGTCGCCAGATCCCGCCCCCGAACATGGAGATCCACAAGGCCTCGTGGCCGTTGTGGCGGGTGACGTACAGATGTTCGATCTGGCTGTCGGCAAACCCCGGCGCCTGGAACGCCTGCCATGGGCTGTTGCCTTCGCGATACCACAGGCCGCGGTTGCCGGTGCCAAGCCACAGCCGGGTCTTGCCGCCAAGTGTGCGGGTTTGTGCCAAAGCCATGAACGGCGAGTGCGGCAACTGGCTGTTGCCGCGGTCGGCGTGCCAGCGACCGTTGCGCAGAAAAAACAGCCCCTTGTCCCAGCTTGACGCCCACAGTTTCGGTTGTGCGGTATCGGTGTCGATCTCGCCCACGCGCCGCACATGCTGGCTGGCCATGCCGGTCTCCGGCCCCTGCAGATGCCAGTGCCTGCCGTCGTGGCGGGCCAGTCCGAAGGTACGCGAGGCGGCCCACAGCGTGCCGTCATGGTCGACAAAAAGGTCGTCCACGTAGCCAGCCAGTGCCGGATTGTCGACCGGTACCCAGCGACGACTGTCGTAGCGGGCCAGGCCGTGTTGCGAGCCCAGCCAGACAAAACCATGCTGATCAACCCGAATGGAGACAATGACCGAGTCGGGCACACCATCGCGGCTGGAGAAAGTGGTGAATGAAGGCGCACCCAGGGAGCCGAGATCGATGCTTTGACCGGACTTGGCCGCCGCCATCGACGGCATCGGCAGTGAGCAGGCAAGCAGCGCGAGGGCGAAAAACCGGATTGTGCTGCACATGCTGTTCAAGACTCCGTCCACGCTGGATTTATTCAGGGGCTCTCCCAGCAATCCCTTGCAATTATCGTGCCTTGTGCAGCGCCGGCCAGGCACGCTGCCCTCGCGAGTCTGGATGTTGGCAGCAACGACGCAGTAGGATGGCGGGTCGGGAGTTGCACTTTCGCGCCTTGCGGGGCATCAGGAGTGCGCGCCACTGCGGCCAGACGCCAAAGGAACAGCAGTATGCAAATGAAACCAATGGGGCCGGCTGCCGGCTGGGCCTGGCTCAGGCGCGGGACCCGGATCGTGCTTGGATATCCCAAGGCCATGCTCGGTGCTGCCGGGCTGCTCTTTTTGCTGATGATCCCGGTCTCCATGGTGATGGGAAGCATGCAATTGGCCGTCGGCTCGCAGTCCGCGCTCTGGGGGATCACCTATCTTGCCGGCATTCTGGGCACCCTGGTTGTCTATCCGGTGCTCATGGGCGGCTACCTGAGGATGATTGATCAACGCGAGCGCGGGGTGGAGGCGGGCGCCTCGATGCTGCTGCAGCCGCTGAACAAGGGCGCTGGGGGTGCACGCCTGGCCAGGTTCGGGCTGGCGATGTCGCTGGTGTACCTGCTGTTGCTGGCAGTCACGTACTTCAGCTTCGGACGCGGGCTCATCGACTGGTACATGCAGGTCTTGTCCATGCAGATGTCAGGGGCCAAGACTCCATCCATGCCGGCGGTGCCGGACAATTTTGCTGGTGCCGTCCTCATCATGTGCGTGCTCGGCTGTTTTGCCGGCGCGATCCTGTCGCTCGGCACAGCCCAGGTCGCATTGCGCGGGGCGGAGCCGCTGATGGCACTCGGCGATGCCGTGCGCGGCGTGTTCAGGAATCTGCTTCCGTTGCTGGTACTGGGGCTATGCCTGCTGCTGGCCGCCCTTGCCTTTTTCGTCGTCATCTTCGTTGTGCTGAGCATGGTGGTCCTGATCGCGAAACTGGTCGGCGTATTGCTTGCGGTATTGCTGGTGCTGGTGCTCTATCTTTTCCTGATGTTCGTGGGCAACGCCGTGTTCATGGGCGTGGTCTACGCCATGTGGGACGACATCGCCGGCGGCGACCGTCAGCAGGCACACCCGGAATCGACGGCAGCCATCGAGGCCTGACACGCTGGCAGGCGGTCATGACCGCAATGGACCAGGGCACGCGGCTCGAGCTTTGGGCAGGGCGTGCCCTGAGGCTCAGTGCCGGGGTCAGGCAGACGACCCCTCGAGGCCATTTCCGGGTGACTGCGCGCAGGCATCCTGCACGCGGTTGCGGCCATCGCGTTTGGCCTGATACAGGCCCGCATCGGCTGCCGACACGGCGCTTTCAAAGTCCGTGCCCGGCGCCACTTCGGCGACCCCGAACGAAGCGGTGAGCGTCTGCCGATGGTTCTGCCTGGTCTGAATGGCGGCAACGGCACGGCGCGCCACCTCGGCGTGCTCGCGTGCATCGGCGGCGCGGCAACCGGGCAGCCAGGCGATGAACTCCTCCCCACCCCAGCGTGCGATCAGGCTGTGTTCGCCGAAGTTTTCCGCCAGCACCTGCGCAACCCGCCGCAGTATCTCGTCGCCGGCGTCGTGGCCGAAATCATCGTTGATCTGCTTGAAATGGTCGATGTCGATCATCACCAGGGCGCCACCGTCCTGCAACGCCTGGCCGACCTGCTCGATCAGGGCGCGACGGTTGGGCAGCCCGGTCAGCGGGTCGGTATGTGAAAGCCGGTCAAGGCGCGCGTTGGCGGCCTCCAGTTCGCGGGTGCGCACCCGCACCCGTTCTTCCAGCTGGTTGCGCAGCAACAGCAATTCATTGTGCTCGCTCAGCTGGCGCAGGCTTTGTGCACGGGTTGCGGCCAGATAGAGCAGGGTAAAACCCAGTACCGGCCAACCTTCCTGACGCGGCAGCAGGCCCAGCTCGGAGGCCATGTCGTAGGTCAGGGTCACAAACAGCGCGCACAGGCCGATACTCAGCGTCCGCGCCTGGGGATCGTCGGAAAACGACTTGCGCAGCGTCAGCAGCAGGGCACCCACCATGAACGCCAGCGACAGGGCATACAGCAGTGGCAGCAGCAGTTCGATACCGGTGGTGGCATAGAGCACCACCGGGGCAATGCAGGCGACCTGCAGCACACGGCGCAGGTATCCGGCCCGCTTGTCGGCAATCGAGCGCACCAGTTCGAACAGGCTGACCAGCGCCAGCGCCACGCCAAACAGGTTGATGCTGGTCAGAAACCGATCGGGCGGACCCTGCGCACCGCGCAGCACCAGCCCGGAGAGGTTCACCATCAGTGCACCCAGCGCCGACAGGGCAATCCACAGGTAGCTGGTTCGGTTGCGGCGCTGCCACCAAAGGCCCAGATGGTGCACCAGGGTCATGGTGAACACCCCGGCACCGAAGGCGTCGATCCAGACAATCGGCAGTGGCCACAAGGCATGCATCGTCAAGAGCTTAGCTGACGCGGCCTCGACGGTCACTTGTGCCCTGGCAGGCCGGAAGATGCCCTGACCTGAAAGCCGCAGGGCATGCGCCGCCGCCAGCCTGGCGACAGCGCAGAGCGCCCCGCCTCAGGCGTAGCGCTTCTGCAGCATCGCGAATGTGGCGCGCAGACCCATGGCTTCGCCGCCTTGCGGGCGGCCGGGGCGGTCGCTGTCGTTCCAGGCGTAGACGTCGAAGTGCATCCAGGGCGTCGCGTCGGGAACAAACTGCTGCAGATACAGCGCCGCGGTGATGGCGCCGGCGTGGCCAGTAGTGGCGCTGTTGCAGGTGTCGGCGATCGGCGACTTGAGCATGCGCTGATAGGGTGCCCACAACGGCATGCGCCACAAGGGATCAAAGGTTTCCGCCGCGGCCTTCAGGGTGGCATCGGCCAGTTTGTCCTGGTTGCTGAACATGGCCGGCAGATCGGGGCCGAGTGCCACGCGTGCGGCGCCGGTGAGGGTGGCGAAATCGACGATCAGGTCGGGCTTGTCCTCGACTGCGTGCGCCAGCGCGTCACACAGCACCAGCCGGCCCTCGGCGTCGGTATTGTCCACCTCGACACTGATGCCGGCGCGGGTGGTGATCACCTCGCCGGGGCGGAAGGCGTTGCCGGCCACGGCATTTTCCACCGCGGGTACCAGCAATGTCAGGCGTACCGGCAGCCGGGCCTGCATGACCAGATGCGCCAGGGCGATGGCATGGGCCGAGCCGCCCATGTCCTTCTTCATCCAGCGCATGCCCTTGGCGCTCTTGATATCCAGTCCGCCGCTGTCAAAGCACACGCCCTTGCCGACCAGGGTGAGTTTCGGGTCGGTCTTCTTTCCCCAGCTCAGCTCCACCAGGCGCGGTGCGTCCGTGGCGGCGCGGCCGACTGCGTGGATGGTGGGGTAGCCCGCCTTCAGCAGGTCCTTGCCCACCCACTCGCGGATGCGTGCCTTGTGCCGTTTCGCCAGCGCCTTGATCTGGGCGGCCAGTTGCGAGGGCCCCATGTCGTGAGTGGGCGTGTTGACCAGGTCACGGACCATGTTCACCGCTTCGACGGTGGGTTGCAGTTGCTTCAGCTGCGCGCGCGGCAGCATCAGCTTCGCCGGTGCGCGGCTGCGTTTGCGGTAGCGGTCGAAACAGTACGAGCCCAGCGCCCAGCCCAGTGCAGCGAGTTCGGGATGCTTCAACTTCGCAGACTTGTCGAGTTCGTAGTTGCCTTCGGGCAGGTTCACGGGCAGTGCGGCCAGCGACCAGACCGGGTCCTGCGCATCAACCGTCGCCAGCGCGCATTTCAGGCTGCCGTCCGATTCCGGGATCAGGACATGATTGCCGGCCTGCGGCGTGAACCCCGAAGTCTTGAGCCAGTGCGATGCATGCTTGCCCAGCTTGCGGCGGGCCGCAGCCAGGCCGTCCGTTTCCAGTGTCTGAATGGCAACCCGCTTGAGGTTGCCGCGGCTCTCGATCAATCCATCCATCGTTCGTTCTCCGGCACCGTGACGTATCCGACCATGGTAGCCCAATCAGCCGCCAGCAGCCGTGCCAGACGCGCAGGCAAACGCCCGGACCTCAGGAAAATGAACACTTGTCATTCCGGCGCGATCAAAATCCCGGCCCCCGCAAAATCAACCCTCGTCATTCCGGCCTGCGCCGGGATGACAGGAGTGCGGCTTCCACACCTCATCCGCGGCTGCGCCGTGGATCGCCCCTGACTCAGGGGCTTTCATTCCTGCACGCATGCTCGCTAAGACACCGTCATTCTGCGCGAAGGGAGCGCAGCGACTGAAGTCGCAGGCCATGGTCATGCTGCGCATGACCACCCCAAAGTTCGCTGCGCAAACTTCGGGCCCCGGCATGCCATCCACACCCCATCCGCGGCTGCGCCACGGATCGCCCCTGACTCAGGGGCTTTCATTCCTGCACGCATGCTCGCAAGACACCGTCATTCTGCGCGAAGGGAGCGCAGCGACTGAAGTCGCAGGCCATGGTCATGCTGCGCATGACCACCCCAAAGTTCGCTGCGCAAACTTCGGGCCCCGGCATGCCATCCACACCCCATCCGCGGCTGCGCCACGGATCGCCCCTGACTCAGGGGCTTTCATTCCTGCGCGCATGCTCGCAAGACACCGTCATTCTGCGCGAAGGGAGCGCAGCGACTGAAGTCGCAGGCCATGGTCATGCTGCGCATGACCACCCCAAAGTTCGCTGCGCAAACTTCGGGCCCCGGCATGCCATCCACACCCCATCCGCGGCTGCGCCGTGGATCGCCCCTGACTCAGGGGCTTTCATTCCTGCGCGCATGCTCGCAAGACACCGTCATTCTGCGCGCAAGGAGCGCAGCGACTGAAGTCGCAGAATCCATGTTACGGGGTGATGACAATGCGCGGGCTAGGGCGAGTCCTGGCTTTTGCTGTTGGCCTCGATGGCCTTCTTGCTGGCGGCGCTGCGCTTGCGCTGGTCAGCCAGGTCCTGGCGGGCCTTGAGCGTGCGTTCGGATGTGGGCGCACGCGCGGTGCGAGAGGCATAGGTGGCGCCGGGCGCGGCTACCGGGCCGTTCATCTGCGGGGCGCTCATGTCCTGCACCGTCACCAGATGCCGGTCCAGGTCGCTGGCCAGGGGCGCGGTGGCGTCGTAGGGCAGCACATGATTGGCGCGCATGATCTTGCGGCCCGCGTCGCTGGTGGCAAAGCCGAGGAACTGGTCCAGTCGCTGCTGATACGGGCTGTTGGCTGGCGTAACCAGGTACAGGGGCTGATAGAGGGGATAGCTGCCGTCGTCCACGGTCGCCAGGCTCGGGGCCACGTTCTCCACCCGCAGCATGCGCAACTTCTTGTTGTCGTGCACACCCGAGAGAGTCGACACGCCAAGGCCCATGGGGTCAATGGCCACGGCCGCCTCAAGCTGGCTGGTGTTGATGTACAGGCGCGGCGAGGCCACCGGCTGGTTGCCGCGGCGGAACAGGTACTTGCGCAGGCTGAACTCGATTCCGTCCAGCGGGCTGGCTACCGAGTACAGGTTGATCGGCTGGTCCGGCCCTCCCAGCGCCTTCCAGTTGGTGATCTTGCCGTAGTAGATGTCGTGCAACTGGTTGAGGCTGACATTCCTGACCGGGTTGTGGCGGTGCACGATCATCACCAGTGCATCCCAGGCCACGGGAGTGAAGTTGAGCCCGTCTTCCTTCTTGCGCTTGGCAAACGCCGCGCGGGCGCTGCCGGCAAAGTCCGCCTTGCCGTCCACGGCCGCGTCGATGCCGGAAATGGTGCTGAACGGCTGCAAGGTCATGGCCGGGTGGCCGGCCTTGTGCCAGGCCTTCGCCAGGTCGTGCATCAGGCTGCGCGAGGTGGCGAGGTCACCGCGCCATATGAGCTTGTGCGGCGGTGGTGTAGCTGCCATCGCGGAGGTGCCGCACAGCGCGGCAGCCATCAGCAGCAGGTAGCGCAGGACATTGGGGCGCATACGTGGTGTTTCGAGTTAAAGGTTCGCTCATGGTGACATGGCCAGCCTGAAACAACTGTGACTCGTGCCACTCATGCAGCACAGCCGTGTTGCGGTGGATTCTGTGGCTGCGTGCAGAATGACGGCAACGTGCGCCATCTCCGTGCGCCGAACGCCCCGGACCCGGATGCCTCAATACTCGTCATCCCGGCGCAGGCCGGGATCCAGTGTGAAAAGCGTGCGCAGCACACAAGAGCGTTTTCGAGTGCTCCGCACGCCCACCTGACTGGATGACCAGCCACTCGGCTGTTGAAAAGCGCCTCCGGCCTGCGCCGGGATGACGTTGATGCGGACGTGTCGTGGCGTGGCAAGCCTAGCGCATGGGCACGTAGAGCGCGCGGCCGTCGCGGACGATGGTCAGGATCAGGCGTTGCGGCGGGTCGGACAGCGCGCGCTGCAGCTCCTTGAGGTTGTCGATGCGCATCCGGCCCACGCCTACCACGCGGTCATCCTTGGCCAGGCCGTTTTCGTCGGCGCGGCTGCCGGTGGCAAGCTGGCTGATGGTGACGCCGTACAGGCCGTTGTCGCGCTGGCGCTTGCCCAGGTCAGTGAGGCGCGCACCGGCCATGCGCGGATCGACACTGGCGCCGCTGGCGCTGGCCAGCACCTCGGGCTTGAGCCGGGTGGTGACGGTGATGGCCTTGCCCTGGCGCATCAGCGAGAGCTGCACGGGCTTGCCGACAGGCAGCAGGCCCTCGGCATTGTTGAGCTCATCGACGCTGGCAATCTTCTGGCCATTGACGGCCACGATCACATCGCCTTCGCGGATGCCGGCGCTGGCCGCGGCCGAATCGGCATCAATGCGCGTCACCACGGCGCCGTCGTTGTCATCAAGGCCGAGCATCGTGGCGATGCGCGGCGTGATGTCCTGGGTTTCCAGGCCCAGCGAACCGCGCCGGACCCGGCCATGGCGCACCAGTTGCTGCATGATGTTCATGGCCAGGTCCGAGGGGATGGCAAAGCCGATGCCGGCGCTGGCGCCGGAAGGCGAATAGATCATCGAGTTGATACCCACCAGCTGCCCGGCCAGGTTGACCAGGGCGCCACCGGAGTTGCCCGGATTGATCGACGCGTCGGTCTGGATGAAGCTCTGGTAGGTATGCCCCAGGCCGGTGCGGCGCAGCGCCGAGACGATGCCCGAGGTGACGGTCTGGCCGAAGCCGAACGGCTCGCCCACGGCCACCACGAAGTCGCCCACCTGCAGTTTGCCCGAGTCGGCCACGGGCAGGGCGGTCAGGTTTTTCGGCGGAATGCGGATCACCGCCACGTCGGTGGCCGGGTCGGCGCCGACCACGGTGGCCTTGAACTTGCGCCCGTCCTGCAGGGTCACGCGGATGTCATCGGCCTGCTTGATCACATGGTTGTTGGTGAGGATGTAGCCCTTGTCGGCATCGACAATGACGCCCGAGCCGAGCGCCTGCTCGACGTGCTCGCGCGGTTGGCCCTGCAGGCCGAAAAACTGGCGAAAGAAGGGATCGTCCAGATACGGATCGCGGGCGCGCACGTGATGCTTGGAGGAAATGTTGACCACCGCCGGGGTGACGTTTTTCAGCATCGGCGCCAGCGACGGCAGCGGCTGGCCGTTGACGCTGGGCGGCAGGGTCGCCAGAACCGGGCCGGCGACCACAAGCAGCAGCGCGCCCAGCAATGAAATAAGAGGAGTCTTGATCGGCTTCATGTCCATTCCCGCAAGTATGTTGGCATGACTATGGGACTGTACAGCCGCGCCGGAGTTCGACTTTTTTCCGGCATTGCATTTTCCGTTGACAAGCCTGGCCCTGAGCGGTACTTTCGACAGCGGTGTGGAACCACAAGATATTGTGTTTTCAGCTCGCATTCGCACCCACGACTTGGGGGAAACGGCGCCACCATGCGCTTTTCGGGGATGATCGCTGAAACGACCTGTCTGCACGTTTCCACCGGTCAGCGGCGGCCGACGGAAGGGCCCGGACAGGCCACCCGCATCAGCGTGGACACAGCGTCCGGAATTGAAAGAAACAGCAGCATTTCAAGGAGAGCAGCACAGTGAGCAGCAGCGCGCGCGCGGACCAACGCGACCCCCGGCATGGCGAGATCCCCCTGCAACCGGCCTCCCAGGACATCTGGGACAAGAAATACCGGCTCAAGAACAAGCACGGCGAAGCCGTGGACCAGGCGGTCGACGACACCTGGAAGCGCGTAGCCAAGGCGCTGTCCGAGGTCGAAGCCACCCCGGAACTGAAAGCGCACTGGTATGAGCGCTTCCTGTGGGCGCTGCGCCACGGCGCCATCCCGGCCGGGCGCATCACCTCCAATGCCGGTGCGCTGGCACACAAGCCGGCCACCTCCACCATCAACTGCACCGTGTCGGGCACCATCCACGACTCGATGGACAACATCCTCGACAAGGTGCACGAAGCCGGCTTGACGCTCAAGGCCGGCTGCGTTGCCCCCGGCACCTGGGTGCGCACCGAACACGGGCTGGTCACGGCCGATCAGGCGGTGGCCGAGCGCCACCAGAAGATCTTGTGCTACGACCGTGAGCATGGCGCGTTCGAGATGCGCGCCATCCAGAAGCACATGACCACGCATGTGCCGCGCGCGGAAAACATCGAGCTGGTCTCCAATGGCGTATCCATCAAGACGTCCATCAAGCACCCCGTCCTCGTCTACCGGGACAGCAAGCTCGTCTATGTACGTGCCGACGAAGTGCAATCGGGCGATGCCCTGGTGCATCACAGCCTGCCCTGGAAGGCGCAGGCCAAGCGAACCCTGGACGCCTGGTTTGCCGGTGCCCACCTGGGTGACGGCAGCGCCTGCGAAAAGCACTTCGCCTACAAGCCAAGCCGACAGGCATGGGCCGAGCGCGCCCGAGCCATGGGCAAGCGTCTGGTGTTCAAGATCCGCGCTGCCGAGCGCGAAGTGGTGGAGCGCTACGCCGCGTTCTTCAAGGCCTTTTGCGGCTCCTCGGCAGAGGTCGTGGCGAGCCAGACCACCAACGGCACCGCCGTGTGGGACTACGCCGTATCCAGTTTTGCAGCCAGCCAGGCGGCCGATCTGATCGATCAGCAGATTGGCAAGAAGACGACGGCCATGCACGTGCCCGCGTGGATTCAGGCCGAGCCCGAAAAGCACTTTCTGCCATTCCTGGCGGGATTGATCGATACCGACGGCACGGTCAGCCGCGAGCGCGGCAGCGCCACTATCGCGATCCAGAACCATGACTTCGCCGAACAGTTGAAGTCCCTGTTGGGCTTGTTCGGCGTGCACGGTGCCATCACCCTGCGCAAGCCGCGCAGCCACATGCTCAACGGGCACGAAGTGCGCGACAGCGGCGGTGCCATGCTGAAGATTTCCGATTCCGGCTTTCTGGCCGAAGTGGCGCGCCACATGGCCGACTCGGGCAAGCGCGGGCGCATTGCCGAGCACGCCAGCCAGTCAGGCCAGTACGACCAGTACGTCATGCCGCGCAGCTTGCGTGATGCCCTGCGCGATTGCGGCGAGGGCCTCTCGCACACGGACAAGCACGCGCTGGGCTTCTATCACCACTACCACGAGCGCGACGTGGTCAGCCGCATCTGGCTCGATCGCTGGTCCGCACGCTTCCCGCAACTGAAACCCCTGATCGACTTCGCCCGCACGCTGCGGCCGCTTGAATCGGTGCGGCGCAATCTGCCGCTGGCGGAGACCTTCTACGACTTCACCGTCGAAAAACACAACAATTACCTGGCCGGCAACCACGGTCTGGCCGTCATCCACAACTGCGGCATCGGCTACGAGTTCAGCACCCTGCGCCCGCGCGGCGCCTACGTGTCCGGCGCCGGCGCCTATACCTCCGGGCCGCTGTCGTTCATGGATATCTACGACAAGATGTGCTTCACCGTGTCCTCGGCCGGCGGCCGCCGCGGCGCGCAGATGGGTACCTTCGATGTCAGCCATCCGGACGTGCGCGAGTTCATCCGCGCCAAGCGCGAGGACGGGCGCCTGCGCCAGTTCAACCTGTCCCTGCTGATCACCGACGATTTCATGCAGGCGGTGGAAAACGACGGCGAATGGCCGCTGGTATTCCCCATCCACGTCAAGGAGCAGGGCGATGTGGACCTCGAGGACACCAACCAGGTGACCTGGCGCGACTGGCCCACGCACGACGACTACGTCACCCGCGACGACGGCATGGTGGCCTGCCGCATCTACGACCGCATCCAGGCGCGGCACCTGTGGGACATGATCATGGTGTCCACCTACGACTACGCCGAGCCGGGCTTCATCCTGATCGACCGCGTCAACGAGCAGAACAACAACTGGTGGTGCGAGCACATCCGCGCCACCAACCCCTGCGGCGAGCAGCCGCTGCCGCCCTACGGCTCCTGCCTGCTGGGCTCGGTCAACCTGACCCGCTTCGTGCGTGACCCGTTCGGGCCCAAGGCCCGCTTCGACATGGACGAGTACCGCGAGGTGGTCAAGGTGTTCACGCGCATGCTCGACAACGTGGTGGAGATCAACGGCCTGCCGCTGGAGCGGCAGCGCCACGAGATCATGCACAAGCGCCGCCACGGCATGGGCTTCCTCGGCCTGGGTTCCACCCTGGCCATGCTGAAGAAGCGCTACGGCACCGACGAGGCCTGCGCCTTCACCGAGGATGTGTCGCGGGAGATGGCCGTGGCCGGCTGGGAAGTGGCGCTGGAACTGGCCGAAGAAAAGGGCCCGGCGCCCATCCTCGAGCAGACCTTCAAGGTCACCGGCGAGATGCTGCGCAAGCGCCCGGAAATGGTCGAGGACGGCTACAAGGTGGGCGACGAGATCCCCGGCCGCGAGCTGCACGCGCGCTACAGCCGCTACATGCAGCGCATCGGCAAGGTGGCGCCGGATCTGATCGACAAGCTGGCCACGCACCGGCGCCCGCTTCACCCACCACACCTCCATTGCGCCCACCGGCACCATTTCCCTGAGCCTGGCCAACAATGCCAGCAACGGCATCGAGCCCAGCTTTGCGCACCAGTATTCGCGCAACGTCATCCGCGAGGGGCGCAAGTCCAAGGAGCGCGTCGAGGTGTTCAGCTACGAGCTGCTGGCCTACCGCGCGCTGATCAACGCCGACGCCACGCCCGAGGGCACCGACGAGGCCACCCGTCTGCCGGACTACTTCGTGTCGGCCGACAGCATCAACCCCATCGACCACGTCAACATCCAGGCCGCCGCGCAGAAGTGGGTGGACTCCTCCATCTCCAAGACCGCCAACGTCCCCACGGACTACCGCTACGAGGACTTCAAGGACATCTACATGCACGCCTACAAGAACGGCCTGAAGGGGTGCACCACCTTCCGCTTCAACCCGGCCGCCTTCCAGGGCGTGCTGGTCAAGGCGGCGGACCTGGAAAACACCAAATACCGCTTCGAGCTGGAAGACGGCTCGGTGGTCGAGGTCCGTGGCGACGAGGAGATCGAATACGATGGCGAGACCCACACCGCCGCCAACCTGTTTGATGCCCTGAAAGAAGGCTACTACGGCAAGTTCTAGCCGCAAGCCAGCCGTGACACCGCAACATTCCCCTGATTGAGCCAAAAACATGACCACCAAGATCAAGAAGAAGATTCGCGCCTGCGAAGTGGTGCAACCCGACACCGGCGACGTGCTGGAATCTGCCGGCAAGACCGCCCCGGCCAAGGGCAAGGGCCGCAGCGAAAGCGCCGAAGTCATCCAGATGCACGAGAGCGTGGCGCGGCCGGAAACCCTGGTGGGCGCCACCTACAAGATCAAGTCGCCGCTGTTCGAGCACGCCCTGTACGTCACCATCAATGACATCGTGCTCAATGCCGGCACCGAGCACGAGCAGCGCCGCCCGTTCGAGATCTTCATCAACTCCAAGTCCATGGACCACTTCCAGTGGATCGTGGCCCTGACCCGCATCATGTCCGCCGTGTTCCGCAAGGGCGGCGACGTCACCTTCCTGGTGGAAGAGATGAAGGCCGTGTTCGACCCGCGCGGCGGCTACTTCAAGTCCGGCGGCGTCTACATGCCCTCCATCGTCGCCGAGATCGGCGCCGTGCTGGAGCAGCACATGCGCACCATCGGCATGCTGCACGACCCGGAAATGACCGACGCCCAGCGCCAGCTCATCGCCGAAAAGCGCGCCGCCTTCGAAAAGGCCCGCATCAACAAGGACACCGACCACGACACCACCCCCAACGACGACGACGAGGTCAGCGCGTCCGGCTTCCCGCCCGGCGCCGCCCAGTGCTCCAAGTGCAATACCCAGGCACTGGTGCTGCTGGATGGGTGTCAGACTTGTTTGAATTGTGGGTATTCGAAGTGTGGGTAGGGGTCGTTCAGGTAACAGCACAAAGACAGGGCGGCAAGGGTGTCGCTGATTTGCGTTGCAAGGTCTGGCCTGCAAATACCGGCGGATTAGGCTGCATGACTACGCGGCACAATCAGCACAACACCATGATTCGTGTAGGGATTAGATGGACCTTCCCATACGAAATCAGGCGCTACACTGCGGGACTACACCCCGTTTATCAGTCTACTAAGCGTTAGGCCCCAAAAAAGCATGAGGCTTCATGACTAACGATCAACTCCAGCTCGTCCGAGAGCTGACAGAAATTTTACCGAACTTAACCGGCGGTCAACTTCACTGGATACGCAGGGCGGCATCTGTATTTTCGCAGCCGTACACGCTCCAAAGTGGGAACCAAGGGTGGTTTGACGACGAGACGCTTCGCAACTTTGGCGAGGCCATGCGTGTCCATCATTGTTTCTCCGTCGAGCCATTCAGCAAGGACAAATTTGAGTACGTACTGGTAGCCGTGCTGCGGGTGTCAGGAGTGGATGCTCACCTCGCGCCAAAAGGCAACCCTGGCCACGATGCGACGATTGACGGCGTAAGAGTCTCACTGAAGACGCAGGCTGACAAAAGCATCCGAGCCAATATGCTCTGGATCAGCAAATTCATGGAACTCGGGAAAGGATCGTGGGGACACGACCCAGCAGACCTCATCGGTCTACGAGATCACTTCCTCAACCACATGAAGGGTTATGAGCGAATTTTGGTACTCAGAGCCTTATCGAAAGCGCCAGATTGGCACTACGAGCTTGTCGAAATCCCCAAAGCTGTGCTTGAGGAGGCCAAGAGCGGCGAATTCGAAATGAAGCTGGAGAGCAAGCAGAAAGACCCGAAGCCGGGTTACTGCTACGTACCGAACAAGCAGCAGCGGGATTTCAGTCTGTACTTCAACGGAGGTCGAGGAAAACAAGTTACAGATCAAGAGTCTGCAAAAGAAACGCTGCCTTGTTCACGCCGTTTGGAGGTTCCATGTTCCGGAAGGATAAGGCTGGCTTGCACCGACGCGATGCGCTCTTTTGCCATCCGAATGTAATCTCGGCTGATTTCGATACCCACGCATCGGCGGCTAAGCTCTTTGGCGACAACGCCAGATGTTCCGACACCGAAGAACGGGTAGAAGGACGATATCGTTCACCCGACTTCCCGCCAATACACAGGGGCGGACAAGTGCGCGGGGGAACACTGCAAAGTGTGCTTCGGCGCAGGGCTCAGTGTTGATTGTCCAAACGGTCCGCTTATTCTTGCGTCCATCACCATTCGTGACGGATTCCTTTATCGCATCTTGGTCCAGAAATAGTACCGCTCGGATTTCGAGAACATGAACAAATACTCATGCGAAACCGTCATGCGATCTCGCACACTCTCAGGCAGACAGTAGGGCTTGTTCCAGATAATGTCGTTGCGCAAGTACCAGCAGTCTCGTTGGAACTCAAGCGCAAGAAGCCAAGCAACACCGATTAGATCCTTTTTATTCAACCCTTCTGGTGTCGGGGGTCGGTAGGACATGCCGCGCCCCTTGTTCTTCGCGTCACTGTCTCTCCATTTACGGCCACCTGAAGTGTAAGTATTCCCAATGTTCAGCCAAAAGGTGCTATCAGGTTTTAGGACTCGCGGTACATCACGGAACACATCGACAAGGGCGGCGATATACGCCATAAGGTCGACTTCAGCCCCGATCTGGCCGTCTACACCATAGTCACGTACACCCCAGTACGGCGGGGACGTCACTGCGCACTGTACGCTTTCATCGGGAATTTCCCGAATGACGCTGCGGGTGTCGCCGGGGAGGACGACGACGGGCTGCTGGTCGAGTTTAGCCAGCTCCAGGCACCGGATTCTCGCTTCGTAAGTTCGATGCAGTCTTCATCGGTGTAAGTTTCGCATAATCCTAACGCATGCGCAAGTATTAAATTTCCTCCTTAGCTGGCCTACTCGCTTCTTTTCCCATGCGTGGAAAAATATTGGAGTTCGTCTTCTTTAATCATATGGTCGCGTCCGAGCTTGCTCGAAGGGAGCCGTGCTACGGCGATGTATTGCCGCACGCGAGAAGGTGTTAACCCCAGATAGGTGGCTGCGTCCTCGGTTGTAAAATACTTGCTCATGCGTTAGAAATGTACGCGAAGGGGCAGCCTGTGACAAGGGTTGGGCCCCAACAAATCGCTGCAGCCGACCGTCAAACCGCTACGCGGTCTGCCGGCGGCTGAGCTCAGGCGTTAGGGGGCAAACAAAGTGTTGCGTGATCGGGTAGATTTTTGGATCAAATTCATCTGCGAAAATTCGAAGTTCCCCGTACCCGAACGGCTGCGCGATCAGTTTTCTGCGGCAACGTTTTCAGATTTCTGCAACTGCGGCTGCAATAGCTTCTCCGTTTCTGTACCAGAAAAATCAGCAATTCCACCTATTGCCAGTTCTGGCTCAGCCGGCGGCATGGTCTTTGAGAGCGCGTTTCAACTGCAAGACACGGGCAAGTCTCTTGAAATTCTCTTGTTCGTAGATGCGATAGGAAATCTGTCATACGTAGAGATTGACTGCAATGCCAACTCCGAGCCAGTCCCGGACACCATCACAATCAGTGGGCCTCCGTATCATGTTCATGCATCCCAGGCACTTGCCCCCTAACAATTCATTCAAGCCGAACTTGCTTCGCAAGTCGGCTTAATTCAGGCGTTATGCACCAAATGCCCACTGACGTTCTGCTCATGCGGCGCGAGGAACTTGGTCTGCGTCGCTTCTGCAACGGCGACCTCGAAGCACTCTTTGAACTTGAAAGCGATCCTTTTCTTAAGCAGTACGTGGGCGGTCCGGTTACGAAGCCGCGCGCGCAATGGTTTCAAGACGCAATGAGGCTGCCGTATGTGCTGCATCAGTTTGCTCTTGTATACGCGCCAAGCAACGCTTTCGCTGGCCGCGTCACACTTGGCCACTACCAAACTGCCGAGTGCCGTGAAGCTCAAGTAATTCTCGCAAGGCAGTTCGTCGGCAAGGGCCTTGGTCGCGCCGCACTCGGCCTCGCGTGCTCATATGCATTCGAGATCTTCGGCGCCGAAAAGGTCGTCGGCGTCATTGACCCTCGGCATGCAGCAAGCCTCGCCCTTGTCGAGGCATTTAATTTTCGAGAAGCGCCACCCGTTCCTAGTTCTGGTGGCGGTATCATCAAGCGCGTCTTCGAGCTCGCCCGCGTTGGCGAATAACCATTCGCTCAAGCGGACGGCTGCGTGTTGGTTGCGGTAACATCATACTCATTCGTGGCAGCCGCCACTTAGCTCAAGCGTTAGAGCGCATGGCAAAGAATATCGCAATTGCTTTTTTGTGCTGCATTGGCCTTTTCGCAACTTGCTACGGCACTTGGCGAGCGGCGATATATGCAACCGATGAGGATGGCTTCTGGTTTTCTTACTATTGCGGTGCGTGGCCTGTGGCTCCCGCTGAGGTTGATGTAGATCGCAATGGGGTGGTCAGCTGGTCGGAGGCCAGCTCCAAATGTGCTGGCTGGCTGCATCGCCAAACAATTGGTGGAGAACCTTGTATTGAGTACATGGAGCCAAAGACAGGCGTTGCTGCTTACACCGCTTGTCGAGTGCAGCAGGATTCGCTCTAACAATTCATTCAAGCCGAAGCCGCTTCGCGGCTCGGCTTAATTCAGGCGTGTGTGCCGGGCATGGCACGTTACTTCATGGGTGAAAGTCCCATGGCCGGGGTTCGCAGAGCCGAAGGCAAGGAGAAGGGCAAGGGCGTCGTCGCGAGGCGGGGTCTGAAGGAAGCCCAATCCGAACCGGCGGGATGATGTACAAGAATCGGATATGAGGCGTGATGCACCTGGGACCAGCGGGCACGTGACCGCGAAGTCCTCCATCTGCGGTTGGGGTGCATTTTGTAAATCCGGCATCTACGCCGCGAAGGTGACGTGTCTTACCCCGGGAGGTCTGTCCTGTGTGAAGGACTCACTGAGAGCCAAGCGATTGGCTCTGATCGCAGGGCAGAAGTCGGCCGAGGGCATCGTAGGCAAGCTTCCGCCGAAGGCCCGAACGATGGGAGGCAACCGAACATGACGGAGAGACACGGGAACGCATCTGCGCACCGGCGCCTGCCGGCAGCGGCTCAGCCGCTGGATGAACCCGTGACTGGATCGTCATGCCACCGTGAGCCGATCAACCCCGATACGATGCTGGCCAAGGTGCTGGAAGCGCCCAACCTGCATCGTGCATTGAAGCAAGTGCGCCAGAACAAGGGCGCGCCGGGCATTGACGGCATGACCGTTAATGCACTACCCCGGTACCTGAAAGAGCACTGGCCGGCCATTCGCAAGCAACTGGAAGCGGGGCACTATCGCCCGCAACCGGTCAGACGGGTGGACATTCCCAAGGGCAACGGCAAGACCCGTCCACT
>CAWDBD010000010.1:0-33288 GCA_963800395.1 uncultured Gammaproteobacteria bacterium
GCAGTGCAATCCGGACACGCATTGCCGCACTGTCCACGCCTGTTGCCAAAGGCCTGTTGGATATGCAGACGCCCCACCCCGCTCTACTGGAAACCGTCGGCAAATATCAGGTCGCTGGCAGCAGTCACGGAAAGCGCATCGATTGCACTTTCGCCAGCACCGAGACTGTTTGCATTGAAGTCCTTCCGCACTGTGCCTGCGCGCACGTCGACCAGAAGTGCATCACCGGCGCGGTAGGCCGTTCCCGAAACTTCCCACCGGTTGCAAAAGTCATCAGAAACCGTCCGCCACCCAAGCGTGTCAGGGCGTTGAGGTCAGCCGCTTCGTCGAAACCAAAGTCGGTGGCACGCCAGTACAGGCTGAAATTTCCAATTTCGTAGACCACCATATCGGCATCGTCGAAGACTGCACCACCCAGCTTGACCGCTATGTCGAACGACAGAAGCAGACGCCCGTCACCGGTCAGGCTGATGGCATCCACCGAGGCCCCGTCGGGCACACCCGCAGTGCGCGCATCCAGCACCTTGCTGAAACCGGCACCGTCATCGAGGATCACGTCACCCGGCATGGCCACCAGGCCGCCGCCCAGATTCAGGGCATGGCGCACAGAGAAGTATCGCCGTGCGCCCAGACCCTGGGCAAATGCGTCGATCACCGCATCGCGCTGGGCAAGCGCGTATCCGCTGAATGGCGTACCAGTCTCGCCCACACCCAGCAGCGCATGCCGCGGCACCTCGATGCCGTTGGCAGTGACCGGCGTGGTGAATCCGACCTGCAGGTAGCCGTAGTAGCTGCTGGCAGCATGAGCGTCGGGCATGCACAACGCCAGCAGGCCAGTCAGCAGAATGATCGCGCTGCGCGGGACTGCACCGGGTATCATGGGCAAGCCGACGGCGTGCATGCGCCACCTGAGCAGAAATTGCCGCCCATGTTGCTGCCATTGCCGCACATGTCGTAACCACTGGAATTGTTGCCGGCAAACACATTGTCACCAAACGCAGAGTCGGCATACTGGACCTTCAACCCCCAGCTTCCGTTCAGACGCACCACATTGCCGACCACTCGATCGGCACTGTTATCGGCACCTATGCCCACCTGCTGATTGAAAGACACATTGTTGTCCTTGATCAGTGCAGCACCGTTGAAAGTCAGCATGGCGTAGTCGCCGCCGACATTCTGGATGCTGTTACCGATCACCATCGCCTGATCCAGCGTATTGATGCCGCGGCTGCCGAGACGGAATGCATGGCAGCGGGTAATCCTCGAACCGGTACCGACACTGAAGCCGGTGCCGGGCATATCGTAGACACTGACATTGTCGACAATGGCACGGTCGCCGAG
Source organism: uncultured Gammaproteobacteria bacterium (assembly GCA_963800395.1). GTDB lineage: Bacteria > Pseudomonadota > Gammaproteobacteria > Xanthomonadales > Rhodanobacteraceae > DASSBG01. The sequence goes on from CAWDBD010000010.1 coordinate 1,342, forward strand.
CAGAATGCCATCGCCCTCGATCCCTCGGACAGTACCGTTGTGCACCGTCACACCACTGATACCGTTGCCAGACTTGATACCTATGGCGAAGTTGTCGGAGGAGCAGCTCACCGAGATGGGGAATGTGTTGCTGACCGTGCACGCTGCCGTACCTGCAATCTCGAATCCGTTGAGATCGAGTTCGGCATTGTCAGCCTCGATATCGATAGTGGCACCACCGGCATTGGCTGCAAGATTTCCGGTCAGCACATAATGGCCCGGCGTAACGATGGTCACAGGCAAACCGGCCGAATCGCCGGCAAAACAGCCCTCGCTGGATGAGGCACAGGCCTGATTGATTTCCAGCGCGCCATTATCTGCCCAAACGGCAAAGCATGGAACGAACAACAACAATGCGATCAAGTAGCGCATGGCTCTCCCCGGTTTGAATGACGTGATTGATTCGCGACGGCCACATCATTGCAGTGGGCCATCACCGGAGCTGGACGCATGCGGCTTGCGCGTATGCGCGGAATGCATGTCTCGAATCAGCCCCTGACTGTCCGGAACCGTGGCTCTGGACAAGCTCGTTTGTGACCTTAACGGTCCTGCCGCTGCCATTCAAGGCAGAATGATCCCAATCCATCAGGCTAGGAGCCTGGGCGGTAGAAACACAAGCGGCTGCGGCTCGTGGTTTTGGCCAGCTTTTCCGCTCATTTTCGTTAAATAGCTACGGCTATTCGCCTCAAATGATCGAAAAATCTGCCTTAAAACCACTTTGCCTCGCTCACTTGGTTCCTACCGCCCAGGCTCCTAGCGGGCATGCAATGGTTGCGCGATGCTGTGCACCCGCCCTGGCGATCCCGACCTGCATACTCACCAGGCGGCACAGAGCTGGCAGCCCGTATGCAGCGCTTCGTCATCCGGCCTACATGCGTCGTTCTTCGTTTCCTTGATTCACGCCACCATGCAGCAACTCGCGCAGGAATGGAATGGTGATGCGGCGATGCTGTGCCAGCGAGGCCTGATCCAGACGATCAAGCAACTGGCCCAGGCTGCCGAGATCGCGCGCGTGGTAGCGGAACAGCCAGTCCAGCACCTTGTCATCCAGTTCCATGCCGCGCGCAGCAGCGCTGTCGCGCAGGAGGCTGCGACGTGCCGGCTCGTCCAGGGGCCGCAAGGGGATCTGGGTGCAGGCGCCAAGGCGGGAAACAAGGTCACGCAGCTCCAGTGACAAGGCCTGCACCGGTGCACTGGAGGCAAACAGCATGACTGCCGATTCGCTGCGCAGGCGATTGTAGAGATCGAACAGGGCATGCTGCAGTTCGGCCTGGCCCGGCAGTGCATCCAGGTTGTCCAGCGCCACCAGATTGGTGCCTCCGAGCCCACGAATGGCCTGATCCGGTTGTGCCGGCAGGTCCGCCAGTGACAGATACTGGGCCGACCGCCCCGCGCTGCTGGCATGCTGACAGGCGGCGAGCAGCAGGTGGCTCTTGCCGCTGCCGGCCGGACCCGACAGGTAGACCCACGGCGCATCGCTCTCCCTGGCCGCGCGCACGCAGGCAGCCATGGCCAGGGCATTGGCACCGACCACGAAATGCTCGAAACGCTGCCGCGCAGGCCAGCGCAAGCGCAATGGCATCTGCCCGCTTTCAGGCATCGTCGCCATCCGCGGCATGGCCTGAGCCGGACTGCGCATCACTGCCGGATTCGATCGGGACATCGGCATCGGTATCCGGTTTGCGCGTACCGGTGCGGTACAGGCTGCTGCTGGTGTAGCGCTCGTGCGCATAGCGCAGCAGCACCATGATCACCGAAGCCACCGGCAGGGCAAGCAGCACCCCGGTAAAACCGAACAGTTGGCCGCCGGCCATCACCGCAAAAATGACTGCCACCGGATGCAGGCCGATCTTGTTGCCGACCAGCCGTGGTGTCAGCACGTAGCCTTCCATGATCTGGCCGAAGCCGAATACTGCCAGCACCAGAATCACGTGCAGCCAGTCATGGTACTGCACCAGTGCGGCTATGAGTCCGGCGATCAGGCCGACGATGAAGCCCAGATAGGGCACGAAGCTGACCAGCCCGGCGATCATGCCGATCAATGGGCCGACGCTCAGGCCCACTGCCCACAAGCCGATGCCGTAGATAAGGCCCAGGGCCACCATCACCGACAATTGGCCTCGCACAAAGGCGCCCAGCACCGTGTCCGCATCCTTCGCCAACCGGCTTACGGTGGGCTCCACCGAACGCGGCAGCAATTGCCGGATCCGCTCGATCAGCACGTCCCAGTCGCGCAGAAGATAGAAGGTGACCACCGGAATCAGCACCAGATTGGTCAACCAGGCGACCACGGCCAGGCCCGACTTGGACACATTGGCGAGCACCACCGCGGCAAATCCGCCGGCCGAGGACATGTGTCCGCGCAGCAGGTCGACCACGCGCTGGCTGTCAAAGCTGCCGAAGTCGACATTCAGATGCTGCTGCAACCAGGGGGCCGCCTGGTCACGGATCCACGCAACATAGTCCGGCAGCGAGTTGATCAGGCGCACCACCTGGCGCTCGATCAGCGGTACCAGCAACAGCAGCACCCCCACCAGCACCAGCAGCATCAGGGTGAACACGATCGACACGGCCAGCGTTCGCCCCAGCTTCAGCTTTTCCAGCCGATCAGCCAGCGGATCGCCCAGATAGGCCAGCATGGCCGCCACCACGAAGGGGGTCAGCACAGGCGCCAGAAGCCACAGCAGGGCCAGGATAACGACCATAAGCGCCAGCATCTGCCAGCGCATGAGGGGAGTGGTGGACATTTACAGTTCTCCGATCATGAATGCGACGAGGCCGGCATGCGTCCCTGCCCGCATGCCGGGAGCGGGCAAGATGACGCGGCAGCCATTGGGTGCGCAGATCCGACACGCCCTAGTCAAGGCTTCTGCCCTCGTGCATCTGCCGCCTGTTGCCCAGTTTGCGGGCCTTGCTGGCAAAGCGAACAACATAGTCGATGCCGCTGATGAGCGTCGATGCCGCCACCACCCAGACCAGCGGCGCGAGATCAAGCTTCAGCAGGCCCTGCAGACTGAACAGCACCAGCACCACCCAGCCAATCTGCAACACCGTGTTCCATTTGGAGATGCGGCTGGGTGCGACTACAAGTCGTTCCTTCAACCAGTGATAGGCCAGCGCCCCGGCCACGATGACCACGTCCCGGCCCAGCACCAGCAGGGTCAGCCACCAGGGCGTGGCACCGATCACGCTCAAGCCGACAAAGCCGGTCGCCAGCATCAGCTTGTCGGCCGCCGGGTCCAGCCAGGCGCCGAGGCGCGACTGCCAGTGGAAACGTCGCGCAAGCCAGCCATCCAGCGCATCGGACGCGCCCGCCACAGCCGCCAGCAACAGCGCCAGCAGCTGATGTTCGCGCATGATGGCCCAGCCCAGCGGGATCACCAGCAGGATTCTGAGCACGGTGATGGCGTTTGGCAAATGGCGCAACACGGCTAGCCAGTCCTCTGTAGTTTGAGGCACAAGTCTGCCCAATTGCGGCACAAACGTCTATCATTGTCGGTTTACACAAGATCATGGAACCATGTCCCGCGAACGCGAACCCCTGAGCTATCGCGCCGCCGGCGTCGATATTGATGCCGGCAATGAACTGGTGGAACGCATCAAGCCACTGGTCAAACGCAGCATGCGCCCGGAAGTGATGGGTGGACTGGGCGGTTTCGGTGGCCTGTTCGATCTGTCCGGACGGTATCGCCAGCCGGTCCTGGTATCGGGTACCGACGGTGTCGGCACCAAGCTGAAACTGGCCCAGCAACTGGACCGACACGACACGATCGGTATCGATCTGGTCGGCATGTGCGTCAATGACGTGCTGGTGCAAGGCGCCGAGCCGCTGTTCTTCCTCGACTACTTCGCCACCGGCAAGCTGAACATCGACACGGCGACGTCCGTGGTCGGTGGCATTGCCCGCGGTTGCGAACTGGCCGGCTGCGCGCTGATCGGCGGCGAGACCGCCGAGATGCCCGACATGTATGCCAACGGCGAGTACGACCTGGCCGGTTTCACCGTCGCGGCGGTGGAAAAGGACGACTTGCTCGATGGCAGCCGCATCGCCGCCGGCGACACCCTCATCGGCGTGGCCTCCTCAGGCGCGCATTCCAACGGCTACTCGCTGATCCGCCGCATTGTCGAACGTGCCGGCTCGCCGTTCGATCTCGATCTCGACGGCACCAGCCTGGCCGATGCCCTGCTCCAGCCCACCACCATCTACGTCAAGCCCATCCTCGAGCTGCTCGGTCGCGGGTCCACCCGAGTCCCGAGTCCCGAGCCCCGAGTCCCGACAATAAACGGCATGGCCCACATCACCGGCGGCGGCCTGGTCGAGAACATCATCCGCGTGGTACCCGAGGGCCTGGGCATCGACATCGATTCCGGCGCCTGGCCTCGCCCGGCGCTGTTCGAATGGCTGCAGCGGGAAGGCAACGTCGCCGACCGCGAAATGTGGCGAACCTTCAATTGCGGCATCGGCTTTGTCGTGATCGTGCCGGATTCCGCTGCCGCCGCCTGCATCGAGGCACTGGCAGCACACGATCTCGCGGCCTGGGAAATCGGGCGCGTGCTCGAAAACAGCAGCGATGAGCGGGTCAGGATCGGATGACCCCCGCTCCCGAGTCCCGGGCCCCGAGCCCCGAGCCCCGAAAATTGCCGGTCGCCGTGCTGGCCTCCGGCCGCGGCAGCAATCTGGAAGCCCTGATCGCGCTGCGTGACGAAGGCCGCGCCAACATCAATATCGTGCTGGTGGCTGGGGACAAGCCCCAGGCACGCGCCCTGCGCCTGGCCGAAGAAAACAACATCCCCAGTCTGGCGCTGGACCCTGCCGGCTACCCCAGCCGCGCCGCATACGATCGTGCACTGTTTTCCCGGATCTCCGAGCACGGGGCACAGCTTGTGGTGCTGGCCGGATTCATGCGCATCCTGGATGGTGCGGCCATTGCGCCATGGAATGGCCGCATCATCAATATCCACCCATCGCTGCTGCCGAAGTATCGGGGTCTGCACACCCACCGTCGCGTGCTGGAGGCAGGTGACGCCGAGCACGGCGCCAGTGTCCACTTCGTCACCGCCGAACTCGATGGCGGACCGCTGATTGCACAGGTCCGCCTGCCAGTCCGGGCCGACGACAGCGAGGAGAGCCTGGCCAAACGCCTGCTGCCGCTGGAACATCAACTGCTCGGCCGCGTTGTGGCCGCGATTGCTGCCAGCCGTATCGCCTGGACGCCCGACGGCGTGCAATGCGATGGTGAACTGCTCGAGCAGCCTCTGCTGGCAGGGCCCATGGGCCTTGAGAAGGGCTGACGCATGCCCGGTCTTGGGTTCTTGTTCAGGCGCCTGCGTCCAAGCTGCATGCCCATGAAGTCTGTTATCGCCCTGATCGGAATGCTCGCCGCTGTCAGCCCGAGTGCACTGTACGCCGCCACACCGCAAGCCTTTACAGCACACTACCAGGTGCTGAAAAAAGGCGAGGCCATCGGCGAAGCCACCATGCAACTGCGTGCCCGGGACAGCGACTGGCTTTTCACCACACGCACCCGGGGTGAGCATGGCCTGGCAGGCTTGCTGGGCATGACCACAGACGAGTCCTCACTTTTTCGCTGGCGCGATGGGCACGTCGAAATGATCAGCTACGACTATCGACTGGACGCCGGGATCAAGCAGCGTCATCGCACCGTGCAGGCCGACTGGCAGAAAAGACGCGTTCAGGTACAGGCCGATGGTCGCAACTACGACTACCCGGCTGTCCCGGCATTGATTGAACGGCATCTGCTGTCGCTGACTCTCGGGCAGGAGCTGGAGAAAGGCAGTCGCAGCATCGCCTTGCCCGTGGCGGTCAAGGATCGTGTCGAAATCCAGCATTTCAGGCTGAAGGACCATGATGACATCAAGGTGCCTGCCGGTCGCATGCAGGCGCAGCGCGTGCAGCGCAGCGACCCCGGCAAGAACTTCACGGCCTGGTACGCCACGCAGCGTTACCCCGTACCCGCCAAGATGGAGTATGGCGACTACACTCTGCTGCTGAAGACCTACTCCTCGCCCTGAACCTCGCCCGCCCACACGGGCTTGCCGTTGTTCTTGTAGACCTGGCCACCCTTCATCACGAAGCTGACCTGCTGCATGCGGTCGATGTCCTCGAGCGGGTTGCCGTCCACCGCAATGATGTCGGCCAGCTTGCCGGAAGAAATGCTGCCCAGCGTATCGGCCCGCTTCAGCAGCTCGGCGGCATGCATGGTCGCGGCCTGCAGCACGAACATCGGCGGCATGCCGGCCTCCACCATGTAGTGGAATTCCTGCGCATTGTCGCCATGCGGATACACCCCGGCATCGGTGCCGAATGCAATCTTCACGCCTGCCTTGTATGCCCTGCCGGCGGTCTGCATGATCACCGGACCGACTTCCGCGGCCTTGCGCGCCACCTGCGGCGGATACCAGCCCTGCTTCGCCTTCTGCATCACGAACTCGCCGGCGATGATGGTCGGCACATACCAGGTACCGTGCTGCTTCATAAGCTGCATGTCCCTGGCATCCATGTAGGTGCCATGCTCGATAGAGTCGACCCCGCCGAGCACCGCACGGCGAATCGCCTCGGCACCATGCGCATGCGCGGCCACGGTGAAGCCGTAATCGTGCGCGGCCGCCACCACCGCCTTGATCTCGGCCAGCGTCATCTGCGGGTTGGAGCTGCTGGAGCTCTCGTCCAGCACGCCACCGGAGGGCATGATCTTGATCAGATCGGCACCGTCCTTGTAGTGCTGACGCACCGCCTTCCAGGCATCGGCCGCGCTGTTGATGATGCCGTCCTTCGGCCCCGGATTGCCCTGCAGCGCCAGGCTGTAGCCGTCGGTGGGGTCGGCGTGCCCGCCGGTGGTCCCGATCGGCACGCCGGCTGTGAAGATGCGCGGACCGGGCACGATACCGGCATCGACAGCCTTGCGCAGGGCAATGGATTCGTCATGGCCGTCACCGACATTGCGCACGGTTGTGAAGCCGGCCATCAGCGTGCGGCGCGCATACACCGTCGAGCGGATGGCACTGTCGGCCGGATTGAAGCGGAACTGGTCACTGTAGCTCGACTTGCTGAACTGCATGGTCAGGTGCGTATGCGAGTCGATCAGGCCGGGCAGGCAGGTCGCCTGCTTCAGGTCAATCACCTTCGCGCCTGCCGGCCCCTCGGCCTCGCCCGCATCCACCGAGCGGATGTGCCCGTCCTGGATGGTCACCGTGGTCGCGCCCAGCAGCTTGCCGGCGCGGCTGTCGACCAGGTGCGCGCAATGCAGCACGGTGACCTTGGCCGGCGCGGCCGGCACCGACTTGCCCTGACCGGCGGCGAGCGGGCCGCAAGCGAATGCCGCCAGCAGCAGACCGGCCAGCTCCAGTGAATGTGGCTTGATCATCTCCCCCCTCCTCTCGCATGCACAGCACAAGCATTCGCGCCATCGATCACGATGGCCGGATGCGGACGCCGGCCCGGTCGTGGCGCCAATGGCACCGCGACCGCACAGGCTTCAGTTGGGAAGGCGCCGGATATGCGCGCCCAGACCGCCCAGCTTCTCCTCGATGTTCTCGTAGCCGCGGTCGATGTGGTAGATGCGGTCGATTGTCGACTCGCCCTTGGCCACGAGGCCGGCGAGCACCAGCGACGCCGATGCGCGCAGGTCGGTAGCCATCATCGGCGCGCCGGTGATGTCGTTGACACCGTGCACGACCACGGTATTGCCTTCCATGCGGATATCGGCACCGAGCCGCTTGAGTTCATGCGCGTGCATGAAACGGTTCTCGAATACGGTTTCAGTGATCACGCCCACGCCCTCGGCCACGCAGTTGAGCGCGGTGAACTGCGCCTGCATGTCGGTCGGAAAAGCCGGGTACGGTGCGGTGGTGACATTCACGGATCGCGGCCTGTTGCCGCGCATGTCCAGCTCGATCCAGTCGTCACCGATGTTGATATGCGCACCGGCCTCTTCCAGCTTGGCCAGAACCGAATCGAGGGTGCTTGGCCGCGCCTTGCGCGTGCGGATGTGCCCACCGGTCATGGCCGCAGCCACCAGGAAGGTGCCGGTTTCGATTCGGTCCGGAAGCACGTCGTACTGGGTACCATGCAAGCGCTCCACACCCTCGATCACCAGGACCGAGGTGCCGGCGCCTTCGATTTTCGCGCCCATGCTGTTGAGGCAATTGGCCAGATCAACCACTTCCGGCTCCTGCGCAGCGTTCTCGATGACGGTCGTGCCGCTGGCCAGCGTCGCGGCCATCATCAGGTTTTCGGTGCCGGTCACGGTCACCATGTCCATGATGATGCGCGCGCCCTTGAGCCGCTTGGCTCGCGCCTTGATGTAGCCGTTCTCGACCACCACCTCGGCACCCATCGCGCGCAGGCCGCGAATGTGCTGGTCAACCGGGCGCGAGCCGATGGCGCAGCCACCAGGCAGAGACACCTCGGCTTCGCCGAAGCGCGCCACCAGCGGGCCGAGTACCAGAATGGACGCGCGCATGGTCTTGACCAGGTCATAGGGCGCGAAATACTTGTTGGCCGGTCGCGGGTCGACATGGATCTGCATGCGCTCGTCGACCACGAGTTCAACACCCATCTGGCCGAGCAGCTCCATGGTGGTGGTCACATCGTGCAGATGTGGCACGTTGCCGATGCTGACCGGTTCATCGGCCAGCAAGGTAGCGGCCAGAATAGGCAGCACCGCATTCTTGGCACCGGAAATCCATACATCGCCCTGCAGGGGACCACCGCCGCTGATTACAATCTTCGCCATCGGAAATCCTTTCTAGTTGCCGACTTCGTCGGGCGTGTGGGTGGCCAGGCTCAGCGCATGGATGTCACCACCCATGCTGCTGCCCAATGTCGCGTATACCATTCGGTGCCGCGCCAATGGCGGTTTGCCGGCAAACGCCGCGCTGACCACGCGGGCCTGGAAGTGCACACCGTCCTCGCTGCCGACCTCGACATCGGCGTCGGGCATGGCATGCTGGATTGTCGCTTGGATGGTCTGGGCGTCCATGGAGTTCCTGAAATCGTCGGATTTGCAGCATTCGGCGCGGTCGGGCAAGCAGGGGAACCCTGAACAGGGGTCGGCGGCTACCATGCCGAAACCCACTGACCACGCGGATACAGGTTAGAATGGCTCCCTATGGTAACCACTTTCCGTACGTAGCGGTATGCCCGCGATACGTGCATCCGTCCAGCCCCATCCGAGACCGCTCATGGAAGCCCGCGCAACCCATCTCGAGACTGCCACCCTTCGATTGAACCCGAGCAGCGTCCGCGAAAGCGCCCTCGCTGTCATTGCAGCCGAAACACAAGCCATCGAGGCACTGCGGCCAAGAATCGACAAGGATTTCATCGCCGCCTGCCAGTTGATGTGGCAATGCAACGGTCGGGTCGTGGTCACCGGCATGGGCAAGTCAGGGCACATCGGCCGCAAGATCGCCTCCACCCTCGCGTCCACCGGCACGCCAGCGTTTTTCGTCCATTCCGGCGAAGCCAGCCATGGCGACCTGGGCATGATCACCAGCGATGATGTGGTCCTGGCCTTGTCCAATTCCGGCAAGACCGAAGAAGTCCTGTCGATGTTGCCGACCATCAAGCGCCAGAACACGCCGCTCGTGGCCATGACCGGCAATGCCCGCTCCAAACTGGCACTGCAGGCTGATGTGCACCTGGACGTGAGCGTCGACTGCGAAGCCTGTCCACTGGGGCTGGCACCCACCTCCAGCACCACGGCGGCACTGGTCATGGGCGATGCCCTGGCGGTGGCACTGCTGGAGGCGCGTGGTTTCACCGCCGAGGACTTTGCCCGTTCGCACCCCGCCGGCAGCCTGGGACGGCGCTTGCTGCTGCACATCAACGACATCATGCACCGTGGCGACAACATCCCCAAGGTACCGAGCAACGCCAATCTGCGCGACACGCTGGTGGAAATGACCCACAAGGGGCTGGGCATGGCGGCCGTGGTCGACGCGGAGCATCGTCTGCTGGGCGTATTTACCGATGGCGACCTGCGCCGCGCACTTGACGACCATGGCGTGGACCTGCGTACCACGCCGGTCGCCAGCCAGATGAACCGCAGCCCGAAGACCATCAGCCCGGACAAACTGGCCGTGCAGGCCGCGCAAATGATGGAGACTCACAAGATCCATGCGCTGCTGGTGGTCGACGACGAGCAGCGGCTGGTCGGTGCGCTGAACATCCACGACCTGCTGCGCGAACGGGTTGTCTGAGAATCGGCACCATGCATCCGCGGTTCGGTTAAGGTATGGCTGCAAGGCCCTGATTGTCGTTTTTCCGACTGGCTTCGCCAGGCGCGCGGCAATGATATGGGTCGCAACGCATGCGCAGTGGCCGTTGGCGCAACCTGAAAACTATCGCAAGAGTCGAGTATCGTGAAACAGGAACTGCAATCCGCGCAGGAACGAGTACTTGAAGGCGTCAGCGACGAAGTGCGCAAGCGCGCCAGGCGCATTCGGCTGGCGGCGTTTGATGTCGATGGAACCCTGACCGATGGCTGTCTGCGTTTCAGCGCCGATGGCCACGAATTCAAGGTATTCAATGCGCATGACGGACTCGGCCTGAAACAGCTGCAGAACAATGGTATCGAGGTTGCCTTCATCAGCGCGCGCATCAGCCATGCCCTGGCGCTGCGTGCCGACGAGCTGGGCATCACGCATGTCTATCAGGGTCAGGACGACAAGCGCCAATGTCTCTCGCATTTGCTCAAGGCGCTGGATCTTGACGCCGAAGAGGCTGCCTTCACCGGCGACGACCTGCCCGACCTGCCCGCCCTGCAAAGTGCTGGCCTGGCTATCGCGGTGGCCAATGCACATCCGGCGCTGGATGCCTGGGTCCACTGGCGCACAGCGCAAGCCGGTGGCCACGGCGCTGCGCGCAATGTTTCGGATCTGATTCTGGCGGCACAGAACAAATATGCCGACGAGATCGGGCGCTGGCTATGGGGTCAGTGAATCGGCGTGCATTGCTGGGGCTGCTCCTGGCCGTGGCCGTCAGCCAGCTTCTCCTGTGGTGGCTGAAGCCGGCACCGAAACCGCGCCAAAGTGCCGGCCCGCCGCGCTCGGGCTATTCGCTGGAAAATTTCACTCTTGACGTGTTGAACCAGCACGGCGACATCGGCTTTTCCCTGCGAGCACCGCACCTGCAGCGCCGTGACGCGGACGAGTCCCTGTTCATCGAGCAGCCGCGATTTCGCCTGCCCGGGAGCAATGGCAGCCACTGGCAGGGCCAGGCCGAACACGGCTGGGTCAGTGGCGACGGCGAACAGCTGAAGTTGTCTGGCGAAGTATTGATGACACGACCGGCAACCGACACACTGGGGCAGGCCCGCATCAAGACAGCGGATCTCACCGCCTGGCCAGGTGAAAAGCGCCTGCAAACATCGGCCCGGGCGGAGATCACGGATCCAGGCCGTATACTCACGGGAACCGGTCTCAAGGCCAACCTTGTCACGCACACCATGGAGTTGCTCGCCAATGTACACGGCACCCTACAACCCAGTCGCAAGCGCTAGCGCCGCCCGCCGCGGCCTGATCATCCTGTTGCTGGCGCTGGCCGCCATCACGCTGCCGGCCATGGCCCGGGAAAGCGATCGCAACCAGAAGATCAGTGTCAGCGCCGATCACTTCGAGTCGTCGCAACAAACCGGCATAACCACGCTCAGCGGCCATGTCATCATCAAGCAGGGCACCCTGGAAGCCACGGCAGGCAAGGGCACCGCGCATGCCAACGCCAGCGGCAACACCGAGCGCATCGTGCTCAACGGCAATCCTGCGCACCTGCAGCAGCAGATGGATGACGGCAGCCTCATGCGAGCCCACGCCAGCATCATCGACTATCAGGTCAATGGCGACACCATTACCTTGAATGGCGATGCGCATGTGCAGCAGCCGGGCCAGGGAACCTTCAATGGTGCCCATCTGGTGTACAACCCGACTTCCGGCGCCATCAAGGGCAATGGCGGCAAACAGGGCCGCGTGCATCTGACCCTCGAACCGCGCAAACGCAAGTGACCCGGCCCGCTTCAGCATGCTGACTGCCAGCGGTCTCAAGAAGAGCTTCCGTTCACGCGCCGTGGTGCGGGATTTCGGCTTCCAGTTGCGCCAGGGCGAAGTGGTCGGTTTGCTGGGCCCCAACGGCGCCGGCAAGACCACCTGTTTCTACATGATCGTGGGCCTGATCGAAGCGGACAGCGGATCCATCCGCCTCGATCGCCACGACATCACGCGGCTTCCCATGCATGCGCGCGCACGCCTGGGCATCGGCTATCTGCCGCAGGAACCCTCTGTTTTCCGCCGCCTGACCGTGGCCGAGAATGTGCTCGGCGTGCTGGAGCTGCGGCGCGACATCAAGCCATCACAGCGCGACGGCCTGCTGGCCGATCTGCTGGATGAGCTGAAGGTGACGCACCTGGCCAGCCAGAAAGGCATCAGCCTGTCCGGCGGTGAACGCCGGCGCGTGGAAATAGCGCGTGCGCTGGCCCTGGAACCGCGCTTCATGCTGCTGGACGAACCCTTCGCCGGGGTCGATCCGATCTCGGTCGGAGAAATCCAGCGTATCGTGCGCCATCTGCGCGATCGCGGCATCGGCGTGCTCATCACCGACCACAATGTGCGCGAGACACTGGGCATTTGCGCCCACGCCTACATCCTCGCCGAGGGCCAGGTTCTGGCCAAAGGCAAACCGGCCGAAATCCTGGCCGACCAGCGAGTCCGCGACGTGTATCTGGGACACGAGTTCTCGATCTAGCGCAGGGAGCTCGGGACTCGAGTTTCGGGACTCGGGACTCGGGACTCGGGAATCGGGAATCGGGAATCGGGAATCGGGAATCGGAAATCGGGAATCGGGATTCGGGGCGGGGGGCGAGGGGCGAGGGAGTCGCAACCGTGCATTATCTTCCCGCATACGCTGTCTCCCGGTCACATCGTCCCTGAAACGGAGCGAGCCGTCGTCGTCCCCACGTCGGACGTCGTCATCCCGGCGCAGACCCTGCACGCTCGTCATCCCGGCGCAGGCCGGGATCCAGTATCTAATAGCGTGCGAAGCACGCAAAACCCGGTTTCGAGTGCTGCGCACCACACCAGACTGGATGACCAGCCATACGGCTGTTGAAAAGCGCCTCCGGCCTGCGCCGGGATGACAAAAGCCAAAGCATCGGGATGACGAGATTGGAAGTGGCCCCAAGCCTGTGCGCCTTGTCAGAAAGACAGCAACTAGGCGACAGCTGCGCGAAGGGGAAGAGTGAGAAGGGGTTGCCCGGACCTGCCGTTCAATTTCAGGCTGCTTCCCACTTCCCACTTCCCACTCTCCACTTCCCCACTCCCCACTCCCCACTCCCAAACCTCAAACTCAATCCAGCTTGATCGCACCGCGGTCGCTATCGCGGCGATGGCGTTCCTTGCGGTTGAAATCGCGCATGCATGAGCCACGCTCGACCATGGCACAAGCCAGGTAGTCGGTTGCCTCGACCAGGGCAGCGCGGATGGCCTTGCCGGCCGGGGTGTTGTTTTCATGACTCAGGTTGCCACCGAAGCCACCCCGGTAGAGCCCCACATTGACGCCGTTCCCTGAACTGCGGCCTTCGACTGTGCGGGTGTAGGCGACCTCGCCGGTTTCGGTATCGATGACCTGCAGATCGATCGCCAGATAGGCTTCCTTGTGCTTGCCGCCCAGATGAATGCCCTTGAAGCTGAAGCCGCCACCGGTGCTGGATGCGCGCTCGTTATACGAGGTCACCGTACCCTGCACCAGATACTGCGCGCCGGTCAGTTTGCCGATTCGCGGTCCGCTGCCCGGGCGAATGCGGCCCGAAGCCGCCAGGTCCTGCTCCTGCAACACGTTGCTCAGCTTGCGCCGATCAACCATGCGAAACGAGCCCGTCGCCGACATTTCATTGGTCAGCATGGTCGACAACTCGCGGCCCACGCCACCACCCCACCAGCCAGCGCTGGTATCGTTGCGAAATTCCGCAACCGCAACCACCGGCCGCGAATCACCCCGCCGGCTTTGTGCCAGTGCCGGCATGCTGGCACTCAAGGCCCCAAGGGTCAGACACGCTCCCAGAATCAGTTTGTTCATCATTTCACTCCGTAACAGAATCGTGGACATGAGTTCATCATGTTCTTTATTACACTAGATACGTATCCAATGACAGAAAGAGGACACGCCATCGCCATGAAGATTCTCCACAACCCCCGCTGCAGCAAATCACGCGCCACCCTGAAACTGCTGGAAGAGCGCGGTCTGAAGCCGGAAATCATCGATTACCAGAAGCAGCCGCCCAGCGCAGCGCAGCTTGGCGTGATCGCCGGGCAGCTCGGCATGGAACCACGCCAGATGATGCGCAGCGGCGAAGCTGTCTATGCCGAACTCAAGCTGGACGATCCCCGGCTCGGCGATGAGCAGTTACTGCAAGCCATGGCCGACAACCCGATCCTCATCCAGCGCCCCATTGTGCTGGCCAACGACAAGGCCGCCATCGGCCGACCACCGGAGGCTGTGCTGGATATCCTGTGAGGCGCAGCTGGCGCCGGGCTGCTGCTACAGCTTCAGGCTGAAGTCGTCAGCGTCCATCCAGGCGGGGAATTTCCGGCGCAGTTCCAGCATCGGTTGCGGGTCCAGCCGTACCTTGGCCACTTGTGCCTGATCATCCAGTTCGCACAAGACCTCGCCCCGGGCATCGAACGCCCCGCTGTCTCCCGCGTAGGCAATGCCATTGCCATCGGTTCCCACACGATTGACGCCGACACAGCAGGCCAGGTTCTCGATGGCCCGCGCACGCAGCAGGGTGCGCCAGGCCTCGCGGCGGGGCGCGGGCCAGTTGGCGACATAGATGAGCAGATCGTAGTCCATGCCACCCGCAGCGCCCGCATCAGCATGGTTGCGTGACCAGGCCGGGAAACGCAGGTCGTAGCAGACCAGCGGGCAGACCCGCCAACCGTTCAGCTCGACGATCAGTCGCTGTGTCCCCGCATCATAGTGATCGTGCTCGTTGGCCATGCGAAAAAGATGGCGCTTGTCGTAGGTATCGAAGCTGCCATCAGGCCGCGCCCAGAACATGCGGTTGTAGTATCGCCCTGCCTCCTCGATCACCAGGCTGCCGGTGAGGACCGCATTCGTTTCCCTGGCCAGTGCGCTGAGCCAGGCCACGTCCTCGCCCGTTTGCGGCACAGCCTGCTCGACCGTGTGATTGGTGAAACCGGTGAGAAAGGTCTCCGGCAGCACGACGAGGTCGCTGCCAGCGGCGGCGGCATGCACCAGGTCAGCGTAGTAGGCCCGGTTTGCCGCGGCGTCGTGCCAGCGGGTGTCGCCCTGGACCAGGGCAATGTTCAGAGCTTGCATAGGCGTTCGGCAGCCGCTTCCATGGTGGCGTCACTCTTGGCGAAGCACAATCGCAACAGGCGCGCGTCGGCTGGTGGTGTTTCATAGAACGGCGCCAGCGGTATGCCCGCAACGCCGCCTTCGCGGACCAGCCACTCGCTGAAATTGATGTCATCACTGCTGCTTATTTCCGAGTAGTCGACCAGCTGGAAATAGCCGCCGGGCACATCCAGAAGCTTGAGCCTGGAGTCGGCCAGCAATTCCCGAAAACGGTCCCGCCGCAACTGATAGAAGTCGCTCAGTCCCAGATAGTGCTGCGGGTGCTCGGACAGCATCTCGGCCAGCGCAAACTGGGCGGGGGCAAAGCCGCAGAAGGTCAGATACTGATGCACTTTGCGCAGTTCGGCGGTCATGGCGCGGGGCGCCACGCAGTATCCGGTCTTCCAGCCGGTGCAGTGATAGGTCTTGCCGAACGAGCTGACCACGAAACTGCGGGCCGCCAGCTCCGCATGACGCAGCACGCTCTGGTGCTCGGCACCGTCATAGACGATGTGCTCGTAGACCTCGTCGGAAAGCACCATCACCCGGCTGTCGCGCACGATCTCGGCCAGCGCATCCAGGTCCTTCTGCGAGAACACCGCACCACTGGGATTGTGCGGAGAATTGGTGATGATCAGGCGTGTCTTCGCTGTGACTGCATCACGCACACGCTGCCAATCGACTGAAAAATCAGGCTGGTTCAGCGGCACATGCACCGCCTGGGCACCCTGCAGGTTGATCGCCGGCTCGTAGCAGTCGTAGCAGGGGTCCAGCACGATCACCTCATCGCCGGCACAGACTACGGCGGCAACGGCAGCAAAAATGGCCTCCGTGGCACCGGCCGTGACGGTTATTTCATGATCGACGCTGGGTTCGTGGCCGTACAATTTTGCCGTCTTGGCTGCGATCTGCTGGCGCAACGCGGGAATGCCCGGCGACGGCGCGTACTGGTTGTGCCCGTCGTGCACGGCGCGTGTCAGGGCGTCCATCAGCGCGTCCGGTGGCTCGAAGTCCGGGAAGCCCTGGCCAAGGTTGACGGCCTTGTGTTCCAGCGCCAACTGGCTCATGACGCTGAAGATGGTGGTGCCCACGCGGGGCAGCTTGGTTTTGATCGACATGTCAGCAGCGTTTTGGGATTGGTCGCGATACTATCACGCGGCCGTTTCACCATCAGGCGATGCGTGCAGCTCGCCATAATCGCTTTCGTCGGTGCTGTCCGTGCCACCTTTCCAGCCCATGTAGCCGGCCAGCATCGACAGCGCCACGCTGACCACCAGATTGAGGATCAGCGCGTACAGGGCCGCATAGCCGGGGAAGGTGGCCTCGCCCAGGTGGAGCGGGAAAATGGCCTTGAAGTGCTGGGCCTCGGCCATCCAGGTGCCGCTGGCCATGCCCACCACCCAGCCGGCGATCAGCGCGCTGCGGTGCAGCCGGCGCGTGTACAGGCCGATCACCAGTGCAGGCAGCGTCTGGATGATCCAGATGCCGCCCAGCAGCTGCAGATTGATTGCGTATTTCTGTGGCAGGAACAGGACAAACGCCAGCGCGCCAAGCTTGACCACCAGGGACACCAGCTTGGCGACGCGCGCCTCGTCCGCATCGCCCATATCGCGCTTGAGATATTCACGGTAGATGTTGCGCGTGAACAGATTGGCGGCGGCTATCGACATGATCGCCGCCGGCACCAGCGCACCGATGGCAATCGCCGCCATGGCCAGACCGAAGAACCAGCCCGGGAACCAGTGCCGGAACAGCGCCGGCACCGCAAAATTGGGCCCGTACTGGTCGAAACCGGCGGCGTAGGCCGGGTCGCCCTGAACTCCCGAGGCCAGCGCCATGTAGCCCAGCGCCGCGATAAGCCCCAGCACCAGGGAGTAGGCCGGCAGCAAGGCCATGTTGCGCTTGATGGTGCTGCGGCCGTTGGTGCTGAGAATGCCGGTAATCGCATGCGGATACAGGAACAGCGCCAGCGCCGAGCCCAGTGCCAGGGTGGCATAGGCGCTCGCCTGCCCCGGCTGCAGCAGCAGGTGATCAGGCGGCACCGCCGCGAAGATCTGTTCATAGCCGCCGAGCTTTGCCGGGATCACCACCACTGCGGCGATCACGGTAATGTAGATCAGCAGATCCTTGACGATGGCGATCAGCGCCGGTGCGCGCAGACCGCTGGTATAGGTATAGGCAGCGAGGATGGCGAACGCCACAATCAGCGGCACGTCGCCCATCCAGCCCGTGCCGGCGAATCCCAGTGCGCCGATCACCACCTCGATGCCCACCAGTTGCAGGGCAATGTAGGGCATGGTGGCCAGGATACCCGTCAAGGTAACCAGCAGCGCCAGGGTCGGGCTGCCGTAGCGCGCGCGCACGAAGTCGGCGCCGGTAACGAAACCGTGCCGGTGCGACACCGACCACAGACGCGGAAAAACCACGAACACGAACGGATAGACCATCAACGTGTAGGGCACGGCAAAAAAACCGATTGCGCCCATGCCGAACACCAGCGCCGGCACCGCGATGAAGGTATAGGCCGTGTACAGGTCGCCGCCCAGCAGGAACCAGCTGACCACCGTGCCGAAGCGGCGACCGGCCAGGCCCCATTCGTCCAGCCGGTCCAGACTGGCTGCGCGCCAGCGGGACGCCACAAAACCGAGCAGCGTGACCGCCACGAACAGCACCACGAACACGATGATTGCGCTGAGGTCGACCTTCATCAGACCCGCGCCCGCCAGGCCAGCGCCGTGACCAGCGCACTGACGATCACCAGCAGGAACTGGAACCAGTAGAAAAACGGAATGCCGAGCCACGCCGGTTGCAGCCGGTTGTACAGCGGCACCCAGATGGAGACCACGCTCACGATCACGAAGATCGCGTACCAGAACACGCGTTTGCTGTGCTTCACGTCCCCTCCCCAGGTTCGTCGATACGCACAAGAAAAGCGGTTGCGGCAGGAACTGTCAAGTATCGTGCGCGCAGCATATGCCGACCGCGCAGATCGACTGTCCATGGGGGGATAGATAAACGCCCCCTGACGGGGGCGCTTGGTTATCTGGCGGAGAGGGTGGGATTCGAACCCACGGTGGTATCGCTACCACGCCGGTTTTCAAGACCGGTGCATTCGACCACTCTGCCACCTCTCCGAATTTTTGATCCTCCCGGTCTGTTCAAACCCGGGTGGGATTGCTCGGCTCATCCATGAGCCTCACCCCTTCGCTTCGCTCCAGGGCCCGCCTGCGGCGGTCCAAATTTGTTCCTGACAAATTTGTGCTCGGCTCATCCATGAGCCTCACCCCTTCGCTTCGCTTCAGGGCCCGCCTGCGGCGGTCCAAATTTGTTCCTGACAAATTTGTCGAACCCACAGTGGTATCGCTACCACGCCGGTTTGACTGCGGGCATCCTGCCCTCCGCCCTTCGGGCCAGCGGCTCCGCCGCTGTTCGCTCCGGCCTCCTGCCTCCGCGTCAAGACCGGTGCATCTGCTCGCCCCATCCCTGGGACTCGCCCTGCGCGCTTCGCGCTCCGGGCCAGCTTCGCTGTCCCCGTTCGTTCCCGACGAACGGGTCGACCACTCTGCCACCTCTCCGGGTTCTTCAATTGTAGCCTAGCCTGTCAAGCGATTCGGTCCAGGCCGCCCATGTAGGGGCGCAGCGCCTCGGGTACGGTGATCGAGCCGTCCTCGTTCTGGTTGTTTTCCATCACCGCGATGAGGCAGCGGCCGACGGCGAGGCCGCTGCCGTTGAGGGTGTGCAGCAACTCGGGTTTGCCGGTGTCGGGATTGCGCCAGCGGGCCTGCATGCGGCGCGCCTGGAAGTCGGTGCAATTGGAGCAGGAGCTGATTTCGCGGTAGGTCTTCTGGCTGGGCAGCCAGACTTCCAGGTCGTAGGTCTTGGCCGCACCAAAACCCATGTCGCCGGTGCACAGGAGCATCTTGCGGTAGGGCAGCCCGAGTTTCTGCAGTACGGCCTCGGCGTGCCCGACCAGCTCCTCCAGTGCCGCCATCGACCGGTCCGGGCGCGTCATCTGCACCAGCTCGACCTTCTCGAACTGATGCTGGCGAATCATGCCGCGCACATCGCGACCGTAACTGCCGGCCTCGGCCCGGAAGCAGGGTGTATGCGCG
The DNA here is from genome assembly GCA_963800395.1 of uncultured Gammaproteobacteria bacterium. GTDB lineage: Bacteria > Pseudomonadota > Gammaproteobacteria > Xanthomonadales > Rhodanobacteraceae > DASSBG01. Next base: position 20,860 of record CAWDBD010000010.1, read on the forward strand.
GCCAGGCGAAGCGGCAACTGCTCGGCCTCCACGATCACGTCGCGCAGCAGGTTGGCCAGGGGCACCTCGGCGGTGGGTATCAGGTAGCGCTGGGTATCGCCAACCTGGGTCGCAAACAGGTCTTCGGCAAACTTGGGCAGTTGCCCGGTGCCCTGCATGGACTCGCTGTTGACCAGCAGTGGCACATTGCATTCCAGGTAGCCGTGCTCGTTGGTCTGCAAATCCAGCATGAACTGCGCCAGGGCCCGGTGCAGGCGCGCAAGCTGACCGCGCATGACGGTGAAACGCGCGCCGGAAAGTTTCGCTCCGGTCTCGGCATCCAGCCAGCCGTGGCGTTCGCCCAGCTCGACATGGTCGCGAACCTCGAAATCGAAAGCGCGCGGTTCGCCCCAGCGCGATTGCTCGACATTGGCCGACTCGTCCGCGCCGTCCGGCACACTGTCGTCGGGCAAATTGGGGATGCCCAGCGCAATGTCGCTGATGCGTGACTGGACGTCAGCCAGCGCCTGCTCGTTCGCTTTCAGCTTCTCGCCAAGCCCGGCCACTTCATCCAGCAAGGGCTGAATGTCCTCGCCGCGCGCCTTGGCCTGCCCGATGCCCTTGGAACGACTGTTGCGTTCGGCCTGCAGCTCCTGGGTTTCGGTCTGCAACTGCTTGCGCTCGGCCTCCAGCGACTCGAAAGCCGCCGTATCCAGCGTGTAGCCGCGTCGTTGCAGTTGCGCTGCGGTTGCGGTCAGCTGCCCGCGAAGCAAGCCCGGATCGAGCATGAAGAATCCTTGCCATTCGGAAAGCGGCAATTATCGCGGCAGCAGCCGGGCCGCGCAAACCGGGACGGCCCCCTGGCCCCTCCCCTGCTGCGCCCGGGACAGCCAGGCTGACACCTTGGCGCCGCATCGATGATCACCGCGACGGCCGACATGATGCCATCATGCAATGGAATGGCCCTGCTTCGGGTCTGCTCAGCCATACATCATCTGACAGGAACGTCCATGCCGCGCACAGTCGACACCGCCTCCACGGCAAGAACCGGCCACTTTCTGGCGCAATGCGCATGACGCTGCGCAGGGTCGCTCCCCGCCTGATCCTGCTGGCCGTGGTGATTGCCGCCATTGCAGCCTATTTCGTGTTTGACCTGGGCCAATATCTCAGCCTCGCGGGATTGAAGTCGCAGCAGCAGGCTCTGGATGCGTGGCGTGACACACACCCCTTGCTGCTGGCGGCAGTTTTCTTCGTGGCCTATGTGGTCATGGCCGGCCTTTCGATTCCGGGTGCGGCCATCCTTACCATTGCCGGCGGTGCCATCTTCGGACTGCTGGAAGGCACGATCCTGGTTTCCTTTGCCTCGGCGCTGGGCGCCACCGTGGCCATGCTGGTCAGCCGCTTCATCCTGCGCGATTGGGTACGGCAGAAATTCGGGCAACGCTTCAAGCGCATCGATGCCGGCATCGAGCGCGAGGGCGGCTTCTACCTGTTCAGCATCCGTCTGGTGCCGGCATTCCCGTTTTTCGTGGTCAACCTGGCCATGGGCCTGACCTCGCTGTCGGTGGTCACCTTCTACTGGGTCAGCCAGCTCGGCATGCTGGCCGGCACCGTGGTCTACGTGAATGCCGGCACGCGTCTGGCGCAACTGGATTCGCTGTCCGGACTGCTGTCGCCCGGCCTGATCGGATCGTTCCTGCTGCTGGCACTGCTGCCTTGGATCTCGCGCGCCATCATCACCTGGGTCAAGGCACGTCGCGTGTACCAGGGCTGGAACAAGCCCAGGCAATTCGACCGCAACCTGGTGGTGATCGGCGCCGGTGCCGCCGGCCTGGTCAGCGCCTATATCGCCGCCACCGTGCGCGCCGGAGTCACGTTGATCGAAAAACACAAGATGGGCGGTGACTGCCTCAACTTCGGTTGCGTGCCGTCCAAGGCCCTGATCCGCATCGCGCGGGCTGCCCACGAGAGCCGCCGTGCCGCAGATTTCGGCATTGAAGTCTCCGAGCCCAAGGTGGAATTCGCCCGGGTCATGCAGAGCGTGCAGGATTCGATCACGTCGATCGAGCCGCATGACTCGGTACAGCGCTACCGCGACATGGGCGTCGATGTGCGTCAGGGCAACGCGAAGATCATCTCGCCCTGGTGCGTGGAGGTGGACGGTCAGCCGATCACCACCCGCGCCATCATCATTGCCGCGGGAGCCGAACCCTTCGTGCCACCACTGCCCGGTCTCGAGGCATGCGGTTACCTGACCTCGGACAGCTTGTGGCAGATGCAGCAACTGCCACGACGGCTGCTGATCCTGGGTGGCGGCCCGATCGGCTGCGAGCTGGCGCAGGCCTTCGCGCGCCTGGGCAGTGAGGTCACCCAGGTGGAAATGGCCGGCCGCCTGCTGGGGCGCGAGGACGAGGAAGTATCCGAGTTCGTGCGCAAGCGCCTGCAATCGGAAAGCGTGCGGGTGCTGACCGGTCACAAGGCCATCAAGGTGGAAGACGAAGGCGGCGAATCGGTGCTGGTGTGTGAACACGGCGAAGACACCGTGCGACTGCCGTTCGACCGCATCCTCGTCGCCGTCGGCCGCACGCCGCGCGTTGACGGCTACGGCCTGCAGGATCTGGACATCCCGCTGAACCGCAACAGGACCATCGAAAGCAACGACTTCCTGCAGACCCGCTTTCCCAACATCTACGTCTGCGGTGACATTGCCGGGCCGTTCCAGTTCACCCACGCCGGTGCCCACCAGGCCTGGTATGCGGCAGTCAATGCGCTGTTCTCGCCGCTGAAGAAGTTCCGTGCCGACTACCGGGTGATGCCGGCCGTCACCTTCACCGACCCCGAGGTGGCCCGCGTCGGACTGAACGAGCGCGAGGCCCTTGACCAGGGTATCGACTTCGAAGTGACCCGTTACGATCTGGACGACCTGGACCGGGCGCTGGCCGAGCGCGACAGCGAAGGCTTCGTCAAACTGATCACGGCGCGTGGCAAGGATCGCATTCTCGGCGCCACCTGCGTCGGCCAGCATGCCGGCGAATGGATGGCCGAATTCGCACTGGCCATGAAGCACGGCATCGGCCTCAACAAGATCCTCGGCACCGTGCATGCCTATCCCACCTGGGCCGAAGCCAACAAGTACGCGGCCGGTGAGTGGAAGCGCGCACATGCGCCCGAGCGCATACTGGGATGGTTGCAGCGCTGGCACCGCTGGAGGCGCCACTGAACGCCATCGCCGGTCGCGACCATGGAAGGCCAGCCGGCATCGCGTCAGCTTGATACCGGCATGATGAATCGTTTTGGCCCGAGCGCGCCTCTATTCAGATGCAAGGTTGCATCGTGGAGTGTGACGACAATCGAATTCGATTCCGGACCGATCCAGCCATGCAAGAGCTTGCGCCATCACCTTTTCGTCTCACGTCTCCAGGGAGGCACGCATGTCTGACAGTACAGATGACCCCGATATCAACCTTGATTTCAGCGGGCTCAAAGCGATCTTCCTCAATTGCACGCTCAAGCCGGCGCCGGCACAGTCGCACACCGAGGGACTGATACGCATCGCGCGCGACATCATGCACAAGCATGGCGTGCAAACCGAATTGCTGCGCCCGGTGGACTACGACCTGGCCCCGGGCGTGTACCCGGACATGACCGAACATGGCGCCAGCCACGATGACTGGCCGGCAATGCTGGAGAAGGTAATGGCGGCGGATATCCTGGTGATCGGCACGCCGATCTGGCTGGGCGACAAGTCATCCGTGTGCAGCCGCGTCATCGAGCGCCTGTATGCCGCCTCGGGACTGCTCAATGAGGCCGGGCAATATGCCTACTACGGTCGCGTTGGTGGTTGCCTGGTCACTGGCAACGAGGACGGCGCCAAGCACTGCGCGATGAATGTGCTGTATTCGCTGCAGCATCTGGGCTACGTGATTCCGCCACAGGCCGATGCCTGCTGGCTGGGCGAGGCCGGACCCGGACCGTCCTACCTCGACCAGGGCTCGGGCGGCCCGGAGAACGACTTCACCAACCGCAACACAACCTTCATGACCTGGAACCTCATGCACATGGCGCGGATGCTCAAGTCGCAAGGTGGCATTCCGGCGCACGGCAACCAGCGACGCGACTGGGATGCAGGCTGCCGCTTCGATTTCGAGAACCCCGAATATCGCTGAGGCGGCCCTGTCGATGGTTTCGAGGCCTGGCGCGATCCATGACCGGCCGTTTCCCCGATTATCAGCGGCAATAGCGGACCGCAATCAGCCACCGTTTGAAAGATATCCGGCACCTGTCCGGTCAGTATGCAGGTGGGAGCCCAGCTTGACGAATCGGTCCGGGCTGCAGGTGCCTCCTGGCGAAAGGTCCTGAAAAAACGCGCCCGGCGTCAGTCAAAAGGTAAAAGGTGATTTATGCAACACAACCCGACCATGGTGAACGCGGCACGGCAGGGCGACGCCAAGGCACTTGAGAGTCTGCTCGCTGCCTGTCGCCCGTATTTGCGCAAGATTGCGTTGTCGCAATGTGCAGCGGGCGTCGATGCCGAAGATGCCGTGCAGGAATCGCTGATGCTGATTTACCGGCGCATCGGGGCGCTGCGCACCATCACCGCCTTTCCGGCATGGACATTCTCCATCGTGCGCCGGGAATGCCATCGCCTGTGGCGTGCGATGCGTGGCCAGACCTCATTGCCTGCGAATGACACGGCGCTGTTTTCCTACGACGATCACTACGAACTGCGCAGCGATCTGGTCGCGGCAATCCAGTCGCTGCCGGAAAAATACCGCGAAGCGATCATCCTGCGCGATTTCGAGGAATTCTCGATCAGCGAGATCGCCGACCAGTTGAAACTTACCCGTGCGGCCGTCAAGAGCCGCATACACCGCGGTCGCCAGATGCTGCAAGAATACCTGCAAGACTGATTACCACCGCAACCACCAAAGCCGGAGTCGTTTTCTTGAATGCCGTTCTCAAACCCGCACTGCCCGCATTCGCCGATACCCTTCGCCGGCACGGCGTTGAACTGACCCGCACACCGCTGGAAATCCTGCAGGTGAATGTAGGCAAGTTGTGCGATCTCGCCTGCCACCACTGTCATGTCGAGGCCGGCCCCAAGCGCACCGAGATCATGCAGCGCGAGACCGCCGAGCGCATCCTCGAGCTGCTGGCCGATGCGCCGCAGGTGCATACGCTGGACCTGACCGGTGGCGCGCCCGAGATGAATCCGCACTTCCGCATGCTGGTGCGCGAAGCGCGCGCGCTGGGCAAGACCGTGATCGACCGCTGCAACCTGACCATCCTGTTCCGTGAAGGCCAGGAGGATACCGCCGAGTTTCTGGCCGAACAGCGGGTCAAGGTGGTGGCGTCCCTGCCCTGCTATACCAAGGCCAATGTCGAGAAGCAGCGCGGCAAGCATGTCTTTGATCCGTCCATTCGCGCGTTGCAGATGCTGTCCGGTCTGGGCTACGGGCACCCCGGCACGGGGCTGGAGCTTGATCTGGTCTACAACCCGGTCGGCGCCACCCTGCCGCCGGCGCAGGCCGACCTTGAAGCCGATTACAAACGTGAACTGGCCGAGCACTTCGACATTCACTTCAATCATCTTTTCACCATCACCAACATGCCGATCAAGCGTTTCCTGCACCTGCTGCAGCGCGAGGGCCGCTACGAGGACTACATGCATACCCTTCTGAATGCCTTCAACCCGCAAGCCGCACTCGGGGTCATGTGCCGCAACCAGCTTTCCGTTGATTGGCGGGGCCACCTGTACGACTGCGACTTCAACCAGGCGCTGGAGCTGCCGCTGGCCGGAAAACAGCGCAGCCTGTGGGACATCAAGGCACTCACCGATATCGAGAGCGAACGCATCGCCTTCGACAGCCATTGCTACGGCTGCACCGCGGGCGCCGGCAGTTCCTGCGGCGGAGCACTGGCATGACCGATCGTACCGACGACAACAACGAGAGCGCTGACGAGGTCCGCAACCGGGTCAGTACCTATTACGGCGACACGCTGCAGAGCAGCGCCGACCTGCGCACCACGGCCTGCTGCAGTACCAGCGCCATGCCCGAACACCTGCGTGAAACGGCTGCCATGTTGCATCCGGAGGTGACCGAGCGCTTCTATGGCTGCGGCTCGCCGATTGCGCCCGCACTGGACGGCGCGACGGTACTCGACCTGGGTTGCGGTACCGGCCGCGACGTGTTCCTGTTGTCACGCCTGGTGGGCGAACACGGGCGCGTGATCGGCGTCGACATGACGGCGGCACAACTGCAGGTCGCCGAACGCCACCGCGACTATCACGCCGCCAAATTCGGCCATGCGCACAGCAACGTGGAACTCCTCGCCGGCGACCTGGCCGAGCTGGACCGCCTGGGCATTGCCGACAACTCGGTTGATGTGGTGGTATCCAACTGCGTGCTCAACCTGGTGCCGGACAAGCCGCGCGCGTTCGCGCAAATCATGCGCGTGCTCAAGCCCGGCGGTGAACTGTATTTCTCCGACGTGTTTGCCGACCGTCGCCTGCCCTCCGCCCTGATGGACGACCCGGTGCTGCTGGGTGAATGTCTGGCCGGTGCGCTCTACATCGAGGACTTCCGTCGAATGCTGGCACAGCTGGGCGTCGTCGATGCACGCGTGTGCGCGCGCAATCCCATTGCGCTGACCGACCCGGCAGTGGAACAACGCATCGGATTCGCGCACTTCGAGTCCATCACCTGGCGTGCTTTCAAACTGGATCTGGAAGACCGCTGCGAGGATTATGGCCAGATTGCCACCTATCTCGGCAGCCTTGCTGGACAACCACACACATTCGATCTGGATGATCACCACCATTTCGAAACCGGCAAGCCCATGCGCGTGTGCGGCAACAGCGCCGACATGCTCGCAGCCAGCCGCCTCTCGCCGCATTTCCGCATCGACGGCGACAAGCAGCGTCACTTCGGCCTGTTCGATTGTGACCCCGCAAGCGCCCCTGCTGCGGCGGACGGCGCCTGCTGCCGATGAAACCTGCACCATGCCTGGATGAGGATGCCCGGACGCTGAAGCGGACTGAATCCGCCGCGCCGCCAGCGCAGCCGCCAGCAGAGAGCGGCACACGCGAAGTTCCAGACCAGGTCGACGCAGCCACTGCGCCGGCCTTGCGGCTGTCCGTCATTATCCCGCTGGCGCCTGGCGAAACGGACTGGCAGGAGTTGCTGCGGCAACTCGGAGCGCTGCCCGCGCAAAGCGAGGTGATCCTGGTGCATGCGGAACAGGAAGCTGTTCAGCAGCCACCGGCCTGGCCCGAATCGCTGCGGCTGCGCGCGATCGCCAGCACACCGGGGCGGGCACGGCAGCAGAATGTCGGCGCCGAAGCCGCGCGGGGTCGCTGGCTGTGGTTCCTGCATGCCGACTCCAGAATGCAGCGCTCGACCCTGTCCGCCCTGTGCGCGTTCCTCGATACCGAAGCCGATGCCATGGGCTATTTCGATCTCGTCTTCGCCGCCGATGGCCCGCGCCTGGCCAAGCTCAACGCCTGGGGCGCCAACCTGCGTTCGCGCTGGCTGCGACTGCCTTTTGGCGACCAGGGCCTGCTGTTGCCGGCCACGCGTTTCGCCGAGCTGGGCCGTTTCGATGAACAGGCACGCTGCGGTGAAGACCATTTGCTGGTCTGGGCCGCGCATCAGGCCGGTCTGCCGGTATGCGGCCTGGGCGCCAGCTTGCAGACCAGTGCCCGCAAATACCGACGCCATGGCTGGCTGGGGACCACCTTGCGCCATTGGCGCCTGACCCTGGCCCAGGCCTGGCCGGCGTGGCGACGAATGCGCAGGAACTCGCGTTGAGCACAGCACTGGCCATCTTCGTGAAGACGCCCGGTCTGTCGTCAGTGAAGACACGACTGGCGGCATCCGTCGGCCCAACCGCGGCCGAGCAATTCCACAGATTCTCGGCGCAAGCCGTGGCCGCTGTGGCTCAGGCGGCACCAGCGACAGTCAAACCGTACTGGGCCGTGGCCGAGAACGAGGCCCTCGAACATCCGGACTGGCATGCCCTGCCCCGGATATGGCAAGGCCAGGGGGACCTGGGGGCGCGCCTGCATCAGGTCTGCAGCCAGTTGCAGTCACGCCATGGTCGGGTGCTGTTGATCGGCGCCGATGCGCCACAGATCACCGTCACGCTGCTGCAACAGGCGCTGACCGCGCTGGGTGATCCGGCCACACCGTTTGTGCTGGGCCCTGCAGGTGATGGTGGCTTCTGGCTGTTTGGCACGCGCAATCCGGTACCCGCCGAGGTCTGGCAGCAGGTCCGCTACTCGGCGTCGACAACCGCGTCTGATCTCGTCACCGCCCTGGCAGCACACGGCGCCGTGGCCAGGCTGCCCGCACTGCGTGATGTGGACACCATCGACGACCTCGAAATGCTTGGCCATGCGCTGGCTGCCCTGCCGCACCCGCTTGCCGCGCAGACATCACTGCGGCAATGGCTCGGCAAGCAAGCATCCATGCCAGGAAGAAAAGGAACGTACGCATGACGATGGCCTTGTTCATTCTTGTGCTGTTGCTGGCTGCCAGCAACGGTGCCAATGACAACTTCAAGGGCGTGGCTGCGCTCTATGGCAGCCGCGTGGCCGGCTACCGAATCTGCCTGGCCTGGGCCAGCATCACCACCCTGGCCGGTTCCCTGTGTTCGGTATTCGTGGCTCGTGCCCTGCTCAAGGCCTTTACCGGTGCGGGCCTGGTCCCCGCCGATGTGGCGGCCCAAGTCGGCTTTGCACTGGCAGTGGCCGGCGGCGCCGGCCTGACCATTGCGCTTGCAAGCTGGAGGGGCCTGCCCATATCCACCACGCATGCGCTGGTCGGCGCCATGTGCGGTACCGGCGTGATCGCGGTGGGCGTAGCCGGCGTGCAGTTTTCCACCCTTGGCGCGAGCTTTCTTCTGCCCTTGCTGGCCAGCCCGGTCATCGCCATCGTGCCAGCCTGGCTGATTGCGCCCTGGCTGCGCAGGCTGGCAGCGCGTGCCGCAAAGCAACCCGAATGCATCTGCGACACACGCGAGCCCGAGGCGCTGACCAGTGCCGGCATACAGATGCACAGCACCTCGCAGACCATGGCTGCCACCCGTGCCGAATGCGAGCTGCATGGCATGCAGCCAAGGCTCCTGCGCACGGATGCCCGTGGTGGCGTCAATGCGCTGCTTTTCCTGTCCGGTGGCGCAGTGAGCTTTGCGCGGGGTCTCAATGACACCCCCAAGATTGCCGCCCTTCTGCTGCCGATTGCCTTTCTCGATGGCAGTGCTGCCGTGCTGGCGGTGGGCATGGCCATGCTGATCGGCGGACTGATGGGCGCCCGTCGGGTAGCCCACACGATGAGCGACAGAATTACGCAGGTGGATATCGGTGCGGCACTTTCAGCCAGCCTGACCACGGCGCTGCTGGTCAGCACGGCCAGCGTCAATGGCCTGCCGGTATCGACCACACACGTTTCAGTCGGCGCCCTGGCCGGAGCCGGGGCCAGCTCGCGCGGCGGCGTGAACCGGGGCGTCATGACCGGCATCGCACTGTCCTGGGTCATCACCCTGCCGGTGGGTGCCGTGTTCGGCGCAGTGCTGTACTGGTTGCTGGGCTGACGGCCGCTCTTCGCTTGCCACCATGACGCCGGCTCCGCGATCCGGGCCGCGCAGGCCCGCCGCGATGTCAGCAGCTCCGTCCGGAGTGTGCCATGCACTGCACCGGCACCCTGTAAGATGGACGCCTGAGATGAATACCCGTCAACAGGTGAAATCATGAATGACAGCAAAGCACAACCGAGCCGCATGGCTCGTCGAGCCGGCTTCATTGCCGTGGCAGGGTTTGCCATCGGCTTGCTCGCGGCCCTCGGCATGCTGCTCGCCGGCCCCCTTTACCGAATGGACCTGGCCGGACTGCGACAAGCCTTTGGTCTGATGGGACTGGGTGCCAAGACTGGTGTCGTGGCCATCATCCTGGGCCTGGTCTGGCTGATCCTGGCTATGGTGGCCAAGAGCCGCCGTGGCAGCTGGCTGGCAGCACTGGGTGTCGCCCTGGGCCTGCTGGCATTCGTGCCACCATGGATGTTCATGCACAAGGCGCGCTTGGTGCCACCCATCCACGACATAAGCACCGACACCACACAGCCGCCCGCTTTCCGCGCGCTGCTCGAGCAACGCAAGTCGGCGCCCAATTCGAGTGCCTACGGCGGCGCCGAGATCGCCAGCCAGCAGCACAAGGCCTACCCCGACATCAAGCCCATGCAGCTGCGGGCAACCGCTCCCCAGGTCTTCGCTGCAGCCCTGGCCACTGCCCGTGACATGGACTGGGCCATTGCGGCGAAGGATCCGTCAGAGGGCCGCATCGAGGCTACAGCGACCACGCTGTGGTTCGGTTTCAAGGACGATGTGGTGATCCGCATCCGCGCCCAGGACGATGGCGACACCCGACTGGATATCCGCTCCCTGTCACGCGTCGGACAAAGTGACGTTGGCAAGAATGCGGAACGCATTCGCAGCTTCGAGAAGAAACTCCGCGAGGCGCTCTCCTCGAGCTGAGCTCCGCCCCCGGATTTCAGCGCGCCGCGCACCACCCTTTCAGGCGAACCCGTGACTGGACACCAGGCATGAACCCAGTGCATCTGACCCTTACCCGCCCCGACGACTGGCATCTGCACCTGCGCGACGGCGCGCTGATGGCTGCCGTGCTGCCCGACACCGCGCAGCGATTTGCCCGTGCCATCGTCATGCCAAACCTGAAGCCACCGATCACCCATGTGGCGCAGGCGCGGGAGTATCGCGACCGCATTCTTGCCGCGCTGCCACCCGAGGCTGACTTCGAGCCACTGATGACGCTGTACCTGACCGAGGCCACGACGCCAGCGGATATTGCCGAGGCACGTGCCAGCGGTATCGTGCACGCAGTCAAGTACTACCCGGCCGGTGCCACCACCAATGCGGAAAGCGGCGTAACCGACCTGCGTCGCTGCCAGGCAGCGTTCGAAGCCATGCAAAAGCATGCCATGCCCCTGCTGATGCACGGTGAGGTGACCGACCCGGCCGTCGACATGTTTGACCGCGAACCGGTATTCGTGGAGCGCCATCTGGCGGCCTTGCACCGCGACTTTCCGGATCTGCACCTGGTTCTTGAGCACATCACGACACGTGAGGCGGCACAGTTCGTGCGCGAAGCGCCCGCCCACGTCGGCGCCACCATCACGCCGCATCATCTGCTGATGAATCGCAACGCCATCTTCAGCGGTGGCTTGCGCCCGCACCACTACTGCCTGCCGGTGCTCAAGCGCGAATCGCATCGACAAGCGCTGCTGGAAGCCGCTACCAGCGGCGACCCGAGCTTCTTTCTCGGCAGCGACAGCGCGCCGCATCCCCGTCACGCCAAGCAGAGTGCCTGCGGCTGTGCCGGCATCTATCGGCCATGCTGCCATCGAGCTCTATGCCGAGGTTTTCGATGACGCCAATGCACTGGACAAACTGGAAGCATTTGCCAGCTTTCACGGGCCGGACTTCTACAATCTGCCCAGAAACACTGACACCATAACCCTGCTGCGCGAAAGCTGGACAGTACCGGACGAACTCGACTTTGGCGGTGTGCCGGGCGTCGGGCTGCGTGCAGGCGAAACCATTGCCTGGCGACTGCAGAGCCCGGATAGCCGAGCCGAGCCAATCGCGCATCTACTGCCTTGCAAATGGCTGCATCAGCAGGGCAGGAAAACGCTGCTCCGATGCTTGCCTGAACTGCTCAGCCCAAGCCGCAATTCGGCTTTGGGCTGGCGCGGTTGGTCCCGGTAGCTGCCGAACAGGCGATCCCACCAGGAGGCGTTGAAACCGAAGGCTGTCGGTTCTTCACGCCGCACTGAATGGTGGATACGGTGCATGTCCGGGGTGACTATCAGCCAGCGCAGCGGACGATCCCGCCGCATTTGCCAGAATGGCCAGATTGGTGTGCGTGAACAGGGAAAAACTGCTGAGCAGGATCTCGAATGCCAGCACGGCAACGGGCAGTGCGCCCAGCGCCAGTACAACCGCCACCTTGACACCCAGGGACAGCACGATTTCCATTGGGTGAAAGCGCAGCCCCGAGCTGACATCCAGGGCCACATCGGTGTGATGCACACGGTGCAAGCGCCACAACCAGCCGACCCGGTGCAGGATGCGATGCTGCCAGTAGATGGCCATGTCCAGCAGCAGCATGCTGACGGCCACGGCCAGCCACGCAGGCACGGACAGCAGGTTGAACATGCCGACACCGTGCTGCCTTGCCCAGATCGCCATGACATAGGCAAGTACCGGGGCCAGCAGGCGCAGACATACGGTATTCAGCAACCCGAGGCCGAGATTGACCGGCCAGCGCCTCGCCCTGTTGGCTCGCGCACGATGCCGTGGCCAGCGCCACTCGGCCAGTGCGAGCAATGTCGCCAGGGCAACGAATATCAGCAGACGGACAAGTGCTTCGCTCAT
>CAWDBD010000011.1:0-197834 GCA_963800395.1 uncultured Gammaproteobacteria bacterium
GGTCAGGTCTTGCGTTTTGCCTGTTGAAGCAGTGACGGTACGATAAGTGACAAGCTGGACTGCCAAGGGAGGGCGGCATGCCGAGACCGCTGAGGTTGGAGGTTGCGGGGGCGCTCCATCACGTGACATCGCATGGATGTCGTCGTGAGGCGATCCATGCGGATGATGGGGCAAGACAGGATCCTGGCTTGCAACGCCCTGATTGAGGCTGGGTGGAGGGCGTTGATGCGCTCTGGTGTGTAAGGATTGCTGTCCCCGCGTCACTAACTGTGACATGAAGCCCAGAGCACAGCGAGAACTAGCATTCCATCAGTGCGTCGAGCGATGCCGCGGAATCCTGTTGCGTATCGTCGGCGACTTTGCCCGCGGTGCCGACCGGGATGATCTGCTGCAGGACATGATGATGGCCTTGTGGCATGCGCTGCCTGACTTTGCCGGGCGTGCGGCCGAATCCACCTTTGTCTACCGGGTGGCGTTGAACACGGCACTGGCCTGGCATCGACGCCAGCCGCTTGCGGCCATGCCGCTGGAAAGTGCCGATGAGCCGACCGATCCGGGTGCACCGCCCCTGGAACACCTGCTCGACAGCGAACGCAGCGGCGCGCTGCAAGCGGCCATGCAGCAATTGCGGCCCATCGACCGGGCCTTGCTGCGCCTGTATCTGGATGAGCAGTCCTACCGCGATATAGGCAACATCCTCGGCTTGACCGAATCCAACGTCGGCGCGCGCCTCAGTCGCGTGCGCCGGCGCCTTTCCCGCATCCTTCAAGGAGCTTCGACATGAACACGGCAGATTCCAAGCAGATCGACCCGATCACGCACGCATTCGATGTCACGCGGCGCCGACTGCATCGGCAGGCTGTGCAACGCCTCGTCTTGTATGCGTGGTTTGCACTGATGAGCGCGGCGGCGATCGTGCTTCTGGTCCGCGTCTGGTCGCACCACGGTGTGGCCAGCCTGGGCAATGCATGGCCGGCCCTGGTGCTGCAGATCGTTGCCGCCGTCACGCTGGTCTGGCTGCTGCGGCATCAGTTCGTGCATGTCGCTGAACTGCGTGCACGTTCCCGGACCCTGCGTGCAGCCACCGAGGCGCAACTGCGCGGCGTGCAACGCGATCGCCGTCAGAGCATCGTGCTGATCGGGATTGCCGCACTGGCCGTACCCACCCTGTTGTTCGCGGTGTCGCGGCTGTCCGCCTCTGGCGCCGTGAGCGGCCATCAATCGATCTGGCTGGCCTTGCTGTGTCTGCTGCCGACCGTGGTGATTTGCGGGGTGCATGTGCCCCGGCTTTCGCGCCTGAAACGCACACGCGGCAGGCTGGAAGATACCTTGCAGCAGCTCGACGAGACCCCGTAGCGCAGCATGGCGTGCCGGCGGCGCCAGCTACATCACCCGGCTGGTGGCCGCCGCGATGAGATCCAATGCAGGCGGCTGGCGGGGTCGCGGTTCAGGCCCGACAGCGGGTTCAGGCAACACGCTGCCATTGACCGGATGTCGGCAAAACAGTACCATTCCGGTACTCAATTGAGCTGCGGAGATCAACCGTGTTGCGCGTCAGCCGTCTTGCCGATTACGCCACCAGTCTGATGGCCTGCCTGGGTGAGCAGCCCGAGCGGGTGGTGAGCGCCGGGCATGTGGCCGAATGCCTGCAGCTGGAGCCGCCGACGGTGAGCAAGTTGCTGAAATTGCTGGCCCAGGCGGATCTGGTGGAATCGTTTCGCGGCGCCAATGGCGGCTACCGCCTGGCGCGGCCTGCCGCCGAGATCAGCGTGGCGGAGGTGGTCGCGGCGATCGAGGGGCCGATCAGCATGACCGAGTGCGGTGTCGCGGTAGGGCAGTGCGATCGCGAATCCACCTGCGGTGTGCGCGGCAACTGGCAGCGCATCAACGCCAGCGTCACGGCGGCGCTGCAGGCGGTAAGCGTGGCCGACATGATGCGGCCCGGGCATGCAGCCAACGAAATTCATGTGCCGGTCAATACGACCGCCCGAACAGCAGGTTCCTGAAGATGCAATCCACCGAGACATTGCCGGTTCGCGATGAAGCCAATGCCGAGGTCAATGCCGCACTGCGGCGGGGCTACAGCGCCGGTTTCATCACCGACATCGAAAGTCATGGGCTGCCACCCGGCCTCGACGAGGAAATCATCTGCCAGTTGTCGGCGCTCAAGAACGAGCCGGAATGGATGACCGAATGGCGCCTGCAAGCCTATCGTCACTGGCTGACGATGACGCCGCCGAACTGGGCCAAGCTGAAGCTGGGGCCGATCGACTTTCAGGCCATCAGCTACTACTCGGCGCCCAAGGAAGGCCCCAAGTCGCTGGACGATGTGGACCCGAAGCTGCTTGAAACCTACGAGAAGCTGGGCGTTCCCCTGCATGAGCGCGCCAAGCTGGCCGGTGTGGCTGTCGATGCGGTGTTTGATTCGGTATCGGTGGGGACGACCTTCCAGAAGGAGTTGAAGGAGGCCGGGGTGATTTTCTGCTCGATGAGCGAGGCGATCCGCGAGCACCCCGATCTGGTGCGCCAGTACCTGGGCTCGGTGGTACCGCAGGGCGACAACTATTTTGCCGCGCTCAACTCGGCCGTGTTCTCCGATGGCAGTTTCGTGTTCATTCCTGCCGGGGTGCGCTGCCCGATGGAGCTCAGCACCTATTTCCGCATCAACGCCGGCCACACCGGGCAGTTCGAGCGCACGCTGATCATCGCCGAGGACCGAGCGCAGGTTTCCTATCTGGAAGGCTGCACCGCGCCCATGCGCGACGAGAACCAGCTTCACGCCGCCGTGGTGGAACTGGTGGCGCTGGAAAAGGCCGACATCAAGTACTCCACGGTGCAGAACTGGTATCCCGGCGACGAGAACGGCGTCGGCGGCATCTACAATTTCGTCACCAAGCGCGGCGACTGCCGGGGCGACGACTCGAAGATTGTCTGGACCCAGGTCGAGACCGGGTCGGCGATCACCTGGAAGTACCCGAGCTGCGTGCTGCGCGGTGATCGGTCCACCGGCGAATTCCATTCGGTGGCGCTGACGCATCACTACCAGCAGGCCGACACCGGCACCAAGATGATCCACGTCGGCAAGGACACCAAGTCGAAGATCATCGCCAAGGGCATCAGCGCCGGCAAGAGTTCCAACAGCTATCGCGGCCTGGTCAAGGTGGAGAAGGGCGCTGACAACGCGCGCAACTACACCCAGTGCGACTCGCTGCTGATCGGCAAGACCTGTGGAGCGCATACCTTCCCCTATGTGGAAGTGAAGAACCCCAGCGCCATCGTCGAGCACGAGGCCACCACATCGAAGATTTCCGACGAGCAGATGTTCTACTGCCGCTCGCGCGGCCTGGACGAGGAAAACGCGGTATCGATGATCGTCGACGGTTTCTGCAAGCAGGTCTTTCGCCAGCTGCCCATGGAGTTCGCCGTCGAGGCCAAGAAGCTGCTGGAAGTCTCCCTGGAGGGCGCCGTTGGCTAGTTCAGTTGCCACGTGGCCTCCCAGCCTGCACTGCGCCGGTTCCGCGAACGAGCAGTGCTGTGCGGAGAAAGTCGAGGCCCTCACGGAATCCTGTTTTCTCCCGCGTAACTCGGTAGCCGTCATTCTGCGTGGAGCCGAAGGCGGAATCGCAGAATCCATTTCAGCACAGGCGCCTGGGCGGGTGGTCTACCCGGGAGCTGGATTCTGCGACTCCAGTCACTGCGCTCCTTCCGCGCAGAATGACGATTGGTTTGCCTGCCCGCATGATGTCGAGCCCGATTCTGCAATAAAGCCCGAATACCAAACCTTGCCGAACTTTTCGGCAATCCTGCCCCGGCGTCCGGATCGTCGCTCCGCGCTATCCGCAATGGCGGCAGTGGTTGAATTTCTCGTCCCTGGCTCATCATCCCTGGCCCCTATTTTCCACTCCCGACTCCCGGCTCCAACATGCTGAATATCAAAAACCTCCACGTCCGTGTTGCGGGCAATGAAATCCTCAAGGGCCTGACGCTCGAGATCAAGGCGGGCGAGGTGCATGCCATCATGGGCCCCAACGGCGCTGGCAAGTCGACCCTGGGCAACGTGCTGGCCGGGCGCGAGGGCTACGAGGTGACCGAGGGCTCGGTGACTTTCGAGGGCAAGGACCTTCTGACGATGGAACCGGAAGAGCGCGCCGCCGCCGGCGTGTTCCTGGCCTTCCAGTACCCGGTCGAGATTCCGGGTGTGAACAATACCTACTTCCTGCGCGCGGCCTACAACGCGCAGCGCCACGCGCGCGGCGAGCCGGAGCTCGATTCGATGGAGTTCCTCAAGCTGGTGCGCGAGAAGCTCAAGGTCATGCAGCTGTCGCCGGACCTGCTCAACCGCGCCGTCAACGAGGGCTTTTCCGGCGGCGAGAAGAAGCGCAACGAGATCTTCCAGATGGCACTGCTGGAGCCGAAACTGGCGATCCTCGACGAGACCGATTCGGGCCTGGATATCGATGCGCTCAAGCAGGTGGCCGAAGGCGTCAATTCGCAGCGTTCGCCCGAGCGCGGTTTTCTGCTGATCACCCATTACCAGCGACTGCTGGACTACATCGAACCGGATTTTGTGCATGTGCTGGCCGACGGCCGTATTGTCGAGAGCGGCGACAAGAGCCTTGCGCACAAGCTGGAAGAACATGGTTATGCCTGGATCGCCGATGCCGGCGAGCCGGCCGGGGCGGCGTGATGGCTTCGCCTTTTCTTGACTCGGTTGCCGAACAGGCCCCGGCCGCTCAGGCTGATCTTCCGGGTGCGCAACTGGGCTGGCTGGAGAAGGCGCGCCGGCAGCAGCTGCAGGCCTTTCTGGACGAAGGCCTGCCGGGCAGCCGCAACGAATCCTGGAAGTACACCAGCCTGCGCGCGTTCGCGCGACGCACCTACCGGACCGGTGATGCCGATGCCGCCTCGCGCCCGGTGGATAGGGCGAGCCTGGATCTGCCCGGCGTCGACGGCCCGCGTCTGGTTTTCGTGCATGGTGTGTTCCGGCCGGACCTGTCGGACCTGGACGACTGCCCCGATGGCTTGCATGTGCAGCCCGTGTCGCAGGCGCTCACCGAAGGCGACGAAACGCTGCGCCCGGCACTGAGCCGTGACTGGCAGGGCCCGGCTGATGCATTCGCGCGCCTGAACACGGCCCTGGCCGGCGATGGCTTGCTGTTGCGGGTGGCTGACGGTGCCCGAATAGAGCCGACCCTGCATCTGCTGCATGTCGGCATGCCGGCAGACAATGACTTTGCCTGGCATGTGCGCAACAGCATCACCCTGGGCGAGGGCGCGACACTGGATCTCGTTGAGCACCATGTGGGCAGCGCAGCACACAAGCATCTGGGCACACTGGTGAGCGATGTGACACTGGGCAGGGATTCGCACCTGGGCTGGACCACGCTGCAGGATGCCGCCGACGGTGCGCAACTGAT
This sequence comes from uncultured Gammaproteobacteria bacterium, assembly GCA_963800395.1. GTDB lineage: Bacteria > Pseudomonadota > Gammaproteobacteria > Xanthomonadales > Rhodanobacteraceae > DASSBG01. The sequence continues at coordinate 5,418 of CAWDBD010000011.1, forward strand.
GCGGCGTGATTATCTGCGCCTTGAGGCCGGTGCCGCGGCGCGCGTGCACGCGCTGGAACTGGGTGGTGGCCTGGTGCGGCACGAACTGGATGCCGATCTGCTGGGTGATGGCGCGCGCATCGAGACCCGCGGCGTGTTCATGCCGCGCGGGCGCCAGCATTTCGATACCCGTCTGGATATCCGCCACAAGGCCGTGAACACGCAAAGCGATTCGCTCTGGCGCGGCGTGGCCGACCAGCGTGGCCGCGGCGTCTTCCATGGCGCCATCGTGGTGGAGCAGGGCGCCGATGGTGCCGATGCCAGCCTCAACAACAAGAACCTGCTGTTGTCGGCGCATGCCGAAATCGACACCCAGCCGGTACTGGAAATCTATGCCGACGAGGTCCTGGCCGCGCATGGCGCCACAGTCGGCCAGCTCGATCAGTCGGCGCTGTTCTATCTGCGCTCGCGCGGCCTGCCCGCGGACCAGGCCCGCAGCCTGCTGACTGCCGCCTTCTGTCAGGCGGCGCTGGATTCGCTGCCCAATGCGGACCTGCGCCAGCACATCAGTACCCAACTGGCGCAGCGCCTGCCCGGGCACGCCGAATAGCCCAAGCCAAAATTGCCCACGTGGATGCCATGAACCCGCAACATGCCAATACCGGAACCGCCGATGCGCTCGACATCGATCGCGTGCGCGCCGATTTCCCGATCCTGTCCCGCGAGGTGCATGGCAAGCCGCTGATCTATTTCGACAGCGCCAATACCGGGCAGAAGCCGCTGGTCGTGATCGAGGCCACGGACCACTTCTATCGGCACAGCAACGCCAATGTGGCGCGGGCGGTGCACACCCTCGGCGAAGAGGCCACCGATGCCTACGAGCGGGCACGCGACAAGCTGGCCGCGTTCATGGGTGCCGCTCATCGCGAGGAGCTGGTGTTCACCTCCGGCACTACCCAGGCCATCAACCTGGTGGCCTACAGCTACGCCTTGCCGCGCCTGCAGCCCGGTGACAGCATCCTGCTGACGCAGATGGAACATCATGCCAACATCGTGCCGTGGCAACTGGTGTGCGAGCGCACCGGCGCGCAGATCAAGGTGGCCCCGATCAGCGAATCCGGCGAGCTGATCGTCGAGCAATTCGTCGACATGCTGACCCCGGATGTGAAGCTGGCCGGTGTCACGCATGTATCCAACGTGCTGGGTACGATCAACCCCGTGCGCGAACTGGCCCGCGCCTGCCGCCAGCGCGAAATTCCGCTGCTGGTCGACGGGTCGCAGGCCGCGCCGCACCTGCCGCTGGACGTGAAATCGCTGGGCTGCGATTTCTACGCCATTACCGGCCACAAGATGGCCGGCCCGACCGGCACCGGCGTGCTCTGGGCCCGACGCGAGCATCTGCAGTCGATGCCGCCGTTCTTCGGTGGTGGCGAGATGATCCGCGAGGTGAAGTTCAGCGGTACCACCTTTGCCGATCCGCCGCACAAGTTCGAGGCCGGCACGCCCAACATCGCCGGCTTCGTCGGCCTGGGTGCGGCGGTCGATTACCTGGGTGAGCTGGGCATGCAGCGCATTGCCGCACGCGAGCAGGAACTGCTGCAACATGCCACCGAGGCCATGCAGGCCATCCCCGGCATGCGCATCATCGGTCAGGCCGCGCACAAGGCCGCGGTGATCTCGTTCCTCATCGAAGGCACGCACGCCCACGATCTGGCCACCATGCTGGACATGCAGGGCGTGGCGGTACGTTCCGGGCACCACTGTGCACACCCGTTGATGCAGTTTTACGGTGTACCGGCCACGGCGCGTGCCTCGCTGGCCTTCTACAACACCCATGAAGAGATCGATCGCTTCATCGAGGCCATCCACACGGTGCGCGGCATGCTGGCCTGAGACCCGGTTCGCAACGCGAGGCCGGGGGTCTTGCGATATGCTGGTTCGTGCTTGAACGCTATCCGCCAGATACAGGGAAACGCCATGAAATCGCGCCGTCATTTTCTCACCCGCATGCCGCTCGGCGCCCTTGGCGCCATCGCCGCCTGGAAACTCAAGGCCCAGACAACCGATTCCGGGGAAGTGCCCGGCGCAGGGTCGATCTTCAATTTGGATGCCGGCGCCGGTCCGGAAATCAGCGAAGTGACATTCGCCGAAGCCGAGAAGCTGATGCGCGTGGAGATGACCCCCGCGCATCGCGAAATGGCAGCGGCAAGCTGGCGCACGTCCATGGCGGGCATGACTGCACGACGAACCGGTCCCAATCCCGTGAGCCTGGAAGAAGGCCTGGCCCCGGCAACCGTGTGGAACCCGCAGGTATCCGCGCATGTCGTGGGCCCTGAACAGGACCGGTTTCAGCCGGTGGCGATCGAGGCCATGCCGCTGCCAGACAAGGACGCCGATATCGCATTCGCCAGCGTCGCCCGACTGAGTCACTGGATCCGCACCGGCAAGCTCAGTTCGGAGCGGCTGACGCAAATCTACATCGCACGCATCAAGCGCTTCGATCCGAAACTTCGTTGCGTGATCACGCTGCTCGAGGAGCATGCACTCAAGCAGGCGCGCCGGGCCGACCGCGAAATCGCGGCGGGCAGATACCGCGGCCCATTGCATGGCATTCCCTGGGGTGCCAAGGACCTGCTGGATACGGCGGACATTCGCACCACCTTCGGCGCCGAGCCATTCCGCAATCGCGTCCCGCAGCAAGATGCTGCTGTAGTCAAGCGCCTCAATGATGCCGGTGCGGTATTGCTGGCCAAGCTGAGCATGGGCGCACTGGCACTCAATGACATCTGGTTTGGTGGCCAGACCATGAACCCCTGGGTGCCCGAAGAGGGCGCGGGCGGTTCCAGCGCCGGACCCGGTTCGGCCACTGCTGCGGGCCTGGTCGCGTTCGCGATCGGCAGCGAGACGCAGGGCAGCATCATCGATCCGGCCATGCGCTGCGGCGTGACCGGATTGCGCCCGACCTTTGGCCGGGTGCCGCGCAACGGTGCCATGACCCTGTGCTGGACGCTGGACAAGCTGGGTCCGCTGACCCGTTCGGTGGACGACACCATGCTGGTACTCAAGGCCATCAGCGGGCCGGATACCGGGGATGTGGCCAGCGTGCCCAGCCACCTGGATTATGTGGCTGACGCATCCGTGAAGGGCCTGAAGGTCGGCTATTTTCCCGACTGGATGAACGAAGCGCCCGCCACGGATGTTGATCGGGCGTCACTGAAAACACTTGCAAAGCTGGGCCTCGAGCTCAAGCCCGTGTCGCTGCCGGACTGGCCATGGAGCACGCTCAACGTGATCCTTTTCGCCGAAGCCGCGGCTGCCTTCGAGGAACTCACCCTCAGTGGGAAGGATGATGCGATGAAGGTGCAGACGCCGGACGCCTGGCCCAATGCATTCCGCCAGTCACGTTTCCTTTCTGCGGTGGATTTTGTCCAGGCCGATCGCCTGCGACGCAAGGTGGCCGGCGTGATGGCCAGGCTGATGTCCGAAGTGGACCTGCTGATGGTGCCATCCCTGCGCGACGAGATGCTGATCATTTCCAACAACACCGGACAACCGTCACTGACCTTGCGCACCGGTTTCGTGCACGTATCGCAGGCACGCAGCGATTGGGCTCCGGATTCGGCGCACCCGCTGCCGCGTTTCGATCCACCCCGTCGCGTACCCCACGGCGTAACCCTGATTGGGCGCCTGTTCGAAGAGGGCGTGATTGCCCGCGTCGGGCTGGCACTGGAGCGCGAGCTGAAGGTGGCGGCCGAACGTCCCCAAGGCTTCTGAAGATGGCGGCAGCCATGCATACCGGGACGCCGTTGTCATCGGCGGCCAGGCTTGTCCTCATCAATGATATTTGTGGCTGAAGCCCATGACCTCAAGCACGCCCCTCCACTACCGTAACGCGACACTCGATGACGTACCGGCCATCGTGGCATTGGTCGAATCGGCCTATCGCGGCGACGCCAGCCGTGTCGGCTGGACCACCGAAGCCGACCTGCTGGATGGTCAGCGCATTGATCCGGAGGGTGTGCGGGAATCGATCGAGACGGCCGACAGCGTGGTACTGCTGGCCGAACGCGCTGGCAGCGGTGAGGCCGGTGCCTTGCAGGCCTGCGCGCACATCGCGCGTCTGGATGACAATGCCTACTTCGGCATGTTTGCCGTACGCCCGGAGCAACAGGGCAGCGGCCTGGGTGGCGCGGTGCTCGAGGAGGCCGAGCGGCGCGCCGCGCAGCAGTGGCACTGCAGGTTCATGTGCATGACGGTGATTGACCTGCGCGAGGAACTGATCGCCTGGTACCAGCGCCGTGGCTATGTCAGAACCGGGCAGTACAAGCCGTTTCCCTACGGTGACGAGCGCTTCGGCATCCCGCGCCGCGACGACCTTCGTTTTGAATGGCTGCGCAAGCCCCTGACCGGAGATGGTGCAACATGAGCGAGTGGATCGAGGTATGTGCCACCGGAGACCTTCTGCCGGGCGAGTTCAAGGTGGTGTGGGACGAGGACACCCCAATCGCGGTATACAACATCGATGGCGCGTTCTACGCCATCGAGGACACCTGCACCCACGACGGCGGTGATCTGGCTGGCGGCGAGGTGCACGGCTTCGAAGTCGAGTGCCCGCGTCACGGCGCGCGCTTCGACGTACGCAGTGGCGCGGTCACATGTCCCCCGGCCACCGAACCGGTTTCCAGCTTTCCGGTACGCGAGGAAAACGGCCGCATCTTTACCCGCGACAATCGTTTCGACTGAGCCTGTCCGCATATTCCCCGCCTGCGGTCGGGGGCGTAGAATGCCGCACGCCTTCTTGCCTCCTGCAGGTGACAGTCATGCCGGTGAATATGCGTCGCGTCGTGGTATTTGTGGTGCTGTTTGCGCTGTACCAGTCCGCCGAAGGAATCGGTGCGAATGTTTTGCACAGTTTTGCGGTCCAGGCAGGCCTGATGATTGCATGTGTGCTGGTCGCGTGGCCTTTGGGTCGTTGGCTCGGGTTCCGCGGCTACGATGCCTACGCGCTGGTCGGTTGGGGCTGGCCCGCGTGGCTGGCGGGCGGGTTGTTGCTGGCAGCACTGGCCAATCTGGCCGCCCTGGCGATGGGGCTCGGTCTGGGGATTTTTGCATGGGATCCGGGCACCGAGATTCAGCTTGGCCAGTTTGCTCCGGTCGCGCTCGTCATTGCTGCCTTCTCGACATTCGTGCCCTCCATTGCCGAGGATATCCTCACTCGCGGCTTTTGGTGGCGTGCCTCCGGCATTCGCTGGAATGGTGCACTCTTCGTTGCAGTTTCGGCGCTGCTGTACACCCTGAACCATGTTTTTCGGTTGGCCAACGGGCCGACCGAATGGCTGATGCTGTTCTGTTTTGGTGTCGCCTATGCCAGCGCCATGTTGCGCAGCGGTTCGCTATGGCCCGCCGTGGGACTGCATTGGGGATGGAATGTGTCCAACGCGCTGTTCGGAAGCATGTTGCCAGTCAAGGTAGTCGACCATCCGCATGCCCAGATTCTCTGGGCGCTGATGCATCTTGTTCTCGCCGCTATCGTGCTGACTGTGCCGTTTGCCGCGAAAGCCCGGGATGATGGTGCTGGCCGGTTGTCGCAGGCGCCCCCGCGGACCGAATCATAGTTGGGGCAGGCGATCTTTCTGCCGCCGCAACTACCACGGCACCAAGCCGCTGGCAGGGAAGAAGGGCATCAGCCTGTTCGCTGCGATGGCGGGGATCCAGCGCAGTCGGGATATGAGCTTTCGTATGGCCATGGCTTCTGCAGGCGGTTTGGTTGCGGGAAGGAGTAGCGCGCAATTCAATCACAAATGAGAATCAATCGCGGCAAAGATCGTGAGCACATGACCTCTGACACTTTGAGAAATATGCCAAACTGCGCGATGCTGATGCCTTGCCAATAATCGCTTTGGGGAAATGCATGCGAATCCGAACTCTCGCCAGCTGTGCGCTGTTGCTGCTGCTGCCGTGCACCGCGTTGGCCCAGGACACCCCGGACGCGCCAGCGTCGGCCAGTTCGACCGCCGCTGTGCCGGCAGCGGCTGGCAGCGCGCTCGCGCCCATTCCGCTCGTGTCTGCGCGCGCGGCAAATATCCGCGTGGCCAGTGCGCCGGATGCCTGGGGCGGACCACGCAGTGCGTCCGATGCAACGCTGTCCGATCAGGTCACCAGCTATACCATCGAGGCGACGCTGGATCCGGAGGAGCACACGGTCACGGCGCAACAGCGCATGACCTGGCGCAACCGCAGCGACCGCGCGGTGCGCAAGATCTACCTGCACATGTACCTCAATGCCTTCGAGGGCCCCGGCAGTACCTTCAATACGGAGAGGCGCGAGCTGTCCGGCAGTGGCAACTCGCGTGGTTCGGCCAAGCTGAAGAAGGGCCAGTGGGGGCATGTCGATCTGCACAAGGTGCAACAGAACGGCCAGGACGTGAAGTGGCGTTTCGTGCATCCCGATGGCGGGCCCGAGACCGATCGCACCGTGGTGGAGATGGATCTGCCGCAGCCGGTGCCGGCACACGGCACGCTGACGCTGAACATCGATTTCCAGGACACTCTGCCACGCGTGGTCGAGCGCACCGGTTGGTGGGGCAAGTTCCACCTGGTTGCGCAGTGGTTTCCCAAGATCGCCGTGCTGGAGCTGCCCGGTGAGCGCGGCGCGACCCAGGTACGCTGGAACGCGCATGAATTTCACTATCACAGCGAGTTCTACGCCGACTACGGCAATTACGACGTCAAACTGACCGTGCCCAAGGGCTATACCGTCGGTGCGGTTGGCCATGAGGTCGGCCAGCCGGTCGAGAAGGGCAATCAGGTCACCCATCATTTCGTGCAGACCGACGTCGAGGATTTCGCCTGGGTGGCCGCGCCCGGCTACAAGGTCATCGACACCACCTGGACCGGTCCCGGCAGCCCGGAGGTCAAGGTGCGGGTGATTTATCCGCCCGAGTATCCGGCCGTGGCCAAGCCGGTACAGAAGGCGACCACCGACTCGCTCAGCTATTTCTCCAAGACCCTGGGGCCATATCCCTATCAGAGCGTCACGGCGGTCGTGCCACCCTACAACGCCGGTGAAGCCGGTGGCATGGAGTACCCGACGTTCTTCACGGCCGAGAGTTCGGAGGAGTACACCCCGAACACGATGAGCCAGTACATGATCGACTTCGTCACCATCCACGAATTCGGTCACGGCTATTTCATGGGCCTGCTGGGTTCCAATGAATTCGAGGAGCCCATGCTTGACGAGGGCATGAACGAATACTGGGACCAGCGCATGCTGGCCGAACGTGGCCAGGACATCTATCCCGTCACCCCGTTCCTGAGCTGGCTCGGCCTGCGACCCAGCATGGGGCCGTTTGTCTTCGAGCGACTTGCCGGCGTACTGGGTATCGGGTTTCCGGCCGACTCGCTGGATGCCAATTCCTGGGATCGCATGTCCAATTCCAGCTACGGCTCGGTCTATGCGCGTACGGCCAGCACCATGCGCACGATCGAAAACCTGGTTGGTCCCGAGGCCATGGGCAAGGCCATGAAGCTGTATTACAAGCGCTGGCACTTCCGCCATCCGTCAGCGGCCGACCTGCGTGATGCGCTGGCCGAGGGCACGGGCCAGGGTGAACTGATTCATTCCATTTTCGAGTCGCAGGTCTACGGTACAGACGCTGTTGATGCGCAGGTGGTCCGGGTGGAAAGCACCGAGCAAGTGCCACGTGCGGGCACATTCATCAAGGACGGCAAGCGCGTGACCGTGACCCGGGACGAGGTCAAGAAGCAGATCAAGGATGCGCGCAAGAAATGGAAGAAGGCGCACGAAGATGCCAAGCACGGCGGGCCGTATCCCTTTGAAACAGTGGTCACGGTTCGTCGCACCGGTGCGGCGGTTCCACGCACGGTACAGGTCAAGTTTGCCGATGACACCAGCACGACCGTCGACTGGAACGACGGCAGTCGCTGGAAACGCTTCAGCTTCACCCGGCCGGTCAAGGCCGTGTCGGCCGAGATTGATCCGGAAAACAAGGTGCTGCTGGACTCCAACATTCTCAACAACAGCCGCACGGTTAAAGCCGACAAGAGCGCTGCCCGCCGTTACGGTGCCGATTGGTCGGCACTCCTTGGCACCGTCTTTTCATTCCTGGGGACGCTATGAACATGCATCGACAAAACGCCGGTTTTTCCGGTTTCCTGGCTGCCCTGGGCGCCGGTCTGCAATGGAAGCTGCTGCTTGTATGGTTGCTTGTGATGCTGCTGCCAGTCGCAGTCGCCGCCTGGCCCATGAGCGCTGCCATGGGCAGCTTGCTTGAGCATTCGGTGCATTCCACTGCCTGGGCAGAATCGTTCAGTGCCCTGGGTATTGGCGATGCGATGTTTCAGCTCGCCAAGTTCATGCCCGCGATTGGTGCGGCGGCCATGGCAGGTTTCTTCATGAGCCTGTTGCTGGCGCCGTTTCTTACCGGCATGGTGGTCACCTCCGCACGCAGCGCTCAGCACGCCGGTTTCAGTGAGCTGATGCACGGTGGCCTGCGCGAATACTGGCGCATGCTGCGGGTAAGCCTGTGGGCGCTGGTCGGGTGGGCCATTGCCATCGGCATTGGTGCTGGGGCCTTGCACATCGCCGGCAATGTTGCCAAGACAGCGACTCTCGAATCGCAGGTTGATCTGTGGCGACACAGTGCCATGGCGATCATGATCATTCTGCTGGTGATAGCCCACGCCATTGCCGAAGCGTCACGCGCCCAGTTTGCCGCTGATCCCAACCTGGGTTCGGCGACCCGTGCCTGGGGCCGGGGCCTGAAGATGGTGTTCGGCCGCCCGCTGGCAAGCTTCGGCATGTACCTGGGCGTCAGCATCATCGGTTATCTGTTGGTGCTGGCCTTCGGCATGTGGCGCATGCGCGTGCCGGCAGTCGGCGTGGGCGGTATCATCCTGGCCTTCGTGCTGGCGCAACTCGTGGTTCTGAGCCTGGCCTGGACGCGCACCGCGCGCATTCACGCGCTGGCCGGGGTTGCTGGTGGTCGGCGCCGATCAGCCGGCCTGTCCCCGTCGGCTGCGCTGGGCTGATATCGGGGCTGGGGGTTCGGGAAAGGCGGCCGGTCAGGTCTCGCCTTTCCTGCTGGCTTGCCGTTAACGCGGCTTGCGCATCTCGCGATCAGTGGCTCAGGCCAGGGAATCTCGGGAATCGGGCGTGATCGGCCGGGCCATGGCCGAAGCGGTGTGCATTCGTGAAGCTTGCGCTTCTAGCCATGCGCGGCCAGACGCTCGTGGCCCTGCGCCGGCGGGTAATAGGCAAACACGCTGGTTGGCGAGCCGAGAAAGTCGGTTTGCTCGACTTGCTCCCCGCGCAGGCGTTGCACAAGTCCAAGCGAAGGATCGTCGCCCTTGCGGATCAGGCTGATGACACGTGGCAGCTTCAGTTGATTCCACGCGAAGTCGAGCGCGGCCTGCGATGCTTCCGTGGCATAGCCGTGATGGCGGTGCTGGCGCATCAACATCCAGCCCAGCTCCACACCAGGCCAGCCTTCCGGTCGCAGCAGGCCCACGCGACCGATGAAGGCATGGTCAGCTTTGCGCTCCAGCGCCCACATGCCGTGACCGCGCAGCGCCCAGTGGCCAAGCAACATGGCCATGGATCGCCAGGCGTTCATCCGGTCCAGCGGTTCGCCGCTGCCGACGAAACGGGTGGAATCGGGATCAGCCAGCATCGCGGCATAGTCGTCGAAATGCCGTTCGTCAAATGGCACCAGTTGCAGCCGTTCGGTTTGCAGGGTGGGAATATCGGACATGCGGAGTCAGTCCCGAAGGCGTGCTGGCACGACAGTTCAGGGCTGTAGTAGTCAGTGTGGAATCCGCTTATTGTCGGCACTTGCGGCCCGGGTTTCAAGGCCGGCGATTCCCATCCAGTCACCGGTAACGGAAAACGGCCGGAATCGGTGGTCCGATTCCGGCCTGGTGCGACATCCGTGTCGATGGGCATCCTGCCCTGGTATCAACCTTCCGTGTCTTGCCGGACTGCTCCCTGCTGCCGACGTGAACGGCACGTTCCCTGTGCCGGGGGACTTCCCTGTCGAGGGCCCCGTGCCGGGCTACTTGCCGGCGACCCTGATGGCGCTCTGGTTGTGCTCGATGGTGCTCGCACCGATGCCCTTGACCCGTGCCAGCTGGCTGGCGTTCTTGAACGGCCCATGCGCCTTGCGATAGGCCACAATTGCCTTGGCCTTGCTCATGCCCACGCCATCCAGCGACTTGGCCAGCGTGGCGGCGTCTGCGGTATTGACGTTGACAGGCGTAGCGGCCATCGCGGCAACGCTGAATGCCAGGCCAAACACCAGGGGTGCAACAAATCGAGTCAGTTTCATGCTTCTCTCCTTAGAATCGTTTCGAGGCGGCGCTGCCTGCACCGCACCTTCACTGTAGGGGCGAGCGAGGCCGGGCGCAGCAGGGCAGGGGCAGGTCCTTGTGTCGGTCAGGTGGTTTTCGCCGCGTAGGCGTTCGCCTACAGCCCGGGCGCCACGGGCAAAACTGTTAGAATCAGGCGCTTGTGCGTTGGCTGTCGAGCAATGGCCTGGCGCGGAATCACGGTTTCAGAGGATCAGACATGGACAACAGCAAACTGCATGACTTTGTAGGCGGCGTGTGGGACGACGAGATCGTGCCGCAATTGGTCGAGTACATCCGGATTCCCAACAAGTCACCCATGTTCGATCCGGACTGGGTCAAGCACGGCTACATGGATGATGCGGTCGCGCTGATGGAGAAGTGGGCACGTTCCAAGCTGGCCCAGTTGCCCGGCGCCAGCCTGGAGGTAGTGCGGCTGGAAGGTCGCACGCCGCTGATCTATATCGAAGTCCCGGCACTGGGCATGCCCGAAGACAACGATGACACCGTGGTGCTCTACGGTCATCTGGACAAGCAGCCGGAAATGACCGGCTGGGCCGATGACCTGGGCCCGTGGAAGCCGGTGATCAAGGGTGACAAGCTGTATGGTCGTGGTGGCGCCGATGATGGTTATGCCATTTTCGGTTCGCTCACCGCTTTGCTCGGCCTGCACCAGCAGGGCGTGGCGCACGCGCGCTGTGTGATCCTGATCGAGGCATGCGAGGAGTCGGGCAGCTATGACCTGCCGCACTATGTCGATCATCTGGCCGATCGCATCGGCAATCCGTCGCTGGTGGTATGCCTGGATTCGGGCTGTGCCAACTACGACCAGCTGTGGCTGACCACCTCCCTGCGCGGCATGACCGGCGGTGACCTGTCCGTCGAGGTACTGACCGAAGGCGTGCATTCGGGCGATGCATCGGGAGTTGTGCCCGACAGCTTCCGTATCATTCGCGACCTGCTCTCCCGACTTGAAAATCCGGCGAGCGGCGAGATTCTGCCACCGCAGTTGCAGACGGAAATCCCGGAAGAGCGTATCGACCAGGCCCGTCAATGTGCCGAGATCCTCGGTGACGAGGTGTACAGCAAGTTTCCCTGGGTCGAGGGCATGCGACCCATCGATGACGATCCAGTCCAACTGATCCTGAATCGCACCTGGCGCCCGCAGCTGGCGATTACCGGAGTCGATGGCCTGCCCGCGCTGGACAGCGCCGGAAACGTGCTTCGCCCCGGTACGGCGCTGAAGCTGAGCTTGCGCGTGCCACCCACGGTTGATGGCAGGAAAGCTGGCGATTTCGTCAAGGAGCTGCTGGAAAAGGATCCGCCCTACGGCTGCAAGGTCCGGTTCACGGTGGAAAAGGACGGCAGCGGCTGGAATGCGCCACCACTGTCGAAATGGCTGAGCGAATCGGTTGCCGAAGCGTCCCGAAATGCCTTTGGTACGGAAGCGGCCTACATGGGCGAGGGCGGCTCGATTCCATTCATGGGCATGCTGGGTGAGAAGTTTCCCGCGGCGCAATTTCTGATCACCGGCGTGCTGGGTCCCCATTCCAATGCCCACGGTCCCAACGAGTTCCTGCATATCCCCACCGGCAAGCGGGTCACGATGGTGGTGGCCATGGTGCTGGCCGACCATGCGCGTCAGTCGGCCAGTTGACCCCGCCCGCCTGATCATCTGGCCGCGCCTGCTGGCGCGGTCTCTCGCCGTACCTGGAATATGCCATGCCTTTTGATCTGCCACCCGTTACCCGCGCGCTGCTGATTGCCAACGTCGCGGTATTTCTTCTGCAATTGCTGGTGCATGACCAGCAAACCTTCGCGCTGACGCAGCATTTTGCCCTGTGGCCACTGGGCCCGGATCAGATGCTGGGGTACGCTGCCAATGGCGAATTGGTGGGTGCCGGGTTTCGTCCCTGGCAACTTCTCACCTACGGCTTCATGCACGGGGGCTGGTCACACCTGTTCTTCAACATGTTTGCCCTGTTCATGTTCGGCGGGCCGATCGAGCGCCTGCTGGGCAAGCGTGAATTCCTGATCTATTACGTCGTGTGCATGGTTGTTGCCGCGGTCGCCCAGCTGCTGGTAGTCAGGTTCTTCACCGGTGGCTTCTACCCGACCATCGGTGCGTCGGGTGCCATCTTCGGTGTGTTGCTGGCCTTCGGCATGTTTTTCCCGCATCAGCGTCTGATGCTGCTGTTTCCACCCATTCCGATGCCGGCATGGATTTTCGTGTCCGGCTATGTCGTGATCGAGCTGATTCTTGGTGTTACTCAAACGCAGTCGGGCGTGGCACATTTTGCTCATCTGGGCGGTGCACTGGCCGGCTTCGTGCTTATCCAATACTGGCGTGGCAAACTGCCCATCAAGCCCAAACGGCGTTTGATGCGATAGTCGGAGCCTTGAGGGCGTCGTTCAACGGCAACGGAGGTTGCGGGCATGTTCAGATTGCGACTATGGCTTGATCGTCTGCGTACCAGCCTGTGGTTTGTGCCGTCGCTGATCGTTCTGGCTGCGGTCGTACTGGCCTACGCCGCGCTGGCTATCGACGCCAGGCTGCCGGACCAGTGGTGGAAGGATGCAACCGGGCTTGTCGCGCTGTTCGATGTGCGTATCGGTGGCGGCATGGCGACACTGCAGGTGGTCGGCACCTCGATCATTACCATTGCCGGCGTGGTGTTCTCGATCACCATTGCGGCGATGACCTTGGCATCCGGCCAGTACACCTCGCGTGTCTTGCGCAACTTCATCCGTGACCGCGGCAACCAGACCGTACTGGGGCTGTTCCTGGGCATTTTTGTCTACTGCCTCCTGATCATGCGCTCGCTTTCGGGTGTCAGTGACAACAGCCATGCGCCCCCGTTGTCCATGCTTCTGGCGTTGTTGCTGGCCTTTGTGGGCATTGCCACGCTGATCTATTTCATCCACCACATTGCGATGAGCTTGCAGGCCACGCGGGTGGTAGCCTCAATTGGCGAGAGTGCATTGCCTTCCGTGGACAGGCACTTCCCCGACCGCTTCGAGCCACCCGAAGAAAGTGACCTCGAGCGACGCAAGCCTGTGGACGGCCAGCGCAAGAGTCTCCGCTCCCGGCGTAACGGCTACGTCACCGGGATCAATTTTGATGACCTGCTGGTCGTTGCCGACAAATGCGATTGCCTGGTAAGGGTCTGGCGGAGCCCCGGACATTTTGTCACCGAGGGCGAAGCCGTCGCCGAAGTCCAGTCCGGCGAGGCGCTGGACGAGGATGTGCTGGACGATCTGTTGGGTGCATGGTCATTCAGCCAGCAGCGCACGCTGGAAAACGATCCCGCCTACGGTTTGCGACAGCTGGTTGACGTGGCCTTGAAGGCCTTGTCGCCAGGCGTCAACGAAACCAGTACGGGTGTCATGTGCGTCAACTGGATCGGGGTAATGCTGGTACGCATGTCCGGCCGGCGCATGCCGCCGAGAATTCTTTCCGGCGAGGAATACATTCGCATCATTACCCATGCACCGGGCATGGCCGAGTTCATTCATGATGGGTTTGATCAGATCCGCCAGAACGCCAGCGGCAATGTGGCCGTTCTCAAGCGCCAACTGGAAGTGCTTCTGACGCTCGCATCCGGGCCGGGGGCGAAGGTATGCAGGAAGCCGGTATTGCAGCAGGCAGAAGCCATCGAGGCGCTGTTCGAGGCGAGTATCGCGTGGGAGGCTGATCGCGACGCACTGCGCGAGCTGATGGACTCGATCTGCGCGGTGCTGGGCGTTGAGCGCGACAAGGATCATGCCAGCCAGCCCGCTGCGGAACGCTGAGGCGGGCAGAAAATCTGCGGTATGGGCATGAACTGGTGAGGAAAGTGCGTCTGACGCGCTGTTATTTCCTGATTTGTGAACTGCTAAGCAGTCGCGGCGGGGTGAGTGGCACAGAAAGTGCATCTTTCGTGATGACTTTCAAGGAGCCGACCAGGCCATGAACCAGACCAGCACGCATTTCAACTGTCTCATTGTGGGCGGCCCCGATCATGCGCGGCGGCTGCAGGTGACGTGTTCAAGCGAGAACGGATTCCAGCCGACCATGACCGGTGATGACGGACTGGTTTGCTCGCCCTTCGCATTCAGGCGCTCGCCGGATGGCCGCCAACTCTGGTTGCTGCTGCATCCCGATGCAAGCGGCGCGCAACTGCGCGAGCAGCTTTTGTTGACCGAGGCGGAATTTGCCGAGGTCCGCAAGCCGGAGCGGCGACGCAATGGTCTGCATTTTCTCGCGGCGAGTGCCTAGCCCGGATTATTCACCAACCTTCTACTGCGCCGGCCCAATGACACGCCCGGCGCGGCTTTCGCTTGGTCGCAGTGCTCGACGTAGTGTCGCCTGCGCACTGCTCGGTCGCGAAAGCCACGCCGGACATGCCCTTGAACCGGCTCGCTACGGACGCTGATGAATAATCCGGGCTAGACGGAGGCACTTGCCGCCGCGTCAAGCGCGGCTACCAGGCCGATTTCCGTGTTTTCCCGTGCATGGCCAGGCAATGAGCCAATTCAGGGCGGGCTGTCTCACGGATTGTCCAGCACACCGCTCTGGCGCCCGGCATGGATGAATGCCTCAATGGCACGATCCAGGTGTTCACGAGTATGCGCCGCACTCATTTGCACACGTATGCGTGCCTCGCCCTTGGGTACCACGGGGAAGAAGAATCCGATGGCGTAGATACCTTCGTCGAGCAGGGCATTGGCCATTTTCTGGGCCTTGGGTGCGTCGTGAATCATCACCGGCACGATGGGGTGGTTGCCGGGCTTGATCTCGAAACCGGCCTCACCCATGCGTTGGCGGAAGTAGTTGGTGTTGTCCACAAGCCGGGTACGCAGCTCGTCGGCCGTGTCCAGCATTTCGAACACCTTGATCGAGGCGGCAACAATGGCCGGCGCCAGCGAGTTGGAGAACAGATAGGGGCGTGAGCGCTGGCGCAGCATGTCGATGATCTCCTGCCGCCCGGTAGTGAAGCCACCCATGGCACCACCGAGCGCCTTGCCCAGTGTGCCGGTAAAGATATCGATCTTGTCCATCACGCCGTGTACTTCGGCGGCACCACGCCCGGTCTTGCCGAGAAAACCGGTGCAATGGCATTCGTCAATGTGAATCAGCGCGCCATGCTTCTCTGCCAGGGCGGTCATCCTGTCCAGCGGTGCGATGGTGCCGTCCATGGAAAACGTGCCATCACTGGTGATCAGCTTGCTGCGGGCACCCGCTTCGTCGGCAGCCGCGAGCTGCTTCTCCAGATCATCCATGTCGCAGTTCTGATAACGGAAGCGCTTGGCCTTGCAAAGGCGGATGCCGTCGATGATCGACGCGTGGTTCAGTGCATCGGAAATGATGGCGTCCTCGGCTCCCAGCAGGGGCTCGTAGAGGCCTCCATTGGCATCGAAACAGGCGGCGTAGAGGATGGTGTCCTCGGTGCCGAAGAAATCGGAAATGGTCGTTTCCAGCTGCTTGTGCAGGTCCTGGGTGCCGCAGATGAAGCGCACGCTGGCCATGCCGAACCCATGGCTGTCCAGTGCTTCGTGCGCGGCAGCAATGACCTCGGGATGATCGGCCAGTCCCAGATAGTTGTTGGCGCAGAAGTTGAGTACCTTGCGCCCGTCGGCCAGGGTGATTTCGGCTGATTGCGGCGAGGTGATGATGCGCTCGTCCTTGTACAGTCCTTGCTGGCGGATCTCGTCAAGCTCGGCGCCGAGGCGCTCGCGGATGGTATAGCTCATGGTCTGGCCTGTTTTCAGGTGGGGTGGTATTGCGGTGTCTGCGTGTCCATCATGGACCGACATGCGGTCATTTAATCATCGTGCGTGCGCCGGATCAATTTGCCGAGTTGACCAGCCGTTGTGCCCGAGGTTGCAGCATGTGGCGCATCGCCTTCAGCAATTCCGGCTCATCCGAGGGCAGGTCATGCCAGCAGCCCTCGAGTCCGGCCCCGCTGCTGTCGCGGCACAGTTCCTGGGGGAACAGGGCGACAGGGAAATCCCGAAGAACCTGACTGCTGTCCCGCGGTTTGCGGTCGACAAAAGCCGCGGCGAGGTCGACGCCCAGATGGCGGCCCAGATGGCACACCGGAGTCGGGCGCGGATTGAATTCAAGTAGCAGGTCACGGCCATCTTGGCAGCGCTGAAAGTCGATACTGCCAAATCCGCTGAATCCCAGCGCCTTGACCATGCGTGCCGTGGCATCCTGCAAACCGGAGTCGTACTGGCAACGCACAATGGAGCTGGGGCCGATATGCTGCGGAAACTGGCGTTCCTTGGCAAAACAGATCTGGGCAAGTATCTCCCCCCGGTCGGCAACAAATGCGGTCATCCATGTTGTGCCTTCGGTGAATACCTGGATCAGGCGACCGCCTTGTCGAGGGCAGTTGCGATGCGCATGGCGGAGATCGCTCAATGACCCGCATGGGTAGACGCCGATTCCGGCAAACCCGTGGCGCGACTTGATCACCACGGGCCAGCCATGACGATGCACGAACAGACCCGCATCATTGTCGCTTTGGAGTTCCGAGGTCAGCGGGGTATCAATGCCCAGGTCTGCGGCCATGCGGGTGATCGCCAGTTTGTCTGTACTGGGCTCAAACCCCGCCGGGTCACCGAGTGATCGTGCAATTAGGCCGCGTACAACATGGGGTGTGGAGTTCTGCCCATACAGCGCATGCAGCCACAAGACGGCGGGTTCGTCTCCCGGCAGCAGTACATCGGGTGCAAATCCATCCAGGGCCCGATGCAGATCGTTCGGGTGGTCCGCAACGTCGTCGCTCCAGCTCAGCCGCCTGTCCGCATGCCGTATATGGGCAAGCATGCTGTCGCAGTGTGCAAGGTAGGCCGTGCGCGCACCACTGTCCTGAAGCGCGCGCAGCAGGCGCGGAGGCTCCAGCCAGCTTCGTGCACGAGAGATCATCAGGATGCGCACGTGGACACCCTGCTGCCATGAAGCTGTACAGATGGCTTTGGCTGACGGCTGGCCATGCTACCCCCTTGCCGACAGAAACGGACGTTTCCATGGCACGCGATGGATGCTCGCGGCAAAGCGGGCTAGCGCGTGCGCGCCGCCTGATTGTAGCCCGGATGGCTGCTGAATGCGTGCAGGCCACGTGTAGCCGATTCATGCGCGCTGGATGGTCACGGCGAGCCAAGGGGTAGCAGCTCGGAACTTGCCATGCAGTGCACACGGCCTTGCAGAGGTACGGATTGAAGGTCGGATCGCAATCGCAGCTTCGAAGCTCCCCCGCTGACGATGCTGTCAGCTGTCAGGGTGAATCTGTACCAGGGCATGCCGCCAGGGACTGGCGGACGGACTGAACAATGTTCCCAGTGGTCTTGTCTTGCACGAATGCGACAACCGCTGAGCGAGAGCGTTGCAGATCCTTCGGCAGCGTCAGGTCCGCATGCGCCGTGCGCAGCGTCAGCGGGCCGGCAAAAGCGCGAACGGTGTGGCTGTGGCGCAGCACGGCGCCACGGTTTTCGCCGGCATCGACGTGCGATACCAGGCCATCTTCGGTGAGTGCGAAATAGACACGGTCAGCCGATCCAGCGAATCCGGTATCCGCTATCACCTGCAGGCTGGCGCGCAGGGTGCTGTCGTCCTGAACATGCAGGACAAGCCTGACCGGCGCCTTCTCGTTGGCAGTCGGGATTGGCGAGCGGGGCCATGCGCGCCATTCATGACCGTCCAGGGCCACTTCGGGCGTGTAGGAGACAGGTCGCGCGCTGCGTGCGGCCAGTTGCCGCTGACGCTGGCTGAAGCGGTGATCCGCGTAAGGGTCGGGCCACCCCAGGGAGTCCCAGTAGTCGACGTGAAACTCCAGTGGTATGACCTTGTCGCTGGCCTCGATCGTGCGCAGCCAACGATCGGCTGGCGGGCAGGAGCTGCAGCCTTCGCTGGTATACAGTTCGACGAGGTGGGTGCGTCGGGTAGCGCTGTGCGCAGTGCATTGAACCGCAGCAGCCTGACTGCTGACCAGACCGAACAGAAAAAGGAGCAGTACAGACCGGTTTCGCATGGTGTCAGTTCCGAACGGATCTGTTCACCAGACCGTCCGCGAAGCAATCGGCTTACAGGCCGGAGCCCCGCGTGATCCGGCAACCGGCGCTCCAGGCCCGACCGCGGCAACTGCCGCCGATCAGGACCAGGAGCATACGACCTTGCCGCATTGGCCCGAGGCCATCAGGTCGAAGCCCCGCTGGAAGTCGTCGATGGGTATCTGGTGGGTGAGGGCCTTTTGCAGCGGAAACCCGCTCAGCACCATTTGCGTCATCTTGTACCAGGTTTCGTACATGCGTCGCCCGTAAATGCCGTGCAGCGTCAGGCCCTTGAAGATGACCTTGTCCCAGTCTATGCCGGCACCGCTGGGCAGCAGACCGAGCAGGGCCACCTTGCCGCCGTGGTACATGCAACCGAGCATGTCGTTGAACGCTTCCGGATTGCCGCTCATTTCCATGCCCACGTCGAAGCCTTCCATGTGCAGGTCGGCCATGACGTCGGCAAGACGCTGCTTGGACACATTGACCACACGGTTGGCGCCCATGTCAGCAGCCAGTTTCAGGCGGTAGTCATTGATGTCGGTGACCACGACGTTGCGTGCGCCCACATGCTTGGCAATGCCGGCAGCAATGATGCCGATGGGTCCGGCCCCGGTGATCAGCACGTCTTCGCCGATCAGGTCGAACTCGAGCGCACAATGCGTGGCATTGCCGTACGGATCGAAGAAGGCCGCCAGCTCGGAGGGAATCTGGTCGGGGATCGGCCACAGGTTGGAGGCGGGCACCGCCACGTATTCGGCAAATGCGCCATCGCGGTTGACCCCGATGCCCGTGGTGTTCGGGCACAGGTGCTGGCGCCCGGCTCGGCAGTTGCGGCAGTGGCCGCAGACCACATGACCTTCCGCGGATACGCGGTCACCGATGTGGTAGCCGGTGACGGCGCTGCCCAGCTCGGCAATGCGCCCGACGAATTCATGACCGATCACCAGACCGGGCTTGATGACCCGCT
Organism: uncultured Gammaproteobacteria bacterium; assembly: GCA_963800395.1. Classification (GTDB taxonomy): domain Bacteria; phylum Pseudomonadota; class Gammaproteobacteria; order Xanthomonadales; family Rhodanobacteraceae; genus DASSBG01. The sequence goes on from CAWDBD010000011.1 coordinate 24,766, forward strand.
GCGCCCAGTCGTTCCATTGGTAGATGTGCAGGTCGGTGCCGCAGATGGCGGTCTTTTCCAACTTGACCAGAACCTCGTTCGGGCCGATGTCGGGGATCGGCACCTGCTCCATCCAGATGCCTTCGGCGGCATCGCGTTTGACCAGTGCCTTCATCGTGTTTGGCATAGTGATTTCCGAGTGCGTCAGACCGGCCATTATAAGGCCGACACCGGCCATGATTCAGGGGTGACGCCTGCTCAGGGTCTATCAGAGAGTACCTAGTCGTTGATTGTGGCAAGCCATTGGTCGCGGGACTGCAGCAGCTTGTGCATTTCGCCGCTTTTGATGGGTGCAGAGAAAAGGAAGCCCTGCAGACGGTCGGCATCGTGTTGCTTGAACCACTCCAGCTGCTGCTGCGTCTCTATGCCTTCGACCACGACCTCAAGGCCCAGGCTGTGTGCCAGAGTGATGGTGGCGGCGACGATGGCCGCGTCGCGTTTGCTTGTCATGACGTTGTCGACAAAACTGCGGTCGATCTTGAGACAATCAACCGGCAGTTCACGCAGGTGGGTCAGTGAGGAGTAGCCGGTACCGAAGTCATCCAGGGTGGAACGCACGCCCAGTTGGCGCAGCTGGCTCAGTGTCTGGATGGCTCGGCTCGGGTCGACAAGTGCTCCCGATTCGACGATTTCCAGCTCCAGGCGAGCCGGTTCCAGGCCGGTTTCGTTGAGAATGCCGCGGACCTGGTCGGGGAAACCTGCAAACTGAAAACTGCGGGTGGACACATTGATCGAGATACTGATCTCGCTTCCATAGCGGTCCCGCCAGATACATGCTTCCCGACAGGCCTGCCGGATCATCATGCGATCAAGCTCTTCGCTCAGGCCAAGCTGGTCCATCTCGGTGATGAACATTTCAGGCAGCAGGGTGCCGCGTTGCGGATGGTTCCAGCGCACCAGGCCTTCGGCGCCGCACAGGTGATGGTTGTCGCCGGAAACAAGCGGCTGGTAATACAGTTCCAGTTCGCCGCGCAGCATGGCCTGGCGCAACTCGCTCTGCAATCCCAGCTTGGTCAGGGCGATGGTGTTGAGTTCGCTGGAGAAATAATGGAAGCGGTTGCCGCCTTCATCGTGGGCGCTCTTGCAGGCCGACTCGGCAGCAGCAATCAGGGCTTCTGCGGTTTCCCCGTCCTCCGGCGCCAGTGCAATGCCAATGCTGGCGCTGAGCGAGAACTCCTGGCCATCGGTATAGAAGGGCAGGCGCATGGTGGTCAGCAGATCATTGGCAAATGCTGTCAGGTGCGCCGTATTGTCGGCCCTCGGGATGACCTGCACCAAGCGGGTCTCTGACAGGCGCGCAGGTCGATGCCAGCCACTGCGCGCATGTTGCTCGAAGCGCGATGCCGTTTCGGCCATGATCGACTCCAGTGCCACGATGCCGATGGTGCCCGAGAGGGTCTCCTGCTGATCCAGTCGGAGCATGAGAATGGCGGTTTGCTGGTTGGTCTGGCGCAGCCATTGGGGCAGGTCGTTGAGGAGCCTGCGCCGGTTGGGAAAGCCGGTGACCGGGTCAAAATCGCGAATGCGCCTCATTGCTGCGTCTGCGCGCTGTGCACGATTGCGCTCCTCCTCGAGCAGCCACACGATCAGGCCGAAGCCCATGAACAGCATCGAGACAAGGTCGATGATGCCGGTGTATCGACTCCATTCGAGGCCCTGACCGGTGTAGATTTGCCACGCGTAGATAGCCGACACGTGCAGCAGTTGCAGGCTGTAGATGGCCATGGCGCTACCCGCAATTCGGGTGCCCAGACCATCGCGGGGCACACTTCGCCACAAGTCCAGGGCGATGTAGGCGAAACAGATCGCCCCGAGCATGTATCTGAGTCCGACACGCATGAGGACCCGCTGCAACCAGGCGTCCGGATGACCGGCCCAGGCTATGGCCACGATCACGCCCAGAATGGCAGTAACCCAAAGCACAAGCCTGATGCGTTTGGGAGCAAGCGTACCGGCATGCAGCGCAATGCGTGTCGCCATCACTGCCATGGCCAGCTGCCAGTAGGCAGCGACCATGGAAATCGTTGACAGGGGCAGCCGGGACCAGACTTCCGACTGGCTGTGAAGGGCAAGCTGCATGGCACCCCAGGCGGTCGCCAGGTAGATTGCGCCAGCCAGGAATGAGCCAGCCCACAGGGGAAGGCTGCGGCGCGGCGATACCCGGTCGTAGTACAGCAGAAGCGCGGCAATGATCAGCGCACCGATGAACTGGGTGGCGGTGAGCACGAGCTCGAGTGTAAGCATGGCCCCAAAATCCGAAGGCTGGTTGCGCCATCAGACTCCTCCGGCCGGGCGTTGTCAAAGATGTGCACGTCGGCACGGGCGCATATTTGGGTACAATCAGTGTCCTGACCCAATTCGGAGCGTCACATGCGTATTTTGTTGTCCCTGGCCATTGCCGCCCTGTTCGTCGTTTCCGATGCCCATGCCGTGGAAGGCATGTGGCAACCTGCCCAGTTGCCATCCATATCCAAGCAACTCAAGGCCAAGGGGCTCAAGATCGACCCCGCAACCCTCAGTGACCTGACGGCCTACCCGATGGGCGCGGTCGTCAGCCTCGGCGGCTGTACCGCGTCGTTCGTTTCGGGTGAGGGGCTGATCGTGACCAATCACCATTGTGGTTACGGTGATCTGCAATACAATTCGACTCCGGACAACAACCTGATTGTCAACGGGTTCCTGGCCAAGACAAAGGCCGAGGAACTGCCCGGCTCACCGGGGTCGCGTGTCTACGTCACCGAGTCGATCCAGGATGTGACCAGGAAGGTCGAGGCCAACCTGCACGACTGGCTCACCGGTGCCGAGCGCTTCAAGGCCATCGACAAGGCGCGCAAGGAGCTGGTCAAGCAGTGCGAGGCCGAGGATGGTTATCGCTGTCGCGTCGCCACCTTCTATGGAGGCTTGAGCTACCAGTTGATCAAGCAGCTCGAGATTCGCGACGTGCGTCTGGTATACGCGCCGCCCGAGTCGATCGGCAAATTCGGTGGCGACATCGACAACTGGATGTGGCCACGCCATACCGGTGACTTCAGCTACCTGCGCGCCTACGTATCCCCGGACGGCAAATCTGCCACGTATTCGAAAGACAATGTGCCGTATCACCCGAAGCATGTACTGAAGGTCAACCCAAAGGGTCTGGAAGCGGGTGATTTCGTGATGGTCGCGGGCTACCCGGGGCGCACCAACCGCTATCGTCTCGCCAGTGAAGTGCAGCATGCGCTGGACTGGAGCTATCCCCAGCTCATCGAGATCTACAAGGACAGCCTGGCGATCATCGCCGCTGCGGCCAGGAAGAACCCGGACGACGGCGTCAAATATGCCAGTCGCGAGGCCGGCCTGAACAATTACCTGAAAAACTTCGGCGGTCAGATCGAAGGCCTTACCCGTGGTCATGCCGTGGCTGCAAAGCAACAACAGGAAGCTGACCTCAAGGCCTGGCTCGGAGACCAGAATACGGACGAGAGCAAGGCGCTTCTCGAAGACATCGGAAAGCTGGAGAAGACCATTGCCGAGGAGCAGGCCAACAGCGTCCGTGACATGGCCATCGGGCAGTTGTATCGCAGCGCCGAGCTGGCCACCGCCATTCGCCTGGTGCATCTGGCCAAGGAGCGGCCCAAGGCGGATCTGGAGCGCGATGATGGCTACCAGAAGCGGGACTGGGTGCGTATCGAGCAGGGCCTGAAGAGCATGCAACGGCGTTTCGCCCCGGCGGTGGACCAGCAGTTCCTTGTTCTGGCGCTCAAGCGCTATGTCGCATTGCCCGAAGATCAGCGTCTGTCGGCGCTGGATGACTGGCTCGGCGGAGCCAGCAGCCAGCCGGCCATTGCCAGCAAGGTGGCGCAACTGTATGCCCATAGCGACCTCGACAAGCTCGATGCACGCATGAAGTGGTTCAAGGCCGACAGCAAGGCCATCGATGCCAGCAAGGATGCCATGCTGGTGCTGGCCCGCGACCTGCAACCGCAACTGAAGGTCCTGAGCGACGCCAACGATGCGATGGACGGCACCTTGAGTGCCTTGCGCCCCCGCTACATGCAGGCCCTGATCGACTGGAAAAAGTCGAAGGACGAGCCTGTGTATCCCGATGCCAACTCCACTCTGCGGGTGACCTTCGGCACCGTGCAGGGTGTGTCACCCCGCGATGCGGTGAGCTATGCGCCGTTCACCACGGTTCAGGGCATCCTCGAGAAGAACACCGGCGAGGTTCCGTTCAACGCACCCGAGGCGGAACTGGATGCGATCCGTGCCGGGGGTGACTTCGATGGCTTCGCCTCACCCGAGCAGAAGACCTTGCCTGTCGACTTTCTTGCTGATCTGGACATTACTGGCGGCAACTCCGGGTCTCCGGCCATGGATTCCGAGGGGCGGCTGGTCGGTCTGGCATTCGACGGCAACTGGGAGTCGGTCAGTGGTGACTGGCTGTTCGACCAACGGACCAACCGCTCCATCGAGGTCGACGTGCGCTACATGCTGTGGGTCATGCACCACCTCGATCACGCCGACAACCTGCTGCGCGAGATGGGCGTGAAGGTGCCTGATCAGCCGTAATCCCTGCAGTCCACCCGGACAAGCAACGGCCGCTCCGGAAACGGGGTGGCCGTTTTGCCTTGAGTCGGCCGTACAGATACAAAAAACCCCGCACAAGGCGGGGTTTCAAAAGGTGGCGGAGCGGACGGGACTCGAACCCGCGACCTCCGGCGTGACAGGCCAGCATTCTAACCAGCTGAACTACCGCTCCGTGTTTTCTGATTGTGACGCGAACATCCTACAACATGCTGTGGCGTCCCCAAGGGGATTCGAACCCCTGTTGCCGCCGTGAAAGGGCAGTGTCCTGGGCCTCTAGACGATGGGGACTAACATTTTGGTGGAGCCAGCCGGGATCGAACCGGCGACCTCTACAATGCCATTGTAGCGCTCTCCCAGCTGAGCTATGGCCCCGCAACTGGAAGCCGGCAAGGTTAGTGGCGAAGGTCGCCGGAGTCAAGCGTTTTCGAATAAAAATCTGTGCCGCTGTCATCGACCGGAGCCGTTAAGCTGTGTTCTGGGCAAGTCGGCGGGGTGATGTCATGCACGATATCGGATTTCTGCGCGATCTGGCGATCGTGATGATGGTGGCAGGTGCCACCACGATCATCTTTCATCGCTTGCGCCAGCCCGCATTGCTCGGCTACATCCTGGCCGGGATGCTCATTGGTCCGTATACGCCCGGCGTGCTGGTCGGCGACCAGAAGGCCATAAGTGATATTGCCGATCTGGGTGTGGTGTTGCTGATGTTCACGCTCGGCCTGGAGTTCAGCATCGGCAAGCTGCGGCGGGTCGGCATGGCGGTGATGCTGGTGGCACTCGGTGAGGTGGCCTTCATGCTCCTTGTGGGCTATCAGCTGGGCCTGGCGTTTGGCTGGAGCCACGTGGATGCGATGTTTCTCGCCGGCGGGCTGGGACTGTCTTCCACCATGGTGGTCACCCGGGTGCTGCGCGACCAGGATCTCATGCGGCGTCCCTTTGCACGCGATGTGGTCAGCCTGCTGGTAGCCGAAGATGTGCTCTCGGTCGTGCTGATCACCCTGCTGACCGCAGTCGCTATCGGTGGCAGTGTGGAGACCGGCGATGCCCTGTCGGTGCTGGGCCACCTGCTGCTGTTTGTGGTGGCAGCGATCCTGATCGGCCTGCTGGTGCTGCCACGCCTGATCGATTACGTGGCCAACTTCCAGCGCAATGAAATGCTGCTGGTGACTGTCCTGGGTGTGTGCTTCGGTGCCAGCCTGCTGGCCGATTTTCTTGGCTTCAGCGTGGCGTTGGGGGCGTTCATTGCCGGAGCCGTGGTGGCCGAGTCACGCTCCACCGCGCGCATCGTGCATCTGGTCGAGCCGCTGCGGGACATGTTTGCCGCGCTTTTCTTTGTCGCCATCGGCTTGATGATCAACCCGATGCTGCTGGCCAGGTACTGGCTGCCGGCACTTGTCGTGGCGCTGGCGGTGATTCTGGGCAAGACCCTTGCTTGCGGTATGGGCACCTTCCTTGCAGGCCACGGCGCGCGTCGCGGGCTTCGTACCGGTCTGGGCATGGCCACGATCGGCGAGTTCTCCTTCGTGATGGTCTCGATCGGGGTGTCATACAAGGCAGTGAACGAATCGGTCTATCCGGTGATTGTTGCCGTATCGGTGATCTGCATGGCGGTGTCGCCGCACCTGCTGCGGCGCTCGGACAGCTTTGCCCGTGGTCTGGCACGGCTGCTGCCGCATTCCTGGAGGGTCATGCTCAGCGATTACACCGAATGGCTGGGCAATGTGCGCCCGGTCAGTGACAACGCGGTGCTGGCCGCCATGTTCCGGCGCTTGCTATGGCATATCGCGGTCAACATTTCGCTGGTCATCACTTTGTTCATCGTCGGCGCCTACCTCAATGCGCATGACCATGGCTGGTTCACCCGTTTCGGCATCGACCGGCAGACCCGCCACGCGCTGATCTGGGCGGCGGCACTGTTCCTGTCCCTGCCCATGCTGATTGCCGTCTATCGCAAGGCGGAGGCGCTGGGCATGCTGCTGGCCGAGCTGGGTATCCGGTCGTCGTTCGCGGGCAAGTACACCCACCCATTGCGTCGTGTGCTGGCCCGGATCATCCCGCTGGCAACCTTGCTCGTGCTGGCGCTGATGGTGATGGCGCTGAGTTCCACCATTCTGCCGCCACGCGGCCTGGCGCTGAGCCTGGTGGTACTGGGTGTCCTGCTTGCGCTTTTCCTCTGGCGCGCGCTGGTACGCCTGCACGCCCGTTTTCAGGCGGCCATCAAGGACACCCTGGCTCAGACCGGATCGGAGACGGGTCAGCAGGGCCATCAGGGCCAGGGCGACGAACCCGGCTGAGCGCTGAACGGACGAGCGTTCGCCACTTGAGTCCGGGTCATGCAACTCCATATAATGGGATAGTCAGCAATCAGTTCCCCGGGGGTGTTTTGGCTTCGACGGGGGTAGTGCGATTGTCTGGTGCATGCCGAGGGGGCAGCTTTCCTCGTTAATCCAGCCGCAAAACTTATAATTGCCAACGATAGCAATTACGCTCTCGCCGCTTAAGGCCTGAGTCCCGAACCGATCTTGTGCTCGTGCTCGTCGGTGTAGGGTCATTATCACGAGATCGCCGTAGCGTGCCGTCTGTCGCTCTGCGGTCAAAATAAAGCAGACTGGTTCTGAAGTGCGCTTTGCACATCGTGCTGCTTCGGAACGAGATCCAACGGTGAGCTAAGCATGTAGATCCGGGCGTCAAACGCTCTCGGACGCGGGTTCAACTCCCGCCACCTCCACCAATATGGCGTCGTGGACGCCACGCGGACCGGAGATCCTGACGGGTCTCCGGTTTTTTGTGTCCGCTGCTCGGACATCTGCCTGCGCTTGCCGGTTCGGGACCCCCGGGTTCTAATGCGGTGCATGGTCGCAGGCTCGACCAAGGCATACGATCTGGCGTGCACCATGCGGCGGTGCCACGGAGTGGACTGGATGAGGTTGCGGCGTATGGGAAAGGCACTGGTCATTTCAGGTCTGCTGCTGTACCTGGCGGCGCCTGCCTGCCAGGCAAGCCCTCCTGGATCGTTGAGCGTCAGTGGCAGGCGCCGTGCTTGCCTGAAACCGGGTATGAGCCCAGCTTGCCGTGCGGCCGTTGCGGTTCGGCTTTGCATGCGCTTCCGCCCTGTGCGTTTTTGACAGCTTCGGTACCGGCTCGATAGGATCAGAAGCCCATGCTCGAGAATCGACATGATCGTTGCGACAGTCACGGGATGGGGCTGCAGGGGTTCTCGGGGTCATTCATGCCTTCCACGGGAGTGTATGCGTCATGAGCCATGAGCAGGCTATCGAAGCGCTTGAAGCGAAGTATGAAACCGAATACGAGGTAGGCCAGGACAATGTGCATCCATTCGGTCTGGATTTGCACAACCCCGTTTTCGTGTGGAGCGCGTCGCTGATCATCATTTTCGTGCTGGGGGCGATACTTTTCCCGGAAACAGCCAAGACCGCACTGGCCGGTGGCAAGAACTGGGCCATCAACACGTTTGACTGGCTGTTCCTGAGCGCGGGCAATATCTTTGTTCTGTTCTCGCTGGCGCTCATCTTTTTGCCGTATGGCAAGATCCGCATCGGTGGACAGGACGCCAGGCCCGAGTACTCGCGCATGTCCTGGTTTGCCATGCTGTTTGCTGCCGGCATGGGCATCGGCCTGATGTTCTGGAGCGTCGCCGAGCCGGTGGGCTACTTCACCGAATGGGCCGGCTCGCCGTTGAACATTGCCGGAGGCACTGTGGCCGCCAAGACCGCTGCCATGGGCGCGGTGATGTATCACTGGGGAATACATCCGTGGGCGATCTATGGCGTGGTGGCGCTGGCGCTGGCTTTCTTTTCCTTCAACAAGGGCCTGCCACTTACCATTCGCTCCGTGTTCTATCCCCTGCTGGGCGACAGGGTCTGGGGGCCGATAGGCAACATCATTGATACGCTGGCGGTCCTGGCAACCATTTTCGGCCTGGCCACATCCCTGGGCTTCGGCGCGCAACAGGCTGCCGGTGGCTTGCATTTTCTGTTCGGTTTTCCGGCTTCCCTGACGGTCGAGGTAGTGATCATTGCCGGCGTGACCGCGGTGGCGCTTGCGTCCGTGGTTCGCGGTATTGATGGCGGCGTGAAGCTGCTAAGCAACATCAACATGGGCCTGGCCTTCCTGTTGCTTGCCTTCGTGATCATGGCCGGCTCGCTGTCGGGTTTCTTCGCCAATATCGGTACCACCGTCGCTGGCTATGCCGAGTACTTTGTCCCGCTCAGCAACCCGGTCGGGCGCGATGACCAGAGTTTCTATCATGGCTGGACGATTTTCTACTGGGCCTGGTGGATTTCCTGGTCGCCGTTTGTCGGCATGTTCATTGCCCGGGTGTCCAGGGGGCGCACGATCCGGGAATTTCTCACGGCAGTGCTTATCGTGCCCATGCTTGTGACCACGGTATGGATGAGTGCATTTGGTGGCAATGGCATCGACCAGGCGATGCAGGGCGTGGGCTCTCTGGCAAATGGCATCCAGGATTCATCGCTGACCCTGTTCCACATGCTGGAAAATCTGCCCATGAGCGGTATCACCTCGTTCCTGGGCATTATTCTTGTCCTGGTGTTCTTTATCACCTCGTCCGACTCCGGCTCGCTGGTGATCGATTCGATAACGTCCGGGGGCAAGGTCGAGGCGCCTGTTGCGCAGCGCGTGTTCTGGGCCTGCGCCGAGGGCTTCATCGCCGCCGTTCTGCTGATTGTTGGCGGCTCCGATGCGCTATCCGCGCTGCAGGCTGCCGCGGTCACCACCGGCCTGCCATTCACCATCGTGCTGCTGCTGATCTGCGTGTCCCTGGCCAAGGGCCTGAATCACGAGATGACGCTTTTGCGTCTGGATGCTGCCAAGGCCTGAGCACTTCCCACACACATGGCCGCTGGCAGTGATTTCAGGGCGACGAGGAGCGCCGGGAAGCGCTACTCGTCGCCATCACGGTTCAGCTGCCGCGGTTGTGAGCGCGCATGGCGCGCTGTTTTTCGCGATCCCAGTCGCGTTGCTTGATGGTGTCGCGCTTGTCGTGATCCTGCTTGCCACGGGCCAGGCCAATTTCCACCTTGATGCGGTTCTTTTTCCAGTACATCGCGGTGGGCACCAGGGTGTAGCCCTTGCGCTCGACGGCACCGATCAATTCGTCAATTTCGCGGCGGTTGAGCAGCAGCTTGCGGGTGCGCCGGTCGTCGGCGACGATATGGGTTGATGCCGTGCTGAGTGGGGGAATCGAGGTACCGAAGAGGTAGATCTCTCCGTTCCTGACGATGGCATAGCTGTCGCCGAAATTGATGCGACCGGCACGCAGGGCCTTCACCTCCCAGCCTTGCAGCGCCAGACCGGCCTCGAATCGGCGGTCGATGTGGTACTCGTGGCGCGCGCGCTTGTTGAGTGCGATGGTACTGCTGCCCTTGTTGTCCTTCTTCTTTGCCATGTCCGTTAAAATGACCCTTTTGAAACACGTTGTCTAATGATTGAAATCAAGCGCAGTGCCCTGGTGGCTTGTTCGCCCGAACAGATGTTCGACTTGGTGAACGACGTTGAAGCATATCCGAAGCGTTTTGGCTGGTGCGAGGGCGCGGCTGTGCAAAGTCATGACGAGCACAGCCTTACTGCCCGGTTGGATCTTGCCTTTGCCGGTCTGCGGCACAGCTTCAGCACCCACAACACCCTGCAGCGGCCCGAACGCATTGACATGCACCTGGCCGGTGGCCCGTTGCGCAGCCTTGACGGAACCTGGACCTTCAAGGCTTTGGGAACTGAAGGTTGCAAGGTAAGTCTGGATCTGCGCTTCGACTTCCGCCAGCGCCTGCTGGGCCCCGCCCTGCGTCTGGGTTTCCGCAGCATGGCCGATCGCATGGTGAACGACTTTTGTGCCGAGGCGGCGCTTGCCTATGCCTGAGTCATTGACGGTAGAGGTGGTATGCGCGCTGCCGCAACGGGCGTTTGTGCGTCAACTTGAATTGCCAGCGGGCTCAACGGTCCAGGATGCCATCAACGCATCAAGCGTGCGCGCGGCGTGCCCGGAGCTGAACGACGTGCCGTTGCGAGTCGGCATCTTCTCGAAGTCGGTCAAGCTCGACCAGGTACTGCACGACGGTGACCGGGTGGAACTCTACCGTCCGCTGCGGCTTGGCCCGATGGAGGCGCGCCGCCGCCGCGCTGCCGGCCGCAAGCCATCGTCCTGATGCTCAGCTGCCGCCGCGCTTGCGGCGCGCTTCGGCTTCCTTTTCCTTGTCGTGCAGGATGAGCGGATAGTGGCGCACCTCCTTCAGCATTTCGGTGCCGTCTTCGGGCCGGTAGTCGCCTTCAGTGCGTGCCAGCACGTCATTCTCGAAGTAGATGGTGAAGTCCTTCGTGACGATCTTGCCACCACGTTTTTGCAGCGTTGAGACGTAGTCCCAGCGCGACTGGTCGAAGGGGCTGGCTACCGACGGTTGGCCGAGCAGGGCAATGACCTGTTCCTTGCTCATGCCGGGCTTCAACTGTTCGACATTGGTCTTGCTCAGCACGTTGCCCTGCTGGATGTCCGGTTTGTAGATGATTCCGCAGCCACCGAGCCCGACCGAAGCCAGGGCCAGAGCGGCCAGAATGGGAGCCTTGTGCATATGCCAGGTATCTCGCTCTAAACTCAGCCGCCGATGATACACTACCGAGACCCTATAACTGAACAGGTCAGGCATGGAAACGCAGGAATTGCGCGACGCAGGGCTCAAGGTGACGCACCCGCGCATGAGTGTCCTGAAATTGCTGGAGAAGTGCACCGACAGCCATCTGACGGCCGAAAACATCTATCGACGTCTGCTGGATGATGGGGAAGATATAGGCTTGGCGACGGTTTACCGGGTACTGACCCAGTTCGAGGGTGCCGGGCTGGTGCTGAAGCACAATTTCGAGGGTGGCCAGGCGGTCTATGAGCTGGATCGCGGCAAGCATCACGACCACATGATCGATGTGGATACCGGCGCAGTAATTGAATTCTCCAATGAGGAGATCGAGAACCTGCAACGCAAGATTGCCGACCAGCACGGCTACGTGATCGAGGATCACAGCCTGGTGCTTTATGTGCGCGCCAAGAAAAAGAGCTAGGAGCCCGGGTGGCATGAACACAACAGTCTGCGCGTGTGCGCGCCTGGCAGATGTTCGCATGCCTCGTCGCCCCATTCATGCCCGCTGCGGTGTGCGTCAATGACTGAAGAGCTTGCCCTGAGTGCAGAGTTCCTTGCTTGCCTGGTTTCTGCCTTGCAGGCGCAGGCCCGGATATTGCCAATGAGAATACGAGGTTGCCGTGATGGGCTCCGGGCATGACGCCGGCAGTCCTGCGGGCAGCCCTGGGGTGACCGAGGCATCGCCGTCCGAGGTCACGCGATTACTTGGTGACTGGCAGGCTGGTGATGACCGTGCCGGCGACGCCCTGATTGCCCTGATCTATCCCGACCTGTGCAGGCTGGCCAATCGCCAGCTTGGTGGCATGGCGCAGATGACCCTGCAGCCAACCGCGCTGGTGCACGAGGCGTGGCTGAAACTGAACAAGGGCAGTGTCCCGGAGTGTGGCAGCCGCGCGCATTTCATGTCGCTGGCGGCGCGGGTCATGCGTCAGATTGCCATTGATCATGCCAGGCGCCGCATGGCGGGCAAGCGTGATGGTGGCCTCAGGGTCACCTTGAACGAACAGGTGCATGCTGATCTGCAGAAAGACCTTGACGTGCTGGCCCTGGACGAAGCCTTGCAGCGGCTTGCCGTTGTCCAGGAGGACAAGGCGCGCATTGTCGAAATGCATTATTTTGGAGGCATGAGCAGCGATGAGATTGCCGAGGTGATGGGCTGTTCGGCAATCACGGTCAAACGTGCCTGGCGTACGGCACGAGCCTGGCTGCGCGATCAGCTTGAATAGGCCGCATTGGCCTGGATCCAGGCGGGGGCAGCGAAATGAACGAGGTCGAAGCAGGGCGCCAGGTGCGGATTGAAGGGGCGGTGCGCAAGCGCCCAGGCGCGTGCATCCGGGCTTCTTCCGCTATTGACCACATGCCCGCGATTTGGCCCGGGCTAGGAGCCTGGGCGGTAGGAACCAAGTGAGCGAGGCAAAGTGGTTTTGAGGCAGATTTTTCGATCAATTGAGGCGAATAGCCGTAGCTATTTAACGAAAATGAGCGGAAAAGCTGGCCAAAACCACGAGCCGCAGCCGCTTATGTTTCTACCGCCCAGGCTCCTAGCTCTGGAGTGCTGAGCCCATGCCAGAATCACACGAATCGGAGGCACAATCCCGAGCTCGGCAACGACAGGCGCTTGAATGGTTTGAGCGCAGTCTGGAGCAGCCGGAGGCCGAGCGGGACGCATGGCTTGACGCAAACTGCAAAGACAGCGCACTGCGCGAGTGTGTGCGGCGGTTGCAGCGTGCCGATGCCATCGACGAAGCGTTCCTGGATGATCCTCACGCATTCGTGGCGATATCGGGTGCCGGCGCTGGCGATCGGGTTGGTGCGTACTGCATAGACCGCCTGTTGGCCGAAGGCGGCATGGGTAGCGTGTTCCTGGCCCATCGTGACGATGGCGTGTACCAGCAGCATGTGGCCATCAAGTTTCTTCACCCGTTGCTGCGCAACCCCGAGGCACATCGTCGCTTTGCCGCGGAGCGCCAGATTCTGGCGCAGCTGCAGCACCCGAACATCGCACAGATGCTGGATGCCGGCAGCAGCGATGAGGGTATTCCCTATGTGGTGATGGAATACGTCGATGGCGTGCCAATCACCGAGTACTGTCGCCGCCACAAGTTGTCACTCGAGGCTCGCCTGGATCTGTTCCGTCAGGTCTGCTCAGCCGTGGCGACGGCCCATCGCGCGCTGGTAGTGCATCGTGACCTCAAACCTGAAAACATTCTGGTCACCGCGGATGGCCGCCCCATGCTGCTGGATTTCGGCATTGCCAAGATTCTGGAGGGGGAGGCCGGTAGCGGACAGGAAGATCCGGCAACCACGATGGTTGCGCTGACGCCGGCGTATGCAAGTCCCGAGCAAATTCAAAGAGATGTCATAACAACGTCCAGTGATATCTATTCATTGGGAGTGTTGCTCTACGAGTTGCTTTGCGGTCAACGCCCCTACGAGCTGGGCCGTTTGACCCCGGCCCAGGCCGAACAACTGGTCTGCGATACGGTGCCGCCCCTGCCGAGCCAGCTGTTTGCCCGGCGAAATCGTGCTCGCCATGCTGCGCGCGCCCTGCAGGGTGACCTGGACGTCATCACCATGAAGGCTCTGCGCAAGGAGCCGCAGCGTCGCTACGGGTCGGTGCAGGAACTGTCGGAGGATGTGCACCGCTATCTGCGCAGACTTCCAATCCAGGCTCGCGCAGACAGTCTGGCCTACAGGCTGCGAAAATTTGTCGGCCGCAATCGTTGGGGCGTGATCGCCGCGGGCGTGATCGTGCTCTCCCTGATTGGCGGCATCGTGACTACAAGCTGGCAGGCCAGCCGTGCCCGGCAGCAGGCGGCGCGCGCCGAGGCTTTGCAAGTGCGTGCGGAGCATATCAATGACTTTTTCAAGAAGATATTGATGTCGCCCAGCTCGCAATGGATTTCGTCGATTCGCAAGGGTCCGGACGTGACCATGGCCGAGGTGTTGGGGATCGCTGCCGAGCGCGCTGACATGGAACTCGCCGAGCAGCCGGATATTCACGCCGATGTGCTTACCAGTATCACCCAGGCCTTTGTCGGCATGGGCTTGTACGACAAGGCGGCCGGGACGGGGCATCGTGCACTCGCGCTTGTGCGTGAGCACCTGCCGCGGACAAATCGCTTGCAGGTTGATGCACGCTACCAGCTGGCACGGGCGCTGGATCTGAAGGGTGACTACCCGGCTGGCAAACGCCTGTATCAGCAGGCGCTGGAATTCGGGCAACGCCTTCTGCCACCGCAATCGCCGACGCTGGCACTTATTCACAATGATCTGGCGATGCTGTACGCCAGCCAGAATCATTTGTCACAAGCCGAGCAGGAGCTGCAGGTTGCGCTTGCTTTGCACCGTCAGCGCCTGCAGGGACAGCCCGATCCGGCGATGGCCATTGCCCTCAACAATCTGGGTGTAATTCGGACGCTTCGAGGCGACCTGGACGGTGCCATGAGCGCCTACCATGCTGCACTGACGGAATTTGCCAGGATGGGGCACCGTGAGTACGCCGAAAACGCCAACCTGCTCAGCAACATCAGCGTGGTCCATGTCATCCGCGAGCAATGGCCACAGGCGCGCGTCGCGGCGCACAAAGCCGTAGGCATGGGGAGGCGATTGCTGGGGGAGGACAACCCCAACTACGCGGTATTTCTCATTCATCAGGCCAATGCCGATATCGGTGCCAGGCGCTCTGTCGAAGCCGGGGCCGCGCTGGACGAAGCCCGGAGCATACTGGCCAGGCGCATCGCGCCCGCGCATATCTATCAGGTGTGGCTCAAGACCAGCTATGGTGCATGGTTTCTGATGCGACAAAAGACGAAACAGGCAATTCAGTCGCTGCAAGCTGCACGCGATTCGTACCTGCAAGGACGGGCCCCCGCGACCGAAGCACACCCCAGCCATAGCTATGCGCTTGTGCTGGGTCTGCTGGGGGAGGCCTATCTGGCCGATGGCAAGCCCGAACAGGCTCAGGCTTTGCTGAAGCAAAGTGTCGGGCTGGAGACAGCCTTGTACGGGCACGATGTTGCAGAGGTGAAGCATTTCAGGGAACTGCTTGCGCGCGCGAATGCCAAGTTGGAGCCTTGCCCTGTTGCCGGCTCCGCGAATGCGGCGGTGTCGTCGGCAGATTGTCGTGCCACGGTCAAGCGGCGCAGATGAGCACCATCCCGAACGCTATTTGAAAGTGACGTATTGCGCCAGCGCGAGTCGCTGGATGTCGGGGACCTGGCACCCCGGTTTCGGGTAGCCGGTGACCAGCAGAAGAAACGGCTTTTCATTTTTCGGCCGATCCAGAATCTTGTTGAGAAACCCCATGGGGCTGGGCGTGTGCGTAAGCGTGGCCAGGCCGGCATGGTGCAGGGCCGCTATCAGCAGTCCGCTGGCAATGCCGGTCGACTCGTGCGGGTAGTAGCGCTTGCGCTTGTTGCCAGTTTCGTCGAATGCCCAGGTTTCGTAGAACACCGCGACAAGCCATGGCGCAATTTCCAGGAACGGCTTGTCGGCGTCGGTACCCAGCGGAGCCAGCGCCTCCAGCCACTCATCGGGTGCGCGGTGCTGGTAGAACTCGCGTTCTTCCGCCTCGGCGCCCTCGCGAATCTGCTTCTTCACGGTCGGGTCCGATATGGCCACGAAGCGCCAGGGTTGCTGGTTGGCGCCGCTGGGGGCGGTGCCGGCAGCACGCAGGCAGTCGGCGATCACCTCGCGTGGCACCGGACGGCTGTCGAAATCGCGCACCGTACGCCGCCGGGACATCTCTTCGGCGAAGGAGCTGGCACGCTCGCGCATGTCCTCCGGCGGCAATGTCCGGTAACCGGGCAGGGGAATGAAGCGGTGGTGGTTCATGGGCACGTGGGGGCCGTAGCGGGAACTGCCCCACGATGCCTGATGACGATACCGGCAGGCAAGCGGTATCGTCCGCCCGGAATTGCGCTCGCGTTTGGCCCTGACCTGGCCTCAAGGCATCTGCGCAACCAGTTCGAGTATGCGCCCGGTCACCGATTGCACCTGGTATTCGTCGATATTGCCGGTGGAATTGTTCGACATCGCGATCACCACCCAGGGGTCCTCGCCGCTGTTCTCCAGCATCCAGGCATGGGTGAGCACGTAGTGGCCGGCAGCGCCGTCCAGACTGCCACCCTTGTACCAGACCCGGTCCCACTTGGTGCGCACTTCCGGCTGTGCGGCACCGGCACCCAGCGCATGATCGACCAGGTTGATCGCGTCCGAGCCCTGTGGCAGCTGGCGCAGATGCGCGAACGCGCGGCAGATGTCCATCGGCGTGGCGCGCCAGGTGCCGGTCAGGAAGATCTGATAATTCGCGTACGAGCCCCCCATGACGGGCGTGATCGGTTCGATCTGGTTCTGCAGAAACTGCCGCTGGTAGCTCTCGCTGCCATTGACATAGGCCTGTGCTGTGGCAAGCGGGAATGAAAAATACAGTGAAAACTGCTCGCTGATGTTGAGGAAGGGCTTCAGCACGTCGGGCTGGGAGAAGCCGAATTCATCCACCACCTGTTCGATCAGACTGCGTCCCACCAGCGCGTGCAGATGATCGGTGGCGGTGTTGTCGCTGATACCCATCATCAGCTCGGCCATGTCCTGAAGCGGGAACACGGTGCCCAGCGGCTCGGAGTTGATGGTGCCGCCCAGTGCCAGCTTGGAGGCGACCAACGGGATTGTGGTATCCGGATCCAGCGCGCCCTCGGCGACGGCGCGGCCGAGGGCGCCGAGTATCCACGTCTTGAAGATCGAGCCGGTAGCGCGCAACTGGTTGGCGCTGCGGTCGACTACCGCGGTGCACTGGCCGCTGCTGTTGATTCTGCCGACCAGCAGCGCCGGGGTGTCCGACAGGGTCATGAACTTGTCGGCAGCCTGGGTCAGGGTCAGGCTCTGGTCGGCCAGGTACTGTACCGAGCCGTAGTAGTTGGAGACGCTAAAGTAGACAATTTTCTTGCTGCCGCTGTAGGCGGCGCCGATGTTGACGTAGCCATAGGGCGTGCCGCTTCCCGGGCTGTTGATGACCACCGTGGCGCGCACGGGCGTGACCATGACTACATCCCGAATGACGGCATCCGGGAACTGGGTGCGCAGGTTGTTCATGAAATCGCGTGTGCTGACCGTATTGAAGCCGGCATCGAAATGGGCAGTGATCTCGCTGCTGCTGGTGTTCTCGCCAGAGGCCAGTTCGGCAAGTACCCATGCAAGCTGGTTGCTGGTGGGGCCGGCCGGCAGCTGATAGGTCTGCCCTACCTGGGGAAACAGCGGGTCGATGACCGGTTGTTCGAAGCCGTCGACGAACAGGCGGTCGGCCATGGCCGGACCCAGCCAGAGCAGACCGCTAAGCAGCAGAACAAGGCGTTTCATGTCGGTGATACCCCGTGGCCAGTGAATGATGGGGCCTTGCAGGCCCTCATCATCAGATACGGGAAAACGCCACGGCGAGTATCAGAACCCGCGATCGCCGCCGATCAGGTCGCCCAGGCCGCCCAGCACCGAGCCCTCGCCGCGGTCCTTGCCGCCGCCCTTGGGCGCTGCCGCCAGCATGCGCCCGGCCATGCGCGAGAATGGCAGGGACTGCAACCACACCTTGCCGGGACCGGTCAGGGAGGCCAGAAACACGCCTTCGCCCCCGAACAGCATGCTCTTGATCCCGCCGACGCGCCTGACATCCATGTCCACGCCATCGTGAAAGGCCACTACACAGCCGGTATCGACATCGATGCGCTCGCCTGCCGCCAGCTCGCGTTCCACCACGGTGCCGCCGGCATGCACGAAAACCCAGCCATCGCCCTCCAGCTTCTGCATGATGAAGCCCTCGCCACCAAACAGCCCGGTCAGGATCTTGCGTTGCAGGTAAATGCCCAGTGACACCCCGCGTGCACCGGCCAGGAAGCTGTCCTTCTGGCAGATCAGCCGGCCGCCGTGGTCGGACAATTTCATGGCCATGACCGTGCCGGGGTAGGGCGCGGCAAATGCGACGCGGGCCTTGCCGCTGGCCCCGGTATGCGCGAACACGGTCGTGAACAGGCTCTCGCCGGTAATCACCCGCTTGCCGGCCGACAGCAGCGAGTCCATCAGGCCGCCGCCCTGGCTGCGCGAGCCGTCACCGAAAATGGTGTCCATCTCGACCACCGAATCCTTGTACATCAGCGTGCCGGCCTCGGCCACGGCGCTCTCGCCGGGATCCAGCTCGATCTCGACGAATTGCATGTCGGTGCCGCAGATGCGGTAGTCGACCTCGTCGGCACGGCTGTCCGATGCCCCCTGTGGCAGCGGTGGCGGGGTGGCGCGTTCGCCGGCCAGATCGGCCACGCCGCTGATCGGCAGCCACTCGCCGAAACCTTCGCGCCAGCAGTAGCCATCCTGCCGCTTTGCCGCCTGCGCGCGTGCTGCCGCATCGTCGAACGGACCGCTGCGTTCACCGTCATAGCTGAAAAACCACTGCGCCATCGATTCTGACTCCCATCGCACCAAAGCCGGAATTATAAGCGACAGGCGCACGGCTGATACCGAATTCCGAGCGAATGCGTAACTGGTATGACGACTCCAGATATCCGATGGGGGATTTCATGAAGCACCATATCCATGCCTTGCCACTGCCGGCAGTCGCGGTTCGACCCCGTCTTTCGGCTCAGCGCGCAAGCTTGCGGGTGATGCGCGCGGATTGGCAAAGCGGCGCTGCATGTCGGCCAGCCGGCAGATCGCGCCAGATTCTGGAAAAATTCCTATCGACACGCATGCAGGTTTGGCTAGAGTGATCCCATGTACCGCATCATTCTGGTGGATGATCACTCGATTGTGCGCGAGGGCTTTCGAGCACTGATCGAACGTGAGCGCGACCTTGGCATTGTCGCCGAATGCGACTCGTTGTTCGAGATGGAGGCGGCTCTGGGCTCTTTCGAGCCGGATCTGATGGTGCTCGATCTGTCATTGCCTGACGGCGGGGGTCTGGCGCGAATACCCAAATTGCGCAATGAGTACCCTGATCTGCGCGTCATCGTTCTCAGTATGCATGAAGGCGAGCCCTATCTTTCCGAGGCACTGGCGCGCGGAGCCGATGGCTATGTCAGCAAGGGGGCGGCGGCCGACGAGCTGGTGACCGCGATCCGCGCGGTGCTGGCCGGCAATGTCTATCTGAGCTCGGACCTGGCCAGTGCGCGCCCTCGCGACCGACCGGACTTGCTGGCACAGCTTTCCGAACGGGAGCGCGAAGTGTTTTCGCTGCTGGCGCGTGGGCTGGTTCCCAAGCAGATTGCAGCCGAACTGGGTATCGGCCTGAAGACGACCTACGTGCATCGCGCCAAGGTTCTGGAAAAGCTGGGAGTCCGCAACGAGGTGGAGCTGTACCGCATGGCGGTGGAGAGCGGCGTGCTGCCGGATGATTCGGGCTCCTGAAGCGACTCTGAGCGAGGCTTGCGCAGGCAAGCGGCCTGCGCCAGGCCACTCGACAAAACCTGCGGATACTGCGGCTGCCATGACCCGCGTTTGCAGCACGGCTGATGCACATCCATGTGCTGTCCGCGGCGAACTGATGCTTTTCAGGTTCTGGGCCCCGGATCGGCGCACATCCATGTGCTGTCCGAGGCGAACTGATGCTTTCCAGTTTCTGGATCCCGGATCAACGCACATCCATGTGCTGTCCGGGATGAACTGATGCTTTCCAGTTTCTGGATCCCGGATCAACGCACATCCATGTGCTGTCCGGGATGAACTGATGCTTTCCAGTTTCTGGATCCCGGATCAACGCACATCCATGTGCTGTCCGGGATGAACTGATGCTTTCCAGTTTCTGGATCCCGGATCAACGCACATCCATGTGCTGTCCGGGATGAACTGATCCATCAGTTCACTTTGTGGATGGCGCGTTTGTCTACGGACAGGGCGGCCTCGTGGACGGCTTCGGAGAGCGTCGGATGGGCATGAACGATGCGAGCCAGGTCCTCGGCGGAGCCCTTGAATTCCATCGCCACCACGGCTTCGGCAATCAGCTCGGACACGGCCGGGCCGACCATGTGCACGCCCAGCAGGCGGTCCGTTTCGGCGTGGGCAATGATCTTGACCTGGCCAGCGGTCTCGTTCATGGCCACGGCACGGCCGATGGCCGAAAACGGAAAGTTGCCGGTCCTGTAGGGGATGCCCTCGTCCTTGCACTGCTTTTCGGTCTTGCCGGCCCAGGCAATTTCCGGTTCGGTATAGATGACCCACGGGATCACGTCGTAATTCATGTGACCGGCCTTGCCCGCGATCAGTTCGGCGACCATGATGCCTTCTTCCGAACTCTTGTGCGCCAGCATGGGGCCACGTACGCAATCGCCGACGGCCCACACGCCATCAACTCCGGTCCAGCAATGCTCGTCGACCTCGATACGGCCGCGGTCGTCGATTTTCACGCCGGTATCTGCACCCAGCAGTCCGTCGGTATACGCGCGGCGGCCCACGGCAACCAGCAGCGTATCGACGGTGAGCTGGTGTTCACCGTCCTTGTCCTCGTAGGTCAGCTCGACCACGGTCTTCTTCTTTTCCGCCTTCTTGACCTTGGCGCCCAGGCGAATGTCCAGCTTCTGCTTCTTGAATTCGCGCGCGGCGATCTTGGCAATGTCCGCGTCAGCGGCTGACAGGAAGTCTGGCAAGGCTTCGAGAATGGTTACCTCGCTGCCCAGGCGCTTCCATACACTGCCCAGTTCCAGGCCAATCACTCCGGCACCAATGACCCCCAGCCGCTTGGGTACCTTCTTGATATCCAGTGCGCCGGTGTTATCGACAATCTGCTTGCCATCGAACTTGGCAAAAGGCAGTTCCACCGGCGTCGAGCCGGAGGCCAGAATCACGTTGCTGGCCTCGAGCGTCTGCTTGTCCTTGCCGCTGACCTCGACCTTGTTGCCCTTCAGCAGCTTTCCGGTACCGAAATAGGACGTCACCTTGTTGGCCTTGAACAGCGAGTCGATGCCCCCGGTGAACTGCTTGACGATCTTGTCCTTGCGGCCAATCATGGTCTTGACGTCGATCGAGGCCTTCTCGGTGCTGATCCCGTGCACGTCGAAATGGTTTTGCACATTGTCGAACTGGCGTGACGAATCCAGCAGCGCCTTGGACGGAATGCAGCCGACATTGAGGCAGGTGCCACCCAGTGCGGGCTTGCCGTCCGGACCTTCGAAGTTGTCGATACAGGCGGTCTTCAGCCCGAGTTGTGCGGCGCGGATCGCGGCCACGTAGCCGCCCGGACCGCCGCCGATGACGATGACATCGTATTTTGAATCTGACATGGTGTTGAGAGTCCTTGCTGCGGGACTCGGGAATCGGGACTCGGGACTCGGAAAGGCTATGTGCTTCCGAGTGTCACAAGTCCCTGGTTTGTGCTCTGCCGAGTCCCGAGTCCCGAGTCCCGAGTCCCGACTTCGGCCTTACAGGCCGAGAAGCATGCGGTGCGGATTTTCCAGCTGGTTCTTGATATCGACCAGGAACAGCACGGCGTCCTTGCCATCAATGATGCGGTGGTCGTAGCTGATGGCGATGTACATCATCGGCGCAACCACCAGTTCTCCGTCGACAACGTCTGCTCGGTCCTTGATGGTATGCATGCCGAGAATGGCGCTTTGTGGCGGGTTGACGATGGGTGTGGAGAGCAGCGAGCCGAAGGTGCCACCGTTGGTCACGGTGAAGGTGCCGCCCTGCAGGTCATCCAGGCTCAGCTTGCCGGCACGCGCGCGCTCGGCAAAGTCGCCGATGGTGGCCTCGATCTCGGCAAAGCTCATGTCCTGTGCGTCGCGCAACACCGGTGTTACCAGTCCCTTTTCGGTGGATACGGCGATCGAGATGTCCTGATAGCCGTGGTAGATGATGTCCTCGCCGTCAACGGATGCGTTGACCACCGGATGGCGTTTCAAGGCCTCGCACACGGCCTTGACGAAGAAGCTCATGTAGCCGAGCTTGACCCCGTGCGTGGCCTTGAACTGCTCGCCAAAGGTCTTGCGCATCTTCTTCACTTCGGCAAGGTTGATCTCGTTGAACGAGGTCAGCATGGCAATCGAGTTCTTTGACTGCATCAGGCGCTCGGCAATGCGCTTGCGGATGCGGGTCATGGGGACCCGTTCCTCGGGGCGACTACCGCTGGCGGCTGTCGCCTGCTGATTGCGCTTGAGCAGGTCTTCCTTGGTCACGCGACCACCGCGGCCGGTGCCCTCGACCTTGCTGGCATCAATCCCTTCTTCGCTGGCCACGCGGCGGCCGGCGGGCGACAAGTCCTCGTTGGCCTGGCTGGTGTCCCTGTTCGGGGTGCTCGCAGGCTTGGCCGATGTGTCCTGCTGCGGCTTCGCCTCGTTGCCGGATTTGTCCTGCGGCGCGGGTGAGTCCTCGCTTTCGCTCTTGGCGGACGTCTTCTTGTCCTGGTCGCCGCCTGCAGCCGAAGCACCTTCTTCAATCATGGCGATGACTTGCTCGCTGGTGACGGTATCGCCTTCTTCGTGCCTGATTTCCTTGATCACGCCATCCACGGGGGAGGGGACTTCCAGGACCACCTTGTCGGTTTCCAGATCGACCAGATTTTCATCACGGCTGACTGCATCGCCGGCCTTCTTGTGCCAACTGGCGATCGTGGCATCGGAGACCGATTCGGGGAGGACCGGGACTTTGAGTTCAGTGGCCATGAGGGGTAATCCTTGAAACCTTGCTGGGTGAGTTTGCGGAAATGATCATTCGGCTGCGTGGCCGCGATCTACGGGTTCACGGAGCGCCTGTTCCACCAGTGCTTTCTGTTCAGCGGCGTGTGCGCTGGCGTGGCCAGCAGCAGGCGAGGCCGAGCGTGCCCGGCCAGCGTAGGCCAGCGTGTACTTGTCGCCAACGCAGTACTGCAGATGATGACGGATCTGGAACCAGGCGCCCTGGTTCATCGGCTCTTCCTGACACCAGACAACCTCGGTGGCGCCGGGATGGCGAGCCAATTCCTTTTTCACCAGTTCACGCGGGAAGGGATACAGCTGCTCCACGCGGACGATGGCAATGTTGTCGATGTCTTCGTCCTCGGCCGCCTGGTGAAGATCGTAGAAGACCTTGCCGGCGCACAGAACGACACGCGTTGCTTTCTTGCGGTCTTTCAGGCGCGTATCGGGGATGACTTCGTGGAAGCGGCCTTCGCTGAGGTCCTCGATCGGGGAGGTGGCCATCTTGTGCCGCAGCAGCGACTTGGGTGTCATCACCACCAGTGGCTTGCGCACCTTGCGCAGCATCTGCCGGCGGATCATGTGAAAGTCCTGGGCTGGCGTGGTCGGCACGCATACCTGGATGTTGTTGAGCGCGCACAGCTGCAGGTAGCGCTCCAGGCGCGCGGAGGAATGCTCCGGTCCCTGGCCCTCGTAGCCATGCGGAAGGTACAACACCAGACCGCACAGACGATCCCACTTGGACTCCCCGGCGCTGATGAACTGGTCGATGACGACCTGGGCACCGTTGGCGAAATCGCCGAATTGCGCTTCCCAGATCACCAGGGTTTCCGGGTCCGCCGTGGCGTAGCCATATTCGAACGCCATTACGGCTTCTTCACTGAGCAGCGAGTCGATGATCTCGACTTCGCGCTCGCTGTTGATATGTTGCAGCGGGGTGTCGGTATTGCCGGTCTTCTGGTCGTGCAGCACTGCATGGCGATGGAAAAAGGTGCCGCGGGCAGAGTCCTGGCCCACCAGGCGCATGTCGTAACCGTCGTGAACCAGGCCAGCATAGGCCATGTTCTCGGCAAAGCCCCAGTCCATGGCCTGCTCGCCGGAAGCCATCAGGCGGCGCGTCTCGTAGATTTTTTCGACGCGCTTGTGCAGTGTGAAGTCTTCTGGAACATCCAGCAGAATACTGGCCAGCTTGTCCCGCAATTCCGGCTTCAGCGTGGTGTCGACTTCCTCGTCAAGCTTGCCGCCGATGTGCTTGCTCCACTGGAAGGTGGTACCGCCTTCTTCGGTGGCCAGGTCGGTGACCGGCTTGCCTTCATCCAGGCGGTCGCGATAGCGATCCACCAGAGCACTCGCTTTGGCATCGTCGATGCTGCCGGACTCGATCAGGCGTTTGGCATAGACCTCTCGTGGCGTCGGGTGCTTGCGGATGACCTGGTACATCATGGGCTGGGTCGCGGCCGGCTCATCGGCCTCGTTGTGTCCGTTGCGGCGATAGCAGACCAGATCGATCACCACGTCCTTCTTGAAGGTGCGCCGGAAGTCGAATGCCAGGCGAGCCACCTGTACCACCGCCTCCGGGTCATCGCCATTGA
This sequence comes from uncultured Gammaproteobacteria bacterium, assembly GCA_963800395.1. Lineage (GTDB taxonomy): Bacteria > Pseudomonadota > Gammaproteobacteria > Xanthomonadales > Rhodanobacteraceae > DASSBG01. Next base: position 49,273 of record CAWDBD010000011.1, read on the forward strand.
CGTGGAATATGGGTGCGCCCACCAGCTTGGCCACGTCCGTGCAGTACAGGGTAGAACGCGCATCGTCCGGGTTGGAGATGGTGAAACCGATCTGGTTGTTGATCACCACATGCACGGTGCCACCGACGGCAAAGCCGCGGGCCTGCGACATCTGCAGGGTTTCCATCACCACGCCCTGGCCGGCAAATGCAGCGTCACCATGGATGAGCAATGGCAGGACCGAAGCGCGTGAAGTGTCCCGCTGGCGCGTCTGCCGGGCACGCACCGATCCGGCCACCACCGGATCGACAATCTCCAGGTGGGAGGGATTGAAGGCCATCGCCAGATGGACGTTGTGGCCGCCGGGTGTGGTGACGTCGGCGGAAAAGCCCAGGTGGTATTTCACGTCGCCGCTGTAGTCGGGGTCATCCGGGTGGTGATATTTGCCCTCGAACTCGTCGAACAGTTCCAGTGGCGGTTTGCCCAGGGTATTGACCAGCATGTTCAAACGGCCGCGATGAGCCATGCCGATGACCATTTCCCGCACCCCATTGGCACCGCTGCTGCGGATCAGGGTATCAACCAGCGGAATCAGGCTGTCGCCGCCTTCCAGCGAGAAACGCTTCTGGCCCACGTAGCGGGTATGCAGGTAGCGTTCCAGGCCATCGGCGGCCGTCAGGCGCTCCAGCGTGCGCAGCTGCTCTTCTGCCGTGAGCCCGGCATGGCCGGCGGCATGTTCCAGGCGGCTGTAGACCCAGTTGCGCTGCGCATGATCACTGATATGCATGAACTCGGCACCGATGGTGCCGGTATAGGTGGCCTTGAGCTGCGCCAACAGGTCGCGCAGGGTCATGCGGTCGCCCGCTGCGTAGCTGCCGGTATCGAACTCGGTGTCGAGGTCCGCCTCGGACAGGCCATGGAAGCTCAGGCCCAGATCTGGCGCGGGATGCTGGTGGCGCAACCCCAGCGGATCGAGATTGGCACCCAGATGGCCGCGCGAGCGGTAGGCGGTAAGTATGCGCAGTACACCGGCCTGCTTGCGCGCATGGCTGTCGCTCATGGCGCCGCCGCCTACCCGCAGGTCGCGATCCCGTTGCGCCGATTCGATCCGGCTGATCACCAGCGAATGGGGGATTTCCCCGTTCGGCTGGCCCGGCAATTCGCTGAAATAGCTGCGCCAGTCCTCGGGTATCGACTCGGCATCATTCAGCCAGGCTTCGTACAGGGCTTCGACATAGTCGGCATTGCTGCCCAACTGGGACGATGCGAGAAATTCTCGGATCAGGTTTGCGCTCACTTCACCACCGGCACACAGGAAAAGGCGCGCTTTGGGCGCGCCTGAGCATGAATCAGGCCTTGTCGAGCAAAACGGGCGTCAACAAGGCCTGCTGATGCGTGCATTATAGCGGCTTGCGCCCATGCTGCGGCAAGGGAATCCCGGGTTCAGTCACGGACAATGGCTCAATGGGCGCAAAAGACCGCCTCGACGTTGCCATGGGCCGCAGACTGCGCCCGCAATCACGCCGTGCATCGCCCCGAGCCACTCGCTTCGGGATTCCCGGGTTCAATAGGACTGGTGGACCATGGCAGTCACAAATCCAGCTTGCGCAAGGCACTGGCTGGCACGCTTCGTTCCCACACCTCATTGAAGTAGTGCTGCAGCCTGGAGTGCTCACCCGGTGCGCGCGTCGAGCCGAATGCGTTGGGCATGCCGGCCTGCACCTGCAGCAGATAGCCGCCGGCATCGTTGAGGACAAAGGCCGAGGGATAGTCCAGGTCAATCTGTTCGCTGATCACGCGTATGTGAATGGAGCTTTCGAGACGCTGCGCCAGATTGACCAGGCGGTGATCGTCGCGCACTACCCGGTCGACATCACTGATCAGGAAGCGCAGGTTGGCCAGGCGACCCGAGGTGGCAACACGGCGCAATTCAGACAGCACATCATCGTCATCGGGAAGCGTCGGTTGAAGATGCGGGCTGTGGATGCAGATGGTGTAGCGCGCCTGTCCAAGCACCGTCAGTAGCGCGGCCTTCAGCTCGCTGCGGGTTGTGCACTTCAGATTCTCTGCTGCGGGGCGCGGAGGCGGTTTGCCGCGCTCCGCAGGAGGGGGCTCGATCGGGTCGAGCGCGCGCTGCATGGTCCAGTGTTCGATGCCGGCTTCCATGAAGCGTTCACCCACACCTTCAAATCCATGCTTCTGATAAAAGTCGATGGCGGTCACCTGGGCGTGCAGCGATACCGACTCCCAGCCGCGTTCGCGGGCAATCTCGGTCAGCATCTGCAGCATGGCGGCGCCGACGCCACGGCCACGCCAGTCAGCCAGTACCGCCATGCGACCGATCTTGTGTTCGGGGGTCAGGCGGCCACAACCGATGGCCGTGCCGTCCTCGCGGACGGCCAGCACGTGGTCGCAGCGAGGGTCCAGTTCGTCCCACTCTTCCTCGGCCGGGACGTTCTGTTCCTGCACGAACACCGTGTCGCGCAGCGCGTGCAATGCCTCGCTGTCGAGTGTCCAGTCGGCGTGTTCAACATGAAAATCAGCCATCGGCATTGACTCCTTCGGCGCTCAGGTGCAAGTGACCGCTGTTGATCAGGTGGCAGAGCACTTGCAGTGCGTCTGCATCGGGTTCCTGCTCCAGTTGCAGATAGCGCTGGCGGCAAAGCAGGTTGGCGAGGTTGGCCGGGCAGGGCATCGAATCGCCACTGGCAAACAGGGTAGCCGAGCGTCCTCGCGGCAGCCATGCCAGGCGCGTCCATGGGTGGCGCAGCAGCATCGCGCCATTCTGCAGGGCCTTGTGCACCTGCGCTGTGCTGATCTGCTGTTCGGGAGCAGCCGGCAACTGGGCGCTGCGATAGCGGGTGATGAAGCTGCCGAACCACAGGCCCAGTGCGTCGCGGCTCATGTCGTGTGCCATCGGGCCCAGGGTATCGGCCAGCCGGTCCAGAGTCAGCGGGTCGATCTGGCCCGGGTCGTCAGCGGCCGAGGTCAGGTCGGCATCGGTGTAGCGCAGCGATTCGGGCATGCGCTCGGCACGGTATTCGGCGCAGTCCACAAGCATCTCGCTCACCGCCGGCGCGCGCATGCCGATCGAGAAGGTCATGCAGGCCTCTTCGGCCACGCCATCGTGGGCGATACCCGGCGGCAGGTACAGCAGGTCGCCGGCCTGCAGCACCCACTCATGGCTGGGTGAGAATGTTTTCAGCAGGCGCAGTTCGGTGTCGCTTCGATATTCGCGCGAGGCCACGGTATCCATGTCGATGGCCCAGCGTCGCCGGCCCATGCCCTGCAACAGGAAAACATCATACTGGTCGATGTGAGCGCCCACGCCACCGCCAGCCACTGCGTAGCTGACCATGATGTCGTCGATGCGCCACAAGGGCATGAAACCGAACGTGTCGAGCAGCAGCGCCACATCGGCATCCCACTTGTCGACGTCCTCCACCAGCAAGGTCCAGTCGTGCTCGGGTAGGGCAGCGAAGTCGTCGTCGTCGAAAGGACCGTGGCGCAATTCCCAGGCATTGGCCTGTCGATTGTGGCGTACCAGGCGTGACAATGCGGTTTCCTCGCAGGCCAGTCCGGCCAGGTCTTCGGGCTGAAGAGGCAGGGAGAAATCGGGGAATGCCGAACGAACCAGTAGCGGGTGCTTCTGCCAGTAATGGCGCAGGAAATCCGCGACCGGCATGCCCAATGGCAGTTCCGGGCTGCCGTTGACTTCGATGGCGGGTGGATTGTCGTGGCTGGATGTATCCAATTCAGACCTCGCGGGCCAGCTTTTCGGCAAGGCCGGTGTAGCTGGCCGGCGTCAGTTGCAGCAGACGTTGGCGGTCATCTTCCGGCAGATCCAGCTGAGTGACGAATTCGCGCAGCGATTCGGGAGTAACGCCGTGGCCTCGTGTCAGCGCCTTGAGCTGTTCGTAGGGATTGGGCAGTCCGTGCCGACGCATGACCGTCTGCACGGCCTCGGCCAGCACTTCCCAGCTCCCGTCGAGATCACTGGCCAGGCGCTCGGGATTGACTTGCAGCTTGCCCAGACCCTTCTTCAGCGATTCGATCGCGACCTGGGTATGGCCGAAGGCGGTACCCAGTCCGCGCAATACGGTGGAGTCGCTGAGGTCGCGCTGCCAGCGGCTGATCGGCAACTTGTCGGCAAAGTGGCCGAGCAACGCATTGGCCATGCCGAGGTTGCCTTCCGCGTTTTCGAAGTCGATCGGATTGACCTTGTGCGGCATGGTCGATGAACCGACTTCACCTTCCGTGAGTGCCTGCCTGAAGTAGCCCAGCGAAATGTAGCCCCAGATATCCCGCGCCAGATCGATCAGGATGGTGTTGCTGCGGCGCACGATATCGCAGTATTCGGCTACCCCGTCGTGCGGTTCGATCTGCGTCGTCATGGAGTTGTAGTCCAGGCCCAGATCGGCCACGAATATTTGCGCCAATGCTGGCCAGTCCATCTCGGGACAGGCCACGACGTGGGCATTGAAATTGCCGACGGCACCATTGATCTTGGCCGGAATCTCCACTGCCGCCAGGCGCTGGCGCTGGCGTCTGACTCGCGCCACGACGTTGGCGATCTCCTTGCCCAGCGTGGTCGGCGACGCCGTCTGGCCGTGGGTGCGCGAGAGCATCGGCAGCGCAGCATGCGCGTGGGCCAGTTCGCTCAGGGCGGCAATGATGGCGTCAAGTTGCGGCAACAGCACGGCATCACGCGCGTCGCGCAACATGAGCGCGTAGGCCAGGTTGTTGATGTCCTCGCTGGTGCAGGCGAAATGCACGAACTCGCGTGCCCGCGCCAGGCCTTCGTTGTCGCCGATCCGCTCCTTGATGAAATACTCGACCGCCTTGACGTCGTGGTTGGTGGTGGCCTCGATGGCCTTGATGCGTGCGGCGTCATTCGGCGAGAAGTCTTCGGCAATGCTGCGCAGCGAGGCCTGCTCGGCCGCAGACAGCGTGCCCAGCTCCGGCAGGGCGGTCTGGCGCGACAGCGCAAGCAGCCACGCGATCTCCACCTGTACCCGGCGGTGCATCAGGCCGAATTCGCTGAAGATGGGACGCAAGGCATCGACCTTGCCGGCATAGCGGCCGTCGAGAGGGGAAATGGCGGTCAGGCTATCAGTCTGCATTGTTTAAACATGGTTTGGGCGACGCGTCATTTTAGCCGCAATTGGTCGGCAACGTGCCGTGCCGGGGGTATGTCAAGCACGGAAGAAGAGGACGTCCATGCACTGCGTTCGATCCACCTGGCCCAAATCGCAGCCCGAGACTGCGCTCGGGACCGGCCTGCGATGTCATGACCTGTGTCGCGGGCAAGCAGCAACTGCTCTCGCAGCGCCATGCACTGTGGCGGGAGCGCACCCGCCGCTGGAACATTGCGCACAGACGCCGCCAGGGCAGGGTATTGTTTCATCGCGCTGGCGCCAGTATTGCGGTCCCCGGCGATCAGTACGGTGACGAGCGCCTGACCCGGTCCGGCAACAGCGTTCGGCAGCCGTCTGGACTACTCTCCGGCATGCAAATCCGGAGGTGTCCGAAAATGCATCATCGGGACCGGAACTGTGGTAGCTTAGCCGTGAAGTTCGAGTTGCGGCAGACAGGTTTCTTGTCTTGCCGCCATTGCACCGGGACAGCCCTTCGGGCTCCAGATTTCCGGATGTAAGGCGTCCCGGACAATCCGGTAGATCGCATGCCATGGATGCAGGCTGGCGGATACCGAAATGCTTCGGGGGCCAAAATCATGCTTCGTACCTCACTGCAACGCAAAGCGCTGTGCACGGCGATTGTCGCCGCCTGTCTGTCATCGGTGGTTGCCGCACCGACATTTGCCCAGGACACCGGCAATGCCGGTCAAAAGGCTGACAAGGTCAAGACGCTGGGCACGACTGTGGTCACTGCGCAAAAGCGCGAACAGATTCTTCAGGATGTGCCGATATCGGTCACCGTGCTCAATAGCCAGACCCTCCAGGATACGGGTGTTCACGACATCAAGGACCTGCAGGTACTGGTGCCCGGTCTGACCGTCTCCAGCACCCAGAGCGCAGTCAACACCGTGGCTCGACTCCGTGGTGTGGGTACGGTGGGCGACAATCCCGGCCTGGAATCCTCGGTTGGCGTGGTCATTGATGGCGTCTACCGGCCGCGCAACGGCGTCGGCTTTGGCGACCTTGGCCAGATAGAGCGTATCGAGGTGCTCAAGGGGCCGCAAGGCACGGTTTTCGGCAAGAACACCTCGGCCGGCGTGATCAACATCATCACCCGCAAACCTGATTTCGGCACCGAGGCCGATGGCGAGCTGACCGTAGGCAACTACGGTGCGTTGGGAGTTGCGGGCTCGTTCAATACCGCGCTGGGCGACAGCACGGCGTTCCGGATCCATGCGTCCAAACGCAAGCGCGATGGTTTCATGGATGTGAAAACCGGTGCCGGGCCGCGGACCAAGCATGATGATTACGACCAGAATTACGATTTTCTGCGCGCCCAGCTGCTGGTCGAGCCGACGGACAATGTCAGCATCCGCTTCATTGGCGACTACAGCAAGCGCGATGAAAATTGCTGTACCGCCGTCGCCATTGCGCGCGAACCCACGCCGGGCCTGCCTTACAACGCACCGACCGCAGTGCTCAATGCGCTGGTGGGTGGCAACGCGGTCAGTCCCGAGGTGGATCCGTTTGCACGCGTGGCATACAGCAATCGGAGTACCGCCCAGAAAATCAACGACAAGGGCATTTCAGCCGAGGTCAACTGGAATACAGCCTGGCCGGGTACCCCCACGCTGACCTCGATTACGTCGCTCCGGAAGTGGGATGCCGTGAACGGGCTGGACTTCGATTTCAGCACAGCGGACATCCTCTATCGCAAGGCGGACAAGAACGAGTCCTATACCGGGTTCGACACCTTCAGTCAGGAATTTCGGCTGACCGGCAGCAGCGGCAGTTTCGACTGGATGGTCGGAGCCTTCTATGCCGACGAAAGCCTGGATCGCAATGATTCCTATCGCATCGGCAATGCCTACGAGCCCTATCTGTCCTCGCTGGTGGGCGGGCAGGTGCTGGGCGGACTGGCGGCGCAATTGGCGCCGCTGGGCATTACCGTGGATACCAGCAATCCGGCCACATTCCTGTCGCAGGTCAGTGGTCAGCCATTCGGCACCAATTTTGCCGGTCTGGGCGCGCTGGACACCTATCGCCAGAGTTCCACCAGCTATGCGCTTTTCAGCAACAATACCTGGCACGCTACCGATCGATTCGACCTGACCATGGGGCTGCGTTACACGCACGAGAGCAAGAACCTCGATTCGCGCTACAGCAATCCCAATGGCAGCACCGGCTGCGCCTCGACATTGGCGGACGTCTCCAGCCGCGTGGCGGCAGCCCTGATCGCGCGGGGTATCCCGATCGCAAGCCTGCCTCCGGAATTGCAGCAACAGATTCTGGGTGGTGTTGCACCCCAGGTAGCGGGCTACATGTGCCTGCCGTGGGCCAACGCCCTGCACAACGGCCGGGTGACCGAGCAGAGTCGCGACGAAAGCGAATGGTCCGGCACCCTGAAGGGCGCATGGCGCTGGAACGATCAGCTGATGACCTATGTATCAGCCGCACGCGGTTACAAGGCGGGTGGCTTCAATCTTGATCGCGTTCAGTCCTCCGACGGGCTGTCATCGGGAACCGCAGGCATCACTCCCGTCAACGACACCTCCTTCCCGGGAGAATTCGTGGACAGCTACGAGCTGGGCGCACGCAGCACCCTGGCTGACGGCAACCTTCTGCTGAATGCCACCTTGTTCTACCAGCGCTACAGCGATTTCCAGCTCAACAGCTTCCTCGGTACCAGCTTCGTGGTGCGCTCGATTCCTCGGGTCACGTCCAAGGGTGTCGAGACCGAGATGCAGTGGCAGACGGGTGTCGAGGGGCTGTCCTTCCAGGGTGGTGTCACCTATGCCGACACTCGCTACGGCAAGGACACCTTGCCTGATGAGGGTCTGGTGCTGCTGCCCGGCAGCCGTATCAGCTTTGCGCCACTGTGGTCGGCCTCGGCGGCATTGCGCTATGAACGCAAGCTTGGTCGGTCGTTGCTCGGCAGCTTCCATCTGGGCGCCAAGTACATGTCCGAATTCAACACCGGCTCGGACCTTGATCCGCAGAAGGCGCAATCGGCCGTCACGGTGGTCAACGCGCGCGTGGGGATTGGTGCGGTCGACAAGGCCTGGCAGGTGGAGCTGTGGGCGAGGAATCTCACTGACGCCGAATACATCCAGGTGGGTTTCGATGCACCCCTGCAGGCCGGTGCCTGGAATGCCTTCCTGATGCCGCCCCGGACCTATGGCGTGACCTTGCGCCTGCAGTACTGAGTGGCTCCACAAGCGTGCGCTTCAGGCTGCGCGCAGGGTGCTGCTGAACGCGGCGGAGCGCAGCATCGTGAGCTTTCACGTTGCGGTGCGCTTCGTTTCTCAGCAGCACCCTGCAGTTAGCGAAGCGCAGCGTCGTGAGCTTCCATGTTTCGGTGCGCTCGGGATGATCACTCGTCTGTGCTGGCCGGTTGCGTGCCCTGAGCCACCATCAGCAGCACCTTGTCGATGCGGGCACCATCCAGATCCACCACTTCGAAGTAATGACCGCGCCAGCTGAAGTGCTGGCCGGTGTCAGGGATGCGCCCGAACTCGGCCATCATCATTCCGGCTACCGTGCGAAATTCGTGCTCATCTTCATGCGGCAGGTCGTCCTCCCCCAGCAGCTCGCGCAGATCATCGCAGGGCAGGGAACCATCGACCAGATAACTGCCATCGGCGCGTCTCACGACAGGTGAGTCGACTGGCGAGTGCTCGTCCTCGCTCGGTGCCGGACGCCCGACCACGGTGCCAAGCAGGTCATTGAGGGTAACCATGCCCTCGATATCGCCGTACTCATCGACCACCATGGCGAGCGCGGTTTCGGCCTCGCGGAACTCCTCGAACAGATCCAGCGCCCGTGCCGTGGCCGGAATGTAGACAGGCTTGGCCAGCTTGCGGAACAGGTCCACATGGGGCTTGGCGATATCTTCGATCAGGGTCTTGACCTCCAGAATGCCGACGATCTCGCTTTCGTCACCGCGGTACACCGGGTATCTCGAGAATGGCGTGGTCCGCAGAACGCCAAGGTTCTGCTCCAGCTCGGCGTCGATGTCCAGCCAGGCGATACGGGTGCGCGGTGTCATGACGCTGTCGACACTGCGATCACCGAGGCGCAGCACGCGGTTGACCATGTTCCGCTCATCAAGATCAAGCACGCCCTGTTCCGCACTTTCAGCAACCAGCAGACGAATTTCCTCTTCGCTGATGACGCCGCTGCGTTTTCTGTGCACGCCCAGCATTCGCAGGATCAGCGTGCTCGAGACATTGAGAATCCACACAAACGGTGCCGTCACCCGCGCGATGATCAGCATCGGCACTGCGATCTGCATGGCAATTTTTTCCGGTGATACCAGGGCGGCCCGCTTGGGCACGAGCTCGCCGACCACGATATTGAGGAAGGTGATCAGGGCGACACTGAGGAACATGCCGACCGGCAGGGCATAATGGGCAAGCGCAAGCCAGCCCAGGCCCTTCAGCCAGAGTCCCAGCTTGGCGCCGATTGACGCGCCGGTAGCCACGCCGGTGACAATGCTGATGAGCGTAATGCCCACCTGCACCGTGGACAGGATGTGTTCCGGATGCTCGACCAGTCGCAGCGCGGTACGCGCCCTGGCGCTGCGACGGGCATTGTGCTTGAGCAGGCTCTTGCGCGAGGCCACCACGGCAATCTCGGACAGGGCAAAAAAGCCGTTCAGCAAAGCCAGGAGCAATACCAGACCGATTTCGGGAAGCATCAGGCCGGGCGCTCCGATTTGGTGTGGCTTCTTGGGATGAGGAAGTTGTTCACTGTGCGTGCGCCATACCCCAGATGCCGCCGGTGAAATGATGGGAATTGATCCACAAATGGGTGGCAATGCCCGCGATATAGCCCAGCGCGATGGCCCATGTCCAGCGCAGGTGGGACATGAAGGTGTACATGCCGCGGGAGCTGCCCATCAGCGCGACACCGGCCGCTGACCCAACCGAAAGCAGGCTGCCACCCACACCGGCAGTGAGCGTGATCAACAGCCACTGTCCGTGGTCCATGGGCGGTTGCATCTGCAGTACCGCGAACATGATCGGGATGTTGTCGACGATTGCCGAAAGGACACCCATGATGGCATTGGCCACGGTGAACCCGAGGGTACCGTAGACATGTGTCGATGCCAGCTGCAGAAAGCCCATGGCCGCCAGGCCACCCACACAGGCCAGTACGCCGTAGAAGAACAGCAGCGTGTCCCACTCGGCGTTGGCAATAATGCGGAAAATGGAATAGGGCTCGTGCTCGACACCCTGCGCCAGAGCGTAACGACGTTGCCTGCTGTCGATGTTGGTGGCCAGCAGGTTGAGCAGTGCGAGGCCAGTCAGCATGCCGTATACCGGAGGCATGCCCAGCCACTGCTTGCCTGCGACGGTGATCGTGATGGTCAGGGCAAAGCTGACGCAAATGCCGATTCCGCCGGGCTTTATGTGGGCATCGCCTTCCATGCGCGCCGGACGGTCCCTGGGCACGGCGAAGTGCATGATCAATGCCGGCACCAGCCACGTCACCAGCGAAGGCACGAACAAGCGGAAAAACTCGAAAAATTCGACGACATGAGCCTGCCACACCATCAAGGTCGTGATGTCGCCGAAGGCACTCCAGGCGCCTCCCGCATTGGCAGCCACCACCAGGTTGATGAAGGCCAGCACCACGAAGCGGGCATTGCCGCCGCCGACGGCAAGAATGACTGCGGACATGACCAGGGAGGTGGTCAGGTTGTCGAGCAGGGCCGACAGGAAAAAGCCCAGCACACCAGTCAGCCAGAACAGCATCCGATAACTCAGGTTGCGACGCGTCAGCGTTGCGCGCAGCGCCTCGAATACGCCACGCTCGCCCATGCCGGTGACATAGGTCATGGCCACCACAAGGAAGAAGAAAAGTTCGGCAAACTCCAGGAACATGTCCTCGAACGCCACTCGTACCGGTTCGACGTCACCGGTAGAACCGACTTGCCAGGCCAGCAGGCCCCAGATCAGGGCTGCCCCCAGCATCACCGGCTTGGACTTGGCCAGACTGATTCGTTCCTCGAGGATCACCCCCAGGTAGGCCAGCACGAATATCGCCAGCGCCAGGTAGCCCAGAGGGCTGTTGACCATGTCGAAGTTCTGCGGCGTACGGCCAGCAGCAAATGCCGGGGTGCTGAGCAGCACAGCCAGGCAGGCGAAAACTTTCTTCATGCCGAGGCTTCTCCGGAAATTTTCACGGGACAGACCCTTGCGTGTGTACCATAGTGCATCAATTCCCCAACTCCCTGGCACAGCCATTCACGTGGACAGGCAACCATGTTCTCATTGCAGACGATTTTCGGCAAAGGTGACAAATTCTACGACCTGTTGCTTGCCAGCGCCCAACAGGCCAGTGGCAGTGCCCAAGCTCTTCAAGCCATCGTCAATGGCGAGCAACCGCCGGCGATGGAAGCGTTTGATGCAGCACATCAGCGCGAAAAAGACCTCGCCAGCGAAATCAGCGAGGGCCTGATCAACCAATTTGTCACTGCCCTGGACCGTGAGGACATTGAGGCGCTCAATTCGGCACTGTACAGGATTCCCAAGACAATCCAGAAATTCGCCGAGCGCTACCTGATAGTCAGCGAGCGGCTGGGCAGTATCGACTTCGGCCCGCGCGCCGAATTGCTGGTGCGCGCCACCCAGGTTGTCGAGGCGATGGTCGGCGAGCTCAAGCGTGGCTTGCGCATCGACCGCATCAAGCCCTTGCAGGAGCGCCTGCAGGCGATCGAGTCGGAGGCCGATCGGTTGCTGCTGGAGCCTTACAGCGCCTTGTATCTGAAATCGGACGACCCGTTGCGGGCGATGCTGGCAAAGGACCTGTACGAACTGCTGGAAAAGGCAGTCGACAAGTGCCGTGATGCCGGCAACGTGATGTACACCATTGTACTGAAGAACTCTTGAGGAGCCGCCTCTCGTGAGTCTGACCCTGGTGCTGGTCGTAATTGTGGTGGCGCTGATCTTCACCTACATCAACGGCTTTCACGATACCGCCAATTCCATCGCTACCGTCGTCGCCACCAAGGTGCTGACCCCCGGGCAGGCCGTGCTGCTGGCGGCTGCCACCAACCTGATTGGTGCGCTGTGGGGCACTGCGGTGGCAATGACCATCGCTTCGGGGATCGTTGATGCCGGCGTGGTTCATGTCAGCGCCGAGTTGCTGATCGGTGCCTTGCTGGGCGCCATCATCTGGAATCTCGTGACCTGGTGGCTGGGTTTGCCTTCCAGTTCCAGTCACGCCCTGATCGGCGGCCTCATCGGTGCGGCTTTTGCCGCATCGGGCAACAACATCAACTCCACCATCTGGATGCAGGGTAGCCGGCATTGGTGGGGCGATAGCGGCGTGATTCCCAAGGTCATCGTGCCCATGATCGCCTCGCCGCTGATCGGTTTCACCATTGCTTTCATGTTCATGGGCGCGCTTTTTGCACTGTTTGCCTGGTTTGCCTCGCGCACGGGTTTCCTGCAGCGACTGGGACGAACGCCGTTCGCCAATGCCTTTTTCAGCAAGGCGCAGTTGTTGTCAGCCAGCGCCATGGGGATATCGCACGGTCTCAACGACGCGCAGAAGACCATGGGCATCATCGCGCTGGCCCTGGCCAGCGGCACGGCGGCTGGTCATCTGGATCATTTGCCGCAGTGGCTGTTTTTCCTGCGCATTCCCGAGGACGTGCAGGGCGGTTTTCAGGTGCCGGTGTGGATCAAGGTGCTGTGCGCGCTGACCATGGCTGCCGGCACCGCCGGTGGTGGCTGGCGTATCATCAAGACGCTGGGTCACAAGATGGTCAAGCTGCACCCGGTCAACGGTTTTGCCGCCGAATCCAGTGCCGCGCTGGTGATCATCGTCTGCTCGATGTTCGGCATTCCGGTATCGACAACACACAACGTGTCCGCTTCGATCATGGGCGTGGGTGCGGCCAAGCGCTTCAGCGCCATCCGCTGGACGGTGGTGGAGCGCATGGTGTGGTCCTGGATACTCACCCTGCCGGTGGCCGCCCTGATCAGCTACGCGCTGGTTAAGCTGCTGCATGGGCTGTTTGCCTGACTGGCACGCTGACTGCGGCACAGGTCACGGGCCGGGGAAGCGTTTGGGTGATGCCTCCCGCGTGCGCCCGATCAGGCCGGATCAGCCCGTGTCAGAGGCTTTGCCACTGCGGTCACCAGTTCCCGGTGGTGCTCATCGCAACAGCAGAAGCGTCGCAAGGCCGAGGAATGAGGCGTAGCCGCAGACATCGGTGACCGTAGTCAGGATCACGCCGCCGGCCAGGGCCGGGTCGATGCGCATGCGCTTGAGCAGAAGTGGCAGAAAGACCCCCGCCAGCGCGCCGGCCAGCAGATTGATGACCATGGCTGCGCCGAAGGCGATAGACAGCGGCGTATCGCGGTAGATGAACCAGGCGCCGCCGCCGACCACGACGGCCCACAGCAGGCCATTGGCGACGGCCACCAGGACCTCTTTCCACAGCAGCGGAATGGCATTGGACAGTCCGATCTGACCCAGGGCGAGCGCGCGTACCGTAATGGTCAGGGTCTGGGTGCCGGCCACGCCGCCCATGCTGGGCACCACCGACATCAGCACCGCTACCGCCACCATGTGTGCGATCACGCCCTGGAAATTGCCTACCACCCAGGCCGCCAGAAACGCAGTGAGCAGATTGAGTCCCAGCCACACCGCGCGACGGCGCGCGGCGCGCGGGACCGGCGAGAACAGGTCCTCTTCCTCGTCCAGGCCGGCGGCACCATAGACCTGATGCTCGGCTTCCTCGCGGATGATGTCGACGACATCGTCGATGGTGATTCGGCCGAGCAGCACGTTGTTGTCATCGACCACCGGGGCGCTGGTCCAGTCGTAGTTGGCAAAGCGGTGGGCGACTTCGCCCTCGCTGGTTTCAGCCGGGATCGGTGGCTGGCTGTCGTCCATCACCCGATTGACCAGGGTTTCGGGATCGGCCGTCAGCAGTGCCGATACCGCCAGGCGACCCAGGTATTGCCGACGTCGACTGATGACATAGATGAAGTTGGTGTCACGCGGCACCTCGCCACGCAGGCGCAGGTAGCGCAGCACCACATCGATGCTGACGTCGGCGCGCACCGTCACCACGTCCGTGTTCATCAGTCGCCCGGCAGTATCCTCCGGATAGGTGAGCATGTGCTCCAGGCGCTCGCGGTTCTCGACATCCATCGAGTGCAGCACCTGGTCGGTAAGTGCATCCGGCAGATCATCCAGCAGTTCGACCAGATCATCGGGCTCCAGGGAACCTGCTGCGGCGAGAATCTCGTCCGGGTCCATTTCTGCGAGCAGGCTCTCGCGCACCTCGTCGTTGACGTGCAGCAGCACCTCGCCGTCGATTTCGGTATCAACCAGTTCCCAGACAATATGGCGCTTGGCCGGAGGCAGGGACTCCAGCAGATTGCCGACCTCGGCCGGGGTGAGGCTGTTGGCCAGGCGCTTGACCGGCCCCAGCCGACCCGAGTCCAGCGCCTCGGCCAGCGTGCGCAACTGTTGCGCGTGGCGTGTTGAACGATCGTTGTCGGCCATGAGTGCGATCCGCGTGGCAAGCACGCATTATCCATGCCGAGGAGGGTTGCAGGCCAGCGCTGGTGTTTTCGGCGATTGCGAGGGTTGCAGTCGAACGGACCATCAACGTGCCAGGGCTTGCCGTTGCAGATGTGGACAAGGCGGCTGGGAAAGCAGTCGATAGGCCGGTTGTTTCTCAGCAGCGAGCGCGCGATGGCGAATCGGGCGTCTGTTTCGACACGCTGCAGCCCCGACGTCGTCGGGGCACTATCGAAGCTGGCACCATGCTTCTGTTGCGGACGCGGCGGATCATGGCCAATCACAAGCAGCAGTACCCGATGCTGCACCGCGCTCTCGCCGAACAGCCGTTTCATCAGCGCATGGGCAAAGATGCTGTGGTCGCAGGAGATGACCAGAACGGCATTGTCATCCTGGCAGTCTCCGGGTCTTCCCTCTGCCTGGCCCACGGGTTTCTTTGTGAGGCGACCCTGTGTGCATCGGGTATGCTGGCCGGATGCTCTGGATCATGGGAACATCGATATCCATCGAAGATGGCGGCTATGCTGTGCGCCTGCAGGATCGCGCGCGCCAGGAACCCGGTGTTGATTGCACCAATCTGTCGGTAGGCGACCAGATATCGATGATGGGCTGCATGCGCGTCATGCAGCATCTCGACCAGTTCTCCCCCGGCGATGTGGTGGTATGGCAGTACAGTCTGCTGGATACCCTGCCTACCGACACCTGTTTTGCGGCGAGCGATACCCAGGATGCGCCGGTGGCTTTGTGATACGCAAGGGCTTGCTCGTTCCTTTTCCACTCTTTCCATGAAATGCTGGTAGCCTGCTATGTTCTCTGCCAATACTCTGGCAACTGTTGCCGAACGCGCTGCACAGTTCCGTGTGGCGACGCCGTTTTGCCACGTTGTCATACCTGACTTCCTCGAAACCGATCTTTGTCGGCGGTTGCGGGCCGACTTTCCGGGATTTGACAAGGAGCGTGCGCTCAACGAGATGGGGGAAGTGGGTGGCAAGGCAGTGCGCATGGACGTGCGCGAGATCTCGCAGGCATACCGTGACCTGGATCGCTGGTTGCAGACATCGGAGTTCCTTGACTACGTGTCGCGTGTTACCGGTATTTCCGATCTGCTTTACGATCCGGACTATATCGGTGGCGGAACACACGAGAATCGACATGGCCAGGGGCTGGATGCGCATGTGGACTTCAACTACCATCCGCGCACCCATTGGCATCGCCGACTCAACCTGATTGTCTATCTCAACGAGGAATGGGATGAGGATTGGGGCGGTTGCCTGGATTTGCATGCCGATCCGTGGAACCCGACGCATGATCGGCTGATTCGCATCCCCCCGCTTTTCAATCATTGCGCCATCTTCGAGACCACCGAGCACAGCTGGCACGGGTTCGAGGAGATCGTGCTGCCGGAAGCGCGCCGCAGCCAGGTGTCACGCAAATCCTTTGCGATATACCTGTACTCGCGGGAGCGACCGCCGGCCGAGACCGCACCGCCCCATGCCACCATCTACGTGCCCCAGGGCCTGCCTGACTGGGATACGGGCAGGGTCCTGTCTGCTGCGGACATGCAGGAACTCCGCAAGCGCTTCACGCGCATGCGAACGCAGTTGCGCTATCTGTATGAACGGGAAAAGGATTTCGGCATGCAGATGAGCAATTACGAATATGCGCTAGGCGAGGCACGCGGGGCGCAGCGTTTGAGCATGCAAGGCTATGCCGAGCAGTCGCACGCGCCACAGGGCTTGTGGCCAGACGACTGGGCCGGCGAGGATTTCGAGGTCGAATTCACCCCGACCCGCAAGGCCAAGGCACTGAAGCTGGAGCTCATGGCGCCCGCGGGGATGGGTGTCGAACAAAGCTTGCGCATCGAACTGGCTGGGCGGGTCTGGTCACAGCTTCTGCATCCCGGACAGCGTACCGGGATCACGCTGCCAGCAAGCATGGCTGCAGGCAAGCCGGTCGCATTGCGGATCCACGCCGAGCGGGCCTGGATACCGGCAAGCACGCCGGACTCCGGCGACCAGCGCGAACTGGCCTATCGGCTGGTGTCAGCAACGCTGGCACATTGAGCCAGCCTGTGCCGAGACGTCGGCTGGCTATCGACGCAGTTTTGCTCGTGCGCGTTGCAACAGGTATCGGAGACGACCCAGACGCCCGCTGTTGATCGCCGCCGCTGCTCGTTCCAGTTCGGTATTGAGCCGGGTAATTTCCTTGTAGAGCCGCCGATTGTGATGGTCGCGACGGGTCAGGAGAATCCTGATCTCTCGCATGTCGTCCTCGCTGAGCGTGCGGCCAGCGACGATATGGTCGGGCAGTGGACGGTCGACGTAGATGGTGGAATGGGTGTCAGCCAGTTCCTCGGCGGGTCGATCCTCGCTGTAGAAGTACAGAGCTACCGAGCGGCGCATGGCGTCGCGCCTGTCCTCGGGCGGATGAATTGGCGGGAACCCATGCCAGCTGTGCTCGGTGGTCTCGAAAATCACGCAGCGATTGAAGATCGGCGTGATTGCCTTGACCGTATCGTGTTCGGCACGTGGATCGGAATGCAGCTCCAGTGAGCCACCCCAGTCGTCGTGCCATTCGTGGTTGAGGTAGACGATCAGGTTGAGCCGACGGTGCCAATGCCTGATGGGGTGGCGGTTGAAGTCGACGTGTGAATCGAGATCCTGACCGGCGCGATTGCAGTGCGTGCCGCCGCCGAAGTACCACGGGTCGTACAGCAGGTTTTCGATGCCCGTGATGTCGCCTATCGTATCCAGAAATTCGCGGGTCTGGATGACATCGTCCAGTGCGGAGTAGGCCGATCCAAGCTGACGGATCTTGTCCACGGTTGACTTGTTGCCGACCTCGCCATTCTCATTGCGCGCATTGCCGGCTTCGAAGGGCGGAAACTGTTCCAGCAGGGCATCGGCCAGGGGCTTTGCGAAAAAATCTTCGATTACCACATGGCGAAACGGTTTCGCATTTCTGAAACGGGCTGCGTGCTCATCAAGCCTGGATAGCACCTTGCCACTGAGGATCGCGGGGTTGGTCATGTTTGCTGCGTCTGGTCGAGGTCTGATGCGTCAGGGTCGCGCAGGCAAAATTCTGGCGTCAAGTGGTCCACGTATTGCGATTTACCAGTGTAGGGTTTGTTTCTCAGTACAGCCATGATGTGAGTCGGGGTGATGTTGCCGGCACGGATTTCTTTTTCGTCGCGCGCGTGCACTCTATCAATGAATTGTCGATCCTGGTCACTTTCCGCATCAAAATGAGGACCAAAGGATCTGTCGATGAACGGGTCAATGATGTTGCCGTAGCCGATGAAGAGCTCGAAATCAAATTTTTGCGTCAGCAACGGGAGGATATCTTGCGCCCTTATGCCCTCGAAGCTGGCAACTGAGCAGTCCCAGTTCTCGAAACGCTTTTCATGGCGGCGGAGTTGCACGTTCCATCGATATTCTTCTGGTAGTTCACGCCAATATTCCTGCACAATCTCGAGCGCTTCTGGCCACCTCATGTGACCATTGCGTCCGATCATGTCTGATGTGATGAAGCGGCCGTCCGGATGCAGGGAAGACTTGATGGCATCAAACAGGGTCTCAAGCTCCACCACGTGATGAAGACTCTGGTTTGCCATGATGGCATGGTAGCGGTGTGCGGGCTGCCAGGTGTTGAAGTCACCGAGTATCGGGCTGATGTGAGATTCGAGGCCGGCACCGCGTGCCAGTGATTTTGCGCGCTCCAGCATGTCCGGATTGTGGTCGACGCAGTCGATGGTGAAGTCGTGTACACCCTGGTCAATAAGTTTTTTGGCGATGCGTACTTCGGTATCGCCGTTTCCACTGCCCAAGCTCGCTATGCGCACGGGTATTGATGCCGCATCGGCACAGCTTCGCTTCAGATACTGGACAAAGAAGTCATCGGGATTGGAGAAGCCGAATTGCTCAAGTTGCGGCCGCAGATATTTGTTTGACCAGTAATGAAAGATATCTGGAAGGTCATGCACCTCAGTCTGGTCCGCGAAGATACCGATCTCCTTGGCTGCACGTGCTGCGTATTCAATGGCATTGATGCGTCTGCTTACGCTGTTCGAGGCCGCTTGTGAGCGGCTCTGATATAGCTTGGCCCTGAGATAGTTTCTGAATCTGGAAAGCATTGTTTCTCGCCGGCTGTTGGACTTCATGGAGATGAGGCTAAGGGCTCAATTTATCAAAAGCTGTTCAACCTCATCCCGGCTGGCCGCGTGCAGCAGGCGCGGGGCGAGCTTGCGGAGCTTGCCGCGGTGGAGTTCCGACAGGGTATCGCGGACTTGCAGAATCTGGCCGGGATGCATGCTGAAATCAGTCAGGCCGAGCGCAAGCAGCAGAGCTGTGAAGCGGGGATCGCCGGCGATCTCGCCGCATAGACTGACCGGCTTTCCGGCACGCTTTGCACAGGCAATGACGTTGGCCACCAGCCGCAGCAGCGCGGGTTGCAGCGGATCGTACAGTTCTTCCAGCGCATCGTGGTTGCGGTCCACGGCCAGCACGTACTGGGCCAGGTCATTGGTGCCGATGGCGATGAAATCACACTCGGCGAGCAGGGTGCGGATGCCGATTGCGGCCGCGGGGACCTCGATCATGGCGCCGATGTCGACCTGCTCGGGCACCTCCTGTCCGTCGTTGCGCAGGTCACGCAGGCACATGTCCACCAGCGTGCGCACGGCCTTCATCTCGTCGGCGACGGTGACCATCGGCACCAGAATCCGCACGGGGCCGTAGCTGGCCGCGCGCAGGATGGCGCGCAACTGCACGGCGAATACGGTGGGGCGACGCAAGGAAAGGCGTACGCCGCGTACGCCAAGTGCCGGGTTGTCCTCGGCCTTGAGCGCCAGGCCGCTGCGATCAATCTTGTCGGCACCCAGGTCCAGTGTGCGGATGGTAACGGGCAGGCCGGCCATGCCCAGCACCAGGGTGCGGTACGCCTCGAACTGCTCGTCTTCATCGGGCGCGCCGTCGCGCTTCAGAAACAGGAACTCGGTGCGGTACAGGCCGATGCCGGCCGCTCCCAGGTGCCGTGACCGGGTCACTTCTGCCGGCATTTCCGCATTGGCGTAAAGCGCCATGCGCTGGCCGTCGGCCGTGTCGCTGGGCGCACCGGCCAGGGCGGCCAGGCGACGGCCTTCGACGGCCGCCTCGCGCTGCCATTTGCGGTAGGCGACCAGGTCCTGGGCGGCCGGGTGCACGATGGCGACGTCGTTCTCGGCATCAATCAGGACCAGGTCGCCGTCATTGATCTCGGCCAGTGCTTCTTGCACGCCCACGAGCATGGGCAGACGCATGCTGCGCGCCAGGATGGCACTGTGCGAATAGACGCTGCCGCCGGTCGCGATGACGCCCAGCAGGCCGTGACCAGCCAGATGTGCCATCTCCGCCGGGCCGACACCATCGGAAACCAGGATTTCGCCTACGCGCTTGGCGAGCTTCTTCTCCTCGTTGCTGGTCTGCAGTTGCAGCGCGTTTTGTACTCGATGGATCACCTGATCCACATCTTCGCGGCGGGCGCGCAGATACGGGTCGTCCATGGCGTCGAAGGTGGCGACCAATTGGTCACGCTGCACATTCAGCGCATGACTGGCACGCTGATGTTGCTGGCGAATGGCGTGGTGCAGGCGCGCCTTCAGCTCCGGGTCCTCGAGCAGCATCTTGTGTGCGCCGATGAACTCGGCCACCTCACCGGCCAGGGAGCCGTGCACCTTGTCGCGCAGGTCTGCAAGATCCTGGCCCGCGCTGAGCATGGCTGCGTCGAGTCTGGCAACTTCGTCCTCGACCTGGTCATCCGGCAGCGGCCGCTTGTCGATATTGACTTCGCCAGGGTGCACCAGGCGCGCGCGACCGAGTGCCATCCCGCGCGCGGCTCCGCTTCCCTTTATGGTTTGCCTGACGGCCATCAGTCGCCTTCGTCGAATTTGCGTTCGAACAGTTCGACAGTCGTGTCGATGGCCTGCTGTTCGTCCTTGCCGTCGGCGCGGACACTCAGTGTCGTGCCCATGCCGGCCGCCAGCATCATGACCCCCATGATCGACTTGGCGTTGACTTCACGCCCCTGGCCTATCAGCCAGATTTCGCAATTGAAGGCCTGCAATTCCTGCACCAGTTTGGCCGAGGCGCGCGCATGCAATCCCAGGCGATTGGTGACAGTAATATCCTTTTCAATCATTAAGTTAAAGCTCCATCTTCAGTGCTTGTCGACAAAGATGCCGCTGCGGCCGCCGCTGGCCGCAGTGTCGGCGAGGGTATCAAGGGGTTGCTCGGCGTAGTTGAGCACGCGCAACAGCATTGGCAGGTTGAGGCCGGGCACGCATTGCAGACGCACACCCATCTCGTCCAGACGGCGGGCGACGTTGCAGGGTGTGGCGCCAAACACATCGGTCAACACCAGCACTCCGTCACCCGTGTCGACCTTGCGCGCATGGTCGGAGCTGACATGCAGCATGGCCTCGGGATCAGCATCGGCACCGATTTCGACGCAATCGACCTGCAGAGGCAATGGCCCCAGAACATGTCGCGCCGCTTCGATCAGGGCCGGGCCGATCGCGTCATGGGTCAGCAGCAGTACACCGACAGCCATCAGCCCAGTTCCCGGTGGTAGCTGAGCACATGGCGTTCGCCATCGCGGAATTGCTCGGCCAGCTGTTCGGCCAGATACACCGAGCGGTGGCGGCCACCCGTGCAACCGATGCACACGGTCACGTAGCCGCGCTTGTCGTGTTCGAAACGTGGCAGCCAGTTGTTCAGAAACTGGTGGATATCATTCTGGAACTGGGCCACCAGAGGCTGGTCGCGGAAGAACTGGCCGACGGCCTCGTCACGACCGCTCAAGGGTCTGAGCGCGGGGACCCAATGGGGATTGGGCAGGCAGCGCGCGTCGAATACGAAGTCGGCGTCGAGAGGCAGTCCTCGCCGGTAGGCGAACGATTCGAACATCAGGGTGGTGCGGCCGGACCCGCGGCCGATCTCGGTGGCTATCATGCGCCGCAACTGATGCACGTTGAGTTCGCTGGTATCGACAATCTGGTCGGCGATGGAAGCCAGCGGGCGCAACAGGCGTCGTTCGGTGGTGATCGCGTCGGGCAGGCGCATGCCGTTGCTGGACAGCGGATGACGCCGGCGGCTCTCCGAGTAGCGCTTGATGAGCACATCGTCACGACTGTCAAGGAACAGCAGTTGCACCTGGATATTTTCTGCTGCCAGCTGCGAAAGCACATCCGGCATGTGCTGGAGATCTTCGGAGCGGTTGCGGATATCGACGCCGACGGCAATCGGCTGCGGCCGATCAGCTGCCCGTTGGGTGAGTTCATGTACCAGGGACGGGATCAGCGCCGTGGGCAGGTTGTCGACACAAAAATAGTCGAGGTCCTCCAGCGCGCGCAGCGCGACGGTCTTGCCACCCCCGGACATGCCGGTGAGCACGAGTACGCGGGTGCCTTCATCTTGACTGTCAGCTTTGTTCATGGGGCAGAACTCGAGAGCCGGGAAATGGTAATGCGTGAGTGGTGGACATCATTTGATCAGGAACGGTGGACAGGAACACAGGGTCACCGCAAGCCGGGGTTCGGTCGCCCGGTTCTCCATGTTCCCTTCACCATGGTGGCAGTTGGCGCATCTGGTGGGCCTGGCGATCGATGAAGGTTTGTGCCGGATCGATACCCTTGCTGCGCAGCATGTGGCTGCGTACAGCAGCCTCTGCCAGCACGGCCAGGTTGCGTCCCGGGGCCACCGGAATGGTCATCATCGGCATCTTCATGTCCAGCACTTCGCGGTAGCTGACATCGCCGGCCAGACGAGTCATGGCATCCACGTGCTCGCCCTCGGCCAGTGTCTTCAGGTGCAGGATAAGACGCAGATACTTGGATTGCTTGACCGCCGTGTGGCCGAACATCTGCCGTACATCGAGCACGCCCAGGCCGCGGACCTCCAGAAGGTCCTGAAGGATCTCCGGGCAACTGCCGTCGATGACATCGGGGGAGATACGGGTGAATTCAGGAGCGTCATCGGCCACCAGACGGTGGCCTCTGGTTATCAGTTCCAGTGCCAGTTCGCTCTTGCCGGTGCCGGCATCGCCGGTGATCAGCACACCGATGGAATAGACCTCCAGAAACACACCGTGCAAGGTGGCCTGGCGGGCCAGCTTGCGGGCCAGATAGTACTGCAGCCATGTCAGAATCTCGTGGCCGCGTCGCGCACTGACCCACAGTGGCGTGTCACTTTCCTCGGCCGCTTCGCGCAGGTCGCCGGGGACCGCCTGGTCCTTGCTGACCAGCAGCACGGTAGGCTCTTGCGCGATCATCTTCTGCACCGCCTTCCAGCGTTGACGCGAATCCAGGCCGTCCAGGTAGGCCAGCTCCTCACTGCCGACGATCTGCACCCGGTTGGGATAGATGATGTTGAGGTAGCCGACCAGGGACGGACGCCTGCTGCCGGATTTCCCGGGCTCGATGACGCGCGACTCACCACGCAGTCCGGCAACCCAGCGCAGGGCCAGGCGTTCGCTGGTCTGGTCAAATAGTTGGCGTGCGGTCAGTCGGTCCACGAAGGCATCACGAAATGGGCTCCATCAGGCATTGTAGGCGGTGAGGCCATTGTGATCCATGCAGCCGGTCCGGGAAGGATTGCAGGATGCGCCTGAGCGAAGCAATACGCCCCACGCCGGGCTTGAGTGGCCATGCGTGTTGTTCGCCAGCGCATCCTGCTTTGAGAGCCGAGGCTCAGCCGTAGCGTTCCTGGCGCGCTTCGGCCTGGTGGTGGTCCTTCAGCTTTTCCTTGTGCTTGCGCAGTTGGGCCACCAGCTTGTCGACCATGCCGTCAATGGAAGCGTACATGTCGGACTTGACGTCGACGGCATGCAGAACCCGGCCGGATGCTGCCAGGGTACCTTCGGCCTTGTGCTCGAGCTTTTCGACAGCAAGGACCACGTTGAAGGAGGTAAGGTTGTCGAACAGGCGCGGAAACTTCACTATTTTTTCTTCCACGTGTTGACGCAGGGCAGCGGTCACCTCGATTTGATGGCCGGTGATATGAATCTGCATAAAGGCCTCCTGGGGCGTGGGTCTGCGGCTGTGGGACAGCCGGTGAGGCGGAATGCCTCGGGAATTTGGACGGCTTCAGGGTGATGCAGTTCCCGGCCGTCATTCGGATTGTTCAGTTACTCGTGCATCTGCACGCGTTGTGACGAGTTGGGGATGCGCAGTGATTCACGGTACTTGGCCACCGTGCGCCGCGCGACCTGAATGCCATGTTGCTTGAGTGCCTTGACCAGTGCCTGGTCCGAGTATGGCTTGCGCCGATTTTCGCTGTCCACCAGTTTTCGGATCATGGCCTGAACCGCTGTTGCCGAGGCACTGCCGCCGTCCTGGGTGCCAACCCCGCTGGAGAAGAAGTATTTGAACTCGAATATGCCGCGCGGTGTATGCAGGTACTTGCGCGTTGTCACCCGCGACACGGTGGATTCGTGCATGTCGATGGCTTCGGCCACTTCCCGCAGTACCAGTGGCCGCATGGCCTCCGGGCCGAAATCCAGGAAGGCGCTTTGTGCCCTGACGATGGCCGTGGCCACCTTGTTGATGGTGTCGGCGCGTGACTCCAGACTCTTGATGAGCCAGCGCGCTTCCTGCAGCTGGCCACGCAGGTAGCTGGTGTCGTCGCGGCTGGTCTTGCCGATGAGGTCGCAATAATGCTGGTTGATCTCCAGGCGCGGGTTGCAGTCGGGACTCAGCGCCACTTGCCAGCGTCCGTTGCGCTTGACCGCGTACGCGTCGGGGGAGATGTACTCCACCGGCGTGGTGTCGAAGCTGTACCCCGGCTTGGGGTCCAGGCTGTGAATCAGGTCAACGGCCCCGGGCATCTGCTCGCGGTCGGCAGACAGGCGTTTTGCCAGCTGGTCAAGGTCATTGCGCGCCAGCAGCTCCAGACCCTCATCGACGATGCGGCGTGCCAGCACGACTATCGGGTCGTCATCATCAAGCACCGACAACTGCGCGGCAAGACATTCGTGCAGTGTGCGCGCGCCCGCGCCTGTGGGATCAAAGGTGAGCAGGCACTGGCGTACCGTCTCGATTTCCTCGGCGCTGACATCGCCGGTGGAACCCAGTGCAGCACGAATCTCGTCGTCGTCGCTGCGCAGGTAGCCATCATCGTCCAGTGCATCGACAAGTGCGGCGGCAATAGCCTGCTGACGCGGTTGCAGGCTGCTTACCCCGATCTGCCAAAGCAGATGTTGGTGCAGGTCTTCGCTGGCGCAGCTCTCGATGGTCTGCCATGGCTCGCTGCTGCCGTTGGCGCGGCTGGCCGTATCGAATTGCAGCGGTGAGTCGCCAGGGGCGGCGCCATAGTCCTCGATACCGTCCAGTGCCTCGTCGGCATCAGCGGTCTGTGCTTCCTCGGTTTCATCGACACGCTCGCCCACGCCCGGATCCTCTCCCAGGCCTTCCAGGTCCAGCAAAGGGTTGGCTTCAGCCATCTGGCGCAGCTCGCTGCCCAGTTCCAGCGTGGACATCTGCAGCAACTTGATGGCCTGCTGCAGCTGTGGTGTCAGAGCCAGCTGCTGATGGAGGCGGAATTGCAGGCCTTGTTTCATGTCGGCACGTTTGTGGGCCCGCCTTCATCCTAACCCCAAGAGGGCACAATGGGGAAGCTGATTGATGGTACTGCTCACGTTGCAAGGGCCCCAGCGATTCTCATTCGTCGCTGGCGGTCCAATGGTAGCGCAGCGCATAGTCGAGTACGGCGGTGCCGTGCGGCGGTACGTCAAGCTCGAATTCCAGCGTATCGGGGGATTTTGCAGACGGCTTGCTGGATGACGACAGCAGGGTCCAGTGGCGCCAGCGGTTTGGGTGCTCGCGCACCGTGACCGTGCGCTTTTGTTCACCGCCATTGGTCAGCGTGATGCGGAATGACTCGTCAAGTGTGTGGCCAGCCTTGTCCAGAGAAAAGGAGGTGCGCTCGCGTTCGCCGCGCAGGTCAAACGCTGTACCCAGGGCGACGTCCAGCGGACGGCCTTCGGGGGTGTCGGGTACACGCACTTCGCCCAGCAGCTCGCGTTTGCCGTCAAAGATGCCGGTGACGCGCAGGTAGCCGGCGGGCATGTTGTCGAAGGCCTTGAACTTCAGCCTGCTGGTCACCGTGTTGTCGCCACCGCGATTGAAATCGCGTGCCAGCTGCGGTTGCGATGGCAGCCAGGCCGACCCGTGCTCGAACACCCGGCTGCGATGACAGTCCAGAGCCTGCTCGGCATACAGTGGCAACTGGGTGATGCTGTCGTCGGGCAGATCCACCGCTCCGCTCACGGTGTAGCTGCGGTAATCACCCATTGATGACTGTTGCGGGTTGTTCTCGGGGGCGGGTGCCGCTGCGGCAAATGTGGCGCGCATCATCTGCGGTCGCGGCGCCGAGGATTTGCCAAAGTTGGGCTCGCCCGCGATCAGCTTGAGCGTCGCGGCTTGCCAGCCACGACCGCTGCGGTTGGCTATGCTGGCCTGGCTGCGCAGGTTGAGGCGGCAGTGCCCATGGTCTTCAGCAAGCGTGGCGGAGTAGCTGGCGCGCCAGCCCATGCCGCTGGTGGGGTAGTCGAGTCTCGCCGTGGCCGGACCGGACTTGCCGGCCGTGACGGTCTGCTGCAGGCGTGTGCCACCGCGAACACCGGTCTGACCCAGCGAGACCGCTGCGTAGCGGTGTACCAGCATCAGCTTGCCGTCGCTGCCGCGAACAAGCAGCCCGTTGCCGGTGCCCTCCAGGGTCCCGCTGGCGAGCTGTTGACCACTGTCGCCGTACACCACCACTTTCTCGCCAACAAGGGTGCTCAGCAGGCCGGCCTGCCCGGGCAGCAGTACACGACTGGCGATTCTGCGGATATCGTCGCGACCCGGGAAGTACAGATCCAGTGCCTCGGTGTCGATCTGTGCCGGCAGACCATCCAGATTAACGACCTGCTGACCTGAGTCGAGCCTGATCTGGCGCGTTTCATGCACCAGCGCGTAGCCGGCGGAGACGCTGCCATGGTCGGCAGCCGAAAAAAGCTGGTCATTGTCGCTGCGATAGATGCTCAGGTCGGCGGAATCGGCTGCGGTGACTGATGTGCTTGTCATGACGGTCGTGATGGCGAAAGCCAGAAGGGTTGGGGACATGGCGAGGCAGACTCCGGTCTGGATGATGCGACCATGGTAAGCACAGGCCATCTGAACGGTGATCCAATCACCGGGGTTGGCCATGCGGGGCGGGTGGTCTGGCGTGGGTCTGGGGTAGTGCATGGCGGCAGTGGTCCCGCGTCATCCTGCGCAAGGGAGCGTGGCGAGTGCTGTCGCAGGATCCATGCTTCAAACTTGCCGTGCGGGGTGGATTCTGCGACTCCGCTTCGCTGCGCGCAGAATGACGGGAGGATGGCTGTGCGGGGTGGGTGGTTTGGCGTGGGTCTGGGTAGTGCATGACGGCACCCGCCTCCCGTCATCCTGCGCAAGGGAGCGTAGCGAGTGCCGTCGCAGGATCCATGCTTCAACTTGCCGTGCGGCGTGGATTCTGCGACTTCGCTTCGCTGCGCGCAGAATGACGGGGTTGGGTGTGCGGGGGGTGGGTGGTTTGGCGTGGCGTGGGTCTGGGTGGTGCATGACGGCATCGGTCTCGCGTCATCCTGCGCATGCGAGCGCAGCCGCAGGATCCATTATTCCCAGTCAGCCGAAAGGTCCCGCCAGTCCGGATTGGTCTTTTCGATCAATTCGATTTTCCATCTTCTGCCCCGGTTCTTGATCTTTTTCTCCAGCTCGATTGCGCGTGCGATGTCATTGCCTTGTGCGAACCAGACCAGCCGTGTGACCTTGTATTTGTCCGTGAACCCGCCACGCGTGTGTTGCTGGTGCTCGTGTATGCGACGGCGCAGGTCACTGGTCACGCCCGTGTAGAGGGTGCCGTTGCGCCTGCTTGCGAGGATGTAGACCCAAGCCTCTTTGCTCATGCAATCCCATGCTAGCACCTGGATTCTGCGACTCCGCTTCGCTGCGCGCAGAATGACAGGTGTGGCTGTGCGGGGCGGGTGGTTTGGCGTGGGTCGGGGGTAGTGCATGACGGCACCCGCCTCCCGTCATCCTGCGCAAGGGAGCGTGGCGAGTGCTGTCGCAGGATCCACGCTTCAAACATGCCGTGCGGGGTGGATTCTGCGACTCCGCTTCGCTGCGCGCAGAATGACGGGGTTTGATCTGCGGAGCGCTTGTCGGACGCTCAGCTTGCGGGCGCGGTCTGTATGGCCTTGCGGATCACGTCGGGCAGCGGTACCGGGGTGCCGGCTTGCGGGTCGATCCATACCAGCACGGTGTGGCCGTCGCAGTACAGCGTGTCGGGCTTGTCGGCGTCGATGATGCGGTGGCCGACGGTGACCGAACTGCTGCCCAGGCGCTGGCATTCGAGGATCACCTCGACCGAGGCCGGCCAGGTGATGGGCTTGCGGTAGTTCACCTGGGCGGCTGCCAGCACCGGCGCGCAGTGCGGACCGAGCCAGCTCCTGTCCAGGGTGTTGAGCCAGGCAAGGCGGGCCTGTTCCAGGTAGGTCAGGTAGCGCGCGTTGTTGACGTGATTGTAGGCATCCATGTCGCCCCAGCGCACTTCGACAGGCGTGTGGAACATGGGTGTGGCGGTGGACTCGGTTGGGCTCATGCAGTTCTCCTCAGGCGCGCTTCTTGCGCGCCTTGCGACGTGGTTTGGGCAGATGCTTCGCCAGATACCGGCCGGTATGGGATTGCTTGTCGGCAGCCACCTGCTCCGGTGTTCCGGTAGCGATGATCCGGCCGCCGCCGGCGCCGCCTTCGGGCCCCAGATCGATGATCCAGTCGGCTGTCTTGATGACATCCAGGTTGTGCTCGATCACCACCACCGTACTGCCGTTGTCGACCAGCTGGTGCAGCACGTCCAGCAGTTGCTCGATGTCGTGAAAGTGCAGGCCGGTGGTGGGTTCGTCGAGAATGTACAGGGTCTGTCCGGTATCGCGCCGGGACAGTTCCTTGGACAGTTTCACGCGCTGCGCTTCGCCTCCGGAGAGGGTGGTCGCGCTCTGGCCCAGGTGGATGTAGTCGAGCCCGACCGCACGCAGCGTGTTCAGGCGGCGGGCGATCGCCGGCACGTTCCTGAACAGCTCCAGGGCCTCCTCGACCGTCATGTCCAGCACATCGGCGATGGTATGACCCTTGTACAGGATGTCCAGGGTCTCGCGGTTGTAGCGCTTGCCCTTGCAGGTGTCGCAGGGTACGTAGACGTCGGGCAGGAAGTGCATTTCCACCTTGATCAGTCCGTCACCCTGACAGGCCTCGCAACGGCCGCCGCGCACATTGAAGCTGAAGCGACCCGGCTTGTAGCCGCGCGCACGGGCCTCGGGAACTTGCGCAAAAAGTTCGCGCAATGGCGTGAACAGGCCCGTGTAAGTGGCCGGATTTGAACGGGGAGTTCTGCCGATGGGCGCCTGATTGATGTCCACCACCTTGTCAAAGTGCTCAAGGCCCTCGATGCGCTCGTGCGGTGCGGCCTGGCGCGATGCACCGTTCAGCTCGACCGCGCACAGACGGTAGAGGGTATCGTTGATCAGGGTCGATTTGCCCGAGCCGGACACGCCCGTGACGCAGGTGAACAGGCCGGCCGGGATGTCCACATCCACCGATTGCAGGTTGTTGCCCCGTGCACCGACCAGTTTCAGGGCGAGTTGCGGATCGAACTGGCGACGTTGTTCCGGCACGTCGATCCTGCGCTTGCCGGACAGGAACTGACCGGTGACCGATCGCTTGGCTTTCAGTACGGCGTCAAGACTGCCCTGGGCGACGATTTCACCCCCGTGCACGCCTGCGCCGGGGCCGATATCGAGAATATGGTCGGCGCTGCGAATGGCCTCTTCGTCGTGCTCGACCACAATCACGGTGTTGCCCAGGTCGCGCAAGCGCGTCAGTGTGCCCAGCAGGCGGGTGTTGTCGCGCTGATGAAGGCCGATCGAGGGTTCGTCGAGCACGTACATCACACCCACCAGACCGGCACCGATCTGGCTGGCCAGGCGGATGCGCTGCGCTTCGCCGCCAGACAGCGAGTCGGCCTTGCGGTCCAGGGTCAGATAGTTGAGTCCGACATCGACCAGAAAGCTGAGTCGCTCACGGATTTCCTTGACGATACGGCGGGCGATTTCTCCGCGCCAGCCATCCAGGCTGAGGGTGTCGAAAAACGCCAGTGCGTCCTCTATCGAGAGCGCGCTGATGTCGGGCAGATTGCGCTTGTCGACAAACACGTGCCGCGCCGACCGGTTGAGGCGCTCGCCATGGCAGTCGGGGCAGGGCGAGTCACTGAGATAGCGCGACAGTTCCTCGCGCACGGCCGAGGACTCGGTTTCCCGGTAACGACGCTCCAGGTTGGGCACGATGCCCTCGAAGCGATGCGTGCGAGTGCGCCTGCCACCGCGCTGGGTAAGGTACTGGAAACTGATCTTGTCCTTTCCCGAGCCGAACAGGATGGCCTTGCGAATTTTTTCCGGCAGGTCGCGCCAGGGCGTGTCGACGTCGAAATCATAGAATTTCGCCAGCGACAGGATCATCTGGAAGAAATGGGCGTTGCGTCGATCCCAGCCACGCACGGCGCCGTTCGACAAGGCGCGCTCGGGATGCGCCACCACCCGCGCCGGGTCGATATTCTCGCGCGTGCCCAGGCCGTCGCAGCCAGGGCAGGCCCCCACCGGCGAGTTGAAGGAAAACAGTCGCGGCTCCAGCTCGGACAGCGAGTAGTCGCAGACCGGGCAGGCATAGCGTGCCGAGAAGATCTGTTCTTCGGCATCGGCATCATCGAGGTCGGCCACCAGGGCCAGGCCTTCGCCAAGCCGGAGCGCGGTCTCGAAGGACTCGGCCAGGCGCTGCTTGATGTCCTCGCGCGGACGGAAACGATCCACCACCACGTCGATATTGTGCTTCTGGCGCAGGGTCAGCGCGGGCACGGCATCCAGATCATGTACATGGCCATCCACCCGCACCCTGACGAAGCCTTGCGCGCGCAGTTGCTCGAACACCTGTACATGTTCACCCTTGCGCTCGCGAATCACCGGCGCCAGCAGCATCCAGCGACGCTTCGCATCCAGGGCAAGGGTGGCATCCACCATCTGGCTTACGGTTTGCGCGGCCAGCGGAATGTCGTGATCGGGGCAGCGCGGCGTGCCCACGCGGGCGAACAGCAGACGCAGGTAGTCGTGCACTTCGGTGATGGTGCCGACGGTCGAGCGCGGGTTGTGCGATGTCGATTTCTGCTCGATGGAGATCGCCGGCGACAGCCCCTCGATATGGTCGACATCCGGCTTTTCCATCATCGACAGGAATTGCCTGGCGTACGATGACAGTGACTCCACGTAGCGGCGCTGACCCTCGGCATAGATCGTGTCGAACGCCAGCGAGGACTTGCCCGAGCCGGACAGCCCCGTGACCACGATCAGCTTGTCGCGGGGCAGATCCAGGTCGAGATTCTTGAGGTTGTGGGTGCGTGCACCGCGGATGCTTATGGTTTGCATGGGCAGTCGGTATGTGAATTCGGAAGCAGGGTGCCGCGCCTTCGGCGGTGCGGACAGGAAAAGATGGGGTGGATTGGGCACAATAGCAAGGTGGCGACGGCTGCTGCCGGGCATTTCTCGCGCGGGATTTTCCGGGGACTGTCAACAGCAAGGGGCCACCATACTCGTGCCGGGCCGTCGCAGGGGCTGCGACACCGGCGGCCACATTCCTCCACAGGGAGTCATACGCATGAAAGGACGTTTCGGATCATTCCTCCTTATTGCCGCCGTGTTCGGGGCGGTTTCGGTTTCCCCGCTGCAGGCGGCGACGCCGCAGGCCAGTGCCGAGCAGGTGCGGGAGTTGATCAAGGTCACCGGCGGCGCCGAAATGATGCACCGCATGATGACGCAGATGATTCCGGGCCTGAGCAATACCATGCAGGAGGCGCTGCCCTGCGTTCCGGCAAGCTACTGGAACGGTTTCGCCAATAAACAGGCCGAACAGGATCTGATCAACCGTATTATTCCGATCTACCAGAAACACTTCAGCAGCGAGGACGTTGCCGACCTGCTGAAGTTCTACCGGACAAGGGTAGGCAGGAAGGTACTCGAGGAGATGCCCGGGATCATGAGCGAGACCATGCGGGACGGCCAGGCCTGGGGACGCAAACGGGCTCAGCAGATGATCGATCAGCTGCAGAAGGAAGGGACCCTGAATGCACAGGGTTCCTGTCCCGTCCCCGAGGCCGGTGGCAAGGCCGCTGGCGACACGGGCGGCGATGAGGCGAGCAACGGCTAGGCTCCGAAGCGCCCGATGGCAAAGCGACATTCGGCCTGAGCGGGTCTTGCCGCTGCGGGCCCGGGAGCGGTATAATCGCCCGTTCGCTCAAGGCGAAACCCCCAGAATAACTACTTAAGGGATCAACAATGTACGCAGTCATCAAGACCGGCGGCCGGCAGTATCGCGTGATGGAAGGCGAGCGCCTGCGCGTCGAGAAGCTGGATG
Organism: uncultured Gammaproteobacteria bacterium; assembly: GCA_963800395.1. Classification (GTDB taxonomy): domain Bacteria; phylum Pseudomonadota; class Gammaproteobacteria; order Xanthomonadales; family Rhodanobacteraceae; genus DASSBG01. The sequence continues at coordinate 81,442 of CAWDBD010000011.1, forward strand.
CCGAGGTCGACAGCAGCATCGATTTTGACCAGGTGCTGATGCACGGAGAAGGCGAGAACATCACCATCGGTGCGCCGATGGTGGACGGAGCCAGGGTCAGCGCCAAGGTGCTGGCGCATGGTCGTCACGACAAGGTTCGCATCATCAAGTTCCGCCGCCGCAAGCATCACATGAAGCAGCAGGGCCACCGTCAACATTACACCGAGATCGAGATCACCGGCATCGCCGGCGGCAAGAAATCGGCCAGCAGCAAGTAGAGGAGAACAGCCATGGCACACAAGAAAGCAGGCGGTTCAACCCGCAACGGCCGCGATTCCAATCCGAAGTATCTCGGCGTCAAGATCTACGGTGGTGAATCCATCCAGGCCGGCAACATCATTGTTCGCCAGCGCGGCACCCGTTTTCATCCGGGTACGGGCGTTGGTCTGGGCCGCGACCACACCTTGTTCGCGCTCACCGACGGCAAGGTCCAGTTCAAGACCCGTGGCCCCAAGCACCGCAAGTTCGTGGACGTCATCAGCGACTGAGCCACAAACTGTCCGTAACCTGACTCAACCCCGCCATGTGCGGGGTTTTGTCTATGCGCGGGTCCGGTAATGGGCAGTCGCGAATTGGGAATCATCATGGACATTCACGTATCCTGTAGCTTTCCTGCCAATCCGGGGCTGCCGTTCCCGGCTCTCCGCTTGTCCGCCTCTCCTTTTTTGATTCCCGGCCCTTGAACCATGAAATTCGTTGACGAAGCCAAAATCCAGGTGCTTGCCGGCAACGGTGGCAACGGTTGCGTGAGTTTCCGGCGCGAGAAGTACATTCCGCGCGGTGGCCCCGACGGCGGCGATGGCGGCAACGGCGGCTCGGTCTGGCTGGTCGGCGACGAGGGCCTGAATACGCTGGTCGATTTTCGTCACCAGCGCCACTTCAAGGCCGAGCGCGGTCAGGACGGCATGGGCCGGCAGAAATACGGCCGCGGTGGCGAGGACCTGGAAGTACGCGTGCCGATCGGCACCATCATCATCAACACGGCCACCGACGAGGTGATTGGCGACATCACCGCGGACGAGCAGCGCCTCAAGGTAGCCCAGGGCGGCAAGGGTGGCCTGGGCAACATGCACTTCAAGAGTTCCGTAAATCGGGCTCCGAGACAGTCCACGCCGGGCACACCCGGTGAGGAGCGCGAACTGAAGCTGGAGCTGAAGCTGCTGGCCGATGTCGGGCTGCTGGGTTTTCCCAATGCCGGCAAGTCGACCTTCATCCGCGCCGTGTCCGCCGCGACACCGCGCGTGGCCGATTATCCGTTTACCACCTTGCACCCGAACCTGGGCGTGGTCTCGGTAGGCAGCGACCAGAGCTTCGTCATCGCTGACATTCCGGGCCTGATCGAAGGTGCAGCCGAAGGTGCCGGGCTGGGCATTCAGTTCCTGCGCCACGTGTCACGCACGCGCCTGCTTCTGCATCTGGTTGATGCGGCGCCCATGGATGGTGTGGATCCTGTCGAGCAGGTGCGCGCCATCGAAGGCGAGCTCAAGCGGCATGATCCGGCCTTGCTGGAGCGGCCGCGCTGGCTGTTGCTGAACAAGCTGGATCTGTTGCCGGCGGAGGACCGCGAAGCGCGGGTTGCCGGGATAGTCGAGGGATTGGACTGGAAGGATCGATGGTTCCCGGTCTCGGCTTTGGCGCGTGAGGGCACGCGTGCCGTGTGTCAGCAGGTACAGCAGTTCTTCGAGCTTGAGCGGGAGCGTGAGCGGGAGCGCGATCTGGAAGAGGGCGCCGCCGGTGACACGGCACTCTGACGTTGACGCAACAAAAAAGCCGGCAGGCGCCGGCTTTCTCACGCACTCGTCAGAGACGGGCTCAGGCGAGGGCTTTGATCTGTGCGTTCAGGCGGCTCTTGTGGCGGGCAGCCTTGTTCTGGTGGATCAGGCCACGCGCAGCGTAGCGGTCCATCAGGGGCACGGCGGCCTGGTAGGCATTGCTTGCCGCTTCCTTGTCACCTGCCTCAATGGCTGTAATGACTTTCTTCAGCGAGGTACGTACCATCGAACGCGCGCTGGCGTTGCGCATGCGGCTGCGCTCGGACTGACGGGCACGCTTTTTTGCAGATTTGATGTTGGCCAAGGGATGACTCCGGACGTGTTGGCTTGGGACAAGAGCGCAATTATGCGGGGTTTTCAGTTGCGCGTCAACGGTATCGACTTGAATTATATGACGCGCGGGAGCCGAAAGTATGCTGCGATCGCGATTTCAATGGCTTCCGCCGTGTGGCGTGGATTCCGTCATCCCGGCGCAGGCCGGGATCCAGTATCAAGGCCGTGCGCAGCACGTAACGCCTGTTTTAGTGCGCCGCGCACGCGTGCCCGACTGGATGACCAGCCATGCGGCTGTTGAAAAGCGCCTCCGGCCTGCGCCGGGATGACGAGCATCCGTGGCATGACGTCTTGTGGCCTGGCCCCGGGGCCTGACGTCCTGGATGATCCCGGCGCCTGCGCCATGTCGCCTGGGCGACGGGGGCAAGCGCGTGACGCGACGGCCCTCCCTGTTGCGCGGGCTGCTGTCGTTCAGCTCCATGACCATGCTCTCGCGGGTGCTGGGGCTGGCGCGCGATATCGCCATCAACACCACGTTCGGTGCCTCGGCGGCCACGGATGCGTTCTGGGTCGCCTTCCGCATCCCCAATTTCATGCGCCGGCTGTTTGCCGAGGGCTCGTTCTCGACCGCGTTCGTGCCGGTGTTCACCGAGGTGCGCGAGACGCGCAGTCACGAGGATCTCAGGGACATGACCTCGCGCGTGGCCGGTACCCTGGGCGGGGTGCTGCTGGTGGTGACCGCGCTGGGCGTGCTGTTCGCGCCGCAGGTGGTGTCGGTGTTCGCGCCCGGCTCGCTGGACCAGCCGCACAAGCTGGACCTGACCATCGAGCTGCTGCGCCTGACTTTCCCGTTCCTGCTGTTCGTGTCGCTGACGGCGCTGGCCGGCGGCGTGCTCAACAGCTGCGACCGATTCGCGCTGCCGGCGCTGACGCCGGTCATTCTCAACGTCGGTCTGATCGCCGGCGCCCTGTGGCTGGCGCCGCGCCTGGGCACGCCGATCCTGGCGCTGGGCTGGGCGATCCTGTTCGCGGGCATCGTGCAGTTGCTGTTCCTGCTGCCGGGCCTCAAGCAGCTCAATCTGCTGGTATGGCCGCGCTGGGGCTGGCGCCATCCGGACGTGCGCAAGGTCATGCGGCTGATGGGGCCGACCCTGTTCGGTTCCTCGGTGGCGCAGGTGAACCTGCTGCTGGACACGGTGTTCGCCTCGCTGCTGATCACCGGCTCGCAGACCTGGCTGTCGCAGTCCACGCGCTTTCTCGAGCTGCCGCTGGGCGTGTTCGGCGTGGCCCTGGGCACGGTGATCCTGCCGGCGCTGTCGCGCCATCACGTGGGTACCGACCGCGCCGGTTTCTCGCGGGCGCTGGACTGGGGCTTTCGCATCACCCTGCTGATCGCGCTGCCGGCCATGCTGGCGCTGCTGCTGCTGGCCAGGCCGCTGATCGCCACGCTGTTCCAGCACGGCGAGTTCACCGCCTTCGATACCCGCATGGCCACGCTGTCGGTGCTGGCCTTCGTCTGCGGCTTGCCGGGCTATGCGCTGGTCAAGGTGCTGCTGCCGGCCTTCTATTCGCGTCAGGACACGCGCACGCCAGTGCGCGCCGGCGTCACCGCCCTGATTGCCAATATTGTCTTGACGATCGGCTTCATCGGGCTGCTGTTCCAGCTGTGGGCGCCGCCTGCCGCGCACCGGATGGGTTGGCTGGATGCCATCGCCCAGGTTCCCGGGCTGCACATGGGCATGGGCATCGCCGGGGCGCTGTCGAGCTATATCAACGCGCTGCTGCTGTGGCGCTGGCTCAAGCGCGATGGCGTCTACCAGCGCCAGCCCGGCTGGGGTCGGCATCTGCTGCGGCTGGTGCTGGCCTGCGCCGCCATGGGTGCGGTGTTGTGGGCAGGGCTCGAGCTGTGGCCGCACTGGACCACGGTGCCGACCTGGACACGCATCTGGCGGCTGGCCGCGCTGGTGGCGGCCGGTGGCCTGACTTACCTGTTGGTGTTGTTCGCGGCCGGCTTCCGCCTGCGCGATCTGCGCGCCAGTCAGTAGTCATGCGGCGCCAGGCCGGCCCTGTTTCATGGCCCGGGTTTCTGCCCGATGGCGGGCTCAGACACCCGGCCGGCTGTCGGCGCTTTCCGGGGTAATCAGGTCCCTGCGCAGATGGCTGTGCCAGGGCGCCTGTTCGCAACCGTCGGTTCGGGAAAGATCAAGACTTGCCAGCAGCCTCCGGCAGGTGATGCCGCTCCAGACCGACATGGCAACCAGGACAATCAGGAGAAGCACCCGCGCGCCGCCGATCCAGGTGGCTGCTCTGCCGGTACGGATGGGCGTTGTTCGCAAGACTTTGCGGCCCCTGGGCGGGCTGCGGCCCTCGCGGACGATGCGAATGCCATCGCATGCGCCGGGGATGCCGATGAAAAGGGTCATCAACACGAAAGGTCCAACCAGAGCCGCATACAGCATCCAGGCCGTGCCGGAGTAGCCGAAGTACTGGTAGCAATGCGAGAAACGTGCGTATTCGGACCAGCGCGGTGATGCCCAGAACTCCAGCACAAGAAAAATCGGGGCTGCGATCGCCAATGACTTGAGCACTAGCCGAATACGCTCCGGCTTGGTGTATTCCTCGGCGTAGTCGACGCCGTCCTGCCTCACCCGCTTTGAGCGCGGCATCTTGTATCGCTGCTCGGCCGGCGTCCTGAAAAACGCCACCAGAGCGGCAGCCATGCCGATCAGCGCAATAGCGATGATCATCCAGTCGTGAGAGCCTGTCTCCGGCTTCATCGCAAGGCGGGACCTTGCTCGAAGCGTATCGCCTCGGCAGCGGCTTGCTGCCCGCGCCGTCCGGCAAGTCGTCCTTCTGAATTTTCGCGCGGTCGACAAGCCATCCCCTGCAGCCTAATCCATTGTGCAGCGCAGCGCAGCCGTTATACTGCCGTGATGAGGGTTTTTCGGGATATTGCGGGCGCTTGCCTGGCGCCGTCAGGCAGCGTCGTGACCGTGGGTGCGTTCGATGGTCTGCACCTGGGGCACCAGGCATTGCTGAAGCGCGTGTGCGAGCGATCGGACGCGCTCGGTTGCGTGCCTGCTGCGGTCAGTTTCGAGCCGCTGCCACGGGCATTCTTTGCGCGCGCCGAATTGCCGCGGCTGGCTTCGCGGCGAGAAAAGGTGGCCGGGCTGCTGGATGCCGGCATGCAGCGCGTGCTGATGCTGCGGTTCAATGCATCGCTGGCGGCCATGAGCGCCGAGGATTTCGTGCGCCGTCTGCTGGTGGAGCGGCTGGCCGTGCGCGAAATTCATGTCGGCGCGAATTTTCATTTCGGCCACAAGCGCCAGGGCGACTTCGCCCTGCTGGAGCGCATGGGGCGTGACCTGGGCTTCGAGGCCGTGAAAATGCCGCCGGTACTGCTGGATGGTGAGCGGGTTTCCTCGTCGGCGATTCGTGCCAGCCTGGGCGAAGGCCGTTTTGATGACGCGGCACGCCTGCTTGGACGAGGATTTTCCATCAGCGGCCGCGTGGCGCACGGCAACAAGCTGGGTCGAAAACTGGGCTATCCCACCGCCAATCTGTGGCTGGGACGGCGGGTCAGCCCGGTGCTGGGCATTTTCGCGGTGCGGGTGACTGGTCGAGGGTGATGCCACAACCCACCTGGGTGTGGCCAGCCTGGGCAAGCGTCCGACTGTCAACGAAGTGGTGGAGCCGCTGCTGGAAGCGCACCTGTTCGATTTCGACCGGGACATCTACGGGCGCCGCATTCGCGTAGAATTCGTTGCCCATCTGCGCGACGAGGAAAAGTTCGACGATATCGACCTGCTGGTCGCGCAGATGGATCGCGATGCTGCGGCCGCACGGCGCATTCTCGCCACATCCCCGACCTGATCTCACACAAACAGAAGCTGACCGTATTCCATGGGCAAAGACTACAAAGACACCATCAATCTGCCGCAGACCGATTTTCCCATGCGCGGCAACCTGCCCAAGCGCGAGCCGGCCTGGCTGGCCGAATGGGAAAAGGCCGGGCGCTACCGTCAGATCCAGGAGCGCACCGCCGATCGCAAGCACCTGTTCGTGCTGCACGACGGGCCGCCGTATGCCAACGGCGCCATCCATATCGGGCATGCGGTCAACAAGATTCTCAAGGACATCGTGGTCAAGTCGCGCCTTCTCGCAGGTTTTCGCGCACCCTATATCCCGGGCTGGGACTGCCATGGCCTGCCGATCGAGATTGCGGTCGAGAAGAAGTACGGCAAGGCCGGCGACAAGCTTGACCGCGCCGCATTCCGCGCCAAGTGCCGCGAGTACGCGCTGGCGCAGATCGACCAGCAGCGATCCGGCTTCAAGCGCCTGGGCGTTCTGGGCGACTGGGAGCATCCCTACCAGACGCTGGATGCCAGCTACGAGGCCGACATGCTGCGCGCGCTGGCGCAGATCATGAAACAGGGCCATGTGAGCCGCGGCTTCAAGCCGGTGCATTGGTGTTTTGACTGCGGCTCGGCACTGGCGGAGGCAGAGATCGAATACCAGGACAAGCGGTCGCCGGCGGTCGACGTCGCCTACGACGCGATCGATCCGCGGGCGATGGCCGGGGTATTCGATGTGGATGCCGGCGACGCCATCGTGGCCATGCCGATCTGGACCACCACGCCATGGACGCTGCCGGCCAGCCTGGCGGTTTCCCTGGGCGCTGATCTGGACTATGTGCTGATCGAAGGCCCGGCGCGCGACGGGCAGCGCCTGCTGCTGGTGGTAGCCGCTGCCCTGGCGGACACGGTCGCGGCCCGATACGGCCTGGACGAGGCTGACGGTTCTCGGACATGCAAAGGGCGCCCGGCTGGAGAAGTTGCAGTTGCAGCACCCGCTGTATGCCGAGCGCCAGCTGCCGGTCATCCTGGGTGAGCACGTGTCGGCCGAGGACGGTACCGGCGCGGTGCATACCGCGCCCGGCCACGGTGCCGAGGATTTTGCGGTGGGTCGTGCATACGGCCTGGTGGACAAGTTTCCGGCCAACGTGCTGAACCCGGTCGATGCACGCGGCGTGTACCTGCCCGGGACGCCGCTGTTGGAAGGCCAGCACATCTGGAAGGCCAATGACGTGCTGGTCGAGATGCTGCGCGGCAATGGCCATCTGCTGGCCTTCGAGGAAATCGAGCACAGCTATCCGCACTGCTGGCGGCACAAGACGCCGGTGGCCTTCCGCGCCACGCCGCAGTGGTTCATCAGCATGGACAAGGAGAAGCTGCGCGAGCACGCGCTGAGCGCCATCGACACGGTGGAGTGGATTCCGTCCTGGGGGCGCGAGCGCATCGCCGGCATGGTCGAGGGGCGTCCGGACTGGTGCATCAGTCGCCAGCGCGTCTGGGGCGTGCCGATCGCGCTGTTCGTGCACAAGGCGACGCACGAGCCGCATCCGCGCAGCGTCGAGCTGCTGGAGCAGGTGGCCGAGCGCGTGGCCGAGGGTGGCATCGAGGCCTGGGAGGCGCTGGATCCGGCCGAGCTGCTGGGCGAGGAGGCTGACGACTACGAGAAGGTCACCGACGTGCTGGATGTCTGGTTCGATTCGGGCGTCACCCACTACGCGGTGCTGGACCGGCGCCCGGCCCTGCAGCAGGGCGATGCCGAAAGCCGCACGGTGATGTACCTGGAAGGATCGGACCAGCACCGCGGCTGGTTCCAGTCGTCGCTGCTGACTTCGGTGGCGATGCACAGCCGCGCGCCATACCAGCGGGTGCTGACGCACGGCTTCGCGGTCGACGCCGATGGCCGCAAGATGTCCAAGTCGGTGGGCAACGTGGTCGCGCCGCAGAAGGTGATGGACACCCTGGGCGCCGACGTCCTGCGCCTGTGGGTGGCTGCGGCCGACTACCGCAACGAGATGTCGGTGTCGGAAGAGATCCTCAAGCGCGTGTCCGACAGCTACCGGCGCATCCGCAACACCTGCAAGTTCCTGCTCGGCAACCTGCACGGCTTCGATCCGGAGACCGACCTGCTGCCGGTGGCAGAGTGCCTGCCGCTGGACCAGTGGGCGGTGCAGGGCGCGTACGACGTGCAAGCGGTGGTCACGGCGCCTACGACCGCCAGGACTTCTCCGAGGTGGCGCAGCGCGTGCAGAACTTCTGCAGCAACGAGATGGGCGCGCTGTACCTGGACATCATCAAGGACCGTCTGTACACCATGCCGGCCGACAGCCATGGCCGGCGCAGCGCGCAGAGCGCGATGTACCGCATCCCCGAGGCGATGGTGCGCTGGCTGGCGCCGGTGCTCGCCTTCACCGCCGAGGAGGTGTGGCAGCAGATGCCGGGCGAGCGCGGCAGAGCGTGCTGTTCGAGACCTGGTACGAAGGGCTGGAAGCGAAGCAGGGCAGCGACGCGCGGCGCAGCTGGTGGGGCGGCCTGCTGGCCACTGCGCAGCGCGACGGCGCGGGTGCTGGAAGGCATGCGACAGGGCGGCGACATCGGCTCCTCGCTGCAGGCCGAGGTGACCCTGTACCTGGATGAGGACCTGCTCCAGCGCTACGCCGAGGCGGCCGACGAACTGCGCTTTCTGTTCATCACCTCTGCGCTCGCACTTGCGCCTGGACGCGACCGAGCCGAGCGAGGCGGTGCGACTGGAGCTGGAAGGCGGCGAGGCCTGGGTGTTGGCGCAGCGCCAGCGAGCAGCCAAGTGCGTGCGCTGCTGGCACCACCGCGCCGACGTGGGCAGCCACGCCGAGCATCCGGAACTGTGCGGCCGTTGCGTCGGCAACGTCGAGGGGCGGGCCGGAGCAGCGGCGATGGTTCTGAGTTGCTGGCCGGCGCCGGCGCCACCTCGTCCTGGCGCCGCGGCACACGACACAGGGAGTTGCCCATGAAGACGGCCCAATCGGTGCCTGGCCCTGGCTGTGGCTGAGCGCCCTGGTCATCGTGCTCGACCAGCTGAGCAAGGCCTGGGTGCTGGCCACGCTCGATCCCGGGCAGAAGCTGGCCGTGATACCGCGCTTCTGGTACTGGACGCTGGCCTTCAACAACGGCGCGGCGTTCAGTTTCCTGGCCGACAGCGGCGGCTGGCAGCGCTGGTTGTTCACGCGCTGGCGCTGGTCATCAGCGCCGTGCTGCTCGTGTGGCTGGCGCGCACGCCGCGCGCGACTGGCGCACCGCGCTGCCGCTGGCGCTGATGATCGGCGGCGCCCTGGGCAACGTGATCGACCGCATGCGCTGGGTCAGGTCACCGATTTCGTGCTGGTGTACTTCGGCCACTGGGCCTACCGGCCTTCAACCTGGCCGATTCGGCGATCTGCGTGGGCGCGGTGCGCTGATCCTGTTCGGCTTCCTGGCCCCGGCCAGGCAGCCCGACGTGCGATAATCCGGCCATGGAAGTCCTTCTCGCCAATCCCCGCGGTTTCTGCGCCGGCGTGGACCGCGCCATCGCCATCGTCGAGCGCGCCCTGGAGTCCTTCGGCGCGCCGATCTACGTGCGCCACGAGGTGGTGCACAACCGCTACGTGGTCGAAGGCTCAAGCGAGCGCGGCGCGGTGTTCGTCGACGAGCTGCACGAGGTGCCCGACGGCGCCACGGTGATCTTCAGCGCCCACGGCGTGTCCAAGGCGGTGCGCGCGGAGGCCGAACAGCGCGGGCTGCAAGGTCTTCGACGCCACCTGTCCGCTGGTGACCAAGGTGCACATGGAGGTCGCGCGCCTGGGCCGCGGCGGGCGCGACGTGGTGCTGATCGGCCACGCCGGCCATCCGGAGGTCGAGGGCACCATGGGCCAGTGGCAAGCCGGCAACGGCGGCAGCATCCATCTGGTGGAGCGGTCGAGGAGGTGTCGCAGCTGCCGCCGCGCCAGCCCGACAACCTGGCCTACGTCACCCAGACCACGCTGTCGGTGGACGACACCAAGGCCATCATCGCCGCCCTGCGCGAGCGCTTCCCGGCCATCGAGGGGCCGCGCAAGGACGACATCTGCTACGCCACGCAGAACCGCCAGGACGCGGTGCGCCGCCTGGCCGACGCGGTCGACGTGGTGCTGGTGGTCGGCTCGCACAACAGTTCCAACTCCAACCGCCTGCGCGAGCTGGCGGCCAAGCAGGGCACGCCGGCCTACCTGATCGACGGCGCCGAGCACATCGACCCCGCCTGGCTGGAGGGCGCAAGCGCGTCGGCCTGACCGCCGGCGCCTCGGCGCCCGAGAACCTGGTGCGGGACGTGATCGACTGGCTGCGCGCCCACGGCGGCGACAGCGTGCGCGAGCTCGACGGCGAGCCCGAGAGGATCACTTTCGCCCTGCCCAAGGAGCTGCGCAGGGGCATTGCCGGCGCGGAACCGTGCATGGATGACCTGGAGCGCCTGGCGCGCGAAGTCGCCGACACATCAAGGCCAGCCATAGCCTGCTGGCCACCGCCGAGTCGTGCACCGGCGGCTGGATCGCCAAGGTCCTGACCGACATGCCCGGCAGTTCGGCCTGGTTCGACGGGGGCGTGGTGGCCTACAGCTACGAGGCCAAGGAGGCGCTGCTGGGCGTGCATCCGCAGACGCTGGAGCAGAACGGTGCGGTCAGCCAGGAGATCGTGCCCGAGATGGTGTCCGGTGCGCTGGCGCGCTTCGGTGCCGGCGTCGCGGTGGCCGTCACCGGCATCGCCGGTCCCGGCGGCGGTACCGAGGACAAGCCCGTCGGCACCGTCTGGATCGGCTGGAAGCGCCGTGGTGGCTATGCGCACAGCGCCGCTGTGCCATTTCGAGGGCGATCGCGAGGCGGTGCGCCGGCAGACCGTGGCCGCGCCTTCGAGGGATCAGGAAATCCTTACGGCCTGAGCCGGGCAGCGCCGATGGGGCGGTGGCCCGGTCTGTGGAATAATGAAGGTCGCAGCGCATGAGACGCCCGCGCCGCATGCTGGCCATGACAACAGCCAGATCCGAGGAAACCACGATGGATGACAACAAGCGCCGCGCGCTCACTTCCGCGCTCAGCCAGATCGAGAAGCAGTTCGGCAAGGGCGCCGTGATGCGCATGGGCGACCATACCGAGGTCGCCGTCGACACCATTTCCACCGGCTCGCTGGGCCTGGACATCGCGCTGGGCGTGGGCGGTCTGCCGCGCGGCCGCGTGGTCGAGATCTACGGTCCGGAATCCTCGGGCAAGACCACGCTGACCCTGCAGGTGATCGCCGAATGCCAGCGCAAGGGCGGCACCGCGGCCTTCATCGATGCCGAGCACGCGCTGGACCCGAGCTACGCGGAAAAGCTGGGCGTGAACGTGGACGACCTGCTGTGTCGCCAGCCGGACACCGGCGAGCAGGCGCTGGAGATCGCCGACATGCTGGTGCGTTCCAGTGCCGTGGACATGGTCGTGGTCGACTCGGTGGCGGCGCTCACGCCCAAGGCCGAGATCGAGGGCGAGATGGGCGATTCGCACGTCGGTCTGCAGGCGCGCCTGATGAGCCAGGCGCTGCGCAAGCTCACCGCCAACATCAAGAAGTCCGAACTGCCTGGTGATCTTCATCAACCAGATCCGCATGAAGATCGGCGTGATGTTCGGCAGCCCGGAGACCACCACCGGCGGCAACGCGCTCAAGTTCTACGCCTCGGTGCGTCTGGACATCCGCCGCATCGGCGCGGTCAAGAAGGGCGACGAGGTGATCGGCAACCAGACCCGCGTCAAGGTGGTCAAGAACAAGGTGGCGCCGCCGTTCCGCAAGGCCGAGTTCGAGATCCTGTACGGCGAGGGCATCTCGCGCGAGGGCGAGATCATCGACATGGGCGTGGAGCAGAATCTGATCGACAAGGCCGGTGCCTGGTACAGCTACAACGGCGAGCGCATCGGCCAGGGCAAGGAGAACGTGCGCCAGTACCTGAAGGACAATCCGGCCATCGCCGACGAGATCGACCAGGCGCTGCGCAAGCGCCTGCTGGTCGGGGCCGCCGAGCAAAGCCGCCGCCGAGGCCGATGCGAGGCCGGCGAGACACGGGCCGAAGAGGCCTGATCCGCGCGTGCCCGCGCCGGGCATGCCGGCGATGCCTGACATTGAGGCCATCCCGGACAGGCCCGGGTGGCGTTGCCGCGGCTGCCTGACGAGGCGCCTGATGATGTGCGCACCGGCGGGTGCCGACGTGTCCATGAAGCGCCGGTGGCGGCAACCGGGACAAGGACGACAAGTCCCGCGCAGCGCCTACGAGAAGGCGCTGGCGTTGCTGGCGCGGCGCGAACATTCGCGCCGGAACTGGCCAGCGGCTGGAGCGCGACGGCTATCCTCGAGAGAGAGTCGCGCCGGCGCTGGAGCGGCTGGCGGCTGAGGGCTACCAGGACGACGCGCGCTTCGCCGAGATGCTGGCGCGCTGCCGCATCGCCCAGGGCTACGGTCCCCGGCGCATCCGCGCCGAACTGCGCAGCCACGGGATTGACGATGGCCGGATCGAGCGCAGCTGGAGCGGCCGAAGAGGATCGACTGGCAGGCCGAGGCGCGTCCCAGCTGCAGCCGCCGCTACGGCGAGCACGGCCGCGCCGAATATGCCGAGCGCGCCAAGCGCGCCCAGTTTCTCTTGCGTCGCGGCTTCGCTGACATCGCCAGTCGCGTGACCAGTTCGAACCGTATGCGACCGGTTGATAACCGGAGGTGGGCGGATCGCCAGCGAGGCAGGCAAACCCCGATCATCGCGTTTCGCATTGCAGGAGTTCCGAGCCCTCGGCATGGGTTTCGCTGCGCTAACTCCAACCTGCATGTCCGCACGCTGACTTCGGGGGCTGTGGTCGGGCGGGGCTTGTGGCACGATAGGCGGCTTATTCGAACGTGCTTCGCCGTCAATGAAAACAGCCGACATCCGCGCACGCTTCCTCGAGTTCTTCCGCGAGCGCGGCCACACCGTCGTGCCGTCGGCGCCGCTGGTGCCGGGCAACGACCCGACCCTGATGTTCACCAACTCGGGCATGGTGCAGTTCAAGAACGTGTTCCTGGGCAGCGAGAAGCCGCGGCTACGTGCGCGCGGTCGACGTGCAGCGCTGCCTGCGCGCCGGCGGCAAGCACAACGACCTGGATTCGGTCGGCTACACCGCGCGCCACCACACCTTCTTCGAGATGCTCGGCAACTGGTCGTTCGGCGACTACTTCAAGCGCGAGGCCATCGCCTGGGCCTGGGAGCTGCTGACCGAGGTCTTCGGGCTGCCGGCCGAGAGGCTCTGCTGGTCACCATCTACGAGGACGACGACGAGGCGTACGCGATCTGGAAGGACGAGATCGGCGTGCCGGCCGAGCGCATCATCCGCATCGGCGACAACAAGGGCGCGCCGTACGCCTCGGACAATTTCTGGCAGATGGCCGACACCGGCCCCTGCGGCCCGTGCACCGAGATCTTCTACGACCACGGCGCCGCACATCCCCGGCGGCCCGCCGGGCTCGCCGGACGAGGACGGCGACCGCTTCATCGAGATCTGGAACCTGGTGTTCATGCAGTTCGACCGCCAGCCGCGACGGCACGCTGACGCCGCTGCCGGCGCCGTGCGTGGACACCGGCATGGGCCTGGAGCGCCTGGCGGCGATCCTGCAGGGCGTGCACTCGAACTACGAGATCGACCTGTTCCAGCACCTGATCAAGGCCGCCGCCGAAGCTGACCGGCACCGAGGATCTCGACGAACAAGTCGCTGCGCGTGATCGCCGACCACATCCGCGCCTGCGCCTTCCTGATCGTCGACGGCGTGCTGCCGTCCAACGAAGGCCGCGGCTACGTGCTGCGCCGGATCATCCGCCGCGCCATGCGCCACGGCTGGATGCTGGGCGCCAGCGGCGAGCCTTCTTCTGGAAGATGGTCGCGCCGCTGGTGGCCGAGATGGGCGAGGCCTATCCGGAGCTGGCCAAGGCGCAGGCACGCGGTCGAGAAGGCCCTGCAAGCCAGGAGGAGGAGCGCTTCGGCGAGACCCTGGAGCACGGCATGAAGCTGTTCGAGGAGGTCGTCGCCGGCGTGCACGGCAGGATGATGCCCGGCGAGGACGTGTTCCGCCTCTACGACACCTACGGCTTCCCGGTCGACCTGACCGCCGACATCGCGCGCGAGCGCGGCCTGGACGGTGGACATGGCCGGCTTCGAGCGGGCCATGGAGGCGCAGCGCGAGCGCGCGCGCGCGGCCAGCCAGCTTCGAGTCGAGGGCGCACTGCCGGCCGAGCTGGTCAAGTCGCTGAGCCCACCGAGTTCCTCGGCTACGAGACGCTGGAGGCCGACGGGCTGCACGGTCGTGGCCATCGTCCGCGACGGCGACGAGCGTGGACACGCTGGACGATGGCGAGGAGGGCATGGTGGTGCTCGACCGCACGCCGTTCTACGCCGAGTCCGGCGGCCAGGTCGGCGACACCGGCGAGCTCGACGCGGCACGGCGGCACGCTTCGAGGTGAGCGACACGCAGAAGCTGGCCGGCGCCTTCCACGGCCATGTCGGCCGCTGGCAGGGCGGCAGCCGCTCGAGGTCGGGCGACGTCCTGAGCGCCAGGTCGATGCCGAGCGCCGCCAGGCCATCGTGCTCAACCATTCGGCCACCCATCTGCTGCATGCCGCCTTGCGCAAGGTGCTGGGCGAGCACGTGACGCAGAAGGGCTCGCTGGTCGCGCCGGACCGCCTGCGCTTCGACTTCTCGCACGACCAGCCGGTGACGCGCCGAGGAACTGCGTCGCGATCGAGGACATGGTCAACGCGCAGATCCGCCGCAACGACGCCGCCGACATCCGCCACATGGGCTACGAGGAGGCCATCGAGTTCGGCGCCATGGCGCTGTTCGGCGAGAAGTACGGCGACGAGGTGCGGGTGCTGAAGATGGGCGATTTCTCCACCGAGCTGTGCGGCGGCACGCATGTCGCGCGCACCGGCGACATCGGCCTGTTCAAGATCGTCTCCGAGTCCGGCGTGGCCGCCGGCATCCGCCGCATCGAGGCGGTGACCGGCGCCGGCGCGCTGGCCTTCGTGGTCGACGAGGAACAGCGACTTGCCGCGTTGGCCGGCCAGCTGGGCGCCAGCGTCGGCGAGTGCCGGCGAAAAGCTGCGCCAGCGTTCTGGAACGCACGCAAGCTCGAGCGCGAGCTGGAAGCGCGTCAAGGCGCGCCGGCTCGGCGGCCTCGCCGACCTGGCCGCCCGGCGAAGGAGATCGAGGGCATCAAGCTGGTGGCCGCGCGGCTGCCGGGACTGGACGGCCAAGGCGCTGCGCGAGAGCCTGGACCACCTCAAGCAGAAACTGGGCGATTGCGTGGTCCTGCTGGCCAGCGCCAGGACGGCAAGGCGACCCTGGTCGGCGGCGTGCACGGCGCCGCGCTGGAGCAGATCAAGGCCGGCGCCATGATCGCGCACGTGGCCGGGCAGATCGGCGGCAAGGGCGGTGGACGGCCCGACATGGCCCAGGGCGGCGGCGTGGATTCGCCGGCACTGGACGCTGCGCTCGAATCACTGCCCGCGTGGGGCCTTGGGAGTCAATCAGCACGTGAGTGAAAGTGTTGATCCGGGGAGCCTGAATACCCTGTCATAGCGAGTAATTGCATGAACTTGCGGCGGCGGCTAGTATCGGTCGACTCGGCGCCGTAGAGGTGACTGGTGGATAAGGCAAGCGGCATACGGGATCCGGCCGTCATGACGCGGAGCGGCGTTATAAACAGGGGCTGCTCAGGGTTAATCAGCGACTGTGTTCGAGTCGGCTTGTCAGGCGGCCATTGCGACGGCCGCATTTGCTTCGGCCTCGAGCTCGTCGCGCCGTTTTGCATTGATGATTCCGAGCAGCTTCCGCATGCAGGCGACCATGCGATTTGGCCACCTTCCGCGGGCGCGCAGCTGCGTGTAATGTGCCCGCATATCCGGGTCCCAGCGCACCGACGAGAGCGTCGCCATGTACAGTGCCTGGCGTACCACCGCCCGGCCACCGAGTATGCAGCGCTTGCCTTTCATCTTTCCGCTGTCGTGGTTCAGTGGTGCCACACCAACCAATTTGGATATTTGTTGGCGGCTGAGATGACCCAATTCGGGCAACTCGGCCAGCAGCGTGGCCTGAAACAGTGGTCCGGCCCCCTTCTTTGCCTGTATCGCGGGCGGGGCGGGCTCGTGGCGCAATGCGTCGATCGCCGCGGCAAGCGCGTCGCGCTCCCGTATCAGCCGGTTGATGGTGCCGCGCATGTGTTTGTGCATCAGTGCTGAGGCCATGGCAAATTGCTGCTGTTGGGCTTGCAGAATCTCGACCACTTGCCGGTGTCGGCGTAGCGGTCGCGATATCACGCCGCCACGGCGGTGTGGGTTCTTCCGGTACAGCTTGTCGGCCAGCACACCGACAATCATAGCCAGCAACCGGGCATCAATGGTGACGGTCTTGGCCAATTGCCCGGTGCCCTTGGCAAAGTCCCGGGCTTGACGCGGGTTGAATCGACAAACCCACAACCCGGCATCAAGACAGGCACCAATCAAAGCCAGCTCATAGCCTCCGGTGGCCTCAACCATGATCCTGGGTGTATCCATTGCCAGCAGCCGCTTCACCAAGCGTCCGATCCCAGACCTTGTATTGGCAACCTGAACGGTAGCGCTAGCTCCCTCAATGAACACTTCCAGACAATCCTTGCTCATGTCTACGCCGACAGCAATCATGATCATCCTCCGCTAAAGTGGTCAGGTCGAGAGCGTCGCACCATGGCCCACTCTTATCGACGCGAGGGAAACCTCCGGCAACTGTTCGGGCGCAAGGTGCGAGATCCGACGTGCGGCCCCTGCTGATTAACGGTGGTCAAACACCAAGAGGGTATCGGGCTCGCACGTCGGGCTCTCGATTCCTACCGTATCGGAAACTCAAGGAATAAGAGGGTCCCTGAGTGCGCATGGACGGTTTGCTGTCAGCAGCAATTGCGTATGGGACTGCGCGGCGGCTAGTATCGGTCGACCATCGGCGCCCAAAGGGACTGGTGTGAAGCGACATATGAGGAATTCTTGTGCGCGAAGGGCGAAACTTAATACAAAACAGAGGGAGGGGCCGGGCGATCTCCGGATCGTGCAGTTGAACGTTGCTGCTGGTTCCCGGACATCGCAACATCAGGGGTGAGGTGCTGGTTCGATATCACGGCCCTTAAGGAGCGGCAGGAGAAGACAATGCTGATACTGACCCGACGAGTCGGGGAAACCTTGATGATCGGTGACGAGGTGACGGTCACCGTTCTTGGTGTGAAGGGAAACCAGGTGCGTATCGGTATCAATGCGCCCAAGCACGTGTTCCGTCCATCGCGAGGAAATCTACCAGCGGATCCAGCGCGAGCAGGACGGTCAGGAGCAGCGCCGGCAGTCGCCCCGGCGAGGAAAGATCCGACGACTAGGGCTTTACGTGCGCAGTCGCTTGCAGGTATCCTTGACGGCTCCGGTCAGCGGAGTAGCGATATAAATAACGGAGAGATGCCCGAGTGGCTGAAGGGGCTCCCCTGCTAAGGGAGTAGAGGGTTAATCACCTTCTCGAGGGTTCGAATCCCTCTCTCTCCGCCAGATATGCACGCCCCGTTGACGGGGGCGGGTCGGATCTGGCGGTGAGAGGATTGATGAGGACCTTCGTTGGTCACGCATGGGTCCGCAGAGACAAAATCGCCGGGAGCGATTTTGGACGGCCGAAGGCCGGCCCGGAGCGCGTAGCGCGCAGGGGCGAGCCCCGTGGAAGGGGCGAGCACCCTTGTGTCATCTACCCAGACCAGCAGTGGGCCGTACTGGCGGAGATAGAGCTGAGGATAGAGGGACCGTTCACAAAATCGCCGGGAACGATATTGGAAGGTCGAAGACGGGCTCCGGAGCGCGAAGCGCGCAGGGGTGAGCCTGGAAGGGGCGAGGCGCGACTTTGTCGGAATCAATTTGACCCGCCGCAGGCGGGTCCGTACGTGCAATGCCGCGGAGGAGAGTGAGGATATGAGGCCCTTCGGACAAAATCGCCGGGAGCGATTTTGGACGGCCGAAGAGCACGCCGGAGCGCGTAGCGCCGGGGCGAGGCCGACGGAAGGGGTGGGCACGTTCTGACCGGAACAAGTGGTGGGCGGCAAACGCTAGATGGATCGACCGGATCCGCCGTGCGTATGCGACAGGCAACGAACGACAATTCGATCGCGTCTCAATCCAAGCGGTTGCGAAAGCGCATCCGGCGGAACGATCCGAAAGTTCGAAAGCAGCGTTGACGCGGGCCGCGATTTCCGAATAATTCGCCTTGCACGAGGCGCGGATTGCTTGCTTGGAAGCGGATATCATGATCATGCGCCCGTAGCTCAGCTGGATAGAGTACCTGGCTACGAACCAGGCGGTCGGGAGTTCGAATCTCTCCGGGCGCGCCATTCAAGAACAGACGTGACGCGAGTGGCACCGGGTTGTCGGGACGGCGACTTGATCAGCTGCCCCGGTGGAACAGAACAGAGATTCCTCCGCGCTCTGGTCGGATTGACTGCCTTCTCCGCCCGTACCATGCCGAGGCTATCCGCAAATGCCGCAGGGCCTGGGACGGGAAGGCGGGGTATAGCGCAGTCTGGTAGCGCCCTGCTTTGGGAGCAGGATGTCGGGGGTTCGAATCCCTCTACCCCGACCAACCGGTCTGCTGGTAGCGACGCGATGCCTGACGGTGCATGCCAGCCGGACCAGGATGCTGCGATGCGCCCGTAGCTCAACCGGATAGAGCATCGGCCTTCTAAGCCGACGGTTGCAGGTTCGAGTCCTGTCGGGCGCGCCAGCCAGTGAGGCAAGGTAGATCAAGGCAGGTCGAGATGATGTCGCGGAGTCGGAGGTCGAGTGGTAGTCTACAGGCATGTTTGTCTTTGTACACGAGTTCTCAATGGTGGGCGTAGCTCAGCTGGTTAGAGTCCCGGATTGTGATTCCGGATGTCGTGGGTTCGAGTCCCATCGTCCACCCCAAATTTGTCAATCTGATGGTTTTCGATCGCGATCGCGCTTTGATAAACTTGTTCGTCAGTTGGGCCGTTAGCTCAATTGGTAGAGCAGTTGACTCTTAATCAATTGGTTGTAGGTTCGAGTCCTACACGGCCCACCATCCTGGCGACGGCCTGCAGCGATGCAGGCCGTTTTTCTTTGTGCGGGCTGGCCAACGGGCGCTTTTCTCTTGTGCGAGTTGCCACTCGTAATGCGCGTTTGTGCACGGGAATCGTCGACTTGTCCTGGTCTCGACGGAGCCGGCCGCGGTCGGGTCCGAACGGCAGGGCGAAAGTGGCGGAATTGGTAGACGCACTAGATTTAGGTTCCGGCGGGGCAACCCTTGCGAGTTCGAGTCTCGCCTTTCGCACCATTCCCACATCCATTGCACAAGCGGTGGCGTGAGGGCCGCCAGGTCATCGCGTCACGCGGGTTCCAGGAGTAGACATGCAAGTTTCGGTTGAGAACGTCGGCAAGCTCGAGCGCAAGTTGACGGTGAAGATCCCGGCGGATCGACTGGAGAACAAGGTCAGCGAGCGCATCGCACGAGATGGGCCGCACCGTGCGCCTGAAGGGTTTCCGTCCGGGCAAGGTGCCGACCAAGGTGATCCAGCAGCGCTTCGGCGAGCAGGTGCGTGGTGAGGTGCTGTCGGACCTGATCGGCTCCAGCCTCAGCGAGGCCTTCGAGCAGGAGAAGCTGCGTCCCGTGGCCCAGCCCGTCGTGGACACCACCGGCAAGGCCGAGGACGGCGAGATCGCCTACACCGCGACATTCGAGGTCATGCCCGAGCTGCCCGACGTGGACGTGTCGGCGATGGAGCATCGAGCAGCGTGAGGCCGAGGTCACCGACGGCCGACATCGACTGCGATGATCGAGACCTTGCGCCTGCAGCGCCGCAGCTTCGATCCGGTCGAGCGCGCCGCGCAGGCCGGCGACTTCGTGATGTTCGACTACGACGCCGAGGTCGACGACTACCGCTTCCCGAAGAAGGGCACCGAGCGTGCCGGCAGCGTGATCGGTTCGGGCAACCTGTTCGAGGCGCTGGACGAGGCCCTGGCCGGGCACAAGGCGGGCGACGACGTTTGCACCGCGAGATCACGTTTCCCGAGCGATTTCGGCAACGAGAACCTGGCCGGCAAGACCGCCAAGGTGAACATCAACATCGCCAAGGTGCAGGAGCCGCAGCTGCCCGAGGTCGACGACGCACTTCGCCAAGGCCTTCGGCATCGGCGACGGGACCGTCGAGACACTTGCGCAAGGAAGTGCGCGCCAACCTCGAGCGTGAGCTCAAGCGCCGCTGGTGCGGCCGCCTGAAGAGCGCAGGTCGCCGAGAAGCTGGCCGAGATGCACGAGACCTGGAAGTGCCGCGGGTGATGATCGAGAGCGAGGCCGCGGCATGCTGTCCAGCCAGCTGCCGGAGGGCCAGCAGCCGACCGCCGAGATGATCGAGGCGGTTCGCCCGGCCGCGCGCAAGCGCGTGATTGCCGCACTGATGCTGGGCGAGATCGCCCGCCGGCAGGAGATCAAGGTCGATCGCAAGCGCGTGGCCGAGACCCTGACCGCGATCGCCTCGACCTACGAGGAGCCCGAGCGCGTCGTTGAACTTTACAATGGCGACCCCCAACTCATGCAGGGCCTGCAGAGCCGCGTCCTCGAGGACCAGGTGGCCGAGTGGGTGGCCGAGCACGCCAAGACCACCGAGCAAGCAGCTGAGCTTCGACGAGGTGATGAAGCCGCAGCCAGGGCTGAGCGACAGACCGCGCGCCTTGACCGGAGAACACCGTGGACCCGATCCAGAACCTCAATCTCGTGCCGATGGTGGTCGAGCAGACCTCGCGCGGCGAGCGTTCCTACGACATCTACTCGCGCCTGCTCAAGGAGCGCGTGGTGTTCCTGGTCGGGCCGGTCGACGACAACGTGGCCAACCTGATCGTGGCGCAGCTGCTGTTCCTGGAGTCGGAGAACCCGGACAAGGACATCAGCCTGTACATCAACAGCCCGGGCGGCTCGGTGACCGCCGGCCTGGCGATCTACGACACCATGCAGTTCATCAAGCCCGACGTCAGCACGATGTGCGTCGGGCCAGGCGGCCAGCATGGGCGCGCTGCTGCTGGCGGCCGGCGCCAACGGCAAGCGTTATGCGCTGCCGCATTCGCGGATCATGATCCACCAGCCCTGGGCCGGCGGCATTTCCGGGCCAGGCCACGGACATCGAGATCCACGCCCGCGAGATCCTGACCATGCGCGAGCGCCTGAACGAGATCCTGGCGCAGCACACCGGGCAAGCCGGTCGAGGACATCGCGCGCGACACCGAGCGCGACCACTTCATGAGCGGCGCCGAGGCCAGCGAATACGGCCTGATCGACACGGTGCTCGACAAGCGCCAGGCGTGAATCGGCGACACATCGGCCTGATCCGGCATCCGGCATTGTGCGCCGCGACCGCGTTGCAGGGCCGCGGCAGACTGTGCTATTCTCGCCCCGCAGCACGGAAACTATATCGGGAGTCAAGCGCATGAGCGACGATCGGCAAGGCCGTTCCGGCGACAGCGGCAAGATGCTCTACTGCTCGTTCTGCGGCAAGAGCCAGCACGAGGTCCGCAAGCTGATTGCGGGCCCGTCGGTGTACATCTGCGACGAGTGCGTGGAGCTGTGCAACGACATCATCCGCGAGGAGCTGGAGGAGAAGGCCGCCAGCGGGCGCGACCAGCTGCCCAAGCCGCACGAGATCATGGACGCGCTCGAACCAGTACGTGATCGGCCAGGACCGCGCCAAGAAGGCGCCTGTCGGTGGCGGTGTACAACCACTACAAGCGCCTCGAATCGCGCAGCAAGCAAGACGAGGTCGAGCTGGCCAAGTCCAACATCCTGCTGATCGGCCCGACCGGCTCGGGCAAGACGCTGCTGGCCGAGACGCTGGCGCGGCTGCTCAACGTGCCGTTCACCATCGCCGACGCCACCACGCTGACCGAGGCCGGTTACGTCGGCGAGGATGTCGAGAACATCATCCAGAAGCTGCTGCAGAAGTGCGACTACGACGTCGACAAGGCGCAGACGCGGCATCGTCTACATCGACGAGATCGACAAGATCTCGCGCAAGAGCGACAACCCGTCCATCACCCGCGACGTGTCGGGCGAGGGCGTGCAGCAGGCGCTGCTGAAGCTGATCGAGGGCACCCTCGCCTCGGTGCCGCCGCAGGGCGGGCGCAAGCATCCGCAGCAGGAATTCCTGCAGGTCGACACCAGCAACATCCTGTTCATCTGCGGCGGCGCCTTCGCCGGGCCTGGAAAAGGTCATCCAGCAGCGCTCGGAGACCACCGGCATCGGCTTCTGCGGCCGAGGTGCGCAGCAAGGACCGCAAGCCAGGACATCGGCAAGGTGCTGGCCGGACGTCGAGCCGGAGGATCTGGTCAAGTTCGGCCTGATCCCCGAGTTCGTCGGCCGCCTGCCGGTGGTCGCGACGCTGGACGAGCTGGACGAGGATGCGCTGGTGCAGATCCTCATCGAGCCGAAGAACGCGGTGACCAAGCAGTTCCAGCAGCTGTTCGAGATGGAGGACGTGGAGCTGGAGTTCCGCCCCGAGGCGCTCACGGCCGTCGCCCGCAAGGCGCTCAAGCGCAAGACCGGCGCCCGTGGCCTGCGCACCATCATCGAGCAGGTGCTGCTGGACACCATGTTCGAGCTGCCGTCGCTGGAGCACGTCAGCAAGGTGGTGGTCGACGACGCCGTCATCAACGGCCAGGCCGAGCCCTACCTGATCTATCGCGGCAACCTGCAGCAGCAGCGTGCCGCGGCGCGGATAGCGGCGACGCCGCCTGAGCACTGCCTGCAGGGCGAGCGGCTGCCTGCCGAGTCCTGACTCTGCATGTATCGCCGGTGCCGGTGTCCGCGCTGTCGTGCAACTGTCCGTCAGCCTGACGGCACTGGCCCTGGCGCTCGAGCACGCGCTCGCCAGCGTGTCACGTGCTGGATGGTCAGCTACATGACGCCTGCATCACGACGTCTGCCACCTGGCTTGCTGCCAGCAAGCTGCTCGCAGTGTTCCGACGCGCGATTGCCCAATCAACGGAGCAAGCATGTCTGACAAGCCATCCGGCAACGATCGACCGATCGCAGCCGTGCCGGTCCTGCCGCTGCGCGACGTGGTGGTCTATCCCGCACATGGTGATCCCGCTGTTCGTGGGCCGCGAGAAATCCATGCGCGCGCTGGAGGCGGCCATGGAGGGCGACAAGCAGATCCTGCTGGTCGCGCAGACGCAGCGCCGGACATCGACGATCCGGCGGCGGACGACCTGTACAAGGTCGGCACCCTGGCCACGTCCTGCAGCTGCTGAGGCTGCCCGACGGCACCGTCAAGGTGCTGGTCGAAGGGCAGTCGCGCGTAAGGTCGAGTCGCTGGGTTCGCCGAGCGAAGACTGCTTGCTGGCCGACCGTGCGCGTGAGCTGGAGTCCGACTACACGGGCGACGAGCGCGAACTGGAAGTGCTCTCGCGCACGCTGGTGTCGCTGTTCGAGCAGTATCGTCAAGCATCAACCGCAAGATTCCGCCCGAGGTGCTGACCACGCTGTCCGGCATCGACGACCGTCGCGCCTGGCCGACACCATCGCCGCGCACCTGTCGCTGCGCCTCGCCGACAAGCAGCGGGTGCTCGAGACGCTCGACGTCGGCCGCGCCTGGAGCATGCTGGTCGGCCTGATCGACGGCGAGATCGACTGCTGCAGGTCGAGAAGCGCATCCGCGGCCGCGTCAAGTCGCAGATGGAGAAGAGCCAGCGCGAGTACTACCTCAACGAGCAGATGAAGGCGATCCAGAAGGAGCTGGGCGAATGCGAGGACGCGCCCAACGAGCTCGAGGAGCTGCGCAAGAAGATCGACGAGGCCGGCATGCCCAAGGAGGCCCGCAAGAAGGCCACGCACGAACTCAACAAGCTCAAGCAGATGTCGCCGATGTCGGCCGAGGCCACGGTGGTGCGCAACTACATCGACTGGCTGGTCGGCGTGCCGTGGAAGAAGCGCAGCAAGGTGCAGCAAGGATCTGCGCCAGGCCGAGGAGGTGCTCGAGGCGGACCACTACGGCCTGGAGAAGGTCAAGGAGCGCATCCTCGAGTACCTGGCCGTGCAGCAGCGCGTGAACAAGATGAAGGGCCCGATCCTGTGCCTGGTCGGCCCGCCGGGCGTGGGCAAGACCTCGCTGGGCCAGTCGATCGCCGAGCGCGACCAACCGCAAGTTCGTGCGCATGTCGCCTGGGCGGCGTGCGCGACGAGGCCGAGATCCGCGGCCATCGGCGCACCTACATCGGCTCGATGCCGGGAAGATCATCCAGAACCTGACCAAGGTCGGCACGCGCAACCCGCTGTTCCTGCTCGACGAGATCGACAAGATGTCCATGGATTTCCGCGGCGATCCGTCCTCGGCGCTGCTGGAGGTGCTCGATCCGGAGCAGAACCACGCCTTCAACGACCACTACCTCGAGGTCGACTTCGACCTGTCCGAGGTGATGTGGATCGCCACGGCCAACTCGCTGAACATCCCCGGCCCGCTGCTCGACCGCATGGAGGTCATCCGCATCCCCGGCTACACCGAGGACGAGAAGATCAACATCGCCGAGCGCTACCTGCTGCCCAAGCAGCTGAAGGCGAACGGCCTGAAGGAGGACGAGCTGAAGATCTCCGAAGCGCCATTCGCGACATCATGCGCTACTACACGCGCGAGTCGGGCGTGCGCAATCTCGAGCGCGAGATCGCGAGCATCTGCCGCAAGGTGGTCAAGGAGCTGAGTGTCGCGGATGCACGGCAAGGCCGCCAAGGCCAAGGCGAGTCGCCGCCGGAAGTCCGCGCAAGGCGCCGCAGGAAGGTCAAGCGGTGCAGGTCGAGCAGCGCAACCTCGACAAGTATCTGGGCGTGCGGCGTTTCGACTTCGGCCGTGCCGAGCAGCAGAACGAAGTCGGCCTGGTGACCGGCCTGGCCTGGACCCAGGTCGGCGGCGATCTGCTCAGCATCGAGGCCACGGTGGTGCCCGGCAAGGGCAAGCTGATCACATACCGGCCAGCTCGGCGACGTGATGCAGGAGTCGATCCAGGCCGCGCTGACGGTGGTGCGCGCCCGTGCGGAATGCTCGGCATCGACCCGGATTTCCACCAGAAGTGCGACATCCACATGCACGTGCCCGAGGGCGCCACGCCGAAGGACGGTCCCAGTGCCGGCATCGCCATGTGCACGGCGCTGGTGTCGGCGCTGACCCGGGTGCCGGTGCGCTCCGAGGTGGCGATGACCGGCGAGATCACGCTGCGCGGCGGGTGCTGCCGATCGGCGGCCTGAAGGAAAAGCTGCTGGCGGCGCATCGCGGCGGCATCACCACGGTGATGATTCCGGAGGAGAACCGCAAGGATCTGGCCGACATTCCCGAAAACATCACCGAGTAGCTGGATATCCGTCCGGTGCGCTGGATCGACGAGGTGCTGGACATTGCGCTGGAGCAGCCGCTGACTCCGAGCGGGCATGAGCGTGCGCCCGGGAAGTGGTGACTGGCGCGGACGAGAGCCGCGGTCGGGGTGCCGCCACGCGACCGCACTGAACACCCTGGCAATGCCGCGAACGCCGTGCAGGCGGGGCGGCATGCAATCGACACCGCGCGCTGCTGATCGACGCCGGCGCCTGGCCAGCGTCCTGTCGGGTATGCCGAAGTGCTGTCCTGCCATGGGCTACGCAGCAAGGTGCGTCGCTACCTGAGCCAGGATGCAATCTTGCAAGTCTGCCGGCAGCATCGCTGGCAGCGCTGCCGCGGCACTTCGTGTTGCTTGTTGAAGCTGACACTGGTATAAAGGCTGCGCCATCCTGCTTGCAGCCATGCGAGCATCCTTCGTCACAAGCGCAGCTTGCACAGCGATCTCAGGCCCCTGTCAGGGTTGCCATCCGGGAACTGAGATGCACGTGACAGGATCATGCAATACAAAAGGAGCATTCAATGAATAAAGCAGAACTGATCGGAGCGATCGCCGATACCGCCGCATGAGCAAGGCCGAGGCAAGCCGTGCTGTCGAAGCGTTCACGGAAGTGGTCAGAAGGCACTGAAGAAGGGCGACAGCGTCTCGCTGGTCGGTTTCGGCACCTTCACCGTGCGCGAGCGCGCCGCGCGCACGGCCGCAACCCGCGTACCGGCCAGACCATCCAGATCAAGGCATCCAAGAATCCTGCATTCAAGGCCGGCAAGGCGTTCAAGGACGCGCTAAACTGAGGATTTCTGATCCAACCGACATGGCGGGCCATGGATGGCCTGCGCGAAGCCGCTTGCCCGGTTGTAAAATCGTCCGGATCGCGCTCAAGGTCGCGATCCGGGTATGTCATGACAGCGGCTGGCGCAGCTTCATTCTGGCCGGACAGTTTGGTGTTGCCGGGTGCTTAGCTCAGCGGTAGAGCGTCTCCTTTACACGGCGAGGGTCGGGGGTTCGATCCCCTCAGCACCCACCAGCTGTTGCGTGTTGCGCAGCGGGTGCGGCGCACGAGCCGGTCGGGTAGAATGTGCCGCCTGTCGCGCGGGCGTGCGCGCATCCCGTCCACTCCGCCATTGGTCGCTTGTATGCGAAGGGCGCCAGCGTGGCGCCCTGCTCTCTGCGCTCCGACTGCGGCGGAGCACCACGGAAAACGTCATGCTGCAAAAACTGCGCGAACATACCTCGGGCTGGATCGCCAAGATCATTCTGGCGATGCTGGTATTCGTATTTTCCTTCTTCGGCATCGAGTCGTACTTCATGTCACGATCGAACGCCAATACGCGTGGCCTCGGTGGGCGACATGCAGGTCTCGCAGCAGGACTTCCAGGATCGCATCAACGATCTGCGCCGACAGGCGCAGAATCCGCAAAGCGGCATCAGCCAGGCAATTTCCAGCAGCCGGACTTCCGTCGCAACGTGCTCGAGGGGCTGATCAACCAGAAGCTGTTGTGCAGGCCAACGACGACATGGGTATCACCGTCACCAACGGCATGGTCCGCCAGGAGATTGCCGGCTACAAGGCATTCCAGATCAAGGGCGAGTTCGATCCGGCCGCCTACAAGGCGATGCTCGGTCAGCAGGGCATGACGCCGGTCGGCTTCGAGCAGAAAGTGCGTCACGACCTGTCGCTGCAGGTGCTTCCCAATGCCGTGACGGGATCGGCGCTGACCACCGATGCGGATATCGATGCCTATCTGCGCCTCAACGACCAGAGTCGTGACATCCGCTATGTGTCGCTGCCTGCGCCCGAAATTGATCCGGCATCGATCAGTGACAAGGAAATCAGCGACTATTACAAGGCGCACAAGGATCAGTACATGACGCCTGAAACGGTCACCATCCGCTATGTCGAGGTCAAGGCCTCGGACATGCAGACCGATGTCACGCCCGACGAGCAGGCGCTGCAGGCGCGGTACGAAAAGGAGAAGAGCCGCTTTGTCGCGCCCGAGCAGCGTGATGTTGCCCACATCCTGGTGTCGGTGCCGGCCAATGCCAGCCCGGACCAGCAGAAGAAGGCACTGGCCAGGGCCAGGGACATCGAGAAGCAGCTCCATGACGGTGCCGACTTTGCCCAGGTTGCCAGGAAAGACTCGGATGATCTCGGCTCCAAGCGCCAGGGTGGCGATCTGGGCTGGATCGAGCCGGGCATGACCGACAAGGCGTTCGAGGAAAAGGCGTTCGAACTGCCCAAGGGCAAGATTTCCGACCCTGTGCTGTCGCCAGAGGGATACCACATCATTCTGGTCAAGATCAAGCCCGGGCATACCAAGACGCTGGATGAAGTGAAAGATCAGCTGACTCGCGAGCTGCTGGGTTCAGAGCGTGAGCGCAAGTACAACGACGTCGCCGGCAAACTGGTGGACCTGGTCTATCAGGACCCGAATTCGCTGCAGCCGGCAGCCAAGGACCTGGGACTGGAAATCAAGACCGCCGGTCCGTTTCCGCGCAACGGCGGCACCGGCATCGCCAGCCATCCCGAGGTCGTTCAGGCAGCATTCTCCGATCAGGTGCTGAACAAGGGCGTGACCTCGGATCCGATCACCTCGGCAACAACGACATGGTGGTCGTGCACCTCGACAAGCACAACGTCGCCCAACCCAAGCCACTGGCCAGCGTGCGCGACCAGGTGCGCCAGGCGGTGGTCAGCGAGCGCGTCGATACGCAGGCCCGCAAACGGGCCGAAGCCATGCTGGCCAGGCTGCAAAAAGGTGCGATCTGGCCACCGTGGCCAAGGCCGAAGAGCTGGAGCTCAAGAGTCAGGATGGGGTCAAGCGTTTCGACCCCAAGTTGTCCCCCAGGCTGACAGAGAAGCTGTTCAAGATGCCTCACCCCGACAAGGGCGGTCGCAGTTCGGCACTGGTTGATGCCGGTGCAGGACATTTCAGCTGGTCGAGCTGGAAGCTGTCCATGCCGGTGATCCGTCCAAGACGCCGGGGCCGAGCGCAAGGCCCTGGTCAGCCAATTGCAGCAGATGCGTGGGCAGTCGGAGATGCGCAGCGTGCTTGATGCGCTGCGGGCCATACCAAGGTTGAAGTGGAGATGGAAAAGATTCAGTCCCCACCGCAGGGCTGATCGCATTTCTGCTGGTGCCGGTGGCCCGGGTGCGCTGGCGCACTTGCCGCAGCGGGGTGGCTTGCGTTCCTCCCCCTGGGGATTTCTCGCAATGATGCCCGGTCAGCCGCTGCGCCTGAAAGCGCAGCGTGCGCCGGTCTTCCTTGACCTGGCCTCGTTGCGGCGACGTACGCTTCGCAGGCTCGGCCGTAAGGACCTCTGATTGACCCAGAGTAGGCAGCATGACGTTCTGAATCAACAAGTTGGGGCCCATGTTGGCTGATCCCAGTCTGCGTTGCCCGGACTATTCATGAAACCGCCTGCTGCGCCGGGACATGCCTTGTGAACCGGCTCGCCAGGGCGAACGCTCGGTTGAAGAGATCCGCGCTAGCTGTCCGTCTCCAGGCCGGTCATGCCGACAATGCTGTAGCCGCAGTCGACGTGGGTGACTTCGCCGGTGATGCCCGCGGCAAGGTCCGAGCAGAGAAAGGCGCCGGCGTTGCCGACGTCCGCGATGGTGACATTGCGCCTCAGCGGCGCCTTCTCGCCCACATGATCCAGCATCTTGCGCAGGCTGCCGACACCTGATGCCGCCAGTGTCTTGATGGGGCCGGCCGAGATGGCGTTCACCCGGGTGCCTTCGGGACCGAGGTTGTACGCCAGGAAGCGCACATTGGCCTCGAGGCTGGCCTTGGCCAGACCCATCACGTTGTAGCTGGCCAGGGCACGCTCGGCGCCGAGATAGCTCAGCGTCAGGATGGCTCCGTTCCGGCCCTTCATCATCGGGCGGGCGGCCTTGGCAAGCGCGGCCAGGCTGTAGCTCGAGATGTCATGGGCGATGTTGAAGTTCTCGCGAGTCAGGTTGTCGAGAAATTCGCCCTGCAGGGCCTCGCGCGGCGCAAAACCGACCGAATGCACCAGAATGTCGAGGCCGTCCCAGGATTTGCCGAGTTCCGTGAACAGCGCATCGATCTGGCTGTCCTCGGCGACATCACAGGGCAGCACGATGCTCGAACCGAAGGCTTCGGCGGCCTCGTCGACACGTTTCTTCAGACGCTCGTTCTGGTATGTGAATGCGAGTTCTGCGCCCTCGCGGTGCATGGCTTCGGCCAGGCCCCAGGCGATGGAACGCTGGCTGGCGATGCCGACGATTAGGGCACGTTTGCCTTTCAGGAAACCCATGTTGCCTCCGAGTGTCTGTGTATTGGAACGCGATTGAAATAGGGTGCCATTGTAATGCGCTGCGTATCGGGGCGCGAGGCTGCGTGCGCTTATCGCGCGACATGATCAGGGCTCGAGTATCAGGACCTGTCCCAGATGCAGCAAGCTGCCGTGCAGGCTGTTCCAGTCGCGGATCTCGCTGACGCGCAGGTGGAAGCGGCGCGCAATGCCCCAGAGCGAATCGCCGGCGCGCACGGTGTAGCGCCTGGGCGCCAGGCCAAGTGGTGCGCGCATGTCATCGGGCAGTGCGGCCACCAGGTTCATCGGCAACCACAGCGTGCTGTTCGGGGGCAGGGGCTGGTTGGCCTGATGCCTGTTCACCAGTGCCAGGGCTTGTGCTCGCTCCGGCTTGTCGTGGGCCAGGCTCAGGAGCGTGCCGGACTTTTCAGGCGAACGCGCTGCCACTGCTGCCAGTCAAGCCGTTCAAGGGTGGCGTAGTTCCGGTCGAATCCGGCAAGTGATCGCGCCGGCAGCATCACGGCTTGCGCGGGCTGGTCATGTTCCAGAAACGCCGGGTTGAGCTCGCGCAGCGTGGCGATGGAGAGGCCTGCCAGTCGCGCGGCAACCGGTATTTCCAGTACCTCGGGCAAGCTGCGTCGGATCAGGTGCGGTCCGCTGTCCGGATCCGGAAGGGTAATGCCGTAGCGCGCGGGCTGTTTCACGATGCAGCTGAGTGCCTGGAGCTTGGCCAGATGGTTGAGGGTTACCGGACTCACATCCAGGTCAGGTATCGCCCCGCGTGGTGCTGATGGGTCCAGATCGCTGCTCAGGCGTCGTATGCGATACACCCCCGCATTGAAGGCCATGTCCGTCAACCTCCAGTTGTCGAGCATTTTCCGGTCTCGCCACAACATGCGGGCCACGGCTCTGGAGGACTGGTCGAGATCAAGGCGGCCGTCGTAGTGGCGGTCAATCCTCAATCCGAGCTCACGCCCCGTGGCGGGCATGATCTGCCAAATTCCGGCTGCTCGATTGCCGTGCGTGCGCAGCGGGCGAAAGTTGCTCTCCACCCACGGCAGCAGGGCGAACTCCGCCGGCAGACCGGCATCCAGCATGATGCTGCTGACATAGCGAAAGCGGGGCAGGGCGCGTGACATCTGACGTCGAAAGACATCCGGATCTCTTGCGTAGCGTCCGATCCATCGTTCAACCCGGTTGTCGTCGCACTGGGCAAACATGAAGCCGCGACGCAGGCGTGACCAGAGATCCATGGGCAGTGGTGCCGCCTGCGGCTCGACCGCATGTATCACCGGCGGCATGGCGAGCGTCGCTGCCGGCTTGCGTGTCGCTTGCTCGCTGGCGCAGGCGCCGAGCAGCAAGGCGGCGATCAGCAGCGCCCCATGGCGCCATGCCGCGGGCCGGCAAAGCCCGGTCTGCGCGCCGCGCGCAGGATGAGGCGAGGACGATACCCGCATCAGGACTTGAACCGGTCTTTTGCCTCGCGCAATGCGGCAAAGCGTTGTATTCGGTCATCGGCGATCTGACGATCCATCGCCCAGGCTTTCAGCTGGGGGCTGTCAACGCGCAGGAACGGGTTGGCGTCTCTCTCGCTGGCCAGCGACGAAGGCAGCGTGGCCTTGCCCTGGCTGCGCTGCCTTCTGGCTTGCCGGATACGATCGGCCAGGGCAGGGTTTTCGGGTTCGACGCTTTGCGCGAATTCGGCGTTGTCCAGGGTGTATTCGTGGCCGCAGCAGACCCGGGTTTCCGCGGGCAGCACCGACAGGCGATCCAGCGAGGACAGCATCTGTGCCGGTGTGCCCTCGAACAGGCGACCGCAGCCGAGGCTGAAAAGCGTATCGCCGCAGAACAGGATGCCTTCGCCGTAAAACGCCACATGACTGAGCGTGTGACCGGGCACCGCGATGACGCGGAATTGGCACTCGGGTTGCTGTATCGCGATGATATCGCCATCGTCCACGCGCTGGTCGGCATGAGCAATCCGTTCGTCGTGCGGGGCCACGATCCTTGCCCCGCATGCCTGCGCCAGTTCCACGCTGCCGCCCGTGTGGTCAGGATGGTGATGGGTCAGGAGGATGTGGGTGAGCGTGAGCCCGCGACGCGCGATGTACTGCTGTACCGGGTCGGCTTCGCCAGGGTCGACGACCAGCGCCGTGCCCTGGTCGTCGGCAAGCAGCCAGATGTAGTTGTCGCTCAGGGCAGGAATGGGAACAAGCTGCATGGGCAGGTCTGGACAGTTTGATCGTGCGACACTATAGCAGCCGTCCTCTGATTGCTGCCCGCACGCCTGGCATGTCATCATGAACGCGGATCCCGCATCAGTGAGCGGTCGGTGCCCGGGTTCGGGCGGGTAGGTGAGTGAAATGAAACAGTCCGGTTCAATGCGAGAAGCGCGGCCTCTGGCGATCTCGCGCGTCAAACCACCGGCAGAATGTGCGCAGAGGTCCAGCCGCTGCCGTGAAGCACAGTCCGCCATTGCGCGCGCTCATGCGCTGCGAAAACATGCTTCTCGAGGAACGGCTGGCAGCACTGTCTGCTGGGACCGTGGTGTTTGTGGAGACAGCGGGACTGGAGCCCGTCGATTGCCGGCAAAGAACATGCGTGCGCCTGCAGCTTGCGGTGACCGGCGAGCTGCATGGTGACATGCGGGCGCGGCCGGATGCGTTGCCATTTGCGGATCAGAGCATGAGCATCGTGGTGTTGCGTCATGTTGCCGAGTCAAGCCCGCAGCCACAGATTCTGCTGCGCGAAGCGGCGCGCGTGCTTGCTCGCGGCGGCTGTCTGCTGATCACCGGCATGCACCCCTGCAGTTTCTGGCATCCATGGATGATGCAACAGGCGCGCTTGTCAGGCGTTCACTACCGCGCCTGTACACCGTGGCGGATACAGGCCTGGTTGCGTGATGAGCACATCCGGTTGGAGCAGCGTGCGCGCTTTGGCAGTGCCTTCCCCTCGCTTGAACAGACCACGGCAAGCCGCGGGCCGCTGGCAGCCTGCTACCTGTTGCATGCACGCAAGCCGTCAAGCTCGGTAACTCCGATCAGGCTGCGCCGTTCACGCGTGGCGCCAGCGCCCATCAACGCATCCCTGGTCAACACCGCAAGACGAGAAAAGGCAGGTTAGAGCCCATGGCTGATGGAGCAAGCACGGAGCCACGCGTGCATGTATTTACTGATGGAGCCTGTCTTGGCAATCCGGGGCCGGGAGGCTGGGCGGCGCTTTTGCGCTGGGGCAAGGTCGAGAAGCTGCTTGTTGGCAACGAGGCACCAAGTACCAACAACCGCATGGAGCTGATGGCAGCCATTGCTGCCATGGAGGCGCTTACCCGACCGTGCCAGCTTGACCTGACAACCGACTCGCAGTACGTCAAGCGCGGCGTGCAGGAATGGATGGCGCGGTGGCGCAGCAACGGCTGGAAGACCGCCGCCCGCAAGCCGGTCAAGAACCAGGATCTGTGGCAGCGCCTTGATGCAGCAATTGAACCGCACCAGGTGACCTGGCACTGGGTCAAGGGCCATTCCGGACATGCCGAAAACGAACGGGTGGATCAGGCGGCCCGCGAAGCCGCTGAAACACTGGGCCGCAACGCATGAGTCGCCTGATCGTTCTGGATACCGAGACCACCGGGCTGGACCCGTCCCAGGGACATCGGATCATCGAGATCGGCTGCATCGAGATGGCCGGGCGCAGGCCCAGTGGTCGCAGTTTGCACCGCTATATCAATCCCGAGCGGCATATCGACGCGGGAGCTGCAGAAGTCCATGGCATCAATGATGAATTTGTTGCCGACAAGCCGGTGTTCGGGACCATCGCCGAGGAATTCCTGGATTTTGTCGATGGTGCCGAATTGATTATCCACAATGCCGCCTTTGACATCGGCTTTCTCAATGCCGAGCTGGCCCGCCTGTCGATGCGCTGCAAGTCCATGGACGAAATTTGCACCGTGACCGACACTCTGGTGATGGCGCGCAAGCTCTACCCGGGGCAACGCAATACCCTTGACGCGCTGTGCAAGCGCCTGGGAATCGACAACAGTTCGCGTCAATTGCATGGCGCACTGCTGGATGCCCAGCTGCTGGCCGAAGTCTACGTGGGCATGACCTCGGGCCAGGTAAGCCTGGAGCTGGCCGTGGCGCCAAGGCGTGCGCACGTTGTGCATGCGGAACCTGCCGGCGGCACACGCACGGTGCTGAATGCCGATGGCGATGAACTGGCCGCGCACACGGCCTGGCTTGATGACCTGGATGCCGCTTGCAAACAGGGCAGTGTCTGGCGCCGTGATGGCCGTGCGCCCGATTGAGATGTCTTCCCGGTGCGTACTGTCGTGTTGCCGGGCGTTTCAGCTGGTCCGCACCAGCAGCACGGTAATGTTGTCGCTGCCACCGCCTTCGAGTGCCGCCGCGACAAGTTGATCCACGCATTCCTGGGCCGTCAGGTCCTTGCGCATGACAATGGCCTCAATGGCCGCATTGTCCACTTCTTCGGTAAGCCCGTCACTGCACAGCAGGAACTGGATCCCGGGCCGGACTTCACCATCGACATGGGACACCTGCAGCAGCTCGGCGGGGGTGATGCCCAGTGCCTGCGTGACCTCATTGCGACGGGGATGGCTGCGCGCCTCATCTTCGCTTATCGCGCCACGATCGACCAGTTGACGCACGAAGGAGTGATCGCGCGATAACTGGTGCAGCGTCTGATCTGCCAGATACACGCGGCTGTCGCCGACCCAGGCGACCTGATAGTACCCGTCGATCAGCCTGAGCGCAGCTACCGTCGTGCCCATGGGCAAAATGCCGCTGCGCTGGTCGGACATGGCAATGATGGCGCGGTCCGCCTCGCGGATTGCCTCGACCAGCGAGTGCCCGGCCTCGACCTGATGACTGATGGTGTCGCGGGCAATGGCGCTGGCCACTTCGCCGTGCTCATGCCCGCCCATGCCGTCTGCAACCAGCCACAAGCCGATACTCGCATTGGCCTGATAGGTGTCTTCATTGTGCTCGCGTCGCAAGCCGACGTGCGTGGTATGTCCGAATTCGATCATGGGCAAATCAGAAGCAAGAGTCGTGCCATTGGCGGCAGGCACGGTTCGCAAAATGGCCTGCGAGCATGCGCCCATGTGGCGATTGATGCAAGCGAGCGACGCAGGCGTGGTCGCTGCGGACTCGGGACTTGCCGGGAGTCTCGCCCTGCATCTTGCGAAGATGGGTAAGGGGTGGCCCGTGTCGAGGGGGCACGGTGTGGGCCGCAGCAGGTTTCTGGGGTCTTCCGAGGTTGGCGGAGAGGGAGGGATTGCTCGGCCCGTCCTGGGCCTCGCCCCTCGCGTTGCTCGGGGCCCGCTTTCAGCGGTCCAGATTTGCTCCATGCAAATCTGTCGAACCGGTTTGGGTCGAGGGTTCAAATCCCTCCCGTGAAAGCCTGCGCAGCACACTCTTCCGGAGGGGTGGGCTTGTATTCGGGTTCTTGAGGTTGGCGGAGAGGGAGGGATTCGAACCCTCGATACGGGAGACCCGTATACCGGATTTCGAATCCGGCGCATTCGACCACTCTGCCACCTCTCCGCAGATTACCGCTACCGGCGTTGGGCAGTTCCCGTCCGGCGCATTTGTTCGGCCCGTCCTGGGCCTCACCCCTCCTTGCTTCGGCTCGCCATTCGTCCGGGCTTCTCGGCCCTTGTCGCCGGGCCCTTCCTAAATTCGTTCCTGACGAATTTGTGTTCGTCTCATACCCGAGACTTGCCCCTCGCTGCTCGGGGCCGGCATCGCTGGTCGTCCGTGGTCGCATTGGGACGAGCCCGCCGCTCACCAAGCCACCGCAGCAAGGCTGTTGCGTGCTGCGGCACAGTGGGCGCGTAATGATACGTGGGGGCCGCGGTAATGACAAGCTGCGCGTGTTCATGCCGGTGGTGAAGCCCGGCATGCCTCAGCCGCGGATGCGCCCACGCAGGCTGTCGGCATCATGCGGTCCCGGGTCGGCGATGAGTTTGCGGGCGGCGTCGACCTGGCCCCAGGTATTCCAGAGCAGGACCCCGCGTACGCGACCGTCATCGAGATAGTAGACGACGCCCTCGCGGTGTGGCACCCGCCAGTCCTCGGCGATCTCCAGGCGTGCATCGAGCAGCCCGACTGCCTCGTAGCCGAGGTCAAACAGATCGGAATAGAAAAACGGCAATTCGGTGTAGGGTTCGGGCTTGCCTGCCATCGTGAGGCCGGCGCGATAGCCTGATGTAATGGCGCAATTCTCATGTTCGAAGCGGATTTGCCCGCCCAGATCCCTGTTGGGGAATGCTGCCACATCACCGGCCGCGTGAATGTCCGGCACGCTGGTGCGCATGCAGTCATCGACCACGATGCCATTGTCCACCGAGGCGCCGGCCTGTTCGGCCAGTGCCGTGTTGGGGGAGATGCCGAGCCCGGCCACGGCGGCATCTATCTCAAGACAGTGTCCGTTATCGAGCTTCAGCCGCAGCTTGTCACCATTCTGGTGGGCTGTCCTGACCCGGCGACCCGGCAGCAGCTCGATGCCGTGCTCGCGGTAGTAATCACTGAGGAAATCGGCAAGGCCGATGGGGTAGATGCGTTCGCCCAGGTAGTCCTCCGGGAAAACCAGGCTGACCCTGACATCGTTGCCGGCGAGTGCCGCGGCCAGCTCGCTGCCGATGAAACCTGCGCCGATCACGGCAATGTGGCTGCCGGAGTTGGCCATGCTGCGCAGGCGGTGGTAGTCGTCCAGTGTGCGGAAGTGGACCAGGCGGTCCGAGTCGACGTCCAGCGTGCGTGGCGTTCCTCCGGTGGCCAGCAGGAGCTTCCGATAGAGGTGGGTATCGCCCTCGCTGTCGCTGATCCGGTGTGCTTCGGCATCAATGCCTGTTGCGGCACGGTCGCTGAAGAGGGTAGCGCCGGTTTTGTCCAGCGGGCGGAAGATGCTCTTTTCCTCGTCACCCTTCCACAGCCCTTTGCTCAGTGGCGGCCGGTCGTATGGCGGCTGGTTCTCATTGCCGATCATGCCGATGCTGGCATCGGGGTCGGCGTCGTGCAGCGCCTGGGCAGCGGCTTCGCCTGCCATGCCGGCGCCAACTATCAGGTAGTCGTGTCGGTGTTCCATGGTGCACTCCCTCGGCGTTACTGGCGCACCTCGCGTGCAGCCGTGGCAGGGCGCGCGTCACGACTGCTGCGCCAGGGGTTGATGTCAAGGCCGCCGCGGCGGGTGAAGCAGGCGCGCACGGCCAATTGTTTCGGCGCACAGACGTGACGGATCTCGCTGAAGATCCGCTCTACGCATTGCTCGTGAAAGCCGTTGTGGCGGCGAAATGAAACCAGGTAGCGCAGCAGTGCGGCACGATCAATGCGCGGCCCCTCGTAGGCCACCTGCACGCTGGCCCAGTCCGGCTGGCCTGTTACCGGGCAATTGGAGCGGAACAGCCGTGTCAGGAGCGTTTCGCTGGCCTGGTCGGTGTCGTCGGCTTGCAACAGCGCCGGGCAGGGCGGCCCGTAGTTGTCGATGTCGATATCGAGTTCATCCAGCAACGCTCCGGTTAGCGGCTGCAGCCGAATCGCATCGTCCTGCGGGTCAAAGAGCTCGACATCGACCCGGCCACCTGCAGCCGAGCCGAGTTCGCGCGCCAGCATGCTGGTCAGCTGCTGGCGGTCGTCAATGCGTGTCTGCGCCAGGCTGTTGAGGTAGAGCTTGAAGGACTTGGATTCGATCAGGCGCGGAGTGTGGCAGTCCAGAGTGAAGCGTGCCACGGCAGCTTCCGGCCGGCCACGCCCGTTCAGCCACGACAGTTCCCAGGCATGCCAGATGTCACAACCACTGAAGTGCGCTGCGCTGTCGGACGCAAGTTCCCGGCGGCCGTCGGCTCGCGCAATGGCGAACAGCAGACCTGGGTCGTGCTGTTCGCTGTAGTCGCTGTGCTTGCCGAGTTGCGATTGGCTCAGTGCATCCATGCGTTCATTGTACGCCGGCCGCAAAAATCTCTCATGCGCCCGGTTCAGACCCCCAGGCTCCTAGCCCGCATTATTCACCAACCTTCTACTGCGCCGGCCCAATGACACGCCCGGCGCAGCTTTCGCTTGGTCGCAGTGCTCGACGTAGTGTCGGCTACGCCTGCGCACTGCTCGGTCGCGAAAGCCACGCCGGACATGCCCTTGAACCGGCTCGCTACCAACGCTGATGAATAATCCGGGCTAGGCCGTCTCCAGACCCGCCTGCACGTCATGCTCGGGTTCGGCATGATGATCGGTGGCCAGCAGCAGATAGAACGCCGGTACCACGAACAGCGTGAACAGGGTGCCGATGGACATGCCGGTGAAGATCACCAGGCCCATCGAATGGCGTCCGGCAGCGCCTGCGCCACCTGCAAGGACCAGCGGCAGCACGCCCAGCACCATGGCTGCGGTGGTCATCAGGATCGGCCGCAGACGCACGGCAGAAGCTTCCTCGATGGCCTCGCGCTTGCTTTTGCCCGCGCGTTGCAGGTCGTTGGCGAACTGGACGATGAGAATGCCGTGCTTGCTGATCAGGCCCATGAGGGTGACCAGGCCAACCTGGGTATAGATATTGATGGTGGCCAGGCCCAGGTTGATGAAGATCAGCGCGCCGAACAGCGCCATTGGCACCGAGACCAGAATGACGATCGGATCGCGGAAGCTGTTGAACAGCGCCGACAAGGCCAGGAACACGATGATGATGGCAAACAGCATGGTGTAGACGAAGCCACCCGATTCGGTCATGAATTGTCGCGACTGACCCGAATAGTCCACCGCATAGCCGCTGGGGGCGACATCCTTGATGGTATCGCGCAGAAATTGCAGGGCTTCATTCTGGGAGCCCGCCGGGACGCCGGAGATGGTGGCCGAATTGAGCTGCTGGAAACGGTTGATCGATTCGGGAACGACTTCGTGACGGATGCTGGCAAAGGTGCTCGCTGGTATCAGGTCACCGGAGCCGTTGCGCACGTAGTAGCCAAGCACCTGGTCGGGATTGAGGCGGTTGACCTGGTCGACCTGGGGAATGACCCGGTAGGAACGTCCGGAGATGGAAAAATAGTTGACGTAGCCACCGCCCAGGGCAGCACCCAGCGAGGCGCCGATATCCTGCTGCTTGAGACCCAGGTCGGTGACCATGTCCTTGTCCACCTCGACCGTAGCCTGCGGCTTGTCGATCTTGAGGTCGCTGTCGACATAGAAGAACTGGCCGCTGGCCTGGGCCTTGGCCAGGACTTTCTGTGCCACATCGTCAAGATTCTGGAACGGTTCGGTTGTCTTGATCACTACCTGGACAGGCAGGCCCTGGGCGCCGGGCAGGGATGGGAACTGGAATGCCGCAACGCGTGCGCCGGCAATCTCGCCCCACTTCTGCTGCAACAGCTTCTGCAGTTCGCCCGTACCCCGGTCGCGCTGGTCCCAGGGTTTGAAGATCACGCCGCCGATGCCGCCATTGGTGGACGGCATGCCGGTGATCTGGAACATCTGCTCGTATTCGGGCAGGCTGCGGGCCGTATCGAGAACCTGCCTGGAGTAGGTCTTCATCTGGTTCAGGGTGGCGTTCGGCGGGCCCTGGATATTGGCCAGTACCACGCCCTGGTCCTCCTGCGGCGCCAGCTCCGACTTGGAAGTGGCAAACAGATACACCACCCCGCCCAGCAGCAAGATACCCATCACCACGGGAACCAGATGGGTGTTCAGGGTGCCGTGCAGGATGCGCTGATAGCGATGATGCAGGCGGTCGAACTGCTTGTCGATGAACTGCACGAAGCGGCCGTTTTCCTGTTCGGCCTTGAAGATGCGCGAGGTCATCATCGGCGACAGCGTCAGCGCGATCACTCCGGAGACGGTAACCGCACCGGCCAGGGTGAATGCGAACTCGGTGAACAGAGCACCGGTCAGGCCGCCCTGGAATCCGATCGGCACGTAGACGGCGATCAGCACCACGGTCATGGCCACGATCGGGCCGCCCAGTTCGCGCGCACCCATCAGGGCCGCCTGCATGGGCGACTTGCCTTCCTCCTTCATGTGCCGGTCGACGTTCTCGACCACGATGATGGCGTCATCCACCACCAGGCCGATGGCCAGCACCAGCGACAACAGGGTCAGCAGGTTGATCGAGTAGCCGAATATCAGCATGACGAAGAAGGCCCCGATCAGCGACAGCGGCATCGCCACCAGCGGGATCAGCACGGCCCGCAGACTGCCGAGGAACAGGTAGATCACCAGCATCACGATCAGCAGGGCCTCGATCAGGGTCTTGACCACTTCGTGGATGGAACTGGTGATGAAATCGGTGGCGTCGTAGACAATCTGCCCGTGCATGCCATTGGGCATCTGCTTGATGATGCCGGGGAAGGCATCGCGCACGCGCTTGATCACGTCGAGGATATTGGCCTCCGGCGCCGCCTTGATGCCGATGAACACCGACTGCTTGCCATTGAATGCCACGCTCAGGCCGTAGCTTTCCGATCCCAGCTCCACCCTGGCAACGTCATCGAGGCGTACGATCGAGCCATTGACCTGTTTGACCGCGAGCTGCTTGAACGCATCCACCGAATGCACGGAGGTATCCGCAGTCAGCGACACGCTGACCATCTGACCCTTGGTCGAGCCCAGCGCCGCCAGGTAGTTGTTGGCAGACAAGGCCGAATAGACATCGCTGGCGGTGACGCCGTGCGCCGCCATTTTGTCGGGATCGAGCCATGCGCGCAGTGCAAACTGACCCGAGCCGATAACCTCGGCGCTCTGCACGCCCTCGATCGAATCCAGCTGCGGCTTGATGACCCGTATCAGGTAGTCGGTGACTTCGTTGTTGGCCAGCGTGTCGCTGCTGAAGCCCATGTACATGGAGGCGATCTGCTGGCCGGTCTGCACCTGCAGCACCGGCTGCTGGGCCTCGCGGGGCAGCTGATTGACGACAGCGTTGACCTTGGTGTTGATCTCGGTCAGGGCGCGGTTGGCGTCGTAGTTCAGGCGCAGGGTGGCGGTGATGGTGGACACACCGCTGGTGCTGGACGAGGACAGATAGTCGATGCCCTGGGCCTGGGCGATGGCCGCCTCCAGTGGCTGGGTGATGAAGCCGGCCACGGTGTCCGCGTCGGCGCCGAAGTACGCCGTGCTGACGGTGACCGTGGCGTTTTCGGTTTCCGGGTATTGGCGGATCGGCAATCCGCTCAACGCGCGGATGCCGAGCACCAGGATCAGCAGGCTGACAGTTATCGAAAGGACAGGTCGCTGAACAAATATGTCAGTGGGTTTCATGAGGCTCACTGTTCCCGCGGGGTCGGATTGGGGTCATTGGCGGGCTCGACACTGTTGTCCACCTTGATGGGCGTGTCGTTCTTCAGCTTCAGCTGGCCGCTGGTGACAACCATGTCGCCGACCTTCAGCCCCTTGGTCACGGCAACCTGATCACCACGGGTTTCGCCCGTGGTGACGAACGTCTGCCGCGCGACCTTCTGCGTGCTGGTCTTGCCATCCTTGTCCTTGACCTGTTTTTCCTCGACCTTGAACACGGTGGACCCGTAGGGGTTGTAGGTGATCGCGGTCTGCGGCAGTGTCAGCCGCTGGTCTTCGGAGCCGATATCCACCCGTACATGGGAAAACATGCCCGGCACCAGCTTGCCGTCGGGATTTGGCAACCTGGCCTCCACCATCACGTTGCGGGTAGCCGTATCCACCTTCGGGTCGATGGCTGTGAGCACGCCGTCGAACGCCTGGTCAGGCCGGCTGTCCAGGCTGACGTGCACGGACTGCCCCTCGCTCAGACTGGCGAGTTCCTTTTGCGGCAGGTTGAAATCGACAAATACCGGATCAAGCTGCTGCAGGGTGACCACCTTGGTGCCGGCATTGAGGTAGGTGCCGGGGCTGATGGTGATGATGCCGGCGCGGCCATCGAACGGGGCATGCAGTTCCTTCTTGGCCACCAGGGCGGCCTGCTGCTGCACGGCAGCCTGTTTCACGCGCAGATCCGCCTGGGCGTTGTCGTACACCGCTCGGGCAATGGTATGGGTCTTCAGCTGCTTGCTGGCACGATCGAAACTTATCTTGGCCAGCGCGGCTGCGGCGCGGGCCTGGTTGAGGGCCGCCTCGCCGTCGGTATCGCGGAGCTTCAGGATCAGCTGGCCGGCCTTGACCTCGTCGCCGGACTGTATGGCAATATCCGTGACCAGGCCGGACACATCCAGCGCCAGATCGGCACCGCGTCCAGCGCGCAAGGAACCTACCGCTTGCAGTTGTGGCTGCCACGCAAGCTTTTGCACCTGGGCTGCAGACACGGTCTGCACGGGTGCGCCCTGACTGGCCATGTACTGCTTGATCATGTGCGCCTTGAACAGGTTGAAGCCAACCAGAAGACCGAGCGCGATCACGACGATGATCACCATGATGATCATGCGTTTGCGGGTTTGGGACTGCATCGTGTGTCTCCTTGGGGCACGAGCACGAGGCGATGGGTACGCCGCGTCAGGGTATAAGTGTACTAGCGGGTTTATAATTATGGCAGGTAGTCCGATGCTCGCGCAAGCCGCCGTTGCGCCGGTGAGTCAACTGGCAATTGCCTTCCGTGTCGACCACAATGATCGCCCAGTTTCCAGCCATCAGGTTGCATGATCATGAATGTTATTGCGGTGCCGGTTTCGCCCGGCGAGGTGATCGACAAGATCACCATTCTCGAGATCAAGTCCGAGCGCATTGCCGATGCCGCCAAGCTTGCCCACATCCGTGATGAATTGCATATGCTGGAAGACACCTGGGCCAGGGCCGCTGCCGGTGAAGCCGATATCGGCAGCGAGCGGGCGCGACTGAAAAAGGTCAACGAGGCCCTGTGGGAAATCGAGGATGCCATTCGACTGCAGGAAAAGGCAGCCAGCTTCGGCGAGCGCTTCATCGAACTGGCCCGCTCCGTCTACGTGCGCAACGACGAGCGCGCCGCGATCAAGCGCGAAATCAACGACAAGCTGGGCTCGCGCCTGGTCGAGGAGAAGTCCTACGAGGACTACCAGTAGGCCGGTGCGGGGAAGTGGGTAGTTGGCCAGTAGGAAGTGGGGAGTAGGAAGTAGGAAGTAGGAAGTAGGAGAAAGTAGGAAGTAGGAAGTAGGACGCAGGAACCGGGTTGCGGTCATGCTGGTTATCTTTTCCTCTCCGCTCACCGCTCACCGCTCACCGCTCACCGCGCACCGCTCGCCGTTCCCCACTCACCGCTCCCCGGCAAACACCTCCAAGCGCTCAATCACATCATCAACGGTGATGAGATCCATGACGCCCGGGCGCTCGATCTTGGTGCCCCAGGGTAGTGCATCGGCAGGCTTGCCCAGATACTTGCGGGCCGCAGCATCATAGCGATTCACGCACCATTGCCGATCACTGTACGGCCCCGAGCGGTCCGGATTGGAGGCGGCATGCAGGCCCAGCACGGGTGTGCCGACGGCATTGGCCATGTGCATGGGTCCCGAGTCGGGAGTCAGCAGGATGTCGCCACGGGCATAAAGCGCAAGCGCGCGCTTGAGCGTGTCCTTGCCGATCAGGTCAAGCGGCTGCGAGCGCATTGCCGCCACCATCGCATCACCCATGTGGCGCTCGCTGTCGCTGGGCCCACCAGTCAGGACCACGCGCATGCCCAGGGCGGTGGTGGCGTGATCGGCGACTGCGGCGTAGCCGGCGGCATGCCAGTTGCGAAGCGGGTGACTGGCGCAGGCATTGATCAGGAGCACGGGAGCGTCATCACGCCATTGCTGCCCGGCCCACGCTTGATCCTCCTCGGGAATCGGAATGTCCCAGCGTGGCGTTGCAGGCGCAACACCCAGCATGTCGCCGAAACTGCCGATGGCATCGAGAACGTGCTGGCCGCGTCGGGCGGCGATACGTTCCCTGATGAACAGGCCGTGCAGGTCGCGGGAACGCGCGCGGTCGTATCCGATGCGCCGGCGCGCCCGCACGGCCAGGCTCAGCAGGTTGGCACGCAGGGCAACCTGCATGTGCAGCAGGGCGTCAAAGTGCTGGCCGGAAAGCGCCGCGCGCACGGTGCGCCAGCCAGCGATACCCCGTGCCTTGTCAAAGGTCACGAAGGTCACGCCGGGAATGTCTCCGACCAGGCGTCGTTCGAGCTTGCCGATGATCCATGTCAGTCTGGTCCGGGGCAGGTCCTGCTGCAGGCGGCGCAGCAGCGGCACGACATGGGTAACGTCGCCCAGCGCCGAGGTGCGCAGAAGACAGACACTCTCCGGCGCATGGGCATGCAGGCTTGTTAAACTGGGGGCATGTTGGCCGGAATCGGAGTGGCGCATCGTGGGGGGAATTTACCGGTGACGGATGAGCGCATCGTAGCCGACCATGGCGCTGGCGTGGTATTTGACGGATCACTGACACCGGATCTGGACATGCGCTGGTTTGACGTCACCTATTGGCAAGGCAGGAAGGCCATGCGTCGGCTGGGCGGCGGACGTGGCGGGGTTTTCGTGGTCGATACGCCAGCCGGGGAGTGCGTGCTGCGCCATTATCGTCGTGGCGGCGGCGTGGCGCGGGTGCTGGGGGATCGCTACCTGTGGACCGGCCAGGCGCGAACGCGCAGCCTGATGGAGTTTCGTCTGCTGTGCCGCCTGTACCGGGCAGGCCTGCCTGTGCCACGAGCCGTTGGCGGCGCCTGGGTGCGCAGCGGAATCTACTATCGTGCCGATCTTCTGACCCGTTTCATTGCCGGGGGGCGGGCCCTGTCGGCCGAGCTGGGCCGGGTCCGCGACAAACCCGAGATAGCCGATCGTATTGGTGACTGTGTCGGTCGCTTCCATGCACACGGTGTATTCCAT
Organism: uncultured Gammaproteobacteria bacterium; assembly: GCA_963800395.1. GTDB lineage: Bacteria > Pseudomonadota > Gammaproteobacteria > Xanthomonadales > Rhodanobacteraceae > DASSBG01. Next base: position 125,891 of record CAWDBD010000011.1, read on the forward strand.
GCCGATCTCAATGCCCACAACATCCTGCTGGGGAGTGATGACAAAATCAGCCTGATCGACTTTGACCGTTGTCGGATTCGCTCCCCTCACGTTTCCTGGCAACAGGCGAACCTGGCCCGCCTGCATCGCTCGCTGATGAAGCTCGATGCCGCCGGTGGCGATGTGTCCGGCTGGCAGCAGCACTGGTGGGGCGCACTGCTTGCCGCCCATGCGCGAGCGCTGGAGGCGGCATGAACTGGCAACTGCATTTTCTGGGTACCGGCGATTCCAGGGCCATGCTGGAGCTGGGTTCATCGGCTGCCGTTCTGGAGTGCGACAGCGAGCCGCGCCTGTTGATCGATTGTGGACCGGACATCGTCGATCGCTACCTGGACAGTTACGGCACACCGCCGCCGGCGCTGTACATCACGCACACCCACATGGATCATGTTGGTGGTCTTGAGCGGCTGTTCAGCGTGCTGCAGTTCGATCCGCGCTGGCGCGGCAAGACCCGGGTGTTTGCACATGCGGCGCTGGTGCCCCTGATGCAGGCACGGATCGCCGATTATCCGAATGTGGCCGCCGAGGGCGGCGCCAATTTCTGGCAGGCGTTTCATCTGGTGCCCTGCACACGGGGCTTCTGGCTGGATGGCCTGTGGCTGCGCGTTTTCGCCACCCGTCACCACGCACCGGGTACGTCATTCGGTCTGGTTCTGCCCGGCAGTCTGGTGTACAGCGGCGATACCCGGCCCATCCCCGAGGCGCTGAAGTCACAAGCAAGCCAGGGTGAGCTGATCGCGCACGATTGCGCGCTAGAAGGCAATCCGTCGCACACCGGTCTGGATGATCTGCAGCGCGAGTATCCCGAGGATCTGCGTCAGCGCATGATCCTGTACCACTACGCATCCGCAGCCGATGGCCGCGAGATGTCCGCGCAGGGCTTTCGCGTGGCGGAGCCAGGACAACGGGTGGCCCTGGCTTCGCCGGCAGCCGTGGACGAGGAGGCGGGCTGATGGGGCGGACCATACCCATTGCCCTGGCCACCGATCCGGTTCGCGACACGCTGTCGCGACCTCTGTCGGATCTGCGCATATCCGTGATCGACCGCTGCAACCACCGCTGCCCCTACTGCATGCCGGCCGAGGCATTCCACGAGGATTATCCATTCCTTCGCCGCGAGCAATGGCTGGACTTCGACGAGATCGAGCGTGTGGCCCGCATCATGGCGGGGCTGGGCGTACGCAAGCTTCGCCTCACGGGCGGTGAGCCCCTGCTGCGACCGGGCCTGCCGGATCTGGTGCGGCGTCTGGCTGCGATTCCGGGCATCGAGGATCTGGCCCTGACCAGCAATGGCGTGCTGTTGCCGCGCCAGGCGCGCGCGCTCAAGGAAGCCGGTTTGCAGCGTGTCACCATCAGCCTCGACAGTCTGGACCCCCAAACCCACAAGCAGCTCAGCGGTGGTCGCGGCGACGTGCGGCAGACGCTGGACGGCATTGCCGAGGCAGAGCGATGCGGTCTGGCACCGATCAAGATCAATTGCGTTGTCCTGCGTGGCATCAATGATCATCAGCTCTTCGATCTGCTCGGGCACTTCCGTGGTACACCGCATGTTGTGCGCTTCATCGAGTACATGGATGTCGGCACGCTCAATCAGTGGCGCCAGGCTGAAGTGGTGCCCAGCAGCGAGCTGCGGCGAAGAATAGAAGAACGCTGGCCCTTGCGTGCCCTGCCGCCGAACGTGTCGGGTGAGGTGGCCAATCGCTATGCCTACGCCGACGGCCTTGGCGAGGTCGGTTTCATCAGTTCGGTCAGCAAGCCGTTCTGCGGCGACTGTTCGCGCGCCCGGCTGTCTGCTGACGGACAATTGTTCACCTGCCTGTTTGCGCAGCACGGGCACGACCTTCGCGGGCCGCTGCGAGCCGGTGCCAGCGATCAGGAGATGCGCGGTCTGGTAAGCGCCGTGTGGGCAGGCCGGCAAGATCGCTACAGCGAGCAACGTGCCGCAAGACGCGGTGACGCGAATTCGGAACATGTCGAGATGTTTCACATAGGTGGTTGATATGAAGGAAAAAACGCCTGACTTCACGCATGTGGATAGTGCCGGTCATCCGCGCATGGTGGATGTGGGTGGCAAGCCTTCCACTGCGCGCGTTGCCGTGGCCGAAACACGCGTGCGTTTTCCACCCGCCGTGGCAAAGGCCCTGCACCAGGTCGGCTTGCACGTGGCCAAGGGCCCGGTTATCGACACCGCTGTCATCGCCGGAGTGATGGCAGCCAAGCGTTGTCACGAACTGATCCCGTTCTGTCATCCGCTTGCCATCGAGCGCTGCGATATCCGCACCCGGTTTGATGGTGACGAGGTACTGGTGATCGAGTGCGAAGTGGCCATCCATCACAAGACCGGTGTGGAGATGGAAGCCCTCACCGGTGCCAGCGTGGCGGCCCTGACCGTTTACGACATGTGTAAGGCGCTATCCCACGAGATCGAGATAGGGCCGCTGCGGCTGATCGAGAAACATGGCGGCAAGCGCGATGTGCGCGATGGAGCGGTTCAATGAACTATCACCTGCTGTATTTTGCGCGCATGGGAGAAGAGGCCGGCGTGGCACAGGAGCAATTCGAGACCGATACCCGCGATGCGCTCACGCTCTATGCCGAACTGAGTGAGCGACACGGGTTCACCCTGCCTGTCGACAGCTTGCGCATTGCAGTCAACGGCGTGTTCGTGGATTGGGATCATGGTCTTGGCGAGGGCGACGAAATTACCTTCATTCCGCCGGTATCCGGCGGATGAATCTGTTTGCCTTGAAGGATGTGCCCATTGCCTCGGAGGCATTGCGCGACAGCTTGCTCGATCCGCGAGCAGGTGCGTGCGCCTGCTTCGAGGGGCGTGTGCGCAATCATCATCTGGGCCAGGACGTGCTCGGCCTGGACTACCAGGCCTATGCGCCACTGGCTCAGCGCGAAGGCGAAGCCATTCTGATCGAGGCCGTGCAGCGCTTCGACGTGATCCGGGTCGCCTGCGTGCACCGGACAGGATCGCTTGCTGTTGGTGAACTGGCCGTCTGGGTCGGCGTCAGCAGCGCCCACCGTGGCCCCGCGTTCGACGCCACCCGCTACATCATCGACGAAGTCAAGAAACGCGTGCCTATCTGGAAGCGCGAGCACTATCGTGACGGCAAGAGTGTCTGGCAGCACCCGCAGGCATCCGATACGACGGCAGACACCACGCCCTGATCAGGGCGCGGCGGGGAGGCAATGATGCCCGCACCATGGAGGGTGTCGCGCGGTGTCGGGCGCGGATCATGTATCGAAGGGGTGGCGGCTCCGCCAGCCGGTCTCCGGCGCCCGAATCGTCTGCTACCGTTGCTCCCTTCCGGGCCTGGCGGGTCGCGCCGGCGTTGCTTGCGACATGCCAGTGGCATGTCGCGACGCTGGCGCGGGGGAGGCAAGGACGCCGACCGGATGTACGCACCAAGGAAGGTTTTGCGCGGCTTCGGGCGCAGATCATGTATTGAAAGGGTGGCGGCTCCGCCAGCCGGTCTCCGGCGCCCGAATCGTCTGCTACCGTTGCTCCCTTCCGGGCCTGGCGGGGTTTACAAACTATCGTCGCGAAGCGACCAGCGAAGCCACCATTGACAGTGTGAGGGTACAAAGCCCTCTCCTTTCAGCTTGCTCTTCGTCGTCATTCCCGCGCAGGCGGGAATCCAGTGTCTTTACTTTGCAGTCCCTCACGGCGTCAACATCCGGGAGGGATTGTTCCGCCCATCCTGGGCTCCACCCCTCGCGTTCGCTCGGGGCCCGCCTTCGGCGGTCCAAATTTGTTCCAGACAGATTTGTGTTCCGCCCATCCTGGGCTCCACCCCTCGCGTTCGCTCGGGGCCCGCCTTCGGCGGTCCAATTTCGTTCCCGACGAAATTGTCGAACCGCCTTGTCTATTTCGAGGGTTCAAATCCCTCTTTTTGCAACTTACGGAGGCAATCACGGTTCAAGAAGACTTGAACTTTGACGCTACCTTGAATTCTGGCGGAGAGAGAGGGATTCGAACCCTCGATACGGGTATAAGCCGTATACACACTTTCCAGGCGTGCTCCTTCAACCACTCGGACATCTCTCCGGGTTCCGTGACGCCATGCATCCTGCATATCCTCATCACGGAGCCGCGTAGCTTACTGCACGTGCCTGGTACAGACAAGATTAACTGTGGAGCCAGCCTTTGCGCAGGCGCAGGATCGCGGTGGTCACATGGGGATACGGATCGTTGCTCGGGCGCGGGTTGCACCGGGTACGGCCTGAACGGCGATGCAGCGCCTTGTCGGTGTGCAAGCTGCATGGGGTCTGGATGTCGAGAGGGATGTGCTCGGCCCATCCTGGGCCTCACCCCTCGCTTGGCTCGGGGCCCGCCTTTGGCGGTCCAATTTCGTTCCGGACGAAATTGTCGAACCCTCGATACGGGTATAAGCCGTATACACACTTTCCAGGCGTGCTCCTTCAACCACTTGGACATCTCTCCGGGTTCCGTGACGCCATGCATCCTGCATATCCTCATCACGGAGCCGCGTAGCTTACTGCACGTGCCTGGTACAGACAAGATTAACTGGAGCCAGCCTTCGCGCAGGCGCAGGATCGAGGTGGTCACACGGGGATACGGATCCTTGCTCGGGCGCGGGTTGCACCGGGTACGGCCGAAACGGCGATGCAGTGCCTTGTGGGTGTGCAAGCTGCATGGGGTCTGGATGTCGAGAGGGATGTGCTCGGCCCATCCTGGGCCTCACCCCTCGCTTTGGCTCGGGGCCCGCCTTTGGCGGTCCAATTTCGTTCCGGACGAAATTGTCGAACCCTCGATACGGGTATAAGCCGTATACACACTTTCCAGGCGTGCTCCTTCAACCACTCGGACATCTCTCCGGGTTCCGTGACGCCATGCATCCTGCATATCCTCATCACGGAGCCGCGTAGCTTACTGCACGTGCCGGGCACAGACAAGATCAAGCCGAGCTATTCCTTGCGCAGGTGCAGGATGGGCGCGGGCGTCACTTCACGCGTGGCGCGTTCAGCGTAGACTTGTCACAATCGGGCTTCAAAGCAAGGATTTGTACATGTCATATCAGGTATTGGCACGCAAGTGGCGGCCAAAGCAATTTGCCGAACTGGTCGGTCAGGAGCACGTGGTGCGAGCGCTGTCCAATGCGCTGGATGCCGATCGTACCCATCACGCCTATCTCTTCGCGGGTACGCGGGGTATCGGCAAGACCACGATTGCGCGCATATTTGCCAAATCGATCAATTGCGAGCACGGACAATCGGCCGAGCCGTGCGGTGAGTGTGCCGTCTGTACGGCGGTGGATGCGGGGCGCTTTGTCGACCTGCTGGAGATCGATGCGGCCAGCAACACCGGCGTCGATGATGTGCGTGAACTGATCGAGAACGCTCAGTACGCGCCCTCGCGGGGCCGATACAAGGTCTACCTGATCGACGAGGTGCACATGCTTTCCCGCAGTGCATTCAATGCATTGCTGAAAACACTTGAGGAGCCGCCTGAGCATGTGAAGTTCCTGCTGGCGACCACCGACCCGGACAAGTTGCCGATGACGGTGCTGTCGCGTTGTCTGAAGTTCAACCTGAAGCGCCTGCTGCCGCAGCAGATTGGTGATCAGTTGCGGCATATTCTCGAGGCCGAAAAAATTGATTTTGATACGGCGGCGGTCGACGCCCTGGCCCTGGCAGCCGACGGATCCATGCGCGATGGCCTCTCCCTGCTGGATCAGTCGCTGGCCTACGGTGGCAACGAACTGCGCGATGAACCGACCCGCGCCATGCTGGGTACGGTCGAGCATGGAAGTGTTCTGGCTCTGCTCGAGGCGCTGGCCGCCGGTGACGGTAGCGCTCTGTTGCAGCAGGCGGAGACGATCGCTGAACACGCGCCGGACTTTGCCGGTGTGCTGGATCAGCTTGCCGGCGCCCTGCATCAGATCCAGTTGCATCAGCTGGTACCGGGCCAACGCAGCGTTGCAGGCCCGAACGAGACGGCTTTCCAGAATCTGGCCTCGAGTCTGTCTGCCGAGGAGGTGCAGCTGTACTACCAGTTGGCGGGGCGCGGGCGGCGGGAGCTGGGATTTGCGCCCGATGCGCAAACAGGTTTCGAGATGGTGTTGTTGCGCATGCTGGCCTTCCGGCCGGGTTCGCGCTCTGATCCGCCACCGCAGGGGCCGAAGCGCAGAACCGGCGCTGTGCCAGGGGAGCGCCAGCCTTCCTCGGCACCGGATAAAGAGCAGCGCGTTGCCGAGGCAGCACCATCAACCGGTCCGGCAAGCGAGCACGTGTCCCACAGCCGCGAGGCCGAGGCGCCGGCTGTGGCGCAAGCACCGGCATCGGACCAGGGCAGCAGCAGCTTGTTCGGCGAGAAAAGTCGTTGTGCCGGCGATTGGCACACCTGGATTGCTCAGTCGGGCCTGGCTGGCCCCACGGGCGAGCTGGCGCGCAATGCCATTCTGCAGGATATCGACGGCGCGGTATGGACGTTGCAATTGCGCCCGGAATTGATGAGCATCGCCGTTGAGCCGATGACAAGCCGCCTGCGGGAAGCCCTCGGAGCCTATGTTGGCCAGGCGGTCAAACTGCGCTTTGTCAGCAGTGATACAGTCAGCGATACCCCGGCGGAACGGCGCCAGCAGGCCGACCAGGCACGTCAGAGTGAGGCCGAGCGGGCGATCCGCGACGATCCCCTGGTGCAGGGGCTGGAAAGTGAGCTTGGAGCGCGGGTGGTGCCGCAGAGCATCCAGGCGCTGTAAGAAACATCGACCCATAATCAATACGATAGAAGTAGCGGAGAAGCATGATGCGTGGACAGATAGGTCAGCTGATGCAACAGGCACAGCGGATGCAGGAAAAAATGAAACAGGCGCAGGAAGAAATTGCGCAAATGGAAGTGGTTGGCAGCGCTGGCGGTGGTCTGGTCAAGGTCACCATGAGTGGCGCGCATGAGGTGCGGAAGGTCGAAATGGATCGCGAAATGCTCGCCGATGATGCCGAGATGGCCGAGGATCTGGTGGCGGCAGCAGTCAACGATGCGGTGAACAAGGTGGCTGCGGCCAGCAAGGACAAGATGGGCGATGTTTCTTCGGGCATGAGCCTGCCGCCGGGAATGAGTCTGCCGTTTTGATGCGTGTTTCGAGACTCGGGCTTCGAGACTCGGGCGGACGCTTTTGCTGCCATCTGCAAACTCGGCGCTATCCGCCTGATCAATCTCTGCAGGAGGCGCAATGAGCACCGGGTCACCGCTGCTGTCCGAGTTGGTAGACGCTCTGCGCGTGCTGCCGGGCGTTGGCGCGCGCAGTGCCCAGCGCATGGCTTTCCAGTTGCTGGAGCGTGATCGCGATGGCGGTCAGCGTCTGGCCAGGGCACTTGAATCGGCCATGCAGGACATCGGCAACTGCAAGTGCTGTCGAAACTTCAGTGAGCAAGCGGTATGCGGGCTATGCGCAAGCGAGCAGCGCGACAAAAGCCTGTTGTGCGTGGTGGAAAGCCCCTCGGATCTTGCTGCGATCGAGCAGGCCACGGGCTATCGGGGCCGGTATTTCGTGCTGCTGGGTCGCCTGTCGCCGCTGGACGGGCTTGGCCCGAACGAGCTTGGCCTTGATCTGCTGGCGCGGCGCCTGCAGGAGGACGAGGTGGCTGAGATGATCGTGGCCACCAATCCCAACGTCGAAGGTGAGGCCACGGCGCACTACCTGAGCCGCCTGGCGCATGCTGCGGGCATTCGGGTGACACGCCTGGCACACGGAGTGCCGCTGGGCGGCGAACTCGAGTACGTGGACCGCAATACGCTGGCTCACGCCTTCGGCGGCCGCCTGTCGCTGGAGTAGCAGTTGGCGGTTAGCAGTCAGCGGTGAGCGGGAAAGACGCCTCGCGCGTATCCTGCCTGCCTCCCGCTCACCGCTCACCGCTCACCGCTCACCGCTTGCGCTTCAAGCGAATCATGTATCCTGAAGTTTGCACTGCTGCAAACGCCCCCTCTCAAGTCGCGAAACTCATGTCCGACACCATCTTCAGCAAGATCATTCGCCGCGAAATCCCCGCCGACATTGTTTACGAAGACGATGACGTACTGGCCTTTCGCGATGTCAATCCGCAAGCGCCGACCCACGTGCTTTTCATACCAAAGCGGCCCATCGCCAGCCTGGATGAAGCCGGGCCGGACGATGCGGAATTGCTTGGCAGACTGATGCTGGCCGCGGCGGCGTACGCGCGCGAGGAGGGCATTGCCCGGGACGGCTACCGGGTGGTGGTCAACTGCAACGAGCATGGCGGACAGACGGTGTTCCACCTGCATATGCATTTGCTCGGTGGGCGCACGATGAGCTGGCCGCCGGGCTGACTGCTGCTTGAGAGCTGTCGGTCAGGCCGGGCTCTACTTGCCGCTTGGCTTGGGCTCCTGGCGCGGCACCACGATCACCCGGGTGGGCGAATTCCAGTAGGGATTCAGGTAGCCGGGACCCCAGAAAGGATCATAAAAGGGGCTGTTGTAGTAGCCGCTGTTGTACGGCAGGCGCGGCTTGACGCGGGGCCACAGGTAGATGGTATCGGCGGCGATGCGCGGGTAGTTGTAGTCGTAGTCCCCGACCTTGCTGGTCAGGTGGCCATTGAGTGTGCCGGTGACCGTGATATCACGGCCCTTGGCGAATACCTCGGGATCATAGAATCCTTGTCGGCAGGCCACGAAGCGACCCATGCTGTCCAGGTCGTCGCGGGGCCGGGTATTGCGGTCCAGTGGCCGCGACAACGCATAAATGCAGGTGTGATCGGCCGCTGGAACGGTCTTGATCACCTCACCGCCCCAGCGCACACGGCTGCCGTCAGCTTGCCCGGCATTCTGCGGCGAAACCTCGGCAAACTGCCCCTCAAGCGGCTTGGGGACGCTGGCGCAGGCAGCCAGGCCAATGCAGGCCCCGGCGATAAGCAATGTCTTGTACATAGCGACCTCTTCAATGGGGTGCCGAACTGGTCGGCTGATGGTCATTTAACCACGAACAAGCTGATTGATTCCTGAGCAGCTTGCGTGCAAGTCGCGGACTGGGTAGCAATAGCCGGAAATACCCTGTCTACGTTGTTTCTTTCGCATTGATCCGAATCTTGCCACCTCAATCATCCGCTTGCCCGGTTTCTCTCAGCGCCCCGTTGACAAGTCGCCGGTAGGCTGCAACATCGCCAGCTGTCGGGCTGTGCCGGGCATAGCGCAGGAACAGGTAACGTTTCGACAGCATGTCCAGCTGACGCGCGTGCGCAGGGAGCGCGTGGCTGGCGCGTTGCATGAAATCACCCGGGCCTTCGCTAGGCTGTCTTTCAAGCCCCAGGCGCGCCAGCTTGCGTTCCAGGCGCCGCTGGCTTTCGAGCAATGGATCGCGCTCGCGCCGGCGGCGCAGGGTCAGCAAGGTGGCCAGTGCCAGCAACAGGCTGCAGCCTATGGCCAGAATCAGCGTCAACTGACGGATGCCGGTATGCGAAATGCCGAACGGGGTCAGCAGGCCCTTCTGGCGCTCCTGATTGAAGGCCACGACAGCCTTGCCCCACCAGCGATTGACGATGTCCCAGTGGTTGCGCAAACCTTGTAGCCAGCTGTTCTGATACCAGGCGGCGCTGCTTCCGGCAGCAGCCGATGCGCCGAGACTCACTCGCTCCGGGCGCACCGCGGCCGTGGGGTCGTAACGCACCCATCCGCGACCCTGCAGCCATACCTCGCCCCAGGCGTGTGCGTCGGAGTTGCGCACCAGCAGGTAGCTGCCCAGGTCGCTCCAGTAGCCACCCTGATAGCCGGTGACCACGCGTGCGGGCACGCCGGCGGCACGCATCAGAAAAGTGAAAGATGACGCATAGTGCTCGCAGAAGCCTTCGCGGGTGGAAAACAGGAAGTCGTCGATGCTGTCGCGGCCCAATGGCGCTGGTACCAGGGTGTAGTTGAAACCGCCATTGTGGAAAAGGTCCAGGGCGGCCGCAGCGATGGCCGCATGGTCATTGCCATATTGTTGCTGCCAGCCGGCTGCAAGTGTGCGGGCATCCGGATCAAAGCCCGTCGGCAAGGCCAGGTTGCGTTGACGGTCCCTCGGGTCGAGCTTCGCTTGCAGGCTGTAGACCGTGGCCGAACGCATGGCATAGCGGTGCAGGGCGTCGAGTGGTTTGAAGCTGAACAGCTCGTGGCTGGCCAGCATGCGCGCGCCCTCGGGCTCGCTCACGGGCACATCCAGTGCCGGGAGGATATGGCCACCGGTCGGTTCCAGGGTGACCTGATAGCTGATGCTGCGGGTTGTGGAAACCGTTTCCGGCGAGGTGTCGCTGTGGCGCACATGGCTCCAGGTGCGGCCATCGAACTGGCTCATGACCCAGCCGCGGAAATACCGTTGTCCGGGGGCCGGCGGTTGGCCGTCAAAGCTCACCCGCATGGCCGGGCTGTCGTCAATCAGCAGCTCGGTGAGGTTGCCGGGCGTCATGCGGCTGCTCAGGCCGGTGCGGCCGGTATCCGGGCCGGGAGCGCCCCATAGCGGAGAGGCCAGTCGCGGCACAAACATGAAGGCGAACAGTGCCAGTGGCAGGGCAAGCGCCAGGATTTGCACCACGGGCATCAGTTCGTGCCTCCAGGGCGGCGCAGGACCGCGTGGCTCGATGGCACGCAGCGCAGCCAGATTGGGTACCAGGCCAAGCAGCACCAACGCCGTAAAACCCATGCCCTGATTGAACAGCAGGGCGCTCATCAGCACGAAGCAGCCGAAGCCGACCGAGCTGCGGACATCGCGTGGGCGCGATGTTTCCAGCAGCTTGAGAATAAGCAGCCCGACCGCCAGGGCACTGCCCGGAGCCCGGCCAAAAAAGTTGCCGTAGTGGCTCACAATGGCCAGCAACAGGAGTGCCACCAGCGGCAGCTTGATCCACAGAGGCGCGGGACGTGGTCCGCGCGTTCGCATTTGCCACCAGCGCAAGACCAGGAGCAGGCCAAGTGGTGCACTCATCCACAATGGAATGTGACCGACGTGCACCGCCAGGGTGATCGCCATGCCCAGGCAGATGAGATCAATGGTGCGTTGCTGGATCATGGCAGCTCCGCCAGTGCGCGCATGGACCGGTGGAAGTGCGCCGGGCCCTGTCCTGCGACAATGTGGTTTTCGGGCAGGTTAAGCGACCAGACGCGCCCCGATTCATGTGCTTCGGCGACCCAGCGTGCCAGTCGGGCAATGCGCGCTTCGCGATCAGCAAGACGAACATGGCCCCAGTCCAGATGCCAGGCCTGGGCGGCCTGCGGGCGATCAAAGGTCTTGACGCGCAGGTCCTCGCTGCGCGCGCTGGCTTTCCACGCAATGCGGCGCAAGGGGTCACCACTGCGGTAGGCGCGCAGCCCCGACCACTCGTCTCCATGCGTACGCCGATGACGGTTGGCATCTCCCGCGAGTGATGCGGGTGCCGGACCTGAGGCCTCAGGCCGCGGGTATACCAGCACGCGATGGTCCGGGGCTATCCAGCTCCAGGCGCGAAACCAGCCGAACGGCCAGCGGCTGGATACACGCAAGCGCGGCAGGTGCAGCCAGCCGCGCTTGCTGGTGGGCACGGCAATCTGCGTGTCGATGCTGGTATCGACGTCGATACTGAAGCTCGTCTCATGGGTACCGCTGCGCAGGCGAATCGCGTTGTGGCTGTGTCCGCCGGCACGCCATGTCAGGCTCAGCCCGAGATCGTCGCCGGCAATCGCCGTGCCTGAGCTGATCGAGGACAGCTCGAGCTGGTCGAGGCTGCGAAAGGTCTGCAGCATGCTGGTGATGCAGGTTGCGGCAAGAATGCAGGTCAACAGCAGGGCGGCATTGTTGTTGTAGTTGAGTGCGCCCAGCAGCATCACCAGCAGAATTGACGCAAAAACGAAGCCGAAAGCCGTGGGCACAATGTAGATGCGGCGACGGTCCAGGCGAACCGGCAGGGGTTCGGGAGCGCGCAGACGGGTCAGGCTGGGCAGTCGCCGTTCGGCCCGCCGTACGATTCGCCCCAGAACGCGACGCATCAGGGAGCTAGTTCGCATGACTCAAATGATCTCCTGACACGGTGATTTGAACCGTATTTCGCCGGGTGATCGCAATGCCAAAACAAGCCGCCGCAGATTGCCAGCATATCGAGTACCCCGGCCGGGCAAGCGTCTGCCACGGGCGACCATCGTGCCGCCACAGCGGGGTCTTGTGCGGCATGCAGGCTCGCCATCAGTCCACCGGCACTTCATCCAGCAGAGCGTGCGCGAGCTGGTCGCGGTCGGCGCCATGGCGCGGGGCCAGGCGGTGCGCGCTGGCGGCTACGAACAGGGCCTGGATGTCCTCGGGGATGACATGCTTGCGGCCTTCGAGCCATGCCCATGCGCGCGCTGCGGCCAGCAGCGCCAGACCGGCTCGCGGTGACAGACCGATGTGGATGTCGGCGTGTTTGCGGCTGGCGGCCAGCAAGGCCTGAAGATAGTCCAGCAGCGGCCCGGTCACGGTTACGGCATGTACCTGCTTGCGTGCTTCGAGCAACTGGTCTGCGTCCATCACCGGCTGGCAATGCTGCAGCAGCTGGCGGCGATCATCTCCGGCCAGCAGGGCACGTTCGGCAGCCTTGTCCGGGTAGTCCAGTGCAATGCGCAGCATGAAGCGATCCAGTTGCGAGTCGGGCAGCGGGAATGTGCCGCCCATGTCCAGCGGGTTCTGTGTGGCGATGACCATGAACGGATGTTGCAGCTTGCGGGTCTTGCCATCCACGCTGACCTGGCCTTCGGCCATCGCTTCGAGCAATGCGCTCTGGGTCTTGGGCGTCGCGCGGTTGATCTCGTCGGCCAAAAGCAACTGCGTGAACAGTGCGCCCGGATGAAAGCGAAACGTGCCGTGTTCGCGTTCGTAGACGCTGACACCGATAATGTCGGCCGGCAGCAGGTCGCTGGTGAACTGGATGCGTTGGAAATCAAGTTTCAGCGTGGCCGCGATGGCGTGTGCCAGGGTGGTCTTGCCAACGCCGGGAATGTCTTCAATCAGCAGGTGCCCCGCGGAGAGGGCGCAGGCAAAGGCCAGTTGTACCTGGTGCTGCTTGCCCAGGACGATGTTGTTGACCTGTGATTGAGCGTCGGCCAGCAGTTGCTGCAAATTTGATGGCGAAGAGGAATCGAGTGCAATGGTGGCCATGGACAACCTTGAAGCGAATGAACGGCTGGATAGTGACTCCAGTGTAGCGGGCGCTACGGTCTGGCGTCGTGCCTTCATCGCGGTTTTTGCCGTGCAATTGCTGATCAAGCTTGCTTTGGCGGTGCATCTGCCACTGTTCGGTGACGAGGCCTTTTACTGGCAGGAAAGCCGCCATCTGGCCTGGGGCTACAGCGACCTGCCGGGAATGACCGCCTGGCTGGTTGCCCTGGGTACCGGGCTGGGGGGGCACTCCAGCCTGGCCGTACGCAGTGTGTTCCTGATGCTGGGTGCCTTGCTGCCATGGTTGGTGGTGTCGTTTGCGCGTCGCCATTTTGGCGCTCGCGCAGGGTGGCAGGCCGGGCTGCTGGCCATGGGCCTGCCATTGGCCGGCAGTCTGGGTTTGCTGGCGCTGCCGGACGTGATGCTGACCGTGGCTTCGATGATGGCCTTGCTGGCGCTGGATGCGGCGCTCAGGAGCGATCAGTGGCGTCATTGGCTGGCATTGTCCCTGAGCCTGATTCTGGCGCTGGCCAGTCACTATCGCGCCGGCATGCTGCTGCTGGCCGGTCTTGTGTTTGCCGTCGCCAGCCCTCGTGGCAGGGCCTTGTGGCGCAATCCGCGCTGGTATGTGGCTCTGGCGCTTGGCGCGCTGGGCGCATTGCCGGCGCTGCTCTACAACCTGGGGCACCAGTGGGTTGGACTGGCTTTTCAGACCCTTGAGCGCAACCCCTGGTCATTCCATGCCGATGCGCTACGCCAGCCGCTGGAGCAGGCCATCGCGTGTACGCCGTTGTTGTACCTTTTGCTGTTGTGGGCGGTGCTGCACAGCCTGAGAAGAATGCGGCGGGGCGCGCCATGGGATCTGGTGGCCTGTATCGGCACCACTTTCCTGCTGGCCTATTTTCTGTTTGGCCTGTTTGCCGACGAGCTGCGCTTCCGTGTGCATTGGCCATTGGCGGGTTACCTGCCCGTGCTGGCCGTGGTCCCCGTGCTGGCCCGTCGCCTGTGGCAGACGGGCAGGGCACGTCTGGCTGCACGCGCGGCACTGTGCCTGGCCTGGGTGCTTCTGGCGCTGGGACAGGTGCTTGTTCTGGGGTACCTGGCGGCACTGACACAACCGCCCAGGGACGCACCGTGGCTGCGCCAGCACGCCCTGGCCGACACGTTTGACGGCTGGCGTCAGTCCTCGAGCCAGCTTGCACAGCTGCTCGACCAGCCCGGGCATGATCACGACACCTTGGTGGCTGACAATTTCCGCCTGGCTGCCGAACTCGATTTCGGGCTCGCGGGTTCTCGCCCGGTCTACTCGCTGGGCTCGCCACTCAACCACAAGCACGGTCGTGCCCGGCAGTTGCGCGATTGGCAACTGGATGAAGACGCGCTTTTTGCCCGTCATGCCGGGCAGGCGGTGCTGCTGGCAGTGGAAGAGACGGCGCTGCGCGTACATCTGCGGCCGGCATGGCTGCGCAATCTGTGCAGTCGCTTTACCGCCATCGTGCCACTTGAACGCGTCGACATCAGCCGACACAAGCGCATCGCCTTCTACCACGCGCGCCTTCGCCACAAGCCGGTGTCCGCCAACGGCAGCCCGGATGCGTGCATCATCTGGAAGCGCGCCTATGCTGCCTATCGGTCCGGATTGGGGAGCCTCTGATCAACTCCGGCACAGGCGTCACCAGCCTGTCTGACCGCAGACCGCAGGGTTCTCAGGGGACTGGATAGCCGCATGCGCGCAGCATGCGCCCCAGGGCAATCAGGGGCAGGCCGATCAGAGCGCTGGGGTCGCGCGTTTCGATGGCGTCGAACAGGCTGATGCCCAGGCCTTCGCATTTGAAACTGCCAGCGCAGTCCAGCGGTTCTTCCTTGTCGAGATAGCGTTCGATCTCTTCATCGCGCAGCGTGCGGAAGCGCACCGTGGTGATGTCGATGCCCATTTGCGGTGTCGGCATGGCGGGGTCGAGCACGCACAGCCCGGTAACAAAGCGCAGGCTCCGGCCGCTGGCATCGAGCAACTGTCGGCGCGCATTTTCCCGAGTGCCCGGCTTGCCGATCACGGTTTGATCGAGCGTGGCGACCTGGTCGCTGCCGATGATTACCGCCGCAGGGTGACTGCTGGCTGCGGTACGTGCCTTTTGCAGTGACAGCCGCTGCACCAGATCGGCAGCAGCTTCACGCGCCGCTGGCGTTTCATCGATGTCGGCGGGGCAGGTGTCGAACTCCAGAGCAAGCGTCCCGAGCTGGCGCGCCCGGTAGATCGAGCTCGAGGCCAGGACCAGGTGTCTCACTGGCGCTCCTGATGCTCACGCACGGCGTCTTCCAGTTCCTGGTGGGCCTGCTGCAATGCCTGCAGTTGCTGCTGGATGTTTGTTCCGGCCTGCTCAAGCGCGCTGGCTGCCTGCTCCAGTTCCGCCTGGCTGGCGCCGGGTGCCTTGTCCCGGATCCACAGCCGATGCTCCAGCAGATTGCGCAGCGCCTTGTCGATTGCCGCATGGGCACTGGCGCTGCCGGCGCTGGGCAGGTTCGGGGTGACGGTGACGGCGGCGTGGGCCTGGTCAAGACGCAAGCGGCATTGCTTGATGCCGGTCTCCAGCTGGTCGGCGCCACGCAGCAGGCGCAGCATGACCTGCTCTCTGCGGTGGCCCAGCCAGTAGCGCAGGATCACGATAGCGGCGACAATAATCACCACCACGAGTATTGCCAGACCAATCCAGTTGACGATTCTTTCCACGTTCTGCCCCTGTCGACATGGGGGCAGTCTGCCGCATGAGCCGGCGTGGGTAAACTGCCGCCGGGATTGACTTTGGCGGGTTTGCGCCCTAACATCCCGCGCCCATGTCCCGGTGCATGGGGAGCACCGGCTTGTCGGCCACGACAGGCGGGTATTCCTGACAGCAAAGCAGAGTTGGCATGTCACCCAGGACAAAACAACCCGAGAACCACTTGCCGGCCATCGTGGATGCTGCACGGATGGCGGCAGAGCGTCGTATTTTTGAAGGCACGCTTCCGATCGAGGGCATGTCCCGGCTGCGGGCCAGCCTTGCTGATGCAAGCGGAAATGCACGCTACGTGCTGGAATTCGGTGCCGGTGAGCTGGGCGATCGAGAACTGCATGTGCATGTCGAAGCCGAGCTGGCGCTGGAGTGCCAGAGGACGCTGGAAACGTTCGTGCATCCGATCGAGGTGGATACTCGGCTCGGTTTGATCGACAATGAGCATCAGGAAGCCGGTTTGCCGCAAGGCGTGGAACCGTTGTTGCTGGACGATGGCTCGCTGCGGCCGGCAGCGGTGATCGAGGACGAGCTGCTGTTGGCTCTGCCACTGGTTCCGGTCAAGCCGGGTAGCCGGCTGCCGGAGTTCGATGCCGGTGAGTCACCCGCCGAGGAGGCGGACGAGAAGCACAATCCGTTTGCCGTACTCGGCAAGTTGAAACAAAACAAATGAAGATTCTGGAGATTTGAGTCATGGCCGTTCAGAAAAGCCGCAAAACCCGATCCAAGCGCGGCATGCGCCGTTCCCACGACGCCCTCAAGCCGGTGCAGTTGTCTGATGACCCCACCAGCGGCGAGATCCATCGGCGCCATCACATCACCGCCGACGGCTATTACCGTGGCCGCAAGGTGATCGAGACAGCTGATCCGGTTGTCGACGAAGACTGAGCTGCATGCGATCGTCGCGGATGCAGCTCTTGTCCGCTGACGCACGCACAGTGCACTCGGCCAGCATCCGTCAGGTTTCCAGGGGATAATCCTGAAATACGCACGCATCACAGGTACCGGCAGCGCACTGCCGGATCAGGTAGTCACCAATGCCGACCTCGAGGCTCAGGTCGACACGACCGACGAGTGGATTCGTACCCGTACCGGCATACGCGAGCGACGCCGCGCAGCCGACGGTGAGACCACGGGCGACCTTGCCTATCGGGCATCGGTGCTGGCACTGGAAGCGGCCGGGCTGAAGGGCTCGGACCTCGACATGATCGTGCTTGGCACGACCACGCCGGATGTCATCTTTCCCGCAACCGCCTGCCTGCTGCAGGATCGGTTGGGTGCCAATGGCTGTGCCGCGATGGATGTCAACGCGGCCTGTTCGGGCTTCATGTACGCGCTGAGCATCGCCGACAAGTTCATCAAGACCGGGTCGGCACGCAGAGTCCTGGTCGTTGGCGCCGAAACCCTCAGCCGCATGATTGACTGGACCGACCGCAGTACCAGCGTACTGTTCGGTGATGGTGCCGGTGCCGCAGTGCTGGAGGCCAGCGACGAACCCGGTATCCTGGCGACCCGCCTGCATGCCGACGGCCACTACAGCGACCTGCTGCACAACCCGGTTGGCGTTTCCGCGGGCTTTCGCGATGAGCCCAATCATGGCGTACGCGTGATCATGCGTGGCCAGGAGGTGTTCAAGGTTGCGGTGAAGACCCTTGAGCGACTGGTCGACGAGACCGTTGAAGCCGCCGGCCTGAGCAAGGATGACGTTGACTGGCTGATTCCGCACCAGGCCAACCTGCGCATCATCAAGGGCACTGCCAAGCGTCTGCATCTGCCCATGGAACGCGTTGTGGTGACCATCGACCGGCATGGCAATACCTCGTCGGGCTCGGTACCGCTGGCGCTGGATGAGGCGATACGCTCCGGTCGCGTGGAACGCGGCCAGAACCTCCTGCTGGAAGCCTTCGGCGGCGGGTTCACCTGGGCTTCGGCACTTATTCGATACTGATTTTCAGCCAGATCCAGCCGCTGTTGTCAGCGCGCGGCTGCAGGGGTATGCCATGAATTCGACGCAAAATGACACATCGGCCATCGCGCCGAGCAAGGACCTCGCTTTTGTCTTTCCGGGCCAGGGTTCGCAGACTGTGGGCATGCTGGCCGAGCTTGCAGCGCAGCATGCCCTGATCCGTGAAACCTTTGACGAGGCCTCCGAGGGCGCTTCCCGGGATTTGTGGAAGCTGGCGCAGGAGGGTCCGCAAGAGGCACTTGACCAGACGGAGAACACCCAGCCGGCACTGCTGGCGGCGGGAGTCGCGGTGTGGCGCCTGTGGTGCGAGCAGGGCGGTGCCATGCCCTCGCGTCTGGCCGGCCACAGCCTCGGCGAATACGCGGCCCTGGTTGCCGCCAGGGTGCTGTCGCTGACTGATGCGGCCAATCTGGTGGTTGAGAGAGGTCGTCTGATGCAGTCGGCGGTTCCTGCTGGTGTCGGCGCGATGGCGGCCATACTCGGCGGCGATGACGAGCAGATCGCCCAGGTGTGCAGTGACGTGGCGGAAGGTCAGGTGGTGGCGCCGGCCAATTACAATGCGCCCGGGCAGCTGGTGATTGCCGGCCACAGCGAAGCGGTACAGCGTGCCATCGATGCGCTGGCCGAGATCGGGGTACGCAAGGCAGTGAAGCTGCCGGTTTCAGTACCCTCGCATTGCAGCCTGATGCGCGAGGCAGCCGACAAGCTGTCGGTGCGCATGGCGGACATCCAGTGGAACGAGCCGCAGATTCCGGTGATACAGAACGCCGATGCCGACGTGCATACGAGTATTGCGCATATCCGTGCGGCGCTGGAGCGTCAGCTGTACATGCCGGTACGTTGGTGCAAGACGGTCGAATCCATGGGCCGAAGCGGCGTCACCCGGGTGGCCGAATGCGGGCCAGGAAAGGTGCTGTGCGGTTTGCTGCGCCGTATCGACAAGCAGATCGATACCCGTGCCATAGGTACCCCCGAAGTATTCGAGAAAACGCTGGCCGACTGGCCTGCCGAGCAGAAACCGAGCAAAGCGGAGAAAGCATGAGCAAGGTACTTGAAGGCGAAATTGCACTTGTGACCGGCGCCACTCGCGGCATCGGTGCGGCCATTGCCGATCATCTTGCCTCGCTGGGCGCCACGGTCATCGGTACGGCGACCAGTGACAAGGGCGCGGCGACCATCGCCGAGCGGCTGTCTGCGCTGGGCGGCCACGGCCAGGTACTGGACGTCACCGACAGCGATGCCGTGAACGCGCTGGTGGCCGATGTCGGCAAGTTGCATGGCAACGTATCGATTCTGGTCAACAATGCCGGAATCACGCGCGACCAGTTGCTCATGCGCATGAGCGAGGATGACTGGCAGTCCATCATCAACACCAACCTGACTTCCGTGTATCGCACCAGCAAGGCGGTGATGCGCGGCATGATGAAGGCGCGCAAGGGACGCATCATCAGCATTGCCTCGGTCATCGGCCTGATCGGCAACGCGGGGCAGAGCAACTATGCAGCGGCGAAGGCCGGCATGATTGCTTTTTCCAAGTCCCTGGCGCGGGAAGTCGGTTCGCGCGGGATCACCGTCAATACCATTGCCCCGGGTTTCATCGAGACCGACATGACCCACAGCCTGCCGCAGGCCCAGCAGGATGCGATGAAGGCACAGATTGCCCTGGGTCGCTTCGGCTCGCCCGAGGATATCGCGGCGGCTGCCGGATTCCTGGCTTCACCGGCGGCGGCATGGATTACCGGCGAAACGGTTCATGTCAATGGCGGCATGTACATGGCCTGATCAGCCCTGGCCGGACTGCGCAGCTGCCTCAAATCAGGCGCTTGCGATGGTTTTCTCGTCTACGACCGCAGGTGTTTGCCTGACGGTGTCATGCGAATTCGTGAATATTTCAGGTATGCTTGACTGCCTCTGGCGGGTAGCGGGCATGCAGCAAGTCCACTACAATGCGCCAGCTTGATTACTCCACGGGAGGTTTCACACACATGAGCAGTATTGAAGACCGCGTCAAGAAAATTGTTGTTGAACAACTTGGCGTGAAGGAAGATGAAGTCACGCCCAATGCATCCTTCGTGGATGATCTCGGAGCCGACTCGCTGGACACCGTGGAATTGGTGATGGCGCTTGAAGAAGAGTTCGAGTGCGAGATTCCGGACGAGGACGCGGAAAAGATCACTTCCGTCCAGCAGGCCATTGACTACGTCAAGGCTCACGTCAGCGAGTGACGGAAGGCCAAGGCCGCCAAGCTGTAGGCACCAGGCTGCGCCCGTGAGGCGCAGCTTGCGTATGGGCGGCAAGCCGACGCAGTGCATGGAATCTGAAAGTACCTGAAGACTCGACAGGCAAACGACATGAGCAAGCGACGCGTGGTGGTGACCGGTATCGGCATTCTGTCGCCGGTTGGCAACTCCCTTGAAAGCGCCTGGGACAGCATCACCGCTGGCCGCAGCGGTATAGGGCCGATCACCCATTTCGATACCAGTGCCTTCCCCACTCGTATTTCGGGCGAGGTGCGTGATTTTGATCCGAGCGAGTACATCCCGGCCAAGGATGTCAAGAAAATGGATCCGTTCATCCACTATGGCGTAGCCGCCGGCAAGGACGCGCTAGCGGATTCCGGATACGAGATCAGTGACGCCAATGCCGAGCGCATTGGCGTGGCGGTGGGTGCCGGGATCGGCGGGCTGTCGACCATCGAGCGGACCTCGATCACCTACCACGAGCGCGGACCGCGCAAGATTTCCCCGTTCTTCGTGCCTGGCTCGATCATCAACATGATCGCCGGCAACCTGTCGATCATGCTCGGCATCAAGGGTCCCAACATCGCCTGCGTGACCGCCTGCACCACGGCAACGCACAATATCGGCCTGGCTATGCGCATGATCCAGTACGGCGAAGCTGACGCCATGCTCGCCGGAGGCGCCGAATTTGCCACCACCGGTACCGCCGTTGGCGGATTCTGTGCCGCGCGCGCGCTTTCCACGCGCAATGACGAGCCCGAGAAGGCCAGCAGGCCCTGGGATGCGGATCGTGACGGATTTGTGTTGTCCGACGGTGCCGGCGTACTGATGCTCGAAGAATACGAGGCGGCCAAGGCGCGCGGTGCGCGCATTTATTGCGAGTTGACCGGCTTCGGCATGAGCGGTGATGCCTATCACATCACCGCACCCAGTGCCGATGGCGACGGCGGCGCGCGCTGCATGCGCAATGCCATTGCGGATGCAGGCATCAGTGCCAGTGACGTCGGATACATCAACGCGCACGGCACATCCACGCCGGCGGGTGACCTGGCCGAGGTCAATGGCATCAAGCAGGACTTCGGTGCCCACGTCGATCAGCTGATGGTCAGTTCCACCAAGTCCATGACCGGGCATCTGCTGGGCGCGGCCGGGGGCGTGGAAGCGATCTTCACGGCCATGGCGCTATACAAGGGCGTTATTCCACCGACCATCAATCTGGACAATCCCGGTGAAGGTTGCGACCTGGACTTCGTGCCCAATACCGCGCGCGAGCACCAGGTGGATATCGCGTTGAGCAACTCCTTCGGGTTCGGCGGCACCAATGGCACGCTTGTGCTGAAGCGATTCGAATAAGCGTTTTCCAACTGCGCACCGTGCAACCGATCACGCGGCAGCGGCTTGCCGAAATCCCCGATCTGACAACGCTGGCGGCGCTCGATCCGCAGCGTTATCCCTGCCTGCTGCAAAGCGCGGTTCACGACAGCGAGCGTTCGCGCTGGGATATCCTGCTCGCGTTCCCGCAGTCCGTGCTGCAATGCTTCGCCGATGGCAGTGTCCGGGAAAACGACGAGGCGCTTGCGAGCAAGGGCTTCCTTTCCGAGCTGGACAAGCGTTGGCAGGCTGTCCGCAGCGCTGCCGTTGACGACGAGTTGCCATTTCACGGTGGCTGGGCGCTGTACCTGGCCTACGAACTGGCTGCCGAAGCCGAGCCCGGGCTGAAGCTGCCGCGCGCCGAACAAGCTGCTCCGGTCGCCGTGGCCTTGCGCTGTCCTGCGGCAGTGCTGGTCGACCATCAGCGCGGTGAAGCGTTGCTGGTGGCCGAATCTGATCATCTTGCGCTGATCGATCAGATACGGGCAGATATCGATCGCGCACGGTCGGTGGAGATCGCGCCATTGTCGGCGGCCGAAGTCGACGAAGACCCTGACAAGCGCTTCCTGGATGCCGTTGGCAAGGCGCACGAGTACATTTGTGCCGGTGACGTATTCCAGGTCAATCTGTCGCGCGCATGGCGGGCCCGTTTTGCCTCCTGTCCGCAAGCGGCCGCCGTGTATCGGGCACTGTGCCGAGCCAATCCGGCGCCCTTTGCGTGTCTCTGGCAGCAGCCCGGATGGGCAGTGATCAGTTCGTCGCCCGAGCGCCTGGTCGAGATACGCGGCCGGCAGCTGCAGACGCGCCCCATCGCCGGTACCCGGCCGCGCCTGGCAGGTGATGACGAGCAGTCGCGCATTGATGAGCTTGTCGCCCATCCCAAGGAGCGCGCCGAACACATCATGCTGATTGACCTGGAGCGCAATGACCTGGGTCGCGTTTGCGAGCCCGGAAGTGTCGAGGTCGATGAGCTGATGGTGGTGGAAAGTCACCCGCACGTGCACCACATCGTATCCAATGTGCGCGGTCGTCTGCGAGCCGGCATCACCCCCGGCCAGGTGATCGCAGCCTGTTTTCCCGGCGGCACCATCACTGGCTGCCCCAAGGTGCGCTGCATGCAGATCATCGCCGAACTGGAAGGTACGGCGCGGGGGGCCTATACCGGGGCCATCGGCTATCTTGATCGCTCCGGTGACATGGATCTCAACATTCTCATCCGCACCTTCAGCCAGCGTGGTGACACACTGGATCTTCGCGCTGGCGCCGGGATCGTGCACGATTCGGTGGCCGCTGCCGAGCTGGAGGAAACCCGGGACAAGGCACGTGGCCTGCTGAAAGCACTTGAGATGCCGGGATGACGAGGCGCATTCAGGTCAATGGTGAGCTGACAGACACCTTTAGCGTGCTCGATCGCGGCCTGGCCTATGGCGATGGCCTGTTCGAGACCATGCGCGCGGCAAATGGGTGCATTCCTCTCTGGGACCGGCATATGCAGCGCCTGCAGGAGGGGTGCCGACGCCTCGGCCTGCCCATGCCGGATACGGAGTCGCTGGCTGGCGAATGTCATCGGCTGGTGCCGGAGCTGGAGCAAGCCGTGGTGCGGCTGACCCTGACCCGAGGCCTGGGCCCGCGCGGCTATGCCGCGCCTGCCACGGTGAAGCCCACCCGGATCGTGCAGGTGACGCCAGCCCCAACTTGGCGCAGGGATTGGTACCATCAGGGTGTACGGGTGCATCTTTGCCGGATGCGCCTGGCGGCTCAGCCACAGCTGGCGGGCATCAAGCATCTGAATCGACTGGAGCAGGTATTGGCGCGTAATGAGTGGCAGGACGACAGCATTGCCGAAGGGCTGGTCTGTGATGCCGATGGGCACGTCATCAGTGCCACGGCCGCAAATCTCTTTGCCGTCCTGGGTGGTGTGTTGAGCACGCCATCCGTGGATGTCTGCGGTGTGGCCGGCGTGGCGCGTGCCGAGCTGCTGGCGCGGCATGACGATGTTGTGGTGCGGCCGATTGCGCTGCAGGAGCTGCAACAGGCCGAAGAGATATTCCTGAGCTCCAGTGTTCGCGGGATTCTGCCCGTGGCCGAGGTGCCCGCCTGGCAGCGTGCATACCGGGCAGGGCCACGCTGTCTCGCCTTGCAGGCCGAGTGGCAGGAGGCTGGCTTCATGCCGGCTGCAGGCGCATGAAGCGCATGGCGGGTGGTGCCATGGCGCGTGTGCTTCTGGGTCTGGTGCTGTTTGCGCTGCTTGCTGCGGCCGGCATTGCCTGGAGCGACTACAGTCGTTTTCTGCATGCTCCGCTGTCGGTCAAACGTGATGGCAGCAGCCTGCTGATCAAGTCCGGCAGCAGTTTCCGGCAGATCGTGGACCAGCTGGAGCAGCGCAAACTCAGCGGTGCACCGTTCCTGTACTGGCGTTTTCTGGCTACGCGCATGGGTGTAACCGAGTCGCTGCATGCCGGAGAATATGCCCTGCCACAAGGCATCGAGCCGGGTGCACTGTTGCACATGCTGGCCGCCGGCAAGGTGCTGCAGCACAAGTTCACCATTGTCGATGGATGGACATTCGCCCAGGTGCGTCATGCCCTGGATACCGACCCGCTGCTGGTCCATGCGACGCGCGAACTGGACAACGCCACCATCATGCAGCGCATAGGCGCCGGAGGCCAGGACCCGGAAGGACGCTTCCTGCCGGAAACCTACGCGTTCACGCGCGGCACCCGCGACCTGGATCTGCTGGCGCGCGCGCACGGCGACATGGACAAGGTGCTTGCCCATGCCTGGCAACAGCGCGCCGACGGTCTGCCGCTCGATTCGCCCTATCAGGCCCTGATTCTGGCCTCGATAGTGGAAAAGGAAACGGCCCGTGCCGATGAACGCGCGCGCATCGCCGGCGTGTTTGTCCGTCGCCTGCAGCGCGGCATGGCGCTCGCTACTGATCCGACGGTCATCTATGGCATGGGCAGCCGTTATGACGGCAATATCACCCGCCGGGATCTGAAGACCGATACGCCCTACAACACCTATTTGCGCGCCGGCCTGCCCCCAACGCCGATTGCCATGCCCGGCAAGGCAGCCATCGAGGCCGCACTGCACCCGGCGGCGGGCAAGTCGCTCTACTTTGTTGCCCGGGGGGACGGTACCGGGCGCCATGTTTTTTCTGCCACGCTCGCAGCACACAATCGCGCCGTGGCCTGCTACCAGCTCAAACGGTGCCGCCAATGAGTCACCGCGGCCTCATGATTTCCCTGGAAGGTGGCGAGGGCGCGGGCAAGAGCACACTGCTGGCCGGCTTGCGCCAGTGGCTGACCGAGGCCTTTGCGGTGGAGCCGCTGATGACCCGGGAACCGGGTGGTACTGATCTGGGTGAAGGGATCCGGGCGCTGGTGCTGGATGCGGACCATCAAAGCCTGAGCGCGGAATCCGAGCTGCTGCTGATGTTCGCGGCACGCGCGCAGCTGGTGCGCGAAGTGCTGCAGCCGGCTCTCGATGCCGGTCGTGTCATCCTCTGCGATCGATTCACCGACGCCAGCTATGCGTACCAGGGCGGGGGGCGCGGCCAGCCCGACGAGCGTATCGCCGAACTGGAACGCTGGGCCGCCGCAGGCCTGCAACCGGATGTGACCTTGTTGCTGGATGTCCCGCCCGACCTCGGCCGCGAGCGCATTGCCGGCCGTGGGGAACGTGATCGTATCGAAAAGGAGAATGCCGACTTTTTCGATCGGGTGCACTCGACCTATCGGGCGCGCGCGGCGGCACAGCCGCAACGCTTCCGTGTGCTTGATGGCAGGCGCAGCCCCGATCAGGTGCTTGCTCAGGCCAAGCAGGTGCTTGCGCCTGTCGTGCAAGGATGGCGCGCATGAGCCTGGCGCCCTGGCATGACCGGGTCTGGCAAGGCCTGCGGCAGAGGCTGGAACGCGACGAGTTGCCGCATGCCATCCTGCTGGCGGGCGCCGAGGGCCTGGGCAAGCGCCAGGTGGCGGCGCACCTGTCTGCGGCCGCGCTATGCAGCGGTCGGGTAGCGGGGCAAGCCTGCGGCGAGTGTCGATCCTGCCATCTGCTGCGCGCCGGGACCCATCCTGATCTGCACCCGCTGAACCTTGAACTCAACACACAGGGCAATTTGCGCAAGGAGATTGTCGTGGCCCAGGTGCGCGAGATGTCGCGTACGCTGAGCATGACCAGCCAGCTGGGCGGTCGCCAGGTAGCCATCATCGATCCGGCCGACCTGATGAATCACCAGGCGGCCAACGCACTGCTGAAGACCCTCGAGGAGCCCGCCCGCGATACCGTCATGGTGCTGGTGGCCGACCAGCCCTGGCGTTTGCCGGCCACGGTGCGCAGCCGCTGCCAATTGTTCAGCTTGCATCGGCCGCCGCGTGATGCGGCCCTGCGCTGGTTGCAGGAGCAGGATGTGGAACCGGCCGAGGCGGCACTGGACGCCGCTGGAGGCAATCCCGGGCTTGCGCGCGACTGGCATGCCCGCGAGTTGCTGCCGCTGCATCGCGAGGTATTCACGGATCTGCGTGCACTGGCACGTGAGGAGCTGAGTCCGCTGGCAGTGAGCGAGCGCTGGGCTGATGAAAATGCGACCCAGCGCCTGTGGTTCGCGGCGCGCGCCGCGGCAGGCGAAATGCGGGAGCGGGCAAGCGGAGGTGGCGGACGCCTGGGCAGCGCCATGGATGACATGGCGGTGCTGGACTGGTACCGGCAGGCGATCCGGGCCCGCGAGGATCTGCGTGGCCCCTTGCGTCCGGCACTGGTACTTTTTCCGTTGCTGGCAGCGTGGCATTGAGCGGCCTTCACGAGCAGGGCGCGGGTCAGGGCGCACACAGGCTGGCTTTTGGGCCGGATACGCGTTTGCTGGTTATTGCTCCGCACCCCGATGACGAAACCCTGGCCACCGGCGGTCTGCTGCAGCAGGCGCTGGCAAAAGGCGCGGCGATTTCGGTGTTCATGCTGACTCATGGCGACAACAATCCCTGGCCGCAACGCTGGCTGGAAAAGCGCTGGCACATAGGCACTGACGATCGTCGGCGCTGGGGTGCTCGTCGCATGGGTGAGTCGCGGCAGGCCCTGGCGCGGCTTGGCATGCCCGACGATATTCTTGTGTCACCCGGCTGGCCCGACATGGGCCTCACCGGCATGCTGATTGAGCACGGTGCGGCCATGCGCCAGCGCATGACGGCACATCTGGACGGGTTCCGGCCCAATCTGGTCATCCTGCCTGCGCTGGGTGACGGGCACCCGGACCACAGCGCCGCACATCTGCTTACGCTGGCGGCGCTGGCCGGTCAGCCGGGCCGGGTCGACTGTTTCGAGTATCTGGTGCACGGCAAACCCTCCGGAGCGGAGGTCGTGTCGCTGAAGCTTGGCCCGCAACAGCTTGAGCGCAAGCGTGAGGCCGTGCTGGCCTACCAGAGCCAGGTCACCCTGAGCCGAGGGCGCCTGTTGCGTCTGGTCACCGGTACGGAGCATTACCAGTGCCTGGCAGAGCCTGCAGCGGATAGCCCCGCGGTCATGCCATGGAAGGTTCCCGCAATGCTGCATGGCTTTCTCGAGGTGCTGCTGCATGGCGACGGCGAAACCTGGTGTGCCCGAGTACCGGCGTCCGGGTGGATCCCCGATGTGCTCGAGTCAGGCGCATCAGGGCCACGGCCTCGCTATTTCAAGCTGCGGACGCGGTGGCGTTCGCCCTGGATTTTCGATCACTGGGGCTGGCGCGGCCTCGGGCGCTCAGGGTCGGAGTGAAGCCGCCCCGGGGCTTGTCCGCGAGGGCTGAGCGCAAGCCCTCCGGCCAGCATGGCGAATGCCTGATTCCGCTCACGGTTTCTTCAATGATGACTTGACCGCCATGCCCACTCGGGCTAGCTTGACAGTCATTATCAGCATATTGGGTGGAACCGGGCTATGGCCAATGCAGGCAGTGGCGCCGCGGCAGCACGGCAAGGCATTCTGTCGCTGAGCATCAAGGATACGGCCGAGCTATATCGCGCCTACATGTCGTTCACGGCAGGCGGAGGCCTGTTTGTGCCCACGACCAAGAAATACCGGCTCGGTGACGAGGTGTTTCTGCTGGTGACGATGATGGACGAAAATGAACGCATGCCGGTACCCGGCAAGGTCTGCTGGATCACGCCGCCCGGTGCGCAGGGAAGCCGCACGGCAGGCATTGGCATCACCTTCAACAGTACCTCCGAGGGTGAACAGGCACGGACCAAGTTCGAGTCTCTGCTGGCGGCCTACGGCAAGGCCGACCGGCCCACCCAGACGATGTAGCGGATGTGTTGATGCGGGCATCGATCACGGCCATCGCATCCCCAGGGGTGGGCCGCGGCACTGATGCGGGCTAGCACCTCGCCCGTCGGTGAGGTTCCGGTTGGCAAGGCGGCACGGCTTGCTCGCAGGCTTGAACGTCGCGAGGAGCATCTGCCCGATTCCACCCTTCTGCGCCTGCATCGTGCGCTCAGCTGGCTGCGTCGTGCTGAAGTCGAAAGCGACGATCTGGACATGCGTTTCATCCTGCTGTGGGTGGCCTTCAATGCCATCTACGCCAAGGAGTTCGGCTTCGAACATACCGAGCGCGAGAAACTGGAGCTATTCATCTCCGCGCTGCTGGCCGTGGACGACAAGAGACGGTTGCACCGGCTGCTGTTCAAGCAGTTCACGGGTCCGATCCGTACCATGATCCAGAACAAGTACGTCTACGAACCCTTCTGGAAGGCCTACCGCGAGCACGATTCCAGCAACCAGTGGGAAGAACGCTTCAAGCGCAGCAGCAAAGTTGCCCTGCGCTCGCTGATGGAAGGTGAAACCGGCACCGTGCTGTCCATCGTGTTCGACCGCCTCTATGTGCTGCGCAACCAGCTTGTCCATGGCGGGGCCACCTGGAACAGCAGCATCAATCGCGATCAGCTCAGGGACGGCGCACGCATCCTGATGGCGCTGGTACCGGCAATCATCAGCCTCATGATCGATCATGAGGAACTGGATTTCGGCGGCGTGCTCTACCCGCCGATCTGACGGCCAAACACGCAAACGAAAAGGGCCACCCGATGAGGTGGCCCAAGTCGTTGATTGTATTGGTCGGGGTGACAGGATTCGAACTTGCGACTTCTACCTCCCGAAGGTAGCGCTCTACCAGGCTGAGCTACACCCCGATGCAAGCCGAGCATGATACCGTCGCCGCCGGAATATGGCAACGGGTGCCGCGACGGTTCGAACGGTTAGAATAGGTCGCTTCACCGCAACCCAGACAGAAAAGGCTGACCCATGGCGCAAACCCAGGCGCGCACCATGCCCGGTGTGCTTGAATTGTTGCCGCTGGAGCAGATCGCGTTTCAGCGCATGCTGGACACGATCCGGCGCAACTACGAACGTTTCGGCTTTCTGCCCATCGAAACACCGGTCATGGAGTTTGCCGATGTGCTGCTGACCAAGTCCGGTGGCGAGACCGAGCGGCAGGTGTACTTCGTGCAGTCAACCGGCGCACTGGAGAAAGGCGATGCTCCGGATCTGGCCTTGCGTTTTGACCTGACCGTTCCGCTGGCGCGCTATGTGGCCGAGCATGAACGCGAATTGTCATTCCCGTTCCGGCGTTACCAGATCCAGCGCGTGTATCGCGGCGAACGTGCCCAGCGCGGTCGCTTCCGCGAGTTCTATCAGTGCGATATCGATGTGCTGGGCAAGGACCAGCTGTCCATCCGCCACGATGCCGAGATCCCGGCCGTAATCCACTCCATTTTCAATGAGTTGGCGATCGGGCCGTTCACCATCCACATGAACCATCGCAAGCTGATGCGCGGCTTCTTCGAGAGCCTGGGCATGGTCGAAAGCGAGCAGCAGATGGATGTGCTGCGTGAGGTGGACAAGCTGGACAAGCGCGGCATGGACGCGGTTCGTGCCACGCTCACCGGGTCAGCGTTCGGCCTCGACAACGATGTGGTCGACAGCATTCTCGAGTTTGTCGGTTTCCGGTCACAATCGCTGGCTGATGCGCTTGAGCGCCTGGACGCGTTCGAAGCGGGCAGTGAGGTTTTCGAGCAGGGCCGCAGCGAACTGAAGCAGGTGCTTGGTCTGGTGCGCGAGTTCGGCGTGCCTGAAGATCGCTTCATGCTCAACCTGTCGATTGCCCGCGGTCTGGATTACTACACGGGCATGGTTTTCGAGACCATCCTGGACGAACATCCGGAAATCGGTTCGATCTGCTCCGGCGGCCGGTACGAGAACCTGGCCGGCCAGTACACCAAGTCGCACTTGCCCGGTACCGGCATTTCCATCGGCGCCACGCGGCTGTTCTGGCAGCTTCGCGAGGCGGGATTGCTGGGTCCGGCCCGCAGTACGGTGCAGGCCCTGGTGACCCACATGGACGACGCGCACATGGCGCACTATCTGAAGCTGGCGGGTGAGCTGCGCGCAGCGGGCATTGCCACCGAGGCGGTGATGCAGCCCGGCAAACTGGGCAAGCAGTTCAAGCATGCCGATCGCGCCGGCATCCGTTTTGTGCTGGTGCTGGGCGAGAACGAACTGGCCAAGGGAACCGTGACCGTCAAGGACATGCGTCGCGAGGATCAGTTCGAGGTGGCACGAGACGAGCTCACGCGCACCTTGCGGGTGGAG
Organism: uncultured Gammaproteobacteria bacterium; assembly: GCA_963800395.1. GTDB lineage: Bacteria > Pseudomonadota > Gammaproteobacteria > Xanthomonadales > Rhodanobacteraceae > DASSBG01. The sequence continues at coordinate 156,012 of CAWDBD010000011.1, forward strand.
CTGGAGCAGGCCGAGGCCATGGGGTGATGTCCTGCTTTGCTGGCGTCCTGGTGCCGGACTCCTTCTCCCCGGATATCGGCTTGTCGCCGTGGACAAGGTTTGCACGCCCGGCACAGGGTCACCCGAGCCGGGCATTGGCCCGGTCATCGCGGAGAACTTTCATGCTCGACTGCGCGGCGTGTCATTCCGGGGTTGATTCAGTCGCGCGCACGGCGAGCGTCTTCCCGGGTTCGCTGCAGGCACAAGCCGGGATCCATTTTGATTTTGTAGCGCCATGCGGCGACTGCCTGGCGTGAAAGCTCCCGGTCTGCATGGCAGGCCCGGAATTTCCAGGAATTTCCGATGACAAGAGAATGCATCAAACTCAACGGCAAGAGCCTCACGCGTGCCCAGGTACGAGCTGTCGCCGATGGCGCCGGCGTGGAGCTCGATAGCGGTCAGCTCGAGCTCGTGCAGCGAACGGCCGATTTTCTGGCCGAGAAGGTGCGCTGTGGTGAGCCGATTTACGGCGTGACCACCGGCTTCGGCAGCAATGCCGACAAGTTGCTGGGTGCTCATCGTGCACGCGACGAATTGCCGGGCGGGAATCCGGACCAGCCCGAGGGCAGCCTGATGGAAGCCCTGCAGCACAACCTCATCATCACCCATGCCGTTTGCGTGGGTGAGCCGCTGGCCACCGACGTGGTCCGGGCGATGCTGGTGATTCGCATCAACACGCTCATGCGCGGGCATTCGGGTATCCGCGTGTCGACGCTGCAGGCGCTTGCCCAGTTGCTCAACGCGGGTGTGGTGCCTGTGATTCCGTCTCTGGGTTCGGTAGGCGCGTCGGGTGACCTGGCGCCGCTGTCGCATCTGGCTATCGTGCTGCTGGGTGGCGGCGAGGCCTTTGTTGACGGTGAGCGCCTGCCGGGAGACGAAGCGCTCAAGCGTGCCGGCCTGGAGCCGGTGCGCCTGTCATTCAAGGAAGGCCTGGCGCTGAACAACGGCACCACGCAGATGCTGGCCATGGCGGTACTGAGCCTGGAGCGCATGGACGTGCTGTTGCAGACGGCGGACCTGGCCGCCGCCATGAGTCTCGATGCGTTTGCCGGACGCAGTGGCGCCCTGCGTGAAGAAGTGCATGCGTTGCGGCCACATGCCGGCCAGGTCGAGGTGGCGCAGCATATGCGCGAGCTACTCGAAGGCTCCAGCCTGGTCGATATCCCGTACCACCTGGTGCCGCGTTTCCGCACCTGGACGGCCGAGGCCTGGGATGATCCCGCCGCCCAGGCCCAGAGCTTCGATATAGCCTGGGATTGGGTGCCACCCAACCGGCGCCATGGCCGCGAAGCCTTCTACGAGCGCTTCTTGCCATTTCGTGGCGGCAAGAAGCATCAACCGCAGGATGCCTACTGCCTGCGCTGCATTCCGCAGGTGCACGGTGCGGTACGCGATGCCTGGAGTCAGGCGTGTCGCGTGATCGACATCGAGTTGAATTCGGTCACCGACAATCCGCTGGTGTTTCCCGACGCTGAAGATCCCCAATGCATTGAAGATCAGGTCATTTCAGCCGGCCATTTCCACGGCATGCCGCTGGCACTCGTCATGAGCTATCTGAAGGCGGCCATTCCGGTGCTGGCCTCGATATCGGAACGGCGGATCAACAAGTTGGTGGATGCCGCCAACAACGACGGCCTGCCGGCTTTCCTGACCGGCAACGAGGATGCGACCGATTCCGGCTTCATGATTGTGCAGTACACCGCGGCCGCCCTGGTCAACGATCTGGCCACGCGCGCCCATCCGGCATCGGTGTACTCGATCCCGACCAGCGCCAATGCCGAGGATCATGTGTCCATGGGTGCCAATGAAGCCCGGCATGTGCTGTCCATGAGCGAGGATCTGGGGCACGTCCTTGCCCTGGAGCTGTATACCGCAGCGCAGGCGCTGGAGTTTCGCCAGGACATGCTCAATGCCGCGCGCGATCTGGCATTGTCCGCGGACCCGCAGGCGCTGGCAGAAAAGATCGATGGTGCGCCGCGCCAGGATGGCCCGGAACGACAGGCCTTCGAGGCCGAGGTGCAGCAATTGATGAAGGCCCTTGCAGAGGGCGGCGCCTACAGCGCCGGCCAATCGGTGGGCGAGGCACTGGCACGAATTCGTGAACAGGTGTCGTTCATGCGCAGCGATCGCGCCATGGATGGCGATGTCCAGCGCATGTGCGAACTGGTTGCCGGCGGCAGCCTGGTCAAGGGGCATTGAGGATGCGTTGAGGCTGCGCAACGGGCCGTGCCTGGGTATGCCTGGATCAGGGCAGAACCGCTATCAGAAGTATGATCAGGGCTATGCCGAACAGACCCAGCGCCAGGGCAAAAGCGGCGCCAATGAACAAGGATGGCCCTAGCCGGGTGCTGCCATCCCTGCTGAAGCCAATGGCGAAATGCAGGTAGCGGATGCCGGCACCCACGGCCATGACCACACCCATGCCAACCAGGATCGAGCCACCCCAGGTGGAGAGCATGCGCGGGTACAGTTCCGGGCCGGAGTGCGTGGAAGGCAGGCGGTGCAGAATCAGTCCGAAGCGGTCGATGACAAAGCCCAGGGCCATCAGCGACAAGGCTGTCCGGATCCAGGAAGTCAGCGTGCGCTCGGCAGCAAGGCTGACCAGTTTGCGGGATAGTTCAAGCGACGCCTCGTCGTGCCTGGCGGAGATGTCCGGTTCTGCTGCGTTGTGGTTCATGTCGTTCATCGGTCAAAGCACAATCTGGGTGAAATCGGCAACGCACGGGTGGCTTGCCTGTGGCGGACATGCGTCCGGTGGACGTCTGATCAGCGTGGTGCGGAGGCCTGCGTTCTTGGCGGCGTCCAGTTCCTCCAAGACATCAGACAGGAACATGATGTCGGCCGGATCAAGGCTGATCTGGCTGGCGATGGCACGGTAGGAATCGGCGACGCGTTTGGGACCGGTTTCGGTGTCGAAATAGCCGCTCAGAAGGGGCGTGAGGTCGCCGTCCTCGCTGTAGCGGAAGAACAGTTTCTGTGCTGGTACCGAGCCTGACGAATAGACAAAAATCGGGATGCCATCGCGCTGCCACTGATCCAGACAAGCGCTGACTTCCGGATAGACGTGGGCACGGTAGGCGCCGCTTTCGTAGCCGCTCTTCCAGATCATGCCCTGCAGTGCCTTGAGCGGCGTGGCCTTGCGGTCGCTGTCGATCCAGGTGATCAGCTGCTCGATCAGCTGGTCATCGGTGGCGTTGGCGAGATCGGCTTCGCGTGCAGTCTGCTCGAGCCAATGCCGCACCTTTGGCTCGTCGGCGTGGCTCTTGATGAATGCGGGGAGGTGCTTGCGTGCAAATGGAAACAGCACGTCCTTGACGAAATCGATTGAACTGGTGGTGCCTTCGATGTCGGTCACGATGGCTTTGCTGGTCATGGGCTGGCGGCCTGGTGTTGCGAAGACGGCATGCGCGGAAAGCGTTCGGAGATGTCACTGCCGGTGAAACGCGCAACCCAGCCATCGGGGTTGGTGAAAAGGCGAATGGCCGTAAACCGTGGGTGGTCGCCCATGTCGAACCAGTGGGCAATACCGGCAGGCACCCTGATCAGGTCGCCCTTGCAGCAAAGAATGTCATGAACGCGCTGGTTGATATGCAAGGAGAACAGGCCGCTACCGGCCACGAAAAAACGCACCTCGTCCTCCGCATGGGTATGCTCGTCCAGGAACTTGTGCCGCAACTCTATGCGTTGCGGATGCTCGGGTGTCATCCGGATCACATCCATGGATTGATAGCCGCCATCATGCATGAGGCGCTGGATATCTTCATGGTACGCCTCCCGGATATGGTCCTCGTCTGCATCATCTCTCAGGGGGCGCACTGCAGCCCATTGTTCAAATTGCACACCGATATCAGACAATGCCGCAGCCATCCTGGCCCCTTCGCTGGTCTCCAGCAGAAGATGGTCGGGTTGATCATCAGGGTAGATGCGCAAGGTGCTCACAATCATGCTCCCGGGCGGTCCGCGATGCCTTGCAGGCGCCGCAGGTCGAGTTCGCAAGCAAGAAGAAAATCAAGTGCCTCAAGGTGCCGGTGTGCTTCGCTCATGCTGCGGCCCCAGGCATAAAGGCCATGGCCGGCGATGAGGTAGCCGTGCAGGGCCTGGCCACTGTCCAGCCAGGCTTCGACCTGTACCGTGATATCGGACATGCGCTGGCTGTTTTCGAATACCGGCAGGTCCATGCCGCTGTCGTGGCTGCTGATTCCGGTAATGGCTTTTTGCAGTTCCCAGCCCTCAAGATGGATATGGCCAGCTTCGGCAAAAAGCCGTGATGCCACGCTCTGGGTACGCGAGTGCGTGTGCAGAATGGCATTGATATCGTCAAAGCGTTGATACAATTGCACGTGCAGAGCTGTTTCCGCCGATGGTTGGATGGCATGACCCACGGGGTGGCCCTGGCAATCGACCGCGATGATGTCCTCGCGTTGCAGTTTGCCCTTGTCGGCGCCTGATCGGGTCATGGCCAGGGTATCGGCATCGATGCGAGCTGAAAAATTGCTGCTTGTGGCCGGTGTCCAGCCACGCGCAGCCAGTCTGCGTGCGGTGTTGATGATGGACTCGGCCAGCAATGGTGGAATGTTCATCTTGCAGCCTTGTGAATGAGAGCCATTCTCGAAACTCAGCCAGTGTTTGGTCTCTTCGATTAGAATGACACATAGCGGGTGCGACTTGCACCCATCACGAAGCACCAAGGAGCGTTTCATCATGAGTGACAGTAATCACGATATTGAATCCCGTCGACGGTTTCTGAAGATTGCGGCAGGCACTGCCACGGTTGCTGCAGTCGCCGGTGTATCGGGAGTGTTTCCGCGCGTCGCCAAGGCTGCGGATGCCCCGCACCTTGGAGTCGAGGATCCGATGGCTGTGGCGCTCAAGTACGTTGAGGACGCCAAGACCACCCAGAATCCCAAGCATGTCGCCGGTGCCAATTGTTCCAACTGCAAGTTCTTCCATGGCAAGGAAGGCGATATGTGGGGACCTTGTGACCTGTTCCCGGGCAAGGCCGTGAATGCGAAGGGCTGGTGTGTCTCGCATTCCCCCAAGACATGAGCCGAGCGGCGTATTCACAAGTACCAGGGAAGAACCGGCCTCGTGCCGGTTTTTTCTTGTCTGCACAAAAGCCTGTGGCGTCGGGGCCTGGTCGAGCAGTCCGGTTGGCCCGGCTGAGTGCTGCAGGCATTAAGCACAAAGTGCAGCCCGGGCGTGCCAGGCTGAGGAGCTGACTCACCGTGACGCGCCCGGGTTGCGTCCGAGGAACCACTGCCAAGTTGGATTCTCCGGGTAAACGATTCTAGCGCGCTTGTGCGGTTTCGGCCAACAACTTTCTCCCGTTATATAAAAAGCATTAAAAACAGATACCTGCGGCGATATCGTGAGGTCTGAATGGAACAATATTTTTACCATACGTCATGGTATGGAAGTGCTGCGGGCGGGCTTTCCAGGCTCCGGACGACCTGGCAGTGCCAAAGTTTTATCAGGGCCGACACGCCAGGCTTCGCTTTGCTTTGCCAGGGCCTGTGCGGGGTGAAGGTATGGGTTTTCCGGACCCCGGATCGACCGTCGTCTCTGGCCTGTGCGGGGTGAGGCTATCGATTTTCGTTCTGGACCCCGGATCGGCGGCCATCCATGGCCTGTCCGGGGTAAAGCCATGTGTTTTGAACTTGGCTTCGGGTTGGTGGGTGTGCACGGGTTCTGCCGGGCAACCGATGTTTCTGGACCCCGGATCGGCGGCCATCCATGGCCTGTCCGGGGTAAAGCCATGTGTTTCGAACCTGGCTTCGGGTTGGTGGGTGTGCACGGGTTCTGCCGGGCAACCGATGCTTCTGGACCCCGGATCGGCGGCCATCCATGGCCTGTCCGGGGTAAAGCCATCCTGGCTTTACTTTGGGGCGAGGCGGACGGCGCCGTCCAGGCGGATGGTGGTGCCGTTGATGTAGTGGTTGGCAAGGATGAATTCCACCGTGGTGGCGTATTCGTCCGGCTGGCCCAGGCGCGAGGGGAAGGGAATCGAGGCACTGAGGGACTTTTGCACCTCATCGGGCATGCCGTCGACCATGGGGGTCCAGAATATGCCCGGAGCGATGGTGACCACGCGAATGCCGAAACGGGCCAGTTCCCGCGCCATGGGCAAGGTCATGCCGACAACGCCACCCTTGGACGCGGAATAGGCGGCCTGACCGATCTGTCCTTCGAACGCAGCCACGCTGGCCGTATGCACGATCACGCCGCGCTCGCCATCCTCACCGGTCTCATTGTTCTGCATCACGGCGGCGGCGGCCTTGGCGACATTGAAGCTGCCAACAAGATTGACTCTGACCGTGGTGGCAAACCGGTCCAGCGGCATTGGTCCCTCGCGCCCCAGCACCCGACCGGCGCCGAGGATGCCGGCACAGTTGACCAGCAGGTTGAGACCACCCATGGCTGCGGACGCCGCGTCGACCTGTTCGCTGACCTGTGCCTCGTCGCTGACGTCGGTGGCAAAAAATCCGGCCTTGTCGCCCAGCGCCGTGGCTGCTTGCTGGCCTTTGTCGGCGTTGACGTCAAACAGGCTGACGCTGGCGCCTGCGCTGCTCAGGCGTTGTGCCACGGCGTGGCCGAGACCCGAGGCGCCGCCGGTAATGATGGCCTTGATCTTGTCGTGTTTCATGCGTGCTCCTTGAAAGTACAGGCGCACATCTTAACTGGAGCATGGGCCGGGGCGGACGATTTGTGCATGCGGATTGCTCAACGAGGTGTGATCCGCTGCCCATCAGGACCGCCCGGGTCAGTGTGCGCAAGCAAGAGCCGCGATGGCCACGCGGGGCCTGGCTATCCTATGCGCTCATTATTTCCTGATTGGCTTCGGCTTGATGCTTCGACAGAGCAGGGCACCTGAAGCAAGCCCAGCTTGCCTTGCTCATCGGTTCTCCGGCGCCCACGTCCTCAGCTCATCCGCATAGGCCACCAGTGACTGCGGCTCAAGCGGATGCGAGAACAGGAAGCCCTGCGCGTACTTGACGTTCTGCTGGCGCATGAAATGCCGCTGCGCCTCGGTTTCCACACCTTCGGCGATGACCTTCAGGTCCAGCGTGTTGGCGATGCGCACCATGGCTTCGCAAATCACGCTGTCAGCCGCCTGTTCGGGAATGCCCTGCATGAAGGTGTGGCTGATCTTGATGCCGTCGATGGGCAGATGGCGCAGATAGTTCAGTGACGAAAAACCTTCACCGAAGTCGTCGATCAGCAGACCGACACCCAGTTCACGCAGTTCCCGGAATACGGCAACTGTTTCGGGGAAGCTGTCGATGAGTACGCGCTCGGTGAACTCCAGCTCGAGTGCGGAACCGGGCACGGCGTAGCGGTCGATCGCCTCGCGGACGCTGTTCACCAGGGTGCCGCTGAGCAACTGGCGGTATGAAACATTGATGGCCATGGTGCCGATATCGCCATGTTCTTCGCGCCAGTGTGCGAGTTGCCTGCAGGCTTCATCGATGACCCAGGACCCGATACGGACGATATCACCGGATACTTCCGCGAACGGAATGAATTGATCGGGCGGGATCGCGCCAAGTTGCGGATGCTTCCAGCGCAGCAGTGCCTCGACACCCACGAGGCTGTTGTCGCGAAGATCCAGTTGCGGCTGATACACCAGTCGAAGCTGCCTGTTGTCTACCGCCAGGCGAAGTTGCGACTCGATCTCGAGGCGGTTGCGCTTGCTTTCCCTGGTGATCGAGTTGTACTTGTACCAGGTACTGCGCCCGCGGCGCTTGGCTTCGAACATGGCCTCGTCGGCATGCTGGATAAGCTGCTCGGCATTGCTGCCGTCACGCGGCCAGGCTGCTATCCCGATCGAAACCCCGAGCGCCAGTTTCTCGCCTTCCAGGTTGAAAATATGGGTGAAGGCATCGACGATCTGATCGGCCAGCTCTTCGGGCCGATTGCAGTAGCGATCGTCACTGACCAGGAGAAGAAACTCGTCATTGCCCAGATGTGCAAGCTCGCCCGCTTCACGCGTGCATGCCCGCAGGCGCTTGGAGGCGGCCAGCAGCAGGCGGTCACCGGCCTGATGGCCAAGCATGTCGCTGAGAACCTTGAAGCGATCAAGATCGATATAGAACACCATCAGACAGTCTTCTGCATCGCTGGAGGCGATGCGCGATTCGATGGATTCCAGCATGACGTTGCGATTGGGCAGGTCGGTCAGTGGATCACGAGTGGCCTGCTTGCGAAGTCGGTGCTCCAGGCTCTTGCGCCCGTCGATGTCCTGCACCGTACCGACGACTCCGTAGATACGTCCATCCCGCTCCAGGGGCTGTCCGCTGAGGTTGATCCAGCGACGCCGACCGATGGCCGTGTGCATTTCCAGCTCCAGCTCGAAATGATCGCCGCGGGTGCGCGTCAGTGCCAGCGCGTGGCTGGCGTCAGCACGGCTCTCAGGGCTCAGGAAGTTCAGCATGCGCGCTTCGCTCATGCTGCTTCCGGGCTCGACGTCGTGCAGACGGTACATGTGCTCGGTCCAGAACAGGGTGCCGCGCAGGTCGTCCAGTTCCCAGCAGCCGATATCGCCCAGCTGCTGGGTGGTGCGAAACATCTCCGCTTCGCGCTTGAGCATGCTGACATCGCTGAAAGTGCTGACCACTTGCAGTATCTGTTCGTGAGCCTCGTCGTACTGCGGTACAGAGCTGATCGACAGCCAGCGATAGGTATGCAGGTGTGGCAGGTAGACACCGACCACGGTGCTGTGGATGTTCTGACCACTGGCGATGGCCTGGAATCCGGGCAGTTCTCGCGGCTTGAGCGCGTTGTTGTCCTGGTCGACGAAGCGCCAGGCCGACAGCTTGTCCTTGTCCATGGCCTTGAGCTCGCGTTCGCTCAGGCCCAGCAAACGGCATGCCGTCGGGTTGGCCGAGAGCAGGAATCCGTCGCCGTCCTGGATCAGGATGCCCTTGTCCATGGCATCCAGCAGCATCCGGTAGCGAGCCTCGCTGCTGCGCAAGTCTTCCAATGTGCGTTGCTGCTCGCTGATATCGCGCGCGACGGCAATGACGCGGCGTTCCCCGTGGTCCAGGAAAAGGTTTGAATGCACCTCGCTGGGGAAGCGTGAACCATCGCCACGCAGGTTGTTGACCTTGTCGGTGAATGACTCGCCCAGTGCACGCTGCGCGAAGATGCTGCGAATATGGTTTGCTGGCAGTTCGGGATTGAGGTCCTGAACCTTGAGTTTCTTCAACTCCTCCAGAGTCTTGCCAAAGCGCTGGCAAGCCACCCGGTTGGCGTCAATGATACGGTCCCGTTCGTCCAGCAGGGTGACCGCGTCGGGCACAGCATCGAGCAGAGTTCGATAGCGTCTCTGGTGATTGGCGCCGAAGGCCCGCAAATTCGCTATGACTTCCTGCAGCGCATCAAGCTTTGCATGCATGACAGTGTCAGTCGTACATGCGCGCAGTTCCTCGAACAGACCGTCAACATCCTCCGTGCTTGCCGGGATGTCGCCTGTCTCGTGCCCGTCCTTCGTATCCGGGCCTGGTGGTTTGCTACCGCTGGCCCGTCCGTGCTCGTGCATTGGTGGCCCCTGCTGTGTGCACATGCCGGAGGGATCCCGCGGCCGGCGTGCGCCCAGTCTGCGACCAATTATCGTTGCGATCAAGCGCCGCAGCCCGGCTCACGCAGCGGCGTCGTCCCTCGTCGCGGCACGAGCCAGCGCGACGCGGCTGGAACTGCCGTGTCCCAGCTGGCGGGACAGCCACAGGCCCGTGTCGACGAGTTTCGACAGGTCGACACCTGTGGCCATGCCCAGACCATCAAGCATGTAGACCACATCTTCGCTGGCCACGTTGCCGGTAGCGCCCTTGGCGTAGGGGCAGCCGCCCGTTCCCGAAACGGCGCTGTCGACTATGCGTACACCTTCCTCGATACATGCCAGGATGTTGGCCAGGGCCTGTCCGTAGGTGTCGTGGAAATGCACGGCCAGGTGTTTCATCGGAACCGCATCGGAGACCGCCTTGAGCATGGCGCGGGCCTTGCCTGGCGTGCCGACACCTATGGTGTCGCCCAGAGAAATCTCCAGGCAGCCCAGTTCATGCAATCTGGCCGCAACATGCACCACGTCGCCCAGCGGCACATCACCCTGGTATGGGCAGCCGAGCACGGTTGAAATGTATCCACGCACAGGTACGCCGTCGGCGCGTGCCTGCTCGAGCACCGGCTTGAAACGATCAATGGATTCGTCGATGCCGGCATTGATGTTCTTGCGATTGAACGCTTCGCTGGCGGCGGTAAACACGGCGATGTTTTCAGCACCGGCAGCGCGGGCACGCTGGTAGCCTTGTTCATTCGGTACCAGTACCGGATAGTCGATACCCGGTTGGCGCGTGATCCCCGCCATGACATCCGCGGCATCGGCCATTTGTGGCACCCATTTCGGGCTGACGAAACTGGTCGCCTCGATGGTCCTCAGACCACAAGCAGACAAGCGGTCGATCAGCTCTATCTTGGTCCCGGTAGCAATCTGGCGGGGCTCGTTCTGCAGCCCGTCGCGTGGCCCGACTTCCACTATCCGGACAGCCTCGTGATTATTCATCGGCCTCGTCCACAAAACTCACCAGCACGGCGTCGGCATCGACAAAGTCGCCTTCGCTGGCATTGATGCTGTCGATACGGCCGCTGCACGGCGCCTTCAGCGAGAGCTCCATCTTCATGGCCTCCATGACCAGTAGTTCATCACCTTCATCGACCTGGTCACCGGCGGCTGCCTTGAGCACCACGATGCGCCCGGGCATGGGTGCAATGATGCTGTTGCCGCCGGCACCATCGTCAGCATCCCAGCTGAATGCGGCGGCGCGGCTGAAGGTCCAGCGGCGGCCATCGGTGTCGTGCAGAACCTGCGCCGTGTTGGCGCGCAGCAGCGGTATGCGATGTGCTGTGCCGTCGATTTCAGCAGTGAAGCTGTGTTCATGCATCTGGCAGGAGCGCACCGTGCAGCCGGTCTTTTCATGGGTGATGATGTAGTCACCGTCATGGCCCCGGAGCGCGGCCGTGACCCGCTGTCCTCCAAGCTGTACGGCAATCAGGCGCTCGCCATCTTCACCTACGCGCCAGGTATCGTTGATGGTCCACGGCGAATGCGGGTCTTCGCTGTTGAACCGGGTGCCTGCTTCCTCGTTCATGGCGGTGATTGCCAGGGCAGCCAGCATGATCGTTGGTGGCGGCAATTCGTCCTTGACGAGAAATTCGTCCAGGTGGCGATCAAGATAGCCGGTGTCGATGCGACCATCGACCACCACCGGGTGCCGGATGAGGCGTTCCAGGAATGCGATGTTGGACTTGAGGCCGCCGATGGTGCATTGCGCCAGCGCCTGCTGCATGGCCAGCAGGGCGCGCGGCCGGTCAGGCCCGCGCACGATGAGCTTGGCGATCATCGGATCGTAATGAATGCTTACGTTGTCGCCTTCGACCACGCCGCTGTCGATGCGCACCTCGCTTGAGGTGGCGGGCAGGGCCAGCGTATCCAGATGACCCGATGCCGGCAGGAAGTTGTTGTCCGGATCTTCGGCGTAGAGGCGCACCTCGATGGCATGGCCTTGCGCCGGAATCGCCTTGTTGCGGATCAGCGAGTCGGGCAGCGGCTGGCCAGCGGCAACGCGCAGTTGCAATTCCACCAGGTCCAGCCCGAGGGTCATCTCGGTCACCGGGTGCTCCACCTGCAGGCGCGTATTCATTTCCATGAAATGAAAGCTGCCGTCCTTTGCCACGATGAATTCTATGGTGCCAGCGCCCAGATAATTGACCGCGCGCGCGGCTGCAATGGCAGCCTTTCCCATCTCGTCCCGCAGTTTGTCATCGAGAAAGGGGGAGGGCGTTTCCTCCAGCACTTTCTGGTAGCGCCGCTGGGCCGAACACTCGCGTTCGTTGAGGTGCACGGTATGGCCGTGGTTGTCAGCAAAGATCTGGAACTCGATATGCCGCGGATGCTCGATATAGCGCTCCAGAATCATGCGCTGGTCCGCAAAGGCATTGCTGGCTTCACGCTGCGCTGATTGCAGGGCGGAGACGAAATCTTCTGCCGTGCGGACGATGCGCATGCCCTTGCCACCACCACCGCTGGCTGCCTTGATCATCAGCGGGAAACCGATTTTGCCGGCTTCGGCAGCAAGAAAATCGCTGTCCTGCTTTTCACCGTGGTAGCCGGGCACCAGGGGTACCCCGCTTGACTCCATCATGGCCTTGGCCCTGGCCTTGGACCCCATGGCTTCGATGGATTCGGGCTTCGGGCCCACGAACACGACACCGGCTTCGGCGCAGTCCCGGGCAAACCTGGCGTTCTCCGACAGAAAGCCGTAGCCGGGATGGATGGCTTCGGCACCGGACTGTCTTGCCACATCCAGAATCCGGTCGATGCGCAGATAGGAGTCTGCCGGGGATGGGCCACCAATGGGCCAGGCCTCGTCCGCCTGCAGCACATGCTGGGCGCGGGCATCCGCTTCGGAATACACCGCGATACTGTGAATTCCAAGGCGACGGCAGGTGCGGATGACGCGGCAGGCAATTTCGCCTCGGTTTGCGATCAGGACGCGCTTGAACATGCTCGGTAACCTTTTCCTGCGGTATCTGTGGAAATCGTGCTCATTCTATCGTGAGCCATTTGCCCAGTCGGGCTTGTGCTTGTCGAGAAACGACGTGATGCCATGCTGGCCTTCACTGGACACGCGAAGGCGGGCGATCAGGTCGGCATTTCGAGCGTCCTGCTGTTCGGCCTGGGCGCGATCCATGCCCGCGGCACGCAGCGCCAGCAGTTTGGCTTCATGCTGGGCCTGAGGGCCACCCTTGGTCAGAAAATGCAGGTGCCGGTCGACGGCTTCATCAAGCCCGGCGTGATCGACGCATTGGTGCAGCAGGCCGATGTGCAGCGCTTCATTACCATCGATGATCTCGGCATTCAGAAACAGGCGCCGTGCCTGACGCACGCCGATGGCAGCTACCACGTACGGTGCGATGGTGGCCGGCACCAGACCCAGCTTGACTTCACTGAGGCAGAACTTTGCATCATGCACGCCGATGGCGATATCGCAGGCCGCAATCAACCCGATGCCGCCGCCATAGGCCGAGCCATTGACCCGCGCGATCGTGGGCTTGGACAGAAAGTTGAGCGTGCGCAGCAACTCGGCCAGGCGCATGGCATCGGCACGATTGTCCGCCTCGCTGGCTGCAGCCATGCCGCGCATCCAGTTGAGATCGGCACCGGCGGAGAAGGTCTTGCCGCGACCGGTCAACACGATGTGGCGAACCGATGAATCCTCATCCAGCCGTTTGAGTTCCGTCGTCAGTGCGGCAATCAGCGCGTCGTCGAACGCGTTGTGCACCTGGGGCCTGTTCAGGGCGACATGGGCTTGCGGGCCGCGAATGATGGTTTCGATGCAGTTGGTCACCGGGGTTCCTCGAAGCAATGCTGTTCAGCAAACGAACCATGATAACGGCTCGCACCGTGCGCCGCGCATGCGCGGGTATTGCTCGTTTGCCTGCCGTGTTTGGCGTGCTGGCAAAGGGCTCGGCAACAACCCGTCATGATTATCCGCAATCAATCGGGCCAGAAGCATGTGCAGGCGTGATGAATCTGCCGGCCGGAGCAGTGGGCGCTTCGGCCCCTTGCATGAAACGAGCAATGGCCTGATGATATGCGGATGGGAATCGTTTGCAATTGAGGTAATTCATGTCACGTCATCATTCATCACGCCGCATCAGGGCACTGGCCGCTGTCGGTGCTACGCTCGGCCTGGTCCTGTCCATGGCCGGGTCTGCTCAGGACAAGCAGGACGCCAGCACCGCCGAACTGCTTGCACAGGTGAAGGCCCTCACCCGGGAGGTCGAACAGCTCAAGGCCAGTCACCCGCCACCGGAACTGGGCCAGCAGATGCTGGAACTGCAGATCCGTCATGATCGCCTCTGGTGGGCAGGGCAGTCCGGAGACTGGACCCTGGCCTACTTCATGGTTGGCGAGCTCTCCGAGGCGTTTGGCGGCATTGAGCGAACCAACGGCGATGCGCCCGGCCTGCAGCCGCACAAGCTGTCCGAACTGATGCCGGCGATGATGGATCCGGCCATCAAGGGCCTGCAGGAGGCCCTGGCCAAACAGGACAAGAGGGCCTTTGCCGAGGCCTACGACAACTTGTCCACCTCCTGTACCGGCTGCCACAAGATTGCCGGCGCGCCGTTCCTGACTATCCAGCGGCCGAAGACGCCCATGCTGGACAACCTGAGGGAGAAACCGGCTGGATGACACCGGTTTACCGTGCGCAGCCATGCGCAGCTCCCGCGTCCTTGTCATGCACCCTGTGCATGGGCCGGGCAGGGCACGCCAACATGAACGAAGCGCGCGGCTGAAAGGCATTGCTATTGCAGGAACTAATGCGAACCATTATCATCTGTAACACGTCTGTTGCCGGATCACTGTGATGAAACGAATGCTTTTGAGCCTGGTGTTGCTGTTGCCGCTTGCGGCGGCAGCCGCCACAACACCAGAGTACGCCCTGACTATCGACAAGCATGTGTTTCAGCCCGGAACGCTGAAGATCCCGGCCAATACCCGAGTGATGCTCACCGTGAGCAACAATGATTCGACGCCCGAGGAATTCGAAAGTACCGAGTTCAATGTCGAGAAAATCATCATGCCCAAGGGCAAGATAAAGCTGTTTGTTGGCCCGTTGAAGGCCGGCAGCTACCACTTTTTCGGTGAGTTCCACCGGGACACCGCCCAAGGCACGCTGATCGTGGAGTAGAGACATGTGGGGTATTGCACTTCTGGTATTTCGTGAAGTTCTCGAGGCGGCATTGATCGTCACGATCGTTGCTGCGGCGACTCGAGGCGTATCGCGCCGGGCGCTTTTCATCGGCGGCGGTATTGCCCTTGGCGTGGTCGGTGCCGTGGTGGTGGCGGGATTCGCTGGCGTCATCGCCGAGGCTGCGAGCGGCTTCGGTCAGGAAATATTCAACGCCAGCGTCTTGCTGGCCGCGGTGGTGATGATCGGATGGCACGTGATCTGGATGTCCAGCCACGGCCGGGAGCTGGCGCAGCACATGCAGCAGGTCGGCTCTTCGGTGAAAACCGGCGCCAGCTCGCTGAGCCTGCTGCTGGCCGTGGTGGCGCTGGCGGTCCTGCGTGAGGGCTCCGAGATCGTCTTGTTTCTCTATGGCATGGTTGCCGGCGGCGCTGGCAAAGGCCTGGTCGCTGGTATCAGCATCGGCGTGGCTGGTGGTGTCGCCCTGGGTTTTGCCCTGTATTTCGGTCTGTTGCGCATCCCGCTCAAGTATTTCTTCACCGCCACCAACTGGATGCTGGTGCTGCTTGCATCAGGCCTGGCCTCGAGCGCCGCGCACTTTCTGGTGCAGGGCAACATCCTTCCGGCATGGGGCAACCAGATCTGGAACAGTTCCTGGCTGCTCTCCAATGGTTCGGTTGCCGGCAAGACCTTGCATATTCTGATCGGCTATGAAGCCATGCCCAGCGGCATGCAGCTGGTCTTCTACGCGCTCACCCTGGCTATGCTGGTTGTCGGCATGCAGTGGATGCAGCATCGCCAGAACAGGCCGGGATCATTCAAGCCCGGAAAAGTGGCGGCGGCCGAGGTCGCTGCCGCGCCCTGAGTCGTGGATGACAGTTCGCAAACAGTACGTGCTGATGTGTGGTTGTGGGCCGCACGCTTCTTCAAGACCCGTCGCCTGTGCCGAGAGGCCATTGATGCCGGACAGGTCGATCTGAACGGCCATGGCTGCAAGCCGGGCAAGGCGGTCAAGCCCGGTGACACGCTGGTTATTACCCGGCACAACGAGCGCTATCAGATTGATGTACGCGCTGTGGCGGATCGCCGGGGACCGGCTGAAACAGCACAAGGCCTGTATCAGGAGCACGAAGCCAGCATCGCCGAGCGCTTGCGGGCTCGCGAGCTGAACCGGCTTGCCGGGCGCGCGGCTCCGGGTAAACGTCCGGACAAACGGGCGCGCCGTGAACTGTCCCGCCTCAAAAAGGGCTGAAACCCGATATAATGCCGACACAAGGGTAATTCACCCCCGGCACTGATCAAGGGCGTGCACGTCCATTTTCGATGTCGACCGGGACAGGGGAGCAGACCGATGGCTTCATTCAATCTCTTCAAGCGCCTGCTCGGTGAGGCAGACCGGCGTGAGCGTGATCGGGTGCAGGCCCCCAGCGGTACTCGCATGCTGGTGGTTGACGATTCCCCGACCATCCGCGCTGTGCTGGCCAAGATGCTGATTCAGGATGGCTACACTGTGCTCAAGGCAGCCGACGGCGAGTCTGCACTGGATATCGCCCGGCGCGAGAAGCCCGACCTGATCTTTCTGGATATCGTCCTGCCCGGCATGAACGGTTTTGCCGTGCTCCGTGCGCTGCGGCGTGACGAGACCACCCGCAACATTCCCATCGTCATGATCAGCGGCAACCTGCAGGCGACCGAGCAGTTCTACGTGCAACGTTTTGGCGCCGACGATTTCATGAAAAAGCCGTTTGGTCGTGCCGAAGTATTCAGTCGGATCCAGCAGTTGGTGATTTCGGAGCGCCTGCCGGAGCGCGAATCCAGCAGCAGCCTGCCTTCGCCGGCCCTGGAGCTGGAAGACATGGCCCACATCCCCGACGTCGCACTGCCCGATGAGGACCTGAATGAACAGACTTCCGCAGCCTTG
Organism: uncultured Gammaproteobacteria bacterium; assembly: GCA_963800395.1. Classification (GTDB taxonomy): domain Bacteria; phylum Pseudomonadota; class Gammaproteobacteria; order Xanthomonadales; family Rhodanobacteraceae; genus DASSBG01. The sequence goes on from CAWDBD010000011.1 coordinate 172,719, forward strand.
GCAGAATCGGGCGTTGACCTGAAAGACACTGCCGACCCGCAGCAGGCGCAAGCGTCGGAGATCGAAGACAACATCGAGTCAGCCGATGCGGGCTCCGATGAAACGGGCGAGTCGGCAGATCGGCAGCCGGGCGAGGATATCTCTGCGCCGACGCTGACTGATGCAGCAGCCAGCGATCCGCATCTGCCGCGAGCATAGTGGCGTACATGGCAGGCGCCCGATTTCCCCCGCAGGATCGTGAACCTTTGAGGGGATTCACCGGTCCATGAGCGAACACGCGCAGGCCCTGATTCAATCCGACCCCGCCGTGCTGGGTGTGCTGTTTGGCGTGCTGGCGCTGGTTTTCTGGACCAGCAGCCACGTGCATTCGGGGTTCAGGCGATTCTACCGCTACGTGCCGGCGCTCCTGTTGTGCTACTTCATTCCCGGATTGCTCAATACCCTGGGCGTGATCAGCAATGAAGGCTCGCACCTGTATCCGGTGGCGCGTGACTATCTGCTTCCGACTTCCCTTATTCTGCTTACGCTTTCCAGCGATCTGGGAGGCATTCTGCGCCTGGGTCCCAAGGCGATCATCATGTTTCTGGTGGGAACCGCCAGCGTGGTGATCGGTGGCCCGATGGCCTTGTGGCTGATGGGCGTGCTCGATCCATCGCTGGTGAGTCAGGGCAGCGGCCCGGAAGCCATCTGGCGCGGCATGACCACCATGGCCGGAAGCTGGATTGGTGGTGGTGCCAACCAGGCGGCAATGAAGGAAGTCTTCGAGGTCGGCCCTGACACATTCGCCAAATTCATCGCCGTCGATGTGCTCGTTGCCAACCTGTGGCTGGCGGTTCTGCTGTGGATGGCCGGGCGCGCCAGGCAGATTGATGCCTGGACAGGCGCCGATACCAGTGCGCTGGATACCTTGCGTGAGCGAATCGAGGGTTTCCATGCCGAACATCGTCGCGTGGCCAGCCTGACAGAACTGATGCTGATCGTGGCCGTCGGTTTCGGCTTCACCGGCCTGGCGCATGCCATGGCCGGGGTCATCGCGCCCTGGTTGCAGTTGCACGCACCAGGCTTGGCGCGCTTCAGCCTCACCTCGCATTTCTTCTGGGTCGTGGTACTGGCGACCACCTTCGGCCTGCTGCTCTCGTTCACCCGTGCACGCAGGCTGGAAGGTGCGGGTGCGTCGAAGATCGGCTCGGTTTGCCTGTACGTGCTGGTGGCGACCATCGGCATGCACATGGACCTGCGCTCGGTATTTTCCGACCCTGGCCTGTTCGCGCTGGGCGGGATATGGATACTGATTCACGGCACGGCCATGCTGCTGGTGGCCTGGCTGATCCGTGCGCCAGTTTTCTACATGGCGGTCGGCTCCCAGGCCAATATCGGTGGCGCGGCATCTGCGCCGGTGGTGGCCTCGGCGTTTCACCCCACGCTGGCGCCCGTGGGCGTGCTGCTGGCGGTGCTGGGCTACTCGCTGGGCACCTATGCGGCCTGGGTCTGCGGCCAGTTGCTTCGTGTGGTCGCCGGTGGCTGAGTTGCTGCATTCATGAGTGCCTTGCTGCTGCTCTTTGCATGCCTGGCCCTGGGCATGCTGGTGCGCCGTTTTGCCAGTCCACCGGACACCATGGCGCACAGCATCAACTGGTGGGTGCTTTATGTGGCCCTGCCAGCCATCGTGCTGGAGCTGATACCGCGCATCCATTTCGACTCGCAACTGTGGTTTCCGATTGCCGGTACCTGGGTGCTGTTCGCCGGATCATGGCTGCTGTTTGCATGGCTGGGCAGATTGTTGGGCTGGTCACGCGGGCGAATCGGCGCCCTGACCATCGTCTGCGGTCTGGGCAATACCACTTTCATGGGCTACCCGCTGATCGAAGCCCTGCATGGTCGCGAAGGACTGAAGATCGCGGTGGTCGCCGATCAGCTCGGCAGTTTCCCGATTCTGGCATCGCTGGCTATCCTGGTGGCCTCGGTGTATGCGGGCCATGCCACCGATGCGCGACAGATCGCCAGGCGCGTTCTCACGTTCCCGGCCTTTCTGGCCTTGCTGGTCGGGCTTCTGGTCAATGTACTTGGTGGCTGGCCGCAAGCCATCCACGACATGCTCAAGCCCGTCGGTGCCACTCTGACGCCTTTGGCGCTGTTCTCCGTCGGCCTGCAACTGCAACTGGGCGCGGTGCGTCGCCACATCGGTCCGATGGCTGTGGGCCTGGGCTGGAAGTTGTTGCTGGCACCGCTGCTTGTCTGGTTGCTGGGACGCGCGACCGGCATTGACGGCCTGATTCTGGTTGTCGGTGTATTGCAGAGCGCCATGGCGCCGATGGTGTCGGCGGCCATCGTGGCCGACGAGTACGATCTGGAGCCTGAACTGGCCAATAGCGTTCTGGGCGTGGGCATCCTGATTTCACTCATCACCATTCCGCTCGCCGATGCATTGCTGCGCATGCAGCCGGGCTGATGCATGCAGACCGGAATGCGCGCATGAACAGCATGCTGGAAGAGCTGCGACTGAGCCTGGGCGCCTTTCGCGAGCATGCACCCGACCCGACAGTGGTCGATGCATTTCTCGAATTGAGCCATGAGGGACGGCATGCCTTCGAGCGCAGCCGCCTGCAGGGCCATTTCACCGGCTCGTGCTGGCTGGTCAGCCGCGATGGCAGGCGCGCGCTGCTGCTGCATCATCGAAAGCTTGATCGCTGGTTGCAACCGGGCGGGCACGCCGATGGCGACATGGACCTGGCACGGGTCGCCTTGCGTGAAGCGAGCGAGGAAACCGGCCTGCCGGATTTGAGTGTCGAAGGCGGCATCTTCGACATCGACAGGCACCGCATTCCCGCACGTGGCGAGGAGCCTGCACATTGGCACCACGATGTGCGTTACGTCATCCGCGCAGGAGCGACCGAGCACTTCGCGCACAACCATGAGTCGCACGCCATGGCCTGGCGCGAGCATGCGCAGATTGCGGCCGACCCCACACTGGATTCGTCCTTGCGGCGCATGGCCCAACACTGGCTGGCGCGACAGTAGGCGCTACCAGCACAAGCTTGTTTCAACTGCAGTGCAGGAATCCCGAGAGGCATCGGCGTTGATGGCGCGATACCCGGTCATGCCATGCGCGCTGCAAACAAGCATCGACTTGAACGGTGTGTGCCGGTGATTGCTGCGCCGGCGAGATCGCAGCTCAACGCCTTTCGACTGACGCCGTGTGTGCTGCAGTGGCGGCATGTTGCCAGGCACGCAGGCCCATGATGGCCAGGACCACAAACACCCCGTAAAGCACCGAAGTGATGATGAGGCCCTTGACGATGTACTGGCCGATATAGATCAGGTCGACAGCAATCCACAACCACCAGGCGGCGATGTGGCGGCGAGCCTGCCAGAACTGGGCGACCAGACTGAAGGCTGCCAGCGCCGCATCAAGCCAGGGCAGGGCGGCATTGGTACCGTAGTGCATGCTGGCACCCAGGAGCACGGCACCGGCGGCGCCGATCAGCATGTGCATGCGCATCCTGCGACGCGCCAGCGGCGCAATCACGACCCGGCCATCGTCACCCAGATGCTGCAGCCAGCGTACCCAGCCGTAGATGATGAACACCGCAAAAGCCCCTTGCAGAAGGGCATCGGAGTACAGCCTGGCATCAATGAAGACCCAGGCGTAGACGACCACCGAAGCCAGACCAAGCGGCCAGCACAACATGTGCCGGCGTGCGGTCAGCCAGACGCCAAGGATGCTCAGAATGGCACCGGAGAGCTCCAGCCAGTGCATGTTCAGAAGCTCCAGTTGACCGACAGGCGAACCTGGCGAGGCGCACCCGGGAACAGGTAGGCGTCGCCATAGGCGCTGCCGGTATCGCGCCAGTAGAAACGGTTGAACAGATTGCTGGCCATCAGATGCCAGGTCACCGTCTGGTCATGAAAGGCAGTTTGATAGCGCAGGCCGGCATCGAAAAGCGTGTACGCAGGCGTGCGGGTGGCGTTGTCCGGTCTGGCCGGGTTGGGTGACGCGTAGCGCAAACCTGCGAGCAGGTCCAGACCCGGCAATGCGCGCAGGCGGTACTCGCCAAGCAGGGCTACCCGCATCGCCGGCACGTTGACAATCTGATGGCCTTCGTAGGCGGCGATGCCGGTGTTCTCGGCGCGCCCGCGGATCCAGGCAGCACTGGCATCGACCCGGAGGTTTTCGGAGACCTGCCCGTGCGCGCCCAGCTCGACCCCACTGTGCACCGCCTGGCCCTGTTGCACAAAGGTGTATCCGGCTGCCGTGTCATCCGGCCGGGCGAACTGATAAGGGCGATGAATGCGGAACAGTGCCGCGCTGAGGTTGAACGGCCTGGCGGCAAGCCACTTGATCCCGGCTTCGGTCTGGCGCGACACGACAGGCGCCAGAATGCTGCCGTCATTGCTGGTCCAGAAGGGCGCCTGCTGGCCCAGGGAAATGCTTTCGCTGTAGCTGAGGTAGGCGGCCAGCGCCGCGTCCGGCGACCACAGCACGGCGGCTTGCGGCAGGCTGCGGCTGAGGCGCGACTGGCGTTCGGATACACCGCTATCGTCGTAGGTACGCTCGTGCATGCGCACCAGGCGCGCGCCTGCCAGAACCTGCCAATGCTGGCCAATGTGCATGCGATCGGCTGCCAGCAGCGATCGCTGCCAGTTGCTCAGGCGTCGGGCGGAGGGTCCCGCTTGTGCGGAAGAGGGCGCGAAAACCGGCGGATCGCGCTGGTCGATGTTGGCGCTGCCGACATAGGCGTTGACGTAGGGACGCTGGTCGATGGTACGTCGGATGGCGTCAACACCCGCGGTCAGCTCATGCCGTAGTGGTCCGGTGCTGAATCGGCCCTCGATCAGGGCACGGGCCTCGCTGTTGCGGCGGGTGTCATCAGGACTGCGAAAGTCGTAGATGTCGTAGCTGCCGTCCGGCCCGAAGAAGTTGCCGGGATACTCGCCGCTGGCGCAGGCCGCAGTGTAGTAGCAGCCGTAGGCAAAGGCGACGTTGTCCTGGATCACGCTGCGACTGTGCCCGGCGGCAAGGCGCAGTTTCCAGTGCTTGTCGAACTGCCAGGCCAGCCGTGCCGAGCTATTGGTCGAGCGGATGCCCACGGGCTGCTGCCACGGCTGGTAGCCGAGCATCCATGTGCTGTGCGGTCGTGCGGGCAGTGCCGTGCCACCCAGGAGCTGGAAGCCGGAAACCGAGCGCTGTGCGCTGCTCTGATACTCGCTGTCGAGACGCAGCACGACGCGATCGGAGGGTTGCCAGTCCATGGCCAGCGCGTACAGGTTGCGTCTGCCGCGAACATGATCAACATAGCTGTGCGGATTGTCCCAGGCGGCATTGAGGCGAATGCCGAATTCCGGTGTCAGCCAGGTGCCGATGTCGATCGTTGCCTGGCGCGAGCCGCGGGCGTCGGTTGCGAAGCCGATTTGACGCACCTCGGCCGGGCGTTTGCTGACGAAGTTGACCAGGCCACCCGGGGCCACCACGCCCGCCTCGATCCCGGCAAGACCCTTCAGAATCTGCACGCTCTGCTTGTTTTCCAGGGCAATGCGCTGTTCGCCGGCGATGCTCAGTCCGTTCATGCGGTAGCCGCTGGCAAGATCGAGAGCAAAGCCGCGGATGGCAAGGTTCTGGTAATAGCCCACCGGCGCGTAGTTGTCCGTGGTCGCTGCATCGGCGCGCGCCACTTCGCTGAGTGTGCGCGGCTGGGTTGCGTCCATCTGCCGGCGATCAATGACCTGAACGCTGAGCGGGCTGTCATGCAGTGAGGCTCCATCGATGCTGCCAATACCGGCCGAAGGATCGTCGGTGCTGGCCTGTACCTTGATGGTTGCCAGGGGCGTGGCTGTCGATTGCGCGCTCGCCGGTCCGTCCGCCATGGCCGCCGTGGGCACGCCACCGAGGGCAAGCAGGAAAACTGTGCAAGTCAGGAGTTGTTTCATGGTCGTCTCGTCGAGTCGGATCAATCGAAGCGACGGCGACCCGTCCGCAGGCGCACGCGCATGCAGACGTTTCGAAGCTCCCTACGCTGGTGCAAACCAGTTCAGGTTCCAAGGGACTGTCTCAGCCCGGTCAATACCGGGCACCCCCGCTTCACGAAGGTGCGTATTGGAACACGAATGGCCCTCAAAGCAAAATGCGGTACCGGCAATCCGCGTCAGCCGGGTTCGCACAGGCGAGCTTGTGTTGCGGTATTGCGCGTCAGCGTCATGCAGTGGCCAGGTCGGCTCAGGTGTCGGCAATGGCCGCCTGCAGTGCCCTTGCATCGGCACTGTCGAACCAGCGTGCGTGACCGAGCAGAAAGGTGTTCCAGGCGATGTCCGCGTTTCTGGCCGACCCGGTAACGGCATGAAAGTACTCAACCTCGGACAGGGCGAAGTCGAAATGCACCACGGGCAGCAACTCCGCCACCAGTGCACGGTGCTCCCCGCTGAGTGGGGCGATTTCATGGTAACCCCCGAGCAGCGCCAGGGCCGTGTCGAGATGGGCGATGTCGGTGTGGCGATCCAGTTCCAGCCAGGCGATGGCATTGCGCTCGATCGCGGTGGCCAGGTCGAACAGCGCACAGGTGGGGGACGCCAGGCCGAAATCGAAAACGGCGCTGACTGTGGCCTGCGTGCTGCGATCGCTCCAGGCCAGATTGGATACATGCCAGTCATTGTGGGTCCACAATCGCTTTTGTGCACAAACCCGCGCCTGAATCTGTCGTTGGCGTGGCAGCACGTGCTGTGCCAGCTCGGCCTCCCAGTCACGCCCGCGCAGATAGTCCGCCAGCCCAGGGCGTTGCGGAAGCTGCGCACGCAGCGTGGCCACGGGGTCGGTGGCGCAAACCAGCTCATCGCGCGTGACAAGAACATGCGTGCTGCGTTGTGCTGCGTCATGGCCCGCGGCTGCAGCATGAAACCCGGCAAGCGCCCGGCCGGCTTGCCATGCGTGGTTCAGGTCCGGGACGGGAGCCCACGAGACCAGGTCGCGGTACAGGTCGACGCCGGGTGCACAGGCATGCACCTCATAAACCCAGTCGCCCCGAGTCGGCGTGCTGAGTTCTTCGGCATCACGCAAGACCTCCGGGACGGCAGCGCCGACCGCGCGCAGGTGATCGATGAATCGATGCTCCTCGCTCAAGCTGGCCGGTGTTCGCACGTTGCGGTGATGACGCTTGACGAACAGGCGTTCGTCACCGACGGCTACCAGCGCCGCGGCCGAAAGCGGTCGCGGGCTATGCCAAAGCAGTCCCTGCACCGCGCCCGGGCACGGATATCTGTCCAGTAATTCGATGACTTCCGCTGCGCGCAGTGCTGGCCAGTCGGCTGCTGCCGTCGAGCCGTCGAGACCATGCACCTGCTGCCCGGCAGGGTATGCCGAGATGCCATCGGGCGTGTCACTCATCCTCGCTGGACTGCTTCAGGCGGTAGAGGGCATCGAGTGCTTCGCGCGGGCTCATGTTGTCGGGGTTGATCTCGGCCAGAGCCTGTTCAAGGCTCGAGCTTTGCGCCTGGCTGGCCGGTTCTGCGTTGAACAGGCCCATTTGCGGACCGGCTTCGTTGCCCCGATATGCGCCACGCTCGAGTTGCTCCAGGGTCCGGCGAGCCTCGGCGATGACCGATTTGGGCAGGCCGGCCAGAGCGGCAACCTGCAGCCCGAAACTGCGATTGGCGGAGCCTTCCTTGACCGCGTGCATGAATACCAGGCGGTCCTCGTACTCGACTGCATCCAGGTGCACGTTGGCAATGCTGGCGTCGTCCTCGGCCAGTTCGGTGAGTTCGAAATAATGGGTGGCGAACAAGGTGAAAGCGTGATTGCGCGTTGCCAGATGCATGGCTGATGCGCGCGCCAGGGACAGGCCGTCGTAGGTGCTGGTGCCACGGCCGACTTCATCCATCAGCACCAGGCTCTGGTCACTGGCATTGTGCAGGATATTGGCCGTCTCGGTCATTTCGACCATGAAGGTGGACTGGCCTCTGGACAGGTCGTCGCCTGCGCCGATGCGAGTGAAGATACGGTCGACCGGTCCGATCGACGCGCTGCTGGCAGGCACGAAGCTGCCGATGTGGGCCAGCAGCACGATCAGCGCCACCTGACGCATGTAGGTGGATTTGCCGCCCATGTTGGGGCCGGTAATGATCAGCATGCGCCTGCTGTCATCAAGCCGGATGTCGTTGGGCTCGAACGGTTCTTCGCGCACTTTCTCGATGACCGGATGGCGGCCGGCGCGGATATCGATGCCCGGTTCATCGACAAGCTGCGGGCAGTTCCAGTCCAGGACATCGGCCCGTTCGGCCAGGGTGGCAAGGACGTCCAGTTCGGCGATGGCGCTGGCGGCATCGCGTAGCGGCTCGAGATTTTCGGCCAGCGTGTCGAGCAGTGATGCATACAGGGCCTGCTCGCGCTGCAGGGCGCGTTCGCGAGCCGACAGGACCTTGTCCTCGAAGGCCTTGAGCTCCTCGGTGATGTAGCGCTCGGCGTTCTTGGTGGTCTGCCGGCGCGTGTAGTGGGTGGGTACCTTGTCCGAGTGCGCCTTGCTGATCTCGATGTAATAGCCATGCACGCGGTTGTAGCCGAGCTTGAGGTTGCTGATACCGGTGGCGGCCTTCTCACGCTGTTCCAGCTCCAGCAGGAACTGGTCTGCGTTTTCCGCCAGCTGCTTGAGTTCGTCGAGCTCGGCATCAAAGCCGGGGGCAATGACGCCACCATCCCGGGTCAACACCGGGGGCTGTTCGACCATCGCCGTGTGCAGCAGTTCGGTGGTGCGGGTGTGGTCGCCGATACGTTCGACCAGCTGCGACAGCAAGGGGCTTTGCAGTGGTGCCAGCGCCTCGCGCAATCCCGGTGCGCTGGCCAGGCCATCGCGCAGCGTCGACAGGTCCCTTGGCCGGGCAGAGCGCAGTGCCACCCGCGCCATGATGCGCTCGAGATCGCCAATGGCGCGCAATTGTTCGCGCAAGGCCTCGAAGTGGCGCCCATCAAGCACTGCGCCGATGGCCTGCTGGCGGTAGCGCAGCGTATGCTGGTCGCGCAGGGGGCGATGCAACCAGCGCCGCAGCAGGCGTGCGCCCATCGGCGTCACCGTTTCATCCAGCACACCCAGCACGGTATGCTCACGGCGGCCTTCGGGGTGGGTGTCCAGTTCCAGGTTGCGGCGCGTGGCAGCATCCATCGCCAGGGTCTGGTCTGCAGCCTCGACAGCCAGGCCGCTGATGTGGGGCAGGGCGCTTTTCTGGGTCTCCTCGACATAGGCGAGCAGGCAACCTGCGGCGCCAATCGCCGTCGACAGATCGTCCACGCCGAAGCCGGACAGGTCTCGGGTGCCGAAGAACCGGTTCAGCTCGCGCGCGCCGCTGTCGCTGTCAAAATGCCAGGGTGGGCGTTTGCGCAGGCCGGGCAGGGCGTTCACCGCGTCTGGCCAGGTGCCATCTTCACTGACCAGCGATTCAGCCGGTGCCAGTCGTGCCAGCTCGGCTGCCAGGGCCTCCTTGTCGGCTACCTCGGCCAGGACAAAGCGACCGCTGGCAAGGTCAATCCATGCCAATCCGAAATTTTCCCGCTCGGCTGCAATGGCCAGCAACAGATTGTCACGGCGCTGATCGAGCAGGGCCTCGTCGGTGACGGTGCCGGGCGTGACAATGCGCACGACCTTGCGTTCCACCGGACCCTTGGACTTGGCCGGATCTCCTATCTGCTCGCAGATGGCAACCGATTCGCCCTGACGGATCAGCCGCGCCAGATAGTTCTCGGCCGAGTGCCAGGGTACGCCAGCCATGGGGATGGGTTGGCCTGCCGATTGGCCGCGCTGGGTCAGGGTGATGTCAAGCAGCCGGGCGGCCTTGCGGGCATCGTCGTAGAACAGTTCGTAAAAGTCGCCCATGCGGAAAAAAAGCAACTGATCGGGATGCTCGGCCTTGGCCTTGAGGTATTGGCGCATCACCGGCGTGTGGCCGTCGGCAGATTTCTTGCTTGCAGGGGCTGCTTTGTTCAAGGGAATGAGTTCACTCGCGATGGATCGGATGGTGTGATGGCCTGATGGCGTACACTGCGCCAGGGTCAGGCAGGGATTTTCGCACATGCAGCGTACGGTTTTTTATGTCTCCGATGGCACCGGCATCACCTCCGAGACCATCGGGCACAGTGTCCTTACTCAATTCAGTGGTGTCGATTTCACCACCCACCGCATCCCCTTCGTCGACAGCGAGCAGAAGGCCGAGGCGGCAGCTACCCGCATCAAGAGCGAGTTCGCGATCAGTGGCATGCGGCCGATTGTCATCAACACCATCATGGATCGACTGCTCAGCGAGCGTCTCGCGGCCAGTGGTGCGCTGATGCTGGATGTGTTCGCACCGTTCATTGCGCCGCTGGAGGCGGAGCTGGGGCAAAAGCGTGCGCCATTGGTGGGCAAGGCGCATGGTTTGACCAACTTCGCCGAATACGAGTCGCGGATCAACGCCACCAACTATGCGCTGTCGCATGACGATGGCATTGCCATCAACTACCAGGATGCGGATGTCATTCTTCTCGGTGTCTCACGGGTCGGCAAGACGCCCACGTGCCTGTACATGGCGCTGCACTTCGGGATCATGGCGGCCAACTATCCGTTGACGCCGGACGATCTGGACCGTCAGGAACTGCCCGAGGTGGTGCGGCCATTCCGGGAAAGGCTCTATGGTCTGACCATCGACGCGGAACGGCTGAGTCAGATTCGCGAACAGCGACGACCGGGCAGCAACTATGCCCGGATTGAGCAGTGCCGCAACGAACTGCGCCAGGCGGCGTCCCTGATGCGCGGTTTCTCGATTCCGCAGCTCAATACCACGCACGTGTCGATCGAGGAAATCGGCAGCAAGATCATTGATCAGCTCGGAATCGAACGCAAGATGCTGTGATGTAGTGGACTTGCTGCCAGAGCCATCTTCCGGCGGCAATCGGGCCTGGTCCCGCCAGGATGACCGGACCAGGCAGACAAGCGCGCAGACAATGCTACTATCGGCTCATGAATGCCGTAGTCCAGTCCAGAGCCCAGCAACTTCTGCCCAGCCGCTTTGCGTGGTTGATGGGCTTGTATGCCGAGAATTATCATCGGATCAGGCGCATGTTTTCGGCGCATCGGCTGCAACCGGGACTGTATCGTTCGACCGTCGATGACGGCCTTGACCTGCTGGTCGAAATCCAGAAGCGACATCCGTACACGCTTGATCTGACGCTCAGTTACGCAAACATCGACCACGACACCGGCCATCCGGTGCCTTCGGCGCAATTGCGCCTGTATCTGGATGCCGATGTGGCCGAGGTACAGCATTGCCATCCGGGCAAGCAGCTCTGGCAGGTCCTGGGGCCGTGGCCTCCGGCGCCGGTCATGTCCCGGCATCGCATGCGCATGGCCACCTTCCTCAACCGCTGGCTGGTTTACCTGGCCGAGCAGGGCCATTCCCTGGGCACGCTGGAACGCGTTCCCCGGGGCTCCTCTGATTAACCCCGAGCAGCTGATCAGGGTGCGTCGCAGGTCATGTCGCGGCCATTGTTCTTGGCCTGGTACAACGCCTGGTCAGCGCGTTGCATCAGTGCGGCGCGGGTATCGCCGTCCTGCAGCCCGGCGATACCGATGCTCACCGTGATGGTCTGTCGGGCATCGCCGAAGCGGAAGGTTGTTTCACGTACCGATTGACGCAAGCGCTCGCAGATTCCATGCGCGCTCGCCACAGCGGTTTCGGGAAACAGCACGGCAAACTCTTCGCCGCCGATACGCGCAGCCACGTCTTCGATCCGGGCATGGGCACGGATCACATCGGCGATGCGGCGCAGCACGCCATCACCCTCGATATGGCCATGGTTGTCATTGACCTTCTTGAACAGGTCAATATCGATGATGCAAAGCGACAGCGCGCGACGGTGACGCGTGGCGCGCGCCAGCTCCTTTTCCAGCAGCTCGTCGAAGTGACGCCGATTGCCGAGCTCGGTCAGGGCATCCTGGGTGGCGAGCTGGTAGACCTCCTCGTGGTAGGGCGCTTCGAGGCTGGCATGGCCGATGAACTTGAGGATGCTCTCGCCAACGGTGATGTGGTCACCATCAACCAGCAGATGGTCACTGTCCCCCAGCTCCCTGTCATTGAGACGGGTGCGGTTGGTGGCGCCCTGGTCCCTTATCCAGTGATCCTGGCCGTCCCGCCAGATCTGGCAATGGCGACGCGATACGCTGGGGTGGGGCAGCTGCAAGTCGGCTTCCTCCGAGCGCCCGATCAGAATCTGCCGTGATTCCACGTTGAGCCGTTGGCCAAGACCTTCCCCGTAAATCACGATCACGCACGCGGTACGCTGCCCGGGCCGGCGCGGACCCGGACTCAACTGAGTGCGGTGAGTGATGCTTTCGTTTTCGCGTGTGCTCATGCCGGTTTCGGGTTCCTTCTCTGCCGCAGTTTACGGCGCGTGGCCTGTCGTGTCAGCAATCCGGGCAGGTGCTGGTTGAATCCGGCGCGAGTGCCATGATACCCGGCGAGGGTGCCGGACGGCTTGAAAATGCCCCTATCCCGAGACGCATTCGATTGCGGGCCTTTCCGGTCCGTGCTCTTCGTCAGGCTCGATTCATTTCGGTATCGCTGTGATGCAGTCTCATGAAAATTGGATAAATAATTGAAAATATTATGTATTTTCTATTGCTTCCAAGTGCTCGATTTACCCGGGCTTGGCAGAGCCGGTTGCCGATGGGCCGGTGGAGCAAATCGTCCAGACTATCGCATTTTGCGCTGGCATGGGATAGAATTCATCTCGCTGTTGTTGCGCGTTGTACGTTTAACAGGTACTGATCCATCGCCAGACTTTGACGATGTGCTCCTGACAAGCTGCATGCACACTCAGTAAGTTGCATCCGGTCGGTGTCCGAGTGACCCCTATGGATGCGTTCAATGTGTTTATTGTTTTGGAGTTCGATTATGTCTGATCGTGAGATCGGCACCGTAAAATGGTTCAACGATGCCAAGGGCTTTGGTTTCATTTCTCGTGACAACGAGGATGATGTGTTTGTTCACTTCCGTGCCATCAAGGGCGACGGCTTCCGCACCCTGAAAGAAGGCCAGAAGGTCAGCTTCCAGGTTGTCGAGGGCCAGAAAGGCCTGCAGGCTGAGGAAGTGGAAGCAGCCGAGTAAGTCTGACAACGTCAGTCTACTGATGCGGGGTCGGCAATTGCCGACCCCGTTTTGTTTTGTGTATTCAGGAACCTCCTGCTCGAATCACGGACGGCGGTGCAGCGAGTGGAAGTCCGGCACTTGCCGTGCGAAACATGCCCGAATTGGATTGATGGGCTGTCACGCGTGGTTTGAATCCGGGCATTCATCTCGCCGATTCACTCGTCCGGATTCACGCGGGGGTTCCCAGAGACGGGTTGTTTGATAGATGTTTGTTCCCGGACAACGTTGGATGTCGACCGCTGAACCCGAACTGGGCCTGGGCACGGTGCTTCGGGTGGAAGGTCGCGGAGTGCAGGTCCTGTTTGCCAAGGCGGGGGTGCTGCGGCAATACGCACAGCATTCGGCGCCGCTGTTGCGTGCCGCGTTCCGCCAGGGGCAGAAAGTCCTCGGGCAGGGCCGCAGCCTGTTGGTGGAACGGGTAGCCGAAGAAGACGGCATGCTCGTCTACTACGGCGGCAACGACCGGCTGGCCGAGGGCGAGCTGGATGACGAGCAGAGCATTTCCCACGCAGACGAACGGCTGCTGTCCGGGCGTGTCGACCCGGTGGACCACTTCGAGCTGCGTCATGCAGCTCTGAGGCAGCGGGCCGAAGCTCGCGGTCGCCAGTCGTGGGGTCTCAACTCGGCGCGCATCGATCTGCTTGACCACCAGTTGCAAGTGGTCGCACGAGCAACGGCGCAGCGTTCGCCGCGAGTCCTTCTGGCTGATGAAGTCGGGCTTGGCAAGACCATCGAGGCGGGCCTGATCATCAGTCGCCAGTTGGCTGCCGGCCTCGCACGGCGCGTGCTTGTCGTAGTGCCGGAGAATCTGGTTCACCAGTGGTTCGTGGAGTTGCTGCGTCGGTTCAACCTGGCGTTTTCCATCTTTGATGCGGCGCGCATGCAGGCCGGTGTTGATCATCCGGGAAATCCATTCGAGGAAGAGCAGCGGGTTCTGGTGAGCCAGACGTTTCTTCTGGCATCGGAAAAGACTGGCGCGGAGGTGCTCCAGGGCGACTGGGACATGCTGGTCGTGGATGAGGCGCATCACTTGCAGTGGACCCCCGAGGCCAGTGGACCGGGCTATCAGCTTGTGGAGCAGCTGGCTGCGAACACACCATCGGTCATACTGCTGACGGCGACTCCGGAGCAGTCGGGTCGACGCGGCCACTTTGCGCGGTTGCGGCTGCTTGACCCGGCCCGCTACGCAAGCCTTGATGCGTATCTGGCAGAAAGCGAAAGCTGGGTCGCGCTCTCCGGCGTGGCCGACAAATTGACGCAAGGACTGTCACTCAGTCATGCAGAGTGCGAGTCATTGTTCACCCAGTACCCTGCCGATGAGCCTCTGCGGGAATTGATTCTTCGCCATGCCGACAGTCCGCAGGCGAGCAGCGAGCTGTTGTCTGCACTGATCGACCGGCACGGTACCGGGCGTGTCATGTTCCGCAACCGGCGCGATCTGATTGGCGGCTTTCCGGCGCGCGAGGCACACCTCAAGTGTCTGCCAGCCTCATCGGCCGATGAGGCGCGGCGCCACGCCCTGCGTGACGAGTTCGAGGCGGATATCGGTGAAGGTGCCGACGGCGTGCAATACGACTATGCCGATGACCCGCGTCTTGCCTGGCTGATTGGCCTGCTTGCCGAGTACCCGCAGGACAAGTTCCTGCTGATCTGTCGCAGTCAGGCCAAGGTGCTGGCGCTGGACGAAGCGCTGGCCGGTGGTGATATCAGGGTGTCACGTTTTCATGAAGGCCTGGGTCTGGTGCAGCGTGACAGGAATGCTGCCTGGTTTGCCGAGCCCGACGGCGCGCAATTGCTGCTCAGCTCGGAGATCGGCTCGGAAGGTCGCAACTTCCAGTTTGCGCAGCGGCTTGTGCTGTGGGATCTGCCGCTGGATCCGGATCTGCTGGAACAGCGCATCGGACGGCTTGATCGCATTGGACGCAAGGACGAAGCCATCCACATTCATTCGGCAGTGGTCGAAGCGACGGCGCAACAGGCGCTGTCACGGTGGTACGACGAAGGGATGGACGCATTTCGCAGCAGCCCGGCTGATGGCCGAAGCTTGCTGAATCACTTTGCCGAAGACGTGGCCCGTGTCGCGCGGCTTCTCGCGGACGATGCTGCGGATGCCGAGAAGGAACTGAACGAGCTCCTGGCCGAGACCGCCACCGTCCACGCCGAACTGGCCAGGACCGTGCACGAAGGTCGTGATCGCCTGCTTGAGCTTGCGGCGAGTAGCGGACGCGATGCCGAGCCTCTGACTCAGGCGCTGGAAGCTGGCGACCGTGACGATTCCGGACACGAATTCATGCAACGCCTGCTTGAGCATTTTGGGGTGCAGATCGATGAACTGGGCGGTGGTGCCCTGCGCCTGGATCCCGAGTTCCTGGCCACCGACGCGCTGGCCGGCTTTTCATCCGGCCCGTTCAGCGTGACCTTTGATCGCCAGGTGGCCTTGCGGCGCGATGATCTGCCGTTGCTTCGTTTTGACCATCCGCTCATGCTTGGTGCGCTTGATCTGCTGCTGGGCAGCGAGCAGGGCAATGCCAGCTTCATGTGCGATACCGCTCTGTCCGGCAAACAGGTGCTGTTGCAGGCTGTGTTCGTGCTCGAGTGCGTGGCCGACGCCAGCCTCGATGTGCAGCGATTCCTGCCGGCACAGCCGATCACCACCACCCTGGACTCCAGGCTCAGGGCGCAACCGCACTACGCGGTGTCGGCGCAGGCCCTGGCGCGGGCGGCCCAGCAGCCGATCGACGTGCCGCGCTATCGCAGGTTTCTGCTGCAGCTTGTGCCGCCCATGCTGGCCTCGGCCGAGGAGACGGCACAGGCTGAGGCCGAGCGCATTGCTCAGCACGCTCTGCAGCAGGCCGAACGGCAGCTTGGTGCGGAACGTCAGCGCCTGCTGGCCCTGCGCGAAGTCAATCCGGCAGTGAGCCATGCCGATGTCGAACGAGTGGAAAACGAACTGCAGGCATTGCGCAAGGCACTGCCCTCAGCGCGTCTGAGGCTGGATTCGTTACGCATGGTCGTCAGCCCCCAGTTCCTGGATTTGCGCTAGCCCGGATTATTCATCAGCGTTGGTAGCGAGCCGGTTCAAGGGCATGTCCGGCGTGGCTTTTGCGCCCGAGCAGTGCGCAGGCGTAGCCGACACTACGTCGAGCACTGCGACCAAGCGAAAGCCGCGCCGGGCGTGTCATTGGGCCGGCGCAGTAGAAGGTTGGTGAATAATGCGGGCTAGCCCGGATTATTCATGAGCGTCCGTCGCGAGACCGACGAGACGCCGCTGTGGCGCGCGATGCGCACTGAAGATGCGCGATGGCGTACTCGACAGTACGTCGAGCGCAGCTGAGGGAGTAGCGCGTGCCACAGCGAGTGTATCGGCGGTCGCAGCAGGAGGTTCATGAATAGTCCGGGCTAGGAGTCCGCCCGTAAGGCGAGCAGCGCGCGCTCAACGGCAAACACATGCGCGTCCTGCTCTCCATGGTCGCGCAATGACTGCGCCAGCTTCAAAAGGTATTCACGGTTGGGCCCGCTGGGTCCTTCCGAGTTGGCAATGTGCCGGGCAATATGTTCATCGCTGGCCGGCCCCAGCCAGGCAGCATTATCGGGTTTGGCGATATACACCAGGCCCTTGGCGTCGCTGCCGTCGGCGAAACGCATGTCGGCCTCGAAGCGCAGGTAGCCATTTTTTTCGCGCACATCCAGTGCGGGAATGGCGTCGGGCCTGATCCGGTAGGCCATGCCGAAACAGTCACTTTCTTCGTCTGCAACCAGGGTCAGTACCCGCCCCGGCGCATCGGGTGTGCCGCGGTGATCATGCGAACCCTGCCAGAAGCGTCGCTGCCAACCATGAATCCATGCCGGGCGACGCTCGAGGAAATCGAACCCTGCCTTGTAGATCAGTGACCCGTAGCCGAACAGCCAGATGCTTTCGTGATGGCTGAGGTCCTGGCGTTCCTGATTGATGATCGTGGTGTCGTGCGACATGAAAGCGGATGGTCCTGTGTCCAGGTGCGGCGCAGCCGGTCAGCCATCTGATCGCTGGTCAGTGGCTGCAAGACGTCGCTTGAAGCGTTTGCGCAGGCGCTCCACGCGACGCCGGTTGACGCCAAAATCGTAGTAGCCCGCGCGAGAGGCCGACTTCACGTCAATGAAGTTTTCATGCGGGTGAATGATGAAGCCCACATCGTCCACAAAACCGACCGTGGTACGAAAGATGGCATGGATGAAACCGTGCTCATCAGTCACCACTTCGGCGTTGTCGCTATCGCGCAGGACATCGAGCAAGGCCGTTCTTGCCTGCCCGGCGGAGGTGTCATGGGCAAGGGGCGCCACGTGTCTGGCGCTGCCCGCATCGGCCTGGGAGGACACGCAGTTGGGCGAAGCGGGGCACGGCGTGAAGCGGTCGGGTGCCTGCGGCTGGGTGAAATGGCCGGGCGGCGCCACCGCGCAGCCGGCCAGAATAGTCGAAATTAATGTCATGATAATTATTCCCGAGTATCGGGTACGGCGCACTGGGCCGCCCATTGACCTGCTGTCACGGGGACGGCTGCGTGTCGAAGCCGTCCATGTAGACCCGGTCGTCGAGCGCTGGCGGGGTGAAGTTTCCATCAATGACCATGGTAATGCTGTTCTGGTTGCCTGCCAGGGCGTCGTTTATCTGTGCCTGGTATCCGCCGCAGCTGTCCGTGGTCGGCGGGACCGTGAAGATGCCGTTGCTGATGTGCATCCCGGTTGCAGACGCGCTGCCACCCAGGGTGCCCCATGCGACAGGTGAAAATCTGCACGGACTGACCGACACGGGAAAGCCCAGGTAGGATGCCGAAACAATACTTAGTTGCATGCTTGCCGTCGTGAAACCAACGTTGCCATTGCTGCCAACCAGGGCAGCGGACGTATCGCTTTGGGCGAGCTGGTAGGTGATAGTGAAGTCACCGTTCGCGACGGTTGCCTGGGGAAAGGCGAATTTGCCCGGAGACAGGTAGCCGGTACCGGCATCGTAGCTGGAGTCGCCGAACGTACCGCCTGCAGGCAGGGCCTCGGAGCTGCCATTGATAGTGACTGTGCCACTGCCGATCGGATACTGCGTCGCCGCAGCCTGTGTAACCGCAAAAACAAGGCTGATCGCGAGCACGGCGCTTGCGGGGATGGTCGGCAGCTTCATGGACAGGTATTTCCCGGTGAGTGAACAGCATGTGAGCCCGGAACCGAGCAGGCCGCTTGATAATGCTTGCCCCGCCCAGGCGCGCCAGGCATTTGCAGGCAGGCAGACCATCGGCTGTGCGCTTCATCAATTGCCATGGGTCCGAGCGCTTTCATTACCTTGCCGCAACGGGTACCGGATCGCAACTTGATTTCTTTGCATCCTGCAGCCAGTCCGATACAGGGACAAAAAAGCGATCGAGCATCGGCTCACCATGGCAAGTGTATTCGGCTATGATCGTTCGCGCGCGGCAAGCCGAATCGGTTTCCGGCTGGCCTGACCAATCCGGGGACACTTATGACAATTCCGATGAAAGCGCTCATTGCATACCTGCTGGTTTCCACCGTGCTGCTTGCCTGTCCATCTGCGCCGGCGGCTGAAATCGACCCCGGGCTCGTGGCCAGGGCACAGCAGTCGGGTACGGTTCCGGTATTGATTGTGGCGCCTGACCAGAGCACGCCTGCACTGGCGCCCATGCGCCCGGACGCGGATTATCTGGCGCGACGCCGTGCGCTGGTGGCCAGCCTGCGCGCACGTGCCGACACCAGTCAGGCAGCGCTGCGCGACTGGCTCGACCGCCATGGCGTGGCGCATCGTGACTACTGGATCGCCAATGTCATCGCCGCCCGACTTGACGCCGGGCAGATAGGCGCCTTGTCCCGGCGCGCCGATGTGGCGCGCATAGCATCCAATCGCGAGCTGCCGCAGCGATTTCCCATTGCGCAACCCGACGTGAACGGCACCGCCATGACGGCCGGCGCGCTAAGCGTTCCCTGGGGCATTACACAGATCAACGCCCCCGAGGCCTGGGCACATGGCGTGTTGGGGCAGGGCGCCGTGGTAGCGGGCGAGGACACCGGCTACCAGTGGGACCATCCGGCACTGAAAGCGCAGTACCGAGGCTGGAACGGTGTCGTCGCCGATCACGACTACAACTGGCACGATGCCATTCATACCGATCAGCACGGCAGCAGTTGCGGCGTGGATTCGCCTTTCCCATGCGACGATATCAATCACGGCACGCATACCATGGGTACCATGGTCGGTGACGATGGTGGTGCCAACAAGATCGGTGTTGCGCCGCAGGCCAGGTGGATCGGCTGCCGCAACATGGATGCCGGTGATGGCACCCCTGCTCGCTACATCGAGTGCATGCAGTGGATGCTGGCGCCCACCGATTCTGCCGGCAACAACCCCGACCCGGCCAAGGCCCCGGACGTGATCAACAATTCCTGGGCCTGTGTTGTCGACGAAGGCTGCACCACGGGCGAGGAACTGCGCGCGGCAGTGGACAACGTGATTGCGGGTGGCATCTTCTATGCCGCCGCAGCCGGCAATGAGGGCTCGTCCTGCGCCTCGATCATCAATTCGCCAGGCACCTATGAGGAAAGTTTCGCTGTCGCTGCTACCGACAGCAATGACGCACTCGCCGGGTTTTCCAGTCGCGGCCCATCACCCGGCGCGACATCGGTCTACCTTGACTTGTCAGCGCCGGGCGTGAACGTGCGCTCCAGTATCCCTGTTGACAGCTATGACAACTTTCAAGGCACCAGCATGGCCACGCCGCACGTGGCTGGTACGGTTGCACTGATGGTCTCGGTCAATCCGGCCTTGCGCGGGCATCCCGATCAGATCGCGCAGATTCTGCACGCCACGGCAGTCCGCCAGGGAATCTCCGATCCATACCACAGCAGCTGCGGTGGTTTGAGCATGGCAGACTGGCCCAACTATCAGTCCGGTTACGGACGCCTGGATGCCTGGGCCGCAGTGCGACTGGCCGACACCATTTTTGCGGATGGCCTTGAGCCGTGAAGCGTGCTGCGCGGTAACGGCATCGGCAGATCGACATTCGCGGAAGATCCGTCATCCCGGCTTGCACCGGGATGGCGGTCCATTCACTGCTGCCGCCCAGGCTCCTGGCCATTGTTGTCGCGGTTCCTGACAATGACCTCGACGCGGCGATTTTGCTGACGGCCGGCGGCGGTCTTGTTGGTGGCAACCGGATAGTCCGGGCCCAGACCGCGGGTGGTGATGCGCGAGGCGCTGATGCCGTTTGCTGTCAGGTAGGACTGTACGGCGCTTGCGCGGTCGCGCGACAGCTCCATGTTGTGCGTGCGGCTGCCGGTTGAATCGGTATGGCCTTCGATCTGGATCTGCGCACCCGGATCATCCTTCAATGCCTCTGCAAGCTGGTCCAGCGAGCGCGTGGCACCCGGTTTCAGCGACGCCTTGTCCACTTCGAACAGGACGTCGCCCAATGTGATCACAAGCCCGCGCTTGGTCTGTTTTGTCTTCAGGTCGCTCAGTTTACTGCGCATGTCTTCCAGTTGCGCGCGTGCAGCGGCGGCTTCCTCCCTCGCCATTTCCGCGTTGCGCCGTTCGGTTTCCGCTGAAGCCTGCGCGACTGTGGCGGCCTGTCGAGCCTGCTCGGCTTGTCGAGTCTGGACCTGCAACAAAAGTTGATCACGTTCACGGCCGAGTTGTTTGCCACGCTGTTCCTGGTACCGGGCCATGCCGATTGCTTCGGCCGTTTGCACCAGTCGGTCGGCCACGTAGACGCGTTGCTGGTAGTGCTGTTCGTCCAGCGCGCGAGCCTGGCCGGCAAGCGCATTGACTGCTGACTGGGCCTTGTCCAGTTCATCGGGTGCGTTGGCCGCTACCCGTTGGTCAGAGCGAAGCTGGGTGAGCTGGTTGTTCAGTCGTTCGACTTCGGGTGGTGGTCCCTTTGGCGTGGTGGCGCAGGCCGCAAGGAAGAACAGGGCGATGACAGGCAGTAGTCGCATGGTTATTGATTTCATGGTTCAGCTCCCTGTCGGCGTGGCTTGCTGGCGAAGCGATTCGAGGCTTGCTTCGATTTCCTTGGTAGCGCTGGTGGCGCGCTGCTGCCGCGCACGCGCGCTGGCCAGATTGGCATCCGCGGTAGCCTTTTGTGCATTCAGGATGCTGTCATCCCATTGGCGACGATCGCTGGCACCGTGTGCGGCGGTGAGGTTGTCTTTGGCCGCGCGCATTTCGGTGCTGGCCGCCGTGGCCGCATCCGCATTTTCAGCCGCCTGGACCGCCGCCTGTGCCTGGGCGATGGCAACACGCGCATCGTCCTTGTCGGCGGCGCAGGCTGCCGAGGTCCAGACCACTGCAAGCAGTGCTAGTGCAAATATCCTGATCATGGTGTTCTCCCTGTTGAACGGAATAGGCAACTCGTGGGGGCAACCACGCAGGTTGCGGGCCGCGCGAGTTCGGTTGTTCCGCTTGCCACTATTCGGCAGCCACGGTGAACCAGGACACAATGGACCCGGAACAGGCGTGTGCACCGGTGGCGTGCTGTTCAGGTCCGGGATGATGTGTGGTACCGCGGGGGGACTATCTACTTATTGAAGGGTACAGAGCGATTCTGCCTTCTGTTCGGAAAGCGTGTGCATCGTTGCCCGGCGTTTCGGAGCTCTCCGCCCCGCGCAGTAGCACCTGCCTGTTACGGGGATCAATACCATTCGTGGATTATCTGGCGGGCACGAACCGCTGCAGCCCGCATCAACGCGGCGATTGCGCAGGGCGGGCGCGCATCGTCGTTCCTGAACGGGTTCGAAGCACCAGGGTGCCATCATCGGTGATGTTGAATGCGTCCATGCGGCTGACAAGCTGAATCATTCGGTTTTCCTGCCTGCCGGCTGCAAGGGCTTGTTGGTCTACGGGGCCGACCCGGCCATCGGTTTGGATGGCCGGGAGGTCGCAGGCGACCGCAGTGCTGGCAACCATGCCGAGCTTGAACCGGTTCCCTCTCAGCTCGAAGCTGCCAGAAAAACTGTTGCATCCGCCGGAGCCACCGAAGTTGCCGGCATGACCGAATTCAATTGTCGGATGCGAATCGTGCAGGATGTCATCGCCATCGATCGCCGTGATGTTCCAGTGCGTATCTTTCAGCAGGGCACCAGGCCGGCCGCCGCAGCCGCGGAGTCGTCTCTGGTCGATGTGCACGGTCACCCGGTCGGGGTAGGGTATGCCGGACATTACATCGTGGCAGAGCGCATGAGTCATGCGGGCGACCACTTGATGGCCACCCGCGACGCCCGAATAGCGAATCCCCCGTTGCATGCCGCGCACACTGGGCTCCGGCATGTGCGCCGTGTGGCGGCCATGGTCCCAGGTCAGCGTCATGCCCGAGCCAGTCAGTTCGAGTAACCAGCCGGGTTCCTGGCCGCGGGCCTGGTAGGGCAGCTCAATGCCGAGGTCGCCAGTCCGCTCAGGCGCACCGGAACGGCTCGATGCAGGGGGGGCGCAAGCGGACAGCACAAGCGCCAGCAGGGCCGGCAACAGAAGTACGCTGCGTGCGAGCTGCCTGTCCCTGTTCATCCGGGGACTCACTGCTTCTTGTGCTTGGCCAGCCTGATCCAGGTATCGACCACGGTGTCGGGGTTGAGTGACATGGACTCGATGCCCTGGTCCATCAGCCATTCGGCCAGGTCGGCGTGGTCGGACGGGCCCTGGCCGCAGATGCCGACATACTTGCCCCGAGCCTTGGCCGTGCTGATGGCCATGGCCAGCAGTTTCTTCACCGCGGGATTGCGCTCGTCGAACAGGCCCGCGACCAGGCTGGAGTCCCGATCAAGGCCCAGTGTGAGCTGGGTCAGATCATTGGAGCCGATGGAGAAGCCGTCGAAAATGTCCAGGAACTCGTCGGCCAGCAGGGCATTGGAAGGCAGCTCGCACATCATGATGATCTTGAGATCATTCTCGCCCTGTTTCAGACCATTGGCCTGCAGCACCTCAATGACCTTGCGTCCCTCATCAAGCGTGCGCACGAACGGGATCATCACCCAGACATTGTCCAGACCCATGGTTTCGCGCACTTTCTTGACGGCCTTGCATTCCAGGCCGAAAGCCTCGGTGAAGCTTTCAGCGACATAGCGGCTGGCACCACGAAAGCCGATCATGGGGTTCTCTTCGTGCGGCTCGTAGGCCGCGCCGCCGATGAGATTGGCGTATTCGTTGGACTTGAAGTCCGACAGACGCACGATGACCGTCTTCGGATAGACCGAGGCGGCAATGGTGGCAATGCCTTCTGCGAGGCGGTCGACATAGAACTCGACCGGGCCGTCGTAGCCGGCCATGCGCTGGTCGATTTGCGCCTTGATGTCCGCGTCCTGCTTTTCATACTCCAGCAGTGCCTTGGGGTGCACGCCGATATGGCTGGCGATGATCATTTCAAGGCGGGCCAGGCCGATGCCGGCGTTGGGCAACTGGCCGAAGTCGAATGCGCGTTCGGGGTTGGCCACATTCATCATGATCTTCAGCGGCGCCTCGGGCATGTCGCCCAGGTCCGTGGTGATACGGTCAAAATCCAGCGATCCCCGGTAGATGCGGCCGGTGTCGCCTTCGGCGCAGGACACCGTGACCTGATCCCCATCGGGAATGGTCTCCAGCCCCCTGCCGGTACCGACCACGGCCGGCACGCCCAGTTCGCGGGCGATGATGGCCGCATGGCAGGTGCGGCCACCACGGTTGGTGACAATGGCTGCGGCGCGCTTCATGATCGGCTCCCAGTCGGGATCGGTCATGTCGGCCACCAGCACATCGCCTTCCTGGAACTGGTCCATGTCCTTGATCGAGCGGATCACCCGGGCCTTGCCGGCACCGATCTTCTGGCCGATGGCGCGGCCTTCGATCAGCACCTCACCGGATTCGTTGAGCTGAAAGCGCTCGCGCTGGGTGGCGTGGGCACGCGACTTCACCGTTTCCGGGCGCGCCTGCACGATGTAGAGCTTGCCGGTGCCACCGTCCCTGGCCCACTCGATGTCCATCGGTCGACCATAGTGCTCCTCGATGGTCAGCGCCTGGCGCGACAATTCCTCGACATCCGCATCGCTGATGCAGAAATGCTTGCGCAGCTCGGCCGGCGTTTCCTCAATGCGCACGCGCTCGCCGTCGGCATCGGAATAGACCATGCGCTGCTGCTTGGCACCGATCTGACGCCGCAGCACGGCCGGCTTGCCGGCCCTCAGGGTCGGCTTGAAGACGTAGAACTCGTCCGGGTTGACCGCACCCTGAACCACCATCTCGCCCAGGCCGTAGCTGGCGGTCACGAACACCACATCACGGAAGCCCGACTCGGTATCCAGCGTGAACAGCACGCCCGAGGCGCCGATGTCCGAGCGCACCATCAACTGCACGCCGGCGGACAGGAACACGTCCTCGTGGGCGAAACCGTGGTGCACGCGGTAGGCGATGGCGCGATCGTTGTACAGCGAGGCGAACACTTCCTTCACCGTGATCAGCACGTCGTCGATGCCAACCACGTTGAGGAAGGTCTCCTGCTGGCCGGCAAAACTGGCGTCCGGCAGGTCCTCGGCGGTGGCTGAAGAGCGCACTGCAACGGCGATGTCCTGGCTACCGGCATCGGCGCACAGCCTGGCATAGGCTTCACGGATGGCATCGGCCATGTCGTCCGGAAGGGGCGTTTCGACTATCCAGCCACGAATCTCCTTGCCCGCTGCCGCCAGGGCGCTGACATCCTCGATATCGAGGTCTTTCATGCGCGTGACGATACGCTCGGCCAGGCCGGTGTCCTCGAGGTGTTTGCGGTAGGCATCGGCAGTGGTGGCAAAACCGCCCGGCACGGATACGCCCAGCGCTGCCAGGTTGCCGATCATCTCGCCCAGAGAGGCATTCTTGCCGCCGACCTGAGCGAGGTCATCCATGCCAAGTTTGTCCAGCCACAACACAAGTTCGCTCAAGGGATGTCTCCGCCGGGATTGGAAACGTCCATTTTAGCCCGGACC
>CAWDBD010000012.1:0-75002 GCA_963800395.1 uncultured Gammaproteobacteria bacterium
GTCCGTGCCCGGTTTGCATCCAATCGACGGCCACAAGTCATGTGTGACCTATGGCACAAGCGGACTGTTTCGCTTTACCCGGCCACGGCTTCGGCCGATGAATTGAATACCACGCATGACAGGCGGCGCTGCTCTGCTCAGCCGTGAAGAGATGGTGATACTGTTTTCGCTCCGGCTCAGCCGGAATGCTTGCGCCACAACGCCGCACGCACGATCAATCCTGCCAGCAGGCATGCCGAGAAGGCGGCGTAGGCACACAGGGCAGCAAGCACCTGCGGCCAGATATCGCCCGATCGGTGACCCAGCGCGTCGGTGGGTGCAGGCGGTTGCCCGTGTTGTGCCAGCAAGGCGCCACCGATGGCGGCCAGCAACGCGATCAAGATAATAGCCGCATCAAACACGCGACGCCCGCGGGTGCGCGGCAGGTTGCGCGGAAACACCCAGTACAGGAAGCACAGAATCAGCAACCAGGGTGCAAGCAGAGCTACGGCAAGCACGGCTCAGTCACCCCCGCCTTCGGCAAGCGCCCGTCGCAGGCGACGAGCGGCCGCATCGCGGGCTTCATCCGAGTCAAATTCCGGGCTGGTGGCAATATGTTCTCCATCGAGTGACAGTGCCAGCGCCATGCCCTGCACATCAACCACGATGCTGGAGCCGGATTGCAGCAAGTTGGCAGAACACCGGCCCGCCGCCTTGGGGTCATCAAAGCGACGCGACAACGCCAGCTCGTCACCATTGGCCGCCAGCAGGCGAAACCTGAAGCTGCCATCCTCATCGCGAAAACTGACCATGCGCAACGACGCCGATGTCTTTTTCCGACGCCTGGCGCGCTTGCCCGCATTGGCCGCACCCTGGCCAAGGCCCACCGCATCACGCAAACGTGCCAGCAGTGGTGTCGCCAGCTTGCGTGCCTTGTCTGCACCGGCCCGGAGTATGTCCTCGATATCATCAGGCCGCGCCATCAGGTACTCGTAGCGATCACGCATGGGGGCGAGCTCGGCCTCGATCATTTCGACCAGCTGCTTCTTGGCCTCGCCCCAGGCCAGACCGGACTCCAGCTCGGCGCGGAACCTGTCTGCCAGCGCGGCGTCGGCAAAGGCGCGATAAATGGTGAACAGCGCCGAGCTGTCGGCATCCTTGGGCTCGCCCGGCTCGCGCGAATCGGTGACGATACGCATCACCGCGGCGCGGGTTGCCTTGGCGCCACCTTCGAAGAGCGGAATGGTGTTGTCATAACTCTTCGACATCTTGCGGCCGTCGAGCCCGGGCAAGGTGGCAACCTGCTCTTCGATGGCGGCCTCGGGCAGCACGAAGAATTCATCGCCGTAGATATGGTTGAAGCGCTGCGCGATATCACGCGCCATCTCGATATGCTGGATCTGATCGCGTCCCACCGGCACCGTGTTGGCATTGAACGCCAGAATGTCGGCCGCCATCAGTACCGGATACATGTACAGCCCTGCCGTGACACCTGAATCCGGGTCCTCGCCGGCATCGGTGTTGGCATCGACCGCGGCCTTGTAGGCGTGTGCGCGGTTCAGCATTCCCTTGGCGGTGACGCAGGTAAGCAGCCAGGTCAACTCGGGAATCTCGGGGATGTCGGACTGGCGATAGAATGTGGCGCGCTCCGGGTCCAGGCCCGCCGCCAGCCAGGTGGCGGCTATCTCCAGTCGTGAGCGCTGCACACGTGCCGGGTCCGTGGACTTGATCAGCGCGTGATAGTCGGCCATGAAATAGAAGGCATCGACTGCATCGCGCCTGCTGGCGGCAACCGCCGGGCGGATGGCGCCAACGTAATTGCCCAGATGTGGGGTGCCGGTGGTGGTGATGCCGGTCAGGACTCGTGTGCGCATGTCTCGGGTGTGTTCAGGTCAGCCGCCAAGTGTACGCCACCTGACGCCCTGTATTCCATGCTTACAGGCCAACCGGGATATGCAGTAGGATCACAGGGGATTCATCCACCAGCGAACTCCACGGAGAGCATCATGGCAGGCAAATTCGAATGCACAGTGAGCAAGGCAGGCAAGCACCGCTTCAACCTCAAGGCCGGTAACGGGCAAGTCATCCTCACCAGCCAGGGCTACAGTGATCGCGCCGGATGCAAGAACGGCATCGCCTCGGTGCGCAAGCACAGCGCCGCCGATGCCAACTTCGAAAAGAAGACATCGACCGACGGCAAGGCATACTTTGTGCTCAAGGCCTCGAACGGCCAGGTCATCGGCACCAGCCAGCGCTATGCCAGCCAGTCCAGCTGCAACAACGGCATCGAGTCGGTCAAGCGCCACGCCAGGGACGCCAGGGAAGTCGAGGCGTGAGTGGGTTAGTTAGCGGTTAGCGGTTAGCGGTTAGCGGTTAGCGGTTAGCGGTTAGCGGAGGAGTATCGGCGCTCGGCACGGCCGGGTGCAAGCAGGCGACACCAGCGCTTAGCGCTTACTGCTTACTGCTTACTGCTTACCGCTCACCGCTCACCGCCAGTCGCCCGCATCAGGCGCGGATCAGGGTCGACTTGCCAAACAGGCTTTCCACCAGATCCACGACCAGCTCGGCAGTGCGATTGCGTTCGTCCAGAGCCGGATTGAGTTCCACGATATCCAGCGAGCTCAGGCGACCGGTGTCGGCAATCATTTCCATGCACAGCTGTGCTTCGCGATAGTCGGGGCCACCGGGAACCGTGGTTCCCACCGCAGGCGCAATGCCGGGGTCAAGAAAATCCACGT
This sequence comes from uncultured Gammaproteobacteria bacterium, assembly GCA_963800395.1. GTDB lineage: Bacteria > Pseudomonadota > Gammaproteobacteria > Xanthomonadales > Rhodanobacteraceae > DASSBG01. Next base: position 2,718 of record CAWDBD010000012.1, read on the forward strand.
CAAAACTGACGTGCAGATGGGTATCGTCATCAACCCCCGCCAACGCATCCCGCATGGTGGCCTGCATGCCGTTCTCATCGATATAACGCATGTCGTACACATCCAGCCCGGCCTGATGGACCAGCTTCTTTTCGTTGTCGTCCACCGAACGGATGCCGATTTGACGAAATACCTCGGGCGAGGTCATCGGCGCCTCACCGCCCAGTTCGGTCAGCGCTTTTGGCCCGTGACCACACAGACAGGCAACCGGCATGCCGTGGATGTTGCCCGATGGCGTGATCTCGGCGGTATTGAAGTCGGTATGTGCGTCCAGCCACAACACACGCAGCTTCTTGCCCGCATTCTTGCAGTGCCTTGCCACTGCCATGATCGAACCCATGCCCAGGCAATGGTCGCCACCGAGCATGATGGGCATGCGCCCGGCATCAATCTCGCGTGCCGTGGCCTCCATCAGTGCCCGGTTCCATGCAACCACCTGGTCCAGATGGCGATAGCCGTGATCTGGCGGTAGCCAGGGGTTGGCAGGACCTTCCAGGTCGCCACAGTCCCGCACCTGTACCCCGCGTGCTTCCAGGGCCTCCTGCAAACCGGCGATGCGCAATGCATCCGGCCCCATGCGCGCACCCTTGTCGGCTGCGCCAATGTCAGTGGGCACACCAATGAGTGAAACAGGAAGAGGTGACGACATGGGCAGATCTCCGATTCGGGACCCGGAAGGATAACGCAAGGCCCGCTTGAACCCAATTACTCTCAGTCGTCCTGGTGCTGTGCAGGGCCGACGACCGACCGTACGGGCTGACGCCGCGACCACCAGAACAGATAGAGGCCAACGGCGATCAATGGCAGGGACAGAATCTGTCCCATGGTCAGCCAGCCGAAGGCAATGAAGCCCAGCTGCTCATCGGGCTGACGCACGAACTCGATGGCAAAGCGGAAGCAGCCGTACAGCAGCGCGAACAGGCCGGACACGGCGCCGCGGTGGCGTGGCCTCGATGAAAACCACCATAGCGCCACGAACATCACCACGCCCTCCAGCAAAAACTCGTACAGCTCGTTGGGATGTCGCGCATAGCCATCCAGCGCACCCGTCTTCCACAGTTCATGCAGCTTCTCGGTCGACCAGCCGTAGAACTGGGGCTGCCGCTGCAATGCACGCGGATAAATCATGCCCCATGGCAGGCTTGTCGGCCTGCCCCACAGCTCGCCACCAATGAAATTGCCCAGGCGACCCAGACCCAGGCCGATAGGCACCAGGGGAGCCACAAAATCGATCACATCGAAATAATGCTGCCTGTGCCTGTGGCACCACCAGAAACCCGCGGCCAGTACCCCCAGCAGTCCGCCATGAAACGACATGCCGCCCTGGTTGATATAGAACAGCGAAATCGGGTCGTGGATCAATTCGTCGGTGCCGTAGAACAGCATGTAGCCGACCCGACCCCCGACGATGACACCCAGCATCAGGTAGAAGACCAGATCACCGAAAGCGTCCCGGCTTACATCCAGGCCGCCGGCTGCACGCCGGCGTTCGCCCAGCCACCAGCAAAGCATGAAGGCCAGCAGGTACATGATGCCGTACCAGTGCACCTTGAGCGGGCCGAGGGCAAAGGCAATCGGATCAAGATCGACAAAGGGCGGATGAATCATGCCGGCAGCACCCGGCAGACAAAGCCCTTGAGATAGGCCGTTTCCGGTACCGCCGGATGCACCGGGTGATCCGGCCCCTGCTGCAGGCGATAGAGAACCTGCAGGTTGCGGTCCAGATGGCGCGCCGTCTTTTGCAACAGGCTCAGCAACTCGGCTTCGGGCAAGTGGTGCGAGCACGAGCAACTGACCAGCAAGCCATCCTTCGACAGAACCTGCATCGCCATCTCGTTGACCCGGCGATAGGCCTGGCGACCGGCCTTCATGTCCTTGCGGCGCTTGATGAATGCGGGTGGATCAACCACCACGGCATCAAAACGCTGCCGCTGCTCTCGCGCCGTGCGCAAGAAATCGAACACGTCGCTGCCATGGGCCGAAACCTTGTCCTGCAGTCCATTTTCCAGGGCAGCCGTGTCAATGGCCTGCACTGCCGCGGCCGAACTGTCGACGCAATCCACGCGTGTGGCCCCCGCCGCTGCGGCGCGCAGGCCCCAGGCACCATGATAGGCAAACAGATCCAGCACGTGCATCCCCGAGAACAAGGGAGCGACGAGATCGCGATTGCTGCGCTGATCATAGAACCAGCCGGTCTTCTGCCCGCCGACCGGGTCGATAGTGAACTTGAGGCCCGCCTCGCGCACACTGGCGGGCGGCTGCAGCGTACCGAAGCCGATCGCTGTCTCCCGTGCCAGACCTTCCAGTTCGCGTACCCCGGTATCGTTCTTCCAGACCAGGGTTCGCGGCTTGAGCACCTTGCTCAGGGCCTGTTCGATTTCCGCCTTGAGATGCTCCATGCCTGCCGTGCTGGCCTGTGCTACCAATACATCGTCAAAGCGGTCGACCACCAGGCCGGGCACGCCGTCGGATTCACCGAAAAGCAGCCGGTAATATGGCTCCGAATAAAGACGTTGGCGCAACGACAGCGCTACCTTGATGCGATGCACCAGCAACGACGCATCCAGCGGATGCCGGATTCCGCGATTGACCAGTCGCGCACAGATCAGCGAGTGCGGGTTGACGTAGCCCACGCCCACGGGCTTGCCGCGCGAATCGGCAATCACGCAGATCTGGCCAGGCTCGAAATCGCTCAACGGCGAACGCTTGACATCCACTTCATTGGCAAACACCCAGAGGTGACCGGCACGCAGGCGCATGTCTTCGCCGCGGCGCAGGTAAAGTGCGGGGTATTCGATTTCGTTGTCCGTCATGTGTCTGGCTGCGATCGAGGAACCGTCCAAGTTATCCGCTGACGAGGATATCGGCAAGCACCAGAGTTATCCGGGCAATGGCTTGCGGCAACGGTGTCGCTATAATCAAGCCACTGCTTCAGCACAACGGAGGTCACGATGCACCATCAGTTCCGTCTCGGTATCAGCCTGCTGTTCCTTCTGGCAGGCACCAGTCCTGCCGCATTTGCCGGTAATCCACCGCAGATTCCAGCCCGGGATTTTGCCCGTTACCCGCAGGTCATGTCGCCCCGCCTGTCGCCTGATGGCAACTACCTGGCTGTGCGCGTTGATGATGCCAGCGGCTACTCGCATGAACTGGTCATCTACAAGCTGCCCAAGATGACAGTCACCAGTATTCTGAAGCTGCCCAAGTTCACCATACCCCTGGACATCACCTGGGTAAGCGACAAATGGCTGGTTATTGCCAAGGGCAAGGCCTACGGCTCACTCGGTGAACCGTCCTATACCGGAGAACTGATCTCCACCGATGTCAGTGGCAAGCATCAGAATTACCTGTGGGGATCCGCCGGTGGTGGCCGTCGCAGCAAAACCCGTCAGGACGACGGTTACGCAAGCATCCAGAGTCTTCCCAACAAGCTCAACGGGCATTTCTACATGACCGTCAGGCCCTATCGCAACGAGCACCACAGCATTCTCTACGACGTCAACGCAGAGAAGAACACCCGCCATCTGATTGCCGACATGGACGTGCACGGGATGAACTTCCTGGTCAACCCGCAAGGCCAGCCAGCATTCGCCTCGGGCACCAATATCGATTTCAACTATGTCGCCTACCAGCACAAGGGAAAATTCTGGTCCCGGCTCGACTCCAGGCGAACCGGAACCCGCTTCTTCCCCTACGCCTACCTGCCGGACAACAAGACCATTCTGGCTGACTTCAGTGCCGATGGCGGTCCGATGGAGCTGATCAGCGAAAAGGTCGATGGCAGCGGACGCAAGGTACTGGCCAGCGACGACTTTGCCAGTGTCGGCAACGTGCAGTGGAGTGCCTATCCCTACCAGCCATTTGCCGCAAGCACGAAAGCGGGCAAGCCAAAGACAATCTACCTCCGGCCCAAGCTGCGCGAAGCGGCCATCTATGAGAAATTGCGCCAGACATTTGCCGGCAAGTTTGTCGACTTCATCAACTTCAGTCGCAATGGCGACAAGTTGCTGTTTTATGTGTCCAGCGATCGTGATCCCGGCACCTACTACTTGCTCGATACCCGCACGTTCAAGGCATCCCGGCTGTTCTCGCGGATGAAATGGATCAATCCGAAGCAGATGGCCGAGCGCAAACCGATACGCTTCAAGGCCAGCGACGGCATGGAGCTGGCCGGCTTTCTCACCTTGCCACCCAATCGCGACGAGAAGAATCTGCCCATGGTGCTGCTGCCGCACGGGGGACCCTACGGCGAGCGTGACGAATGGTTCTTCGACTCGGATGCGCAGTTCCTGGCCAATCGCGGCTATGCGGTACTGCAGGTGAATTTCCGTGGCTCGGGTGGTCGCGGGGTCAATTTTCAGCATGCCGGATATCGCAAATGGGGCACGCGCATCCAGCAGGATCTGATCGACGGGGTCAAATGGGCCATCGACCACCACTATGCCGATCCGAAACGGATCTGCACCTATGGCGGCAGCTTTGGCGGCTACGCCGCGCTGATGACGGTGATTCGGGCACCCAAACTGTTCCAGTGCGCTATTGGCTACGCTGGCGTGTATGACCTGCCCATGCTGCTCGACTCCGGCAACATCAGCAGTCGCGCCAGTGGCCGCAGCTACCTGGATACGGTGCTTGGCCACGACAAGGCCGAGCTGGAAGCCAACTCACCCGACAAGCTGGCCGACAAGATCACCGTGCCGGTGTTCCTGATTCACGGCAAGGACGACGAACAGGCACCGTTTGCCGGTGCCGAAGACATGCGCGATGCGCTGGAAAAGGCGCACAAGCCGTATGAATGGATGGCCAAAGGCAGTGAGCGCCACGGCTTCTATGACGTCGACAACAACATCGAAAGGCTGCAGAAGATCCAGGCTTTTCTGAAAAAACACATTGGCGAGGGAGCCCCGGCCAAATCATGATGACGAGGAAGCTCTGAGCAACAGCCTGGCCAACGAGCGCAGTGCCTATCTGCGCCAGCATGCCAACAACCCGGTGCACTGGTGGCCGTGGTGCGATGCCGCGCTGGATGAAGCGCGTGCATTGAAGCGGCCCATTCTGCTGTCCATCGGCTACTCGGCCTGCCACTGGTGCCACGTCATGGCACACGAGAGTTTCGAGGACGAGGCCACGGCAGCGGTGATGAACACGCTGTTCGTCAATATCAAGGTGGATCGCGAGGATCGCCCGGATCTGGACCACTTCTACCAGCTGGTCCACCAGGCGCTTGCCGGTCGCGGCGGTGGCTGGCCACTGACGGTATTTCTGGATGCCGATGAGCACCTGCCGTTTCTGGCGGGCACGTATTTCCCCCCGCAACCAGGCCATGGCCTGCCGTCTTTCACCCAGGTACTCAAGCGCGCGCGTCAATGGCATGACGACAACCCGACCGCGCGCCGGGCGCAAAACAGGCAACTGCAGGGCTGGCTTGAGGCGCAACGCAAGCTCGACCGCAGTACGGACATGAGCCCCAAGCTGCTGCAACAGGCGTTCGAGAACCTCGAGGCACACTTTGACTCCGAAAATGGCGGTCATCTCGGCGCGCCCAAGTTCCCGCATGCCAGCGAGCTGGAGCTGCTCCTTGGTGCACGCAATGACACGCTTTCCGCGCAACGAGATGCTGTCGACGCGATGCTCACGCGCACGCTCGAGGGCATGGCGCAAGGCGGCCTGCAGGACCATCTCGGCGGCGGCTTCTTTCGCTACTGTGTGGATGCCGAATGGGAAATTCCGCATTTCGAGAAGATGCTCTACGACAACGCCCAACTGCTCGGTGTGTATGCGCGCGCCGCGCAGGTATTCGGCAGGGAGGAGTTTGCGCGTGCAACACGGCATATTGTCGCCTGGCTGAAACGCGACATGCAGCTTGCTGCTGGCGGGCTGTGCGCGTCCCTGGATGCGGACAGCGAAGGTGGCGAAGGCGCCGCCTACGTCTGGCAGCGTACCGAGCTCGAGTCGCTGCTGGGCACGGAACTATGGCCGCTTGTTGCACGCCGACATGGACTGGACAAGCCGGCAAATTTCGAACATCACGCATGGCACCTGACGGCGCGCACACGCATCCAGGCCATGGCCGAATCGCTCTCGCTATCCGGCGACACGGTTCGCCAACAGCTTGATTCGGCGCATGCCAGAATGTTTGCCGCCCGCGCGCAGCGGCCATCACCGGCACGCGATGACAAGCTCATCTGCAGCTGGAATGCCCTGAGCATCTCGGCGCTTGCTCGCGCCTCCCGCTATCTCGATGACGCCGGCATGCTCGAACTGGCCGAATCCACGCTGGACGCGGTGCGCACAAGTTTGTGGCGAGACGGCAGGCTGCAACGCAGCACGACCACCGATGCGGACGGTTTTCTGGACGATCACGCATTGCTTCTCGACGCCCTGCTGGAGCTGCTGAACTGCCGCTGGCGGCGCGATGACCTGGACTGGGCCATCCGCCTTGCCGACATCCTGCTGGACGACTTCATGGACCGTGAGGCCGGAGGTTTCGAATACAGCCAACACGACCAGGCCTCGCCTGCTCGCGCACCCAAGGTTTTCCTCGACCAATCCCTGCCCAGTGCCAATGGCGTCGCCATCGAGACCCTGCTCCGCCTCGGTCACTGGCTGGGCGATACCCGCTACCTTGATGCCGCCAGCGCAGCCATCAAGGCCGCGGCGCCACTGGCAAGCCGCCACCCGGAAGCATGCGCGACCGTGCTGCGCGCCCTGCAGCGCCAGCAGCAGCCACCGGCACACCTGCTGGTACGCGCCACGGCAGAAGCCATGCCGGTCTGGCGCAAGACATGCGCCGCCACACCGCAGCTGGATGCCTGGCTGATCCCGGCTGAGGTTGGCGCTCTGCCCGGCTTGCTTGCCGGGCAGATAGTGCCCGATGGCGCCTCAGGCCAGGCGTGGCTGTGTCGCGGCACTACCTGCCTGCCGCCGCTGGATACCCCGGAGGATCTGGCACAAGCGCTGAACGACGCCCCTTCCGCCTGAAGTGCTCTGCAAACCGGGCAAGACGTTCAGCCTTGCGCGCGGCAGTGGCGGCCGTGCCTCGACCACCCCGACAAAGCCGCCCGACCTCGGTGATGGGCAAGCAGGACGGCTACTTCTCGTGCGCGCCCGGCCCGTGGTATTTCTTTTCGCCAGCGGTGACGCGCAAGTCCAGGCGGTTTTCGGGCGGCGCCAGCGGACAGGTGGCATAGGGGGTAAAGGCACAGGGCGGATTGTAGGCCTTGTTGAAGTCAATCACGGCCTTGCCGTCCGTGGGCATGTCGATATAGACAAAGCGTGCCGCACCGTAGGTTTCCTTGCCGCTGGTGCGGTCGGCGAAGATCACGAACAGCTGCTTGTCACCGGGCACTTCGATCACCGGCAGCATGGAGAACGACTTGCCATCGCGCTCGAACACCAGCTTGCCGGGCACCGGGTATTTTTCCACGGTGCCGATCACGGTCGGTACATCAAGGTGATGTACCGGCTCGAACGGTACCCACCTGGCCTCGATACGCCATGACTTGTCGACCGGGAAGCGATCAATGCCAGTGAAGCCGACGCGCGACGGCGCTTGTGGATTCTTGACCCGCAGCCCCTTCTTCGGGCCACGCGAAATCAGGTAGAAGCTGACGTCGCCAAAGGCGACCCTGGTCGGGTGCTCGTGGCTGTCGTCCAGCAACGGGGCCTTTTGCACAGGCTCGCCATTGATCAATGCGCCCGAACCCTTGCGCAGGACAATGTCGACCGAGCCGTCCTTGTGCCAGGTCACCGTACCCAGATGTGCTGGCCCCGCGCCCAGTACCACGTCATTGTCCGCAGCACCGCCGACCGTATTGGCGCCTGGCTTCAGCCATGGCAGGCCGATCAGGCTCAGCCAGCCATCCGGTGCCTTGAGCCGGGCAAGCCGATCAGCCTGCCACTTCTCGATGCGCTGGCTGTACGGCTCGGTATCGATACCGGCCGACTGGACGCCGACACCGGCAATGGTGGCGGCAACAACTAGAGTGGCAAAAGGCATGCTTGTGCTCCGTAGCGAAAGTAGTGCGGCGTCAACGGCCGCGCAGAAACAGCTTGTCGAGCTGATGCAGGTCCAGCTCAACCCAGGTCGGGCGGCCATGATTGCACTGACCGGAACGTTCGGTGGCTTCCATTTCCCTCAAGAGCGCATTCATCTCGGGTATCGTCAGGCGTCGGCCTGCACGCACCGAGCCATGACAGGCCATGGTGGACAGCAATTCGTTCTCGTATTCCTGCAGCCGCCGCGAGCTGCCATGCTCGGCCAGTTCACCCAGCACATCGCGCACCAGCTGCTCGACATTGGCGCCATCCAGCAGTGCGGGAATACGCCGCACGGTCACACCGGTCGGACCATGGCAGTTCAGTTCCAGCCCCCATTCGGCCAGGGCACCGGCATGTTCTTCGGCAGCCAGCGCCTCGCGTTCGCTGACGGCGACCTGCTGAGGTACCAGCAGCATCTGTGAGCGCACGCTGTTGCTGGCCCTGTCGTTCTTGAAGCGCTCGTAGGTGATCCGCTCGTGTGCCGCATGCATGTCCACCAGCACCATGCCTCGCGCGGATTCGGCCAGGATATAGATACTCTTCAATTGCGCCACGGCATAGCCCAGGGGCGGCACGTCGTCATCGCTTTCCGGCAGCGCCCGGACGCTTGCTGCCTCCTGTGCTGCAGTCGCACCCAGAATCGCCGCATAGTCATCCAGCGGCCGCTCGGCAACACCCAGTCTGAAGCGCGACTGCCCGGACCCGGCAAATCCATGGCCGCGACCGGCACCGAGCGGTGCATCGCCTGTCGTGGCAGGCGTCATTGCCGCAGGGTGTTCATCCATGTTGCCGGCACGCGTTGCCGCAAGCGCCTCGTGCAGGCTGCGATATACCAGCTGGTGCACCAGCTGCTGGTCACGAAAGCGAACTTCCTGCTTGGCCGGATGCACATTCACGTCGACACGCGCAGGGTCCAGTTGCAGAAACAGCACGTAGGCCGGATGACGACCGTGAAACAGGACATCGGCGTAAGCCTGCCGGACTGCATGCGCCACCGTCTTGTCGCGCACCAGGCGGCCGTTGACGAAAAAGTACTGTCGGTCGGCCTGGCTACGCGAGGCTGTCGGCAACCCGAGCCAGCCGCGCAAGGCAAGTCCGGCCGCCTGCTGTTCGACAGCTCGGGTTTGCTGCAAAAACTCGTCGCCCAGGACCTCGGCCACCCTCCTTCCGCCATCCTCATCGGTGCCCACGGACTTGAAAAGACGCGTCAGCTTGCCGTTATGGGCAAGCCGGAACTCGACCCGCGGATGAGCCAGGGCAAGCGATCTCACCCGCTCATCGATATGCACATATTCGGTGCGTTCGGCGCGCAGGAACTTGCGCCGGGCCGGCACGTTGTGAAAGAGATCGCGGGCTTCGACACACGTACCGGCAGGATGCGCCGCCGGCCCCACCGCGCCGGGTCGGCCGGACTCGACATCGATGCGACTGGCATGTTCATCTTCGCCACGACGCGATGTCAGCGAGAAGCGCGACACCGAGGCCAGCGACGCCAGCGCCTCGCCGCGAAAACCCATGCTACCCACCCGTTCCAGTTCATCAAAACTGGCAATCTTGCTGGTTGCATGGGCAGCCACCGCCAACGGCAACTCGTCGGCTGCAATGCCGCAGCCATCATCGCGCACCCGGATCAGGCGTGCGCCGCCCGCCTCGACATCGATTTCGATCTTGTCGGCACCGGCGTCGAGGCTGTTTTCGACCAGTTCCTTGACTACCGACGCCGGGCGCTCGATCACCTCGCCGGCGGCGATCTGGTTGATCAGGGCAGTTTCCAGGGGACGGATCGTGGGCATTGTTCGGGCTCGGTTCAAGTGCGCATGATAACGTGATGTCAACGCTTGCGTAGCTGCAGCGTTGTCCAGCAGTGAAGGCCGAAGCGTGCTTCCGCGCCGAGCCCCGACCACAAAACAAGAGGTGTTGTCATGAGCATTGTTCGCCGCATGATCCCCATGGCGCTGATGGCCGCGGCCCTGGTCGCACAAGCCGCCTGCGCCGCCGACACCAGGCCGGCCTACCAGCCCATCCGGCCCGTCTCCAACTGCCTGGATCTGAGCCACAGCCCCGAGGTGTATGCACCCAGCAACAAGCTGGTGATCGTCAAGACCGGGCCAAAATATTACCGTATCGATCTGGCCAATGACTGTGGCACGCTCAATGCCGGCACGCTCACGTTCCGGGTGGCCCAGGACAAGAAGAACATGCAACGCATGTGCGGCGAACTGGGCGACCAGGTCGTCAACCAGGATGGCATGCGCTGCGACGTCAGCAAGGTGACGATCCTGGACGAGCAGCAGTTCAAGGAACTGGAAGCGCAAAGCAAGGCGCGATAGGCCTGCTGCGCATGGCTAGTCGTGTAAACCCACCACGTTGTTCATTGGAATGCGGCTGATGTGCGCATGGATATCCGTCGTCAGCTCGTCATCCTGGACGCCGCGCAGCGGCGATCCGGACGCCCAGGCAGGATTGCCGAAAGCGAACATCGGCGTAGCCGATGGCCCGGAGGGTGAGCGACAGGATGTCGCGAATAACTCCATTTTGATTTTGATGAGTGGCGCCGTGAAGTGCAGTCAGGAACAAATGTCGATCCGCACGGGTTCCGGGAACCCGGCAATCGGGCTTCCTGCGCCAGTCCGCCTCTGTCTTGCAAACCGATAACACGAGTGGCTCCTGCGCAGGGTTGATCAGTTCCCCTGAGCTGGGGACTCATGCTCCTGTGGCGGTCTCGGTCGCAGGACCCAGCAGCCGTGGATGCCTGGGTTGCGGCTGAAGTCGAAGGGGATGCTGGCCGCCGACCAGTCTTCGATGGTGTAACGTTCCTCCAGTGCGGCCGCATCCAGACGAAAGCGGCGAGCATTGTTGGAGAAAACCAGCACGCCGTCATCGTCGAGGATATCGTGGCAGGCCATGAGCAGCCGCACATGATCGCGCTGCACATCGAAGTCCTCGGCGCGTGCCGAATTGGAAAAGGTCGGCGGGTCGACAAAGATCAGGCCGTAGCAGAATTCGGCCGCCTGCAGAAAATCGAACACATCGGCCTGAGCCAGCTTGTGCGTGCGTCCTTCAAAGCCATTGCGGGCCAGGTTTTGCGCCGCCCACTGCAGGTAGGTCGCCGACAGATCGACGCTGGTCGTCGATGCCGCACCGCCGGCGGCGGCGTGAACACTGGCGGTGCCAGTGTAGGCAAACAGATTCAGGAAATGGCGACCCTGGGCCAGCTCGCGCAAGCGCGCCCTGACCCGGCGATGATCCAGAAAAAGCCCGGTATCGATGTGGTCACGCAGATTGACCCGCAGGACCAGCCCGTCCTCGACCACCTCCAGCCATTCATCGCGCTTGTGGAAGTCGGCGTAGCGCGAACCACCCTTGCCACGCCGCCGGGTCTTCATCACGACATGCTCGGCCGGCACATCAAACTGCTCGCGCAGCACACGGCGCATGTCACCCATGCGCTGCCGCGCCAGCTGCTGGGGCACTTCGGCCGGCGGCTGGTATTCCTGGACATGCAGCCAGGTTTCCAGCGCGTGCCGGGGCTGGCCGGCAGGACGGGCGTGGTAGACATCCACGGCAGCCGCGTACTCGGGCAGGTCACGATCGTAAAGGCGATAGCAGCCGATGCCCTCACGCTTCAGCCGCCGCTGCAGGTGATGCTGATTCTTCTTCAGCCGGTTGGCAAGCATCTGCGCGGCCTCCGACAAGGGCTTGGGCTCACGCACCGGTGCCGGCGCCAGATCGATCAGCAGCAGGCGACACTCCAGTGCGCCATTGAACAGCTGGTAGTGCTTGTGCGCACGCAGGCCGAGTGCATGGCCGAGTTCGGTGTCACTGATGATGATGGCAGCCTGCCAGTCAGTGAATCGCTGGCGCAGACGGTCACCCAGACGCCGGTACAGATCACGCATGTCATCGTCCGCACCAAGGCGTTCGCCATAGGGCGGGTTGCACACCACCAGACCATGGTTGCTTGCACCCTCGGGCACCTGCGCCCAGGCCACATCATGTTTTGCCAGCTGCATGAACCCGGCAACACCGGCCGCCTGCGCATTGCGCTTGGCTGCCGCCAGCGCCTGGCTGTCGTGATCGCTGCCGAAGAACACGGGCTTGAGCTTGCGCAGCCCCTCCTCGGCGCGCGCTGCTGCAGCATCGTGCAAGCCTTGCCACAGGTCGGCGTCATGGCCGCGCCAGGCGGTGAACCCGAATCGTTCCCGTCCCAGGCCCGGTGCCACGTCGGCTGCCATCAAGGCACCTTCGATCAGCAAGGTTGCCGAGCCGCACATCGGATCCACCAGCATGCCGCCAGCGGCGTGGATTGTCCGCCAGTCGGCTCGAATCAGCATCGCTGCCGCCAGGTTTTCCTTCAGCGGTGCGCTGACACGGCTGGTACGCCAGCCACGCCGGTGCAGCGATTCGCCGGAAAGGTCCAGCGACAGGATGGCGCGATTGCGCTTGAGAAAGAGATTGAGACGAATATCCGGTGATTCCAGATCTACCGAGGGGCGCTCGCCGCAACGCTCGCGGAACTGGTCGACCACCGCATCCTTGACCCGCTGCGCGGCAAACCGGCTGTGATCGACATGGCTCTGCACGCACACCGCGTCAACCGCCATGCTGGCGTCGCTGTGCATGTGCCGGCCCCAGTCGACCTGCCCCACCTCGCTGGCGAGAACGTCGGCATCGGGCGCATCAAACTCGGCCAGAGGCAGCAAGATGCGACTGGCCAGGCGCGATTCCAGACAGGCGCGATAGGCGGTTTGCAGATCACCGGAAAAATGCACGCCAGCACGTGCCTCGTGCACCTCGCTGGCACCCAGCGCACTCAGCTCATCGCGCAGCAGATATTCGAGCCCCTTGCTGCAACTGGCGAAGAAATCCCTCAACCGGGCTGCCCGATGCGCTGGAGAAACAGCGCAAACTGCGCTGCGATCCAGTCGACATGATCGGCCAGACGGTGACCATCGGCAACCATCATCAGGTCAAGGCCGCGCTGACGTGCCAGGTCCCAGACCGTATGCGCCGGGCAACGGTCATCCGCATAACCATGCACGAGTGTGGTCGGAACACCCGCACGCAGATCAAATGGCTTTTCGAAATCCGGCATCATGACCGGCACGGCCAACAGGAACAGGCCGATGCAATCCACCTCGCGTGACACCAGACCGGACACGAACGAGCCCATGCTGGAACCGGCCAGCACAAGGGGCGCATCAACGTCATCGCACAGGGCCTGCAACTGGCGGCAGCGCGGCTCCACGGCGGGGCCCAGTCCGTGGGCATCATGCTCGCGATAGTCGGGGCGCAGTGCCGTCCAGCCCTGACGCTCGGCAGCGGCCGCCATGGCGCTGGTCTTGGTCGCCTCGGGACCGCTCTCGAAGCCGTGCGACAGGATGACGGTACCGGCCATGATCAGATACGCTCGATCAGTGCGTCGGTGAAGCTGCGTGTGGTGCCCTTGCCACCAAGATCCGGCGTGGTCCGGTCGCCTTCACTGAGTGTCGTGCGGATGGCCTGGCGCAGGCGCTGCGCATTGTCGTTCTGGCCCATGTGATCGAGCATGCTGGCCGTCGCAAGAAGAATCGCGCAGGGGTTGGCGACACCCTGCCCGGCGATATCCGGGGCCGAGCCGTGCACCGCCTCGAAGATGGCGATGCCGTGGCCGATATTGGCACCCGGTGCCAGCCCCAGGCCACCAATCAGACCTGCGCACAGGTCGGAGATGATATCGCCGAACAAATTGGTGGTCACAATCACGTCGAAACGGTCCGGATCCATCACCAGTTGCATGCAGGTGTTGTCGACAATCAGCTCGTTGCACTCGATCTCCGGGTACTCGGCGGCAATCTCGCGCGCCACCTTCAGAAACAGGCCCGAGGTGGTCTTCATGATATTGGCCTTGTGCACCACCGTGACCTTCTTGCGCCCGAGCCTGCGCGCCATGTCGAAGGCGTAGCGCACGATGCGATCGGAACTGCGGCGGGTCACCTGGATGATCGAACGGGCGGTTTCGCCGTCCTCGGACAGTGTCTGCTCCTCGGAGCGGTAGGCGCCCTCGGTGTTCTCGCGTACCGTGATGATGTCGATATTGTCGTAGCGCGCCCGGGTCCCCGGAAAGGTGATGGCCGGACGCACATTGGCGAAAAGGTCGAATCGGCGTCGCAACTCCACGTTGAGCGATGAAAACCCGCCACCCACCGGGGTGGTCAACGGTCCCTTGAGCGCCAGACCGTGCTTCTCTATGGCGTCCAGGGTGGCCTGCGGCAGCAGCTCGCCACAGCTCTCGCGGGCGGCCATGCCAGCCTCGACATAGTCATACTCCAGCCCGCATTCGAGTGCATCGAGTACGCGAATGCTGGCATCGACGATTTCCGGCCCGATACCGTCGCCACGAATCACCGCTATCTTGCGCGTCATGGGCGCTTGCTCCTTGAAAGCTCTACAGAACCGCACATTATCCTTCACCAGGCATCACAGGTACAATGTCGGCATGTTTTCATTCCGACTTGCCCTCATCCTGATCGCCTTTGCGCCGTTGGCTGTGCCCGCGCAGGATGCGCCTGTGCGGATCCGGGATATCAACGCAAATGCCGACGGCACGCGTATCACGGGCACCTGGCCGACATCCTGCCAGCCGGCCTTGCGCACATGGAGCCACAGCAGCGCGGGCCGCATGGACATCCTGCTGGCTGACAATGCCAGCCATTGTGCGCTGGGCGCCCACCCGTTCTCGCTGGAAGTGTCCGAGCGCGAGCAGTTCTCGCCCGTGCTGCCGTCGGATCAGGTCAGCCCGATCCACGTGTTCGCGGCGCGCGGCAGTGACAAGCCGGAGCTGGTGGGTTTTGCCCTGCGCAGCAAGCAGGTGCCTGCCATCAGCCCCGACTCCGGATTCTGGTGGCCGCAGGGCGCCGATGATGGCAGCGGCAACGTGCTCAGCCTGGAATTGCAGGGCAACACGCTGGGCATTGCCCTGCTCAGTCACGACGACCTGAGCGGCGCGCCGGTGTGGTACTTCGGCACCAGCGAGCTGCAGGGCCAGACAGCCCATGCATCACTGAGCCGGCTCGAAGATGGCAGTTCGCCCTTCTTCGGCATGCGGGTGCAGCCCATACCGCAACCCGGGGTAACCGTCGACATCGCCTTTTCATCCAGCACCAGCGCACGCGTCTGGTTGAGCCGCCCCAGCCCGCTGCGGCCCGGCACACTGGAGCTGGCGACCATGCACTTTGCCCGTCGCAGCTTCAGCAAGGATGCGCAGCCGCAACAGTGGCAGGGAACCTGGCTGGTGGCACGCGATGCGCCTGCGGACGATACCGCGTCCGCTGACAGCTGGCCCAGCCGTCTGGACTTTTCTGCCAGCCAGCAGATCGCCAGACGACACGTGCGTCTGATCGGCCGCCAGGGTGACTTTGCCCTGGATTGCAGCAACGCCAAAGATGGCCATGGCACGGCACAGCAGTGCACGCTGCACGACGCGGCTGGCAACACCCTGGCCCGCTTTGACCAGGTTGGCCTGGATCGACTCGATGGCCAGGACACCCAGGGCCATGCCGTCGTGCTGCTGCGACCACGCACCCGATAAGGACCTTCGGCCAGGCCCCAGGCCTTGTCCCCGGGCATGAGTAGTGGCTGAACCCTGCGCATGCGGCAACCGGGGATCTCACGCCCACAGATTGCGGATCTCCACATCGCACCACGTCCACATGTCGTAACGCCGCGTGAATGCCGGTCACGGCATACTGGTCGCACACCACCCGGCTGGGCTATGTTTGTGGCCGCCATGAATCTGTCTGACTACTGATGAAATCACGCCTTCTGACCACCGCACTGATCGCGCTTGTGAGTACAGCTACCTGCGCCCAGAATACCGATCTGCCACAGCTCGGCAGCTCTGCCGATACCGTGCTGTCACCCCAGGATGCACGCCAGGTCGGTGCCAGCATGCTGCACCAGATGCGTGCGCTGGACATGGTGCTGGACGACCCGCTGCTGCACCAGTACATCAATGACCTGGGATACCGGCTGGTATCGCAAAGCACCTTCCCCAAGGACATGAAGTTCACCTTCTTCGTGGTCCGTGACAAGACCATCAACGCCTTTGCCGCACCCGGCGGCTACATCGGCGTCAACACCGGCCTGATCAGCGCCACCCGCAACGAAAGCGAGCTGGCCGGCGTGCTGGCCCACGAAATTGCGCATATCACCCAGCATCACATTCAGCGCTCGGTCGAGGACGCCAGCAAGATGGCCCCACTGGCCGCACTGGTCATGCTGGGTGCCGTGCTGGCATCCCAGGGCAGCAACAGCGGGGACGCCGCACCGGCCGTGATCGCCGGAGGCCTGGGCGCCATCAGTCAGCGACAGATCAACTTCACCCGCAAGGACGAAGCGGAAGCTGATCGCGTCGGCATCGAAACCCTGGCCAAGGCCGGATTCGACCCCGAAGGCATGGCCGGCTTCTTCAGCCGCATGGAAACGTTGCTCAGGCCCGGCAATGGTGGTGACCAGACCCCGGATCTGTTGCGCACCCATCCGGTCACCACTGATCGCATCAGTGAGGCCAAGGCCCGCGCCCATACGATCGAGTTGCAGGAAGAGAAGAACCCCAGGCATGTGCTCGGGGAACAGCTGCAGTGGGACAGCACCGTGGCCCCGGTGCCCTACCTCAAGTCACACAGCACCTTGTCTTCGCTGACCGAAAAAGCCGACAGGTCCACCAGCAAGCTCAATTACGAGCTCATGCGCGAACGTGCCCGGGTACTGGCCTCCAGCACGCCACAGGAGACGCAGCAGTACTACGCCGGCAACCTGCAAGGCAACAAGGACTTCGCCAGCACAGCCACGCGCTACGGCTATGCCCTGGCACTGATTCGCAACAGCAAGGCGGACAAGGCGATCAGCGAGCTCGACCCATTGCTCAAACAGCAGCCGCAAAACACCGCCCTGCGCATGGCCCTCGCCGACGCCCGTCTGCATGCTGGCCAGCGCGAGAAGGCACTTGCCGACTACGCCGCGCTGAAGCAGGCCATGCCGCAAAATCATGCCATCGCCGAAGCCTACGCCAGCGCCCTGCTGACAAACGGCAAATCCGACTCGGCCAGCAAGGCCGCCGAGGTGCTGCGCCCGCTGCTGGACGAGGAAATCGACGAGCCCACCCTGTACCGCACCTACGGCCGCGCCTGCTCGCTGTCAGGCCAGGACATCCGCGCCGCCGAAGCCTACGCCGATGCCACTTACCTGTCCGGCCGCGCCAGCGATGCCCTGCAGCAACTGCAGCGTCTGCTCGAGCGCAAGGACCTCAATTACTACCAGCGCGCCCGCATCCAGGCCCGGATCGACTACCTCACCCCGATCGTGCTGGAACTGCGCCGCCGTGGCATCAAGCCCGAACAGCAAGGCATCGGCTGAAGCGGCAAGGCCGCCAGCATGTCGCCGGAGTGAAAGTGGTGCCGGCACCAAGAGTCGAACTCGGGACCTACTGATTACAAATCAGTTGCTCTACCAACTGAGCTATACCGGCATGGGTGGCTATTGTAGCGGCATTGGGCGCGCTCAGAAACACTTGCGAGGACTGGCCTGGATGCCGCTGATATCGGGCAGGTACTGGTGCCAGTCAAGAGCGGTGCCACGCGGCACGGCGTAGTCGACGTAGAACTGCAGCACTTGCTCGGTGCGCTCGTGCATGACCGGCGAGAAGCCCAGCTCGGCGATGTCCTGGCGGCGGCGACGGGCATTGGCCGGGTCGTGAAAAAGACCCAGGGAGATCGTGTTCTGGCGGTCGCCGGCGGTGACCACGTAGTAGTCGCGTACACCCTTGTCGGAAAGCTGGCGTGCGGTTTCTAGTGCCTTGTCGCGATCGGGCAAGGCCGGCAGGTACACCCACCAGCCGCGTGATGCGGTCGACTGCTCCTGGCGGTACTGGATGCCGGACACATGCGGTGTCAATGCATCCAGGGCGCTGCGCACGTCGGCTTCGGTTGCGAACGGACCCAGCGTGGAGCACTGGTCGCTGCCGTCGGGCGCCTTTTGCGGCGCCTGACTGAGTTCGGCACTTTGCGAGTCCTGCGAGCCGCCCTGTTCGGACAAAAGTCGCAGCTCGGGTACACCGGGGTCGGTGGCCGCGGGCATTGGTGCCTGTGCGTCACCGAACACCAGCCAGCCGGCAACGCCAAGATTGAGGGCCGCAAGCAGCAGAAACAGAAGTCTCAGAAACATCTGCGCATTCTACAGCCATCGCCTCGCTGCGCATGACCATCCGCACGAGCTACAGGCTGGATGATGGCACAGGAGTGCTGGGGCGAGCCCCCAGCGAGCCCTTGTTTCAAACTGCACTGGCCGCGGCCCCGGCCTCGATCCAGCCTGACGGGAAACACACAAATGCCTGGCAGCACGCCTTGCCCTCAAGGGTGCCGTGACCAGGCCAGAAGCCCGCTCAGCACCGCCCGCGGAAAGTACTCGCTTCGGACCCGCAGCAGTGCACCGAAGGCGTCGGCATGACCACCGCACAAAAGCAGGCGTGGTGATGCTTGCATCGCGCTTGCAGTCGCTTCGAGGAAATGTTCGATGGCGCCCGCCGAAGCATGCCATGCGCCTGAATGCATGGCATCGACCGTATTGCGCGCAAAGACGAGGCACTGACCGCTGCGGGCATCAGGCAGGCTGGGGACCACGTCGTTGAGCGCCGACATCATGGCATCAATACCGGGAATGATCTGCCCACCCAGATGACGGCCGTCGTCAGCCAGCGCGTCCATCGTCAGGGCGGTTCCGCAACTGGCAATCACGCAGGGCGCCAGCCCGGCATCAAGCGCAGCCAGCATAGCCAGACAACGATCGATACCCAGGCCATCCGGCTGCGGATAGGCGTTTGCCCATGGGCCATGCGTCGCGGGACTGCGCAACCACTCGGCTCGCGGCCAGCCCAGTTCATTCAGAAGGCTGTCGACGAGTGCGCGGCGCTCCGGCCGGGTGACCGATGCGCCCAGTACACGCGACGGTGCAGTTGCCTGCTGCCACTGACGGCGCAACGCGTCAGGCAAGCCCGCCTGCCGCCAGTCGAGGGCGCCACCCGTACCCAGCCGGGTATCGGCAAACGCCCATTTCAGGCGGCTGTTGCCCAAATCCAGCAGCAGAATCATGTGCGCCTCACACTGACATCGGAGCTGTCGACCGAGACCAGCCCACCGGATTCAGTCCTTACGCGCAAGGCACCGCGTGCATCGACACCGGCACCCTGCCCGAACCACGCCGCCTGCTGCGAGGTGATCTTCAGCGGCTTGCCGCGCAGCAGGTCGTACCTGCAATAGTCGTCCGCAAAGGCGGCAAAGCCGTTCTGCCGAAACTGCTCCAGCCCCTCGATCAGCCGCGAGATCATGGCAGCGGCCAGCGTGTTCCTTGACGGCGGCTCGCCTGCCATGAGCCGCGCCAGATCAGTCACCGGCTGGTCGGCTTGTCGGCACAACGCCTCGGGCATGCGCAGGTTCAGACCGACACCGATGACAACCCGGTACGGGCCACTGTACTCGCCGTCGATTTCCACCAGCACTCCGGCCAGCTTGGCGTTATCGGCCAGGATGTCGTTGGGCCATTTCAGACCGGCCCGGTTGCAGCCAACATCATCAAGCGCACGCAGCAGCATGACGCCCACCGCCAACGACAAACCGGCCAGAGCGACGGCCCCGCAATCAAAACGCGTTGCAAGCGACAAGCAAATATTGAGGCCCGGCGGCGACAGCCAGGCGCGACCGCGACGCCCGCGACCCGCGCTCTGGCTTTCAGCCAATACCACCCGGGGCTGGCGCGTGATCTCAAGCGACGGGTCGCGCAGCACATCGGATGTCGACGCGGTGCGCCAGAGCACATCCAGGCTGGCCAGGGCTTGACGCCTGGCCGATGGCAGTGCCCTGACGATATGCGCCGCATCCAGAAGCTCAAGCGGCCATGGCAGCTGGTAGCCACGCCCGGCAACAGCGGCCACCGGCAGACCCTGGCCCCGCAACTGACGTACTTGCTTCCAGATGGCTGCGCGCGTGACTCGCAACCGCGATGCCAGCTCCTGGCCACTGTGCAGCCGACCGTCTGCCATCAGCGCCAGCACCTCGTGTACTGCCCCGGACGGGTTCAATGCGGTATCGCGGAGCTTGGCACTTGGCGACTTGCGGACCATGGACTCAATCTGGGGCTTGACTGCTGCCATGGTAACCTGTGCTTCGGCCAGTGGCATGAAGCGGCCTAATCTGCCACAATCCGAAGTATTGCACAGAGTATGCGCGTGCAAACGGGAGGCAAACCGCATGAAAAGCTTGCAAACACTCGTTATCTCGTCCTTGCTGCTTGCTTCGGCGTCCATGGCGCATGCGTCCAGCTCTTTCGGCATGGACGGTGACGTGCTTTCCTCCGATACCTATACGCAGGACACGGCACAGAACACCAGCCACCACCCTGGCGACTCCACCAGCGACAACCGCTCGGACAACACCAGGGATTCGGGCAGCGAGCCAACCACCTCCAGCCACCTGCCGACAAATTCGGGCAAGGTGCCTGAAGCAAGCTCCAGCGACAGTTCCCGTGCAGCTTCATGGCAGTCCTTGCTGCCAGGCTCGATTCAGTAGCCTCCGGGTGCGTCCAGGCACCCCGCGTGATTCCGCTATGATGTGCCATCCGATCACCGACTCGCGTCGGTGATCTCCGTTTCTGCATACAGCACGCCATGACTTCACGCATCTTTTTTTCATACCTTGCACTGATTTCCGCCGGCATCATGTCAGCCGCCCTGCCCGCGCGGGCCTGCTCCGGTCGTCTGCATCTGGAGACCGGGCCCACCGGGGTGTACAGCCTTGACTTCAAGGATGCCATTGCGGCGCAGCCCGGATTGGCCGGATGCGACATCAGGCAGTTGCGCCTGCTCAACCACGGCAAGGAAGTTCCGATTCGCATCCTCGACACGGGTGACAGGCAATTCGGTCAGGGCGACCGCATCGAGTGGGTCGGCCGCAAGCTGCACGGCCCGAAAAGCTGGTCCGATCCGTACAGCCGGGTCAACGTGTACGAACTGGATGCCGTGCCGGGCAAACGCCTGCGCTACTTGCCGCGCAAGGTTGATGCCAGACAGCACAAAACAGCCACCCTGTCGCGGCACATGCACCTCGAAAACGATCAATTGATGATTCGTCTCAAGACCAGCCAGGTCGACAGTGGCGAGCAGCCCGATGTCTGGTACTGGGCCAAGATGACCATGGTGGACCCGCGGCCATTCCAGACGCGCTTCAATCTGCCGGCCATGCGCGACAATCCGCCCAACCCCACACTGAAACTGGCATTTCGCGGGTTGTCCACGGTGAAGGTGCCGACCGGCAAGGAAAAGGTGGCTGATCATCGCGTCATCGCAATGCTCAACGGCAAGCAGATTGCCGAACTGGAATGGGACGGCGAAGACCATATCGAACGCACCCTGGTGCTGCCGCCAAAGCTGCTGCGCCAGGAGGGCAACACGCTGACACTGAGCGTACCCTCACGCCAGCCCGGTTGGGCCAGAAACCCACTGGTGGATGTAGTGATGTTCGACTACCTGGACATGAGCTACCCGCTCGCCGATCGCGATACCAGGGCACGTGAACCGCTTGACGTCCAGACCGCTGGCGCACCCATGCTGGGGCACGGAGCACCACTGCTGTTCGGCAGCGACGGGGCGCTGTATCTGCCCCTTGCCCGGCGCGACGGCACACACTACGCCTTCACGCCTGCCGGCACCCGCCTGTTCCCGCTGGCCAAGGGTCATACGCCACTGTCACCCGTGGCCCTGCGTGCGGTCGCCGACAAGCATGACTGGCGCAAGCCGTCAGCGGGCTACGACTATGTGATCATCGCGCATCCCAGCCTGATGAAAGCCATCGAACCGCTGGCGGAGTTCCACCGCAAGCGCGGCTTGAGCACCGCGATAGTCAACGTCAACGAGGCCTACGACCAGTTCAATCACGGCATCACCAACCCGACCGCGATCCGGGACCTGTTGTCCTACGCCTATCACAACTGGCCCAGGCCACGCCCGCATTACGTGCTGCTGGTGGGCGACGCCAGCTTCGACATCCATGACAAGTTGCGCAAGCAGCAGTTCTATTCCAAGTGGACTGATCGCGAGTTGCTGTTTCCGGGCCATTTCGGCCGTATCCCGGGCACACCCTACGCCAACGCGCCAAAGACGGCCGATGCCCGCAACCTGATCCCGACGTTCCAGTACTTCGCGCATGAGGGCCAGTCGGCAAGCGACAACGCCTTTGTGGCCTTTGACAAGGACAGCGACAAGCCGCAAATGGCCATCGGGCGCTTTCCGGTCATTACACCGAAGGCCGTGTCCGCCATTGTTGACAAGACCATCAACTACGTCAGCAAGCCGCGCATGGGCAACTGGCGGCAAAGCATCATGTTCATCACCAACGACGATCCCTCGTTCCAGGAGACATCGGACAGGCTGGCTGCCGAAGTCGGCGACTTGGGGTTTTCCCCCTCCAGGATCTACCCCAAGACCAGTGACAAGGACAACGCCCGGCATCAACAGAAGCTGATGCAGGACCTGGACCAGGGCCAGCTTCTGGTGCATTTCCTGGGCCACGGCGGGCGCTATATCTGGCGCACCGGTCCACCCGACCCACGCAAGAACCATGATCTGTTCACACTGAAGAATGTGGGCGAACTGAAGAACGCCGGTCGACTGCCCATGGTGTTGTCGATGACCTGCTACTCGGCACCATTCGACAACCCGACCGAGGATTCGATCGGTGAGAAATTTCTGCGCGAAAAGGACAACGGGGCCATTGCCGTTTTTGCTGCCTCGTGGCGCAACGCACCGGATGTAGATTTCTCCAAACACTTGCTGCGCGACCTGGTCAAGCCCGGCATCAGCATTGGTGATGCGATCCTCGCCGCCAAGCGGGGCACCAGCAATCGCGACATGATAGAGATGTACAACCTGCTGGGCGACCCGGCCATAGCCCTGCAACGCCCCCGCGAGAAACTGCGCATGGTGCAGGTCCGCAAGCGCTGGAATCCGGGCGTGGCGATCAGCGTGCCGGGTGCCAGCAGCTTTCACGGCCGCTTGCGTGTCGAGTGGCTGGATAACGAGCATGAGCTGCTTTCAAGCAGAACCTATGCCATCGACACGCCACAATTGCGGCTGCCACCGGCACCGGCGGGAGCGCACCAGGTCCGTGCTTACGCGTTCGACCCATCCCGCAAGACCGACGCCCTGGGCGAACTCACCCTGCGCGCCGCCAGGCCCGAGCGGCCATGGTGGAAACTGGCGCCGCGAGCCAAGCCGCTGCAGCCCGCCAGCGACCGCATCTTCGGCAGCAACCTGGGCGGTTGAGCGGCAACGGAAGCGCTGCGCCCGGTTGGCTGCCGACTACTGTCCGTGCTGATGCGGACACCGGCAGCCGGCTCTTCGTCTCTGCAGCGCGACTACATGACCTCGGAGGGTGGCAGTTCGGCCACCATCTCCCCTGCATCGGCAGCCGCATGACGGGCCAGCTCGGCGCGCTCGGCATGCACATACCATCGCCATGCCAGCCAGCCCAGCAGGCTGATGCACGCGGCACCAGCGGCCAGCGTGCGCAGGCTGCCATACAGCGCTGGCGCAACCAGGCCCGCCAGTGCGGCGTTGAACAGCAGGCTGACAAAGGCCTGCAGCGACGATGCGCCACCACGATGAAGCGGAAAGCGGTCCAGCAGCAACAGCGTCAGGGTCGGGAAGCACAAGCCCACGCCGCAACCGATCAGGCACAGCGGCAACAGGGCCCAGACCGGCGCCGGCGTTGGCAGGTTGAAGCCAAGCAGCAGGTTGGCCAGCGTGCCGAAGGCCATGAATACGTAGCCGATACCTACCGTCTGTGCCGCGCTGCGCTTGCCGGCCAGGCGCGACGACAGCAGCGAACCGCTCATGATGCCGCCGATGACGGGCACGAAAAGCCAGGGGAAGCCCTGCTGCGACAAGCCCATGAGTTCCAGCACCACGCGCGGCGCAGACAGGATGTAGACAAACAGTGCTGCAAAATTGAGTGTGCCGGAAATCGCCAGTGGCCAGAATCCGGCGTCACGCAGAATGCCGCTGTAGGTGCGCACGAGACTGCGGGGTGCCAGCGATACACGCTGCTCGCGTGGCAGGGACTCGGGCAGCAGCCAGAGCGTGGCCACAACCAGAACGGAGGCGAAGATGGCCAGAGCCCAGAAAATGCCGCGCCATCCGCCCACCAGGACCAGTTGCGCACCCACCACTGGCGCGATGGCCGGGGCAATACCGAAAATCATCATCACCTGCGACATCAGCTTTTGTGCTGCCGGACCCTCGAACAGGTCGCGGATGACCGCACGCGCAACAACGATTCCGGCTCCGGCACACGCACCCTGAAGGCACCGCCACAGCAACAGCCCATCCAGTGTCGTCGCCGTGGCCGCACCCGCCGAAGCCAGAGCATAGCCGACCATGCCCAGCGCAATCACGGGCCGACGGCCAAAGCGGTCGGATACGGGACCATGCACAAGACTCATCAGTGCGTAGGCCAGCAAGTACACGCTGACCGTCTGCTGCACGGCCAGGGCAGAAACCGACAGATCCTGCCTGATGGCGGGAAATCCCGGGAACATGGTGTCGATCGAGAACGGCCCGATCATGATCAGGCCGGCAAGCACCGTGACCAGCACGCCCTGGCGATCTGAAGTTGTGCTCTTGCCGGACATGGCCCGGGCATTCCGAAAAAGACAGGAACGCAAGCTTACATGCTGCGACCGGCGCGAAGTAGGCGGGTGAAAGGCATCGGTCTTTCAGCTAGAATCCGCACTTGCAAGGAGATGGCATTCCTCCTGTCCAGGCAAGCGCTGGCAAACCGCACCTGCTGATGATGCCTGCGCTGCCGTTTGTGGTGGCGCAGGCATTTTTGTATCTGCGGTTTGCCAACCGCACGCAATTGAGGAGTGACCATGGGCATTAGCACATTGCTGGCGGTGGGTCTGGGGGCTGCAGCCGGAGCCTGGCTTCGCTGGGGGCTGGGGCACCTGCTCAACCCGGTGTTTCCGACCGTGCCGCT
This sequence comes from uncultured Gammaproteobacteria bacterium, assembly GCA_963800395.1. Taxonomy (GTDB): domain Bacteria; phylum Pseudomonadota; class Gammaproteobacteria; order Xanthomonadales; family Rhodanobacteraceae; genus DASSBG01. The sequence goes on from CAWDBD010000012.1 coordinate 27,860, forward strand.
GGGCACGCTTGCCGCCAATCTCCTGGGCGGCCTTCTGATGGGCCTGGTGCTGGGCGCCTTCACGCACTTCCAGGCGCTTTCCACCGAGGCCCGGCTGTTCGTGGCCACCGGCTTCCTGGGTGGGCTGACGACGTTTTCCACCTTCTCGGGCGAAGCCATCACCCTGCTGTTGCGTCAGCAATATGCCTGGTTCGCGGGCCATGTCGGCTTGCATCTGCTGGGCTCTCTGGCCATGACTCTGCTAGGGTTCGGCTTGATTCGCACGCTGTTGCGCGCTTGAATGGGAGCTTGTGACATGAGCAAGGTTCGCACCATGACAGTCCGGGGCGTGTATCTGCGCTTTTTCATGCATGCCAATGCCCGGCACGACGGCAAGCTGCTGTACGAGTGGATTCTCGAGCAGGCCCGCAAACACAAGCTGGGTGGTGGCTCGGTGTTCCGCGCAGTGGCCGGCTTCGGTCGCCACGGCGTACTGCATGAGGAACATTTCCTCGAGCTGGCCGGCGACCTGCCGCTGAAGCTCGAGTTCCTGTTGCGCGAGTCCGAAGCTGACACGTTGCTTGATATCGTGGGCAAATCCGGCGCCGAACTCGTCTACGCACGATCAGCAAGCGAGATCGGTGTCATTGGTGCGGAACAACCCGACTAGGCCGGTGCGGACGCCGGCGCATTGCAGAAGGAGCCTCGCATGACCCAGAACAGCCTCAAGGCACGCGCCGAAGAGCTGCTTGAGTACGCCGACATCACCATTGATGGTGATCGACCTACCGATATCCGGGTGCACAACCCCGATCTGTACGCACGTGTCTTTGCACGCGGTTCGCTGGGCCTGGGCGAAGCCTACATGGACGGCTGGTGGGACGTGGAAGACCTGCCCGCGTTTTTCGCCCGCCTGCTGATGGCGCATGTGGACGAGCACCTGAAAACCATCGATGCCCTGCTCGCCCACCTCAAGGCCCGCTTCATCAACCTGCAACGTGGCGAGAATGCTTTCGAGATCGGCAAGGCCCACTACGACCTGGGCAACGAGCTTTTCGAGGCCATGCTCGGCAAGCGGCTCGTGTACTCCTGCGGCTACTGGGCCGAAGCCGACAATGTCGATGACGCCCAGGAAGCGAAGCTGGACCTGGTGTGCCGCAAATTGCAGCTCGAAGCCGGACAGAAGGTTCTGGACATCGGCTGCGGCTGGGGTGAATCACTGAAATTCGCAGCCGAACGCTACGGCATTGAAGGTGTTGGCATCACCGTGTCCCAGGAGCAAGCCGAGTATGCCCGGCAACTGTGCAAGGGTTTGCCGGTCGAGATTCGGCTGCAGGATTACCACGACATCGACGAGCCGTTCGACGCGGTGTTCTCCATAGGCATGTTCGAACATGTGGGCGGCAAGAACTACCCCGCCTATTTCGAGACCGTCAAGCGCTGCCTGAAGAGCGAACACGGCCTTTCGGTGCTGCACACCATAGGCAGCAACGACGCCCCCGCGCAGCCCGATCCCTGGATCGAGAAATACATCTTTCCCAACTCGATGATCCCGGCAGCCAGCCAGGTCAGCTCTGCGCTCGAAGGCCTTTTTGTGGTCGAGGACTGGCACAACTTCGGTACCGACTACGATCGTACGCTGATGGCCTGGCTGGCCAATTTCGATGCCGCATGGCCGGAACTCAAAAGCCAGTACGACGAACGATTCCGCCGCATGTGGCGCTTCTACCTGTCCTGTTCGGCGGGCATATTCCGCAGCCGCCGCGACCAGCTGTGGCAACTGACCCTGAGTCCTTGCGGCGTTCCCGGCGGCTACCGCGTACCGCGCTGATCGGGCTGCATTCAGCGCACCCACGCCAGGATATATCGGCAATCGACCGACTCCCGGCCATCCACGGATGCCACCTTGACCAGCGACCCGGACATCAGCACACACGACGACGCGCACGCCGAGCTGGTGCCAAGTGAGCCGCTTCCGTCCCTCAGACGGCGCATCATCACCCGCACGCTGTTCGGGGTGGCGATCGCCGGCATTGTCGCCATCTGGGTGCTGACGCCACTGCGGCACTGGCTTGACGTCACCCGCGCCGTTGACGCCCTGCACAAGCTCGGCGACGTCGCATGGATGCCTCTCATCGTGATCCTTGCCTTCGTTGTCGGCGGACTGCTGATCTTCCCGGTCAATGTGCTGACGGCCGCAGCCATCATCATGTTCGGCAGTGTACTGGGCGTTGTCTACGCGCTGATCGGAGCTACCCTGAACGCAATGGCCCTCTATGAAATAGGCCACCATGGCGGCAGACATCTGCTCAGGCGCCTGCCGCAGAGCCGTCTGCATCGGCTCAGCGTCACACTGTCCCGGCACGGGATCCTGGCCGTGGCCGTGTTGCGTATCGTGCCCGTGGCACCCTACAGCATCATCAACCTGATGGCCGGCGCCTCGCACATCCGCCGCCGCGACTACATCCTCGGAACCGTTCTGGGCATGACGCCCGGTACCGTTCTGGCCGCGCTCGTGGTGGACCGGGTGCTGGCCGCGATCAGGCAGCCCCAACTCGCCAATTTCCTGTGGCTGGCCATCGCCGTGCTGGTGTTCGCCAGCGCCAGTGTCTGGCTGGGCAGGCGCATGCTGCGCGCCTCACGCAAGCCATCATGAAAGGCAGCCAACCCGATAACGTGCGCGTTGCGACCTGGAACATCCACGCCTGCAAGGGATCGGATTTTCGCACCGACCCGCAACGCACGCTGGCAGTCATTGACAGCCTGGATGCAGATCTCATCGCACTCCAGGAAGTCCCCACACGCTCGCAACACCCTGCATTTCGAGCGCTGCTGAACGGCGACCGCGGGTACCACTGCCTGCTCGAGACGACCCTGCCCGATCATCCCGACGGATTCGGCAATGCGCTGTTGTCGCGCCTTCCGGTTCTTGAAACACGAAGGCTCGACCTCAGCTACCCCGATCGCGAGCCACGCTGTGCAATTGACGCGCACATCCATTTAGAAGGTCGGGGCTATCTGCATGTGCTGGCCACGCACCTCGGCCTCAAGGCACGGGAGCGGCAGCGACAATATGACCACCTTGCCACGAGGATGAATCAGACTGATGCGGCCACACTGCTCATGGGCGATTTCAATGACTGGCGCGTGCGCCCCGAATCCCGGCTCGCGGCTCGCGGTCTTGTCACTCGGGGCTCGGCCAACGCGCGCGGCTTTCCCGCGTGGCTGCCCCTGCTGAGGCTGGACCACATCGTGGTCGGGCCGGGGCTGCGGGTGAATGAAGGTCACAGCGGCCAGCCATCGCACTGGCGCCATGCCTCGGACCATCTGCCGCTGGTGGCCGAGATTGCATTCGCTGCGCAGGAAGGGCAAGCTGGTCGCTCCCGCTGATCCGGAGCAAGACCATGACGACTCGCGTGTACTGGCTGTCCCTGTTCGCCTTGCTGTTCGCCGGCTCCGCATTTGCCGCACCACCGCCGAACCCTTCAAGCTACCTCGACAGCAGCGGGCTTGATGATGCCCTTTCCGGCGGCATTCGCATGATCAGCATCAACACGCCGGATGGCCCTCACAAGGTCTGGACCAGGCGCGTCGGCAACAACCCGAAGCTCAAGGTGCTGCTGTTGCACGGCGGCCCGGGTGCCACCCACGATTACTTCGAGGCTTTCGACAGCTATTTCCCGGCCGCCGGCATCGAGTATTTCTATTACGACCAGCTCGGCTCGGGCCGCAGCGACCATCCCGACAATGACACGCTCTGGACCATCCCGCGCTTCGTCGACGAGGTCGAGCAGGTGCGCAAGGCGCTGAAGCTGGACAGCAGCAATTTCTGTCTGCTGGGCCACTCCTGGGGCGGCGTACTCGCCATCGAGTACGCACTCAAGTACCAGAAGAACCTCAAGTGCCTGGTGATCTCCAACATGATGGCCTCCATCCCGGCCTACAACGCCTATGCGCAGAAGGTTCTCATGCCGGCGATGGATCAGGAGAAACTGGCGCTGGTGAAGAAACTGGAGGCCGAGCACAAGACCGACGATCCGCGCTACATGGGAACACTGATGCCCATGCATTACGAGAAGCACATCCTGCGCATGCCTGCGGCTCAGTGGCCGGAACCGGTCAACTATGCCTTCGGACACATGAACGAGCACGTCTACACCCTGATGCAGGGGCCCAGCGAGCTGGGCGCCAGCGGCCGGCTCGCAGACTGGGACCGCTTCGCCGCACTCAAGCAGATCAAGGTGCCGAGCCTGGTCATTGGCGCGGCCCACGACACCATGGATCCGGCCTACATGAAGAAAATGGCCGGGCAGCTGCCGCATGGACAGTTCCTGCTCTGCCCTAATGGCAGTCACATGGCGATGTACGACGACCAGAAGACCTATTTCAAGGGCCTGACCGGCTTTCTCGAAAAATTGTAGGAGCGCGTCTTGCGCGCGAAACGTCGAACCGCAAGCGGTGAGCGGTGAGCGGTTTTCGCACGCGGACTTTCACTCACCCCAAGCCCATCGCACACAATGCGCGCTCCTGCAGTTTTGCAGCTGGCCGCGCGGGGCCGACGAGCGCCTGTTGGGACGCGTTGCGCCGCTCGCCGCCAACACGGCACCCATCCCGTACAATGGGTGGATGAACCTGCAAGCCAACTACGAACAGATCACGCTCAAGGAATACGCCGAACGCGCCTACCTTGATTACTCCATGTATGTGGTGCTTGACCGCGCCCTGCCCTTCATCGGCGATGGCCTGAAACCAGTACAGCGCCGCATCATCTACGCCATGAGCGAACTGGGCCTGGCCGCGACCGCCAAGCCCAAGAAATCGGCGCGTACAGTCGGTGACGTCATCGGCAAGTTTCATCCGCACGGCGACTCGGCCTGCTACGAGGCCATGGTGCTGATGGCGCAACCGTTCTCGTGGCGCTATCCGCTGGTCGACGGCCAGGGCAACTTCGGTTCGCCCGACGACCCCAAGAGCTTCGCCGCGATGCGCTACACCGAATCGCGCCTGACACCCATCGCGGACATGCTTCTGGCAGAGCTGGCCCAGGGCACGGTGGACTGGGTACCCAATTTCGACGGCACCCTGGAAGAACCGTCCTGGCTGCCGGCGCGCCTGCCGCATGTGCTGTTGAACGGCTCGATGGGTATTGCCGTGGGCATGGCGACCGACATACCGCCGCACAACCTGCGCGAAATTGCCAGCGCCGCCATCCATCTGCTGGACGAGCCCAAGGCCACGGTCAAGGACCTGTGCCAGCACGTACCCGCACCCGACTACCCCACCCACGCGCAGATCATCACGCCGCGCGCTGACCTGCTGGCCCTGTATGAAACAGGCCACGGCTCGTTGCGGGCGCGCGGGGTATACGAGGTGGAGGGTGGCAACGCGGTCATCACCGCATTGCCGCACCAGGTCAGCCCGGCCAAGATCATCGAGCAGATCGCCGCCCAGATGCGCGCCAAGAAACTACCCATGCTGGAAGACCTGCGCGACGAATCGGACCACGAGAACCCGATCCGCCTGGTTCTGGTGCCGCGCTCCAGTCGCGTCGACATCGAACAGATGATGCACCACCTGTTTGCCACCACCGACATCGAAAAGAGCTTCCGCGTCAACCTCAACATGATCGGTCTCGACGGCCGACCGCGGGTCAAGGACCTCAGGACCATCCTCGGCGAATGGCTGCAGTTCCGCACTGAAACCGTGACCCGCCGTTTGCAGCATCGCCTGGCCAAGGTGGAGCGGCGCCTGCACCTGCTCGATGGACTGCGCATCGCCTTCCTCAACCTGGACGAAGTGATCCGTATCGTGCGCAGCGAAGATCAGCCCAGACCGGTACTGATCAAGCGCTTCGACCTGAGCGATGAACAAGCTGACTACATCCTCGAGACCCGTCTGCGGCAACTGGCGCGACTGGAAGAGATGAAGATCACCGCCGAGCGCGACCAGCTGGAAGAAGAGCGTGCGCAGCTGTCGGTGCTGCTGAAGTCGAAAGCCAAGCTGCGCGGCCTGATTCGCGACGAAATCCGCGCCGATGCCGAAAAGTACGGCGATGACCGCCGTTCACCCCTGGTCGAGGCCGAGGTGGCCGAAGCCCTGGACGAAAGCGCACTGGTGGCCTCCGAACCTGTCACCGTGGTCTTGTCGGCGCAAGGCTGGGTGCGCGCGGCCAAGGGCCATGACGTCGACGCCGAGGCGCTCAACTATCGCGATGGCGACGAGCTGGCGGCCTGGGTCCGCACCCGCACCAACTTGCAGGTGGCGTTTCTTGATTCGGAAGGTCGGAGCTACTCGACGCCAGCGCATTCGCTACCGTCCGCGCGCGGCAACGGCGACCCCCTGACGGGTCGTTTCAGCCCCCCGGCTGGCGCCCGTTTCGAGGCCGTCGCCAGCGGCAGCAACGACAGCCGTCTGGTGCTGGCCACCGATGCCGGTTACGGCTTCGTCACCACCTTCGCCTCGCTGCTGGCCAACAAGAAGGCCGGCAAGCAGCTCATCAACCTGAGCGGCGATGCGCATGTACTGGCACCGGCCATCAGCGCTGATCCGTCCTGCGATCGCATTGTCGTGGTCACTAGCGCCGGCCATCTGCTGATGTTTTCAGTGGCCGATCTGCCCGAGCTGGAACGCGGCAAGGGCAACAAGCTGATCGAGATCCCGAAGAAGAAGCGCGACTCGGGTGAGGAGCGCGTTGCCGGTGTCGCCGTGGTCACCGAAGGTGAGGGCGCGGTCACCGTCCATGCGGGCCAGCGCAAGATGACCCTGAAATGGGCCGATCTTGTCGAATACGGCGGCAATCGCGCTGCCCGCGGCGGTCTGCTGCCCCGCGGCCTGCGCAAGGTCGACAGGGTGGTGCCAGGCTAGGGAGATATCCGCAAAGGACGCAAAGGCCGCGAAGGGAGCAAAAACAATCGATTGATCGTCCTTTGCGCTTTTCGCGTCCTTCGCGGACAAATGCTCCGGCAGCGCGGACCTGCCCCACTCCCGCAACAGCCAATGCAACAACCACCCCGAGTCCCGAGTCCCGAGTCCCGAGTCCCGAGTCCCGAGTCCCGAGTCCCGTAACACACTACACCCGCGTGAAGTTCCAGGACTGCATGCGCCCACCCGAATACGGCATCACGCCGTGGAAGGGACGCGGGTCGTCGTCAAACACCAGCGGCAGGAAATGCCGGTCGCCTTCCCAGAGCGGCAGATCGAGCAGCCGGTCTCGCTGCACCCACTCGAGCGTGCCTTCGTGATTGCCTTCGTGCGGCTCGCCGCCGAAGCGGTCAATCATGAAGATGAAGCCCAGCCAATCTTCGCCATGTTTGCCGAAGCCGGGCCAGCTCAAGGTGCCGCGCAAGTGCATGTCCAGGCATTCGATGCCGGCTTCCTCGCGGATTTCGCGGCGCATGCAGGCGGCAATGTCCTCATCGGTCTCCAGCTTGCCGCCCAGACCGTTGTATTTGCCAATGTGGTGGTCGTCCTTGCGCGCGTTGCGGTGAATCATCAGCACGCGTTCGCGGTCCGGCGACAGGACATAGCCGAGGGTGGCGACAATGGGTGTGTAGGGCATATCAGGGTTGCGGCTCGTAGCCATCAGCGAATATCAGGTCGGAGCGGGGCCCGAGCGACGGAACAGTATACGTGGCAGGCAAGCCTGCCCTGGTGGTGGCGACATGCAAGGATAGCTGCGTCGGACCCGGTGCTGTCGATGCCACGAAGCTGAAACTGTACAAGGTACCCCAGTCCAGCGTATTGCTGCGGGTACCGCCACTGCCTGGCGCCTGCCAGCCCACACTGCCACCTCCTGTACCTGGCAACCAGGCATTGCCGCTGTCCCTGTCCGCATCCGCGAATTCAAGATCGTCTGCCGAGATTCCCGAAGGCAGGAGAACGTGCATGGCATCAAAGCCGGCATTGGACAGTACCTTCAGGTTGGGCTCGCTGGCATGCGCCGGATCAATGACTGCACGTGCAAAGTCGAAGTTCATCACCGCATAGCGGTAGCGCCAGCGTCCATCGGGCAACCGGCTCACCCGCACGGCGACGCGAAAACTCCCCTCGTCAGTCTTCTGTGTGCTGCTGTATTCGTTGGCCGTGGCGGTCCCCGGCGCCACCCAGGCATCGATGGCCGGGCCAAGTACCAGGGCATCAGGCTGCATGCTCCACGCGGCCGCGCCGCCCAGACCGGCTTGCTTGAACGGATGCACCTCGCGATAACCCATGCTGTCGAAGATATTGTCGTCATCGCGCACCACGTACCAGTAGTCCAGAAAATAGCGTGCCCCGGGATTGAGCGTGCCATCAAGGTCAGCCTCGCTCGCCACAAGCCGCAAATCGAATGAATCACTGGCGCCATTGACCGGATTGTTGTTGGTGTCCCTGTCCCAGACTCCATTGCAGTCGCGATCGTACACCGACCCGCAACGACCCCAGATACCCTGCGCCGGAATGATTTCGCTGCGCGGACCCAGGGCGCTGACATCATCATTGTTGAACTGCGAGTAGGTGTCTTCGCAGGTCGGGTATACGGCGTGATGCTGCTGGCAATCGCAATTGTGGTTGACGGTGAAAAAAGCGTGCTTGACACCCGAACTGCCAATCTGCCGGATGCCGCCATCAGCATCCATGCGATACAGATTCCAGATCAGAAAGGGATGCTGGTCGTTGTTATACGGTGGCTGCGGCGGGCCACTATTGTAGAATGCGTCCGCATTGAACTTCGTGTACCACGGAACGGCGGTATCGCCGCTGTCGACCAGACTCGAATCGGGCGCAATCACGACCAGCCCGTCGGTGCCTTGCACGGTGCACTGGGAACCCGTTGCCGCAGAACCGCCCGTCGGTATGCGGCAGCGCATGGCCAGTACCGAATCGGTTTCCTTCTGGAACAGCTCGATGTTGGTCTGCTGGCCGGGCCCTGCTTCGGTCGGCCACGGCGCAGTGCAAACCACATCGACGGCCCGGGTTCCCTCACCGCGGACCGTGACCCGGGCCACCACATCCATGCCACCAATCGAGCGCATGCTCCATTGCGGGCGGCCCAGCCGCTTCGCCAGTTGCGGGGACACGCGAATGTTCATGTCGCGCAATGACAAGCGGGTGCTGTCGGCGTCCAGCCCGTAGTGCGCATGATCAACCACGAAAAGCACCGCGCCATGGCTGTCGACCACATCCATCACGAACGGTCCGGCACTGCTGCCGGCATGCGGGCGCAAGGCAAAGCCGCGCAAATCGGCGCTCCCCCCAGGCCAACGCAGGATGAACCCGCCGGCATACTGCAAGGAGCCGTCCGCCAGGGAATACAGCTTCTGGCCACGGGCACGGAAGCTCAGCGCACCGGTGGTACGGGCCGGGAATTGCAGCACGCGGTAGGCATGGCCGGGGGCCGGCGGGGTGTTCACGCTGGCGTCCTTGACGCCATCGATGCTCAGGCCCATGGCCACCAGCATGTCGGTATTGAAACGCCAGTCGGCCTGGCCACCCCAGCTTTGCCACACATCGCTGGCAGACGCCTGCAATGGCGCATGGCTTGCGGGTGTGGCACGGCTCGTCAGCGGAATGCCGCCGGCCAGAATGCTTGCCAGCACCATGGCCGGCAAGGCCAATGCACGACCACAGGCATTGGCACTGGGACCGGCGTGCGATGCATCCGCATCAGCGCCGCAACCAGGTCCTGCCGGACAAAACGTCGGATGACTCATGGCTGTTTCTCTGATCGGCATCTGTTCAGACGCCCAAGTGTAGCTCAGGTCGGCGACGGCTTCGGCAGTACGCCCGCCGGGCGCATTCCGGGGCCAGAGAAGCCGTGCTTGCCACTCAAGTCCCGGCCTGCCTCGACTGTGCACAGTGCCCGACAGGCTGGCAGTGGTAGCATCTACGGTTCTGCCTCGCCTGTCTGCGACTGACCGGGACCTCTTCTGATGCGACACCCTATCCATCCCATGCTGGTGCACTTCCCCGTCGCGTGCTGGTCTATCGCGACCATCGCCGACCTGGTCAGCCCGCATTACGGGAAGTCCGCCTGGGAACTGGCAGGCACCCTGATGATCATTGGCATCGTCATGGCCCTGCCGGCAATGCTGACCGGGCTGGTGGAGCTGATCCAGGTGCCCGACGAGGACGCCGCCATGCGCGACGCCTATCTGCACATGGGCGTGATGATGCTGGCTTTCGCGCTTTACGTGGCCAGCCTGATGATGCGCATCGACGCCATGCACCTTGTTGCGCCTGGCGGACACGCCATCGTCGTCAGTACCTGCGGCTTCCTGACCCTGCTGATCGGCGGCTGGCTGGGTGGGCGGCTGGTGTTTGGCCATGGTATCGGTGGATCATTGCCCTCGACCGCCAAGACGCACGCGGCCGACAGCAAGGATGCCGCATCACCGCCAATGCCGGAGTGACAGCCCGCAGCGTGCGCCAGCAGATGATGTCCTGCCCGCGCAGCGCGGCATCGCCCGTCGCCTCGGGCCGAGACAAGTGCCCGGCCCGCTGATCAGTCGCTCGCTGCCGGCAACATCGCCGTCAGTTGATCAAGCTGTCCGCGATAGCGGTCGAGGACGCGTGCTGAAATCACGGCGTACTTGTCGGCCTCGGACCAGCGACGTCCCTCGATGGCTTCGCGCACACCCGGAATGGTTTTCACGCCATAACCGGTGAGCAGGCCCGGCGCATAGATCATGTGTCGGTACCAGCCTCGTCCGGGCAGGCCGTCGGCATCGGTCAGGTCCTGTTCCATGCGCGCCATCGCCCTGTTGATGCGCGTCAGCTGCACCGGGGAAAACTTCAGTCCGGCGGCAGCAGCGTCGTGCCATGCAGTACGCCATGCCGTCGCACTCTCGGCAAGTTTGTGTGCCGCCATGTCCAGGTCGGCCAGGTCGATCTTCGGCATGTCCGACAGGCGTTGCGGCGGCAACTGCGGGTGCTTCGGATCCGAGCCGAGCTTCCACACACCCATCCTGAGGAGATCATGCTGTTGCGCAGTCTGCTTGCGGGTCTTCTTGACCAGCGCGTGCAGTTCATCGACATAACGGTCCAGCGTGGCGCTGAAATCATCGAAGCGCATCGGCAGGACTCGCGCATTGGCACTGCGGAGCACGATGTGCCCGGCCACCTTTGCGAGGGCCACGCCATACGCGAAGGTCGGATCGCCGAAGCGGATGTAGTGGTCAAACGAATCGTAGCGCGAGTGATAAATGCCGGCGTCGTCATCCTCGCCACCAAAGCCCAGATTCAGCGAGGCAATGCCGAGGTGCTCCAGAAACGCACTGTAATCGGAACCCGAGCCCAGCGCCTCAATGGGCACATCCATGCCGGTATTCATCAAGCGTCCGATCTTCTTGTCGTCGCCCTTGTGCTCGCTTGCCGATATCAGCTCGACCGCGCGACGCCGCTGACCGACACTGACCGAAGTCTCCGGGTCGTCAACGCCTGCGGCGACCTGATTCAGCAGATGCTGCAGTGAATGACTGCCACCGGCGAACAGATAGCCGCGCGCGTTGGTATCCGAATTGACATACATCACCGCCTTGGCCTGCAACTCGTCGGCGTGCGTTTCGACCCATTCGGTTGAACCCAGCAGACCCGGCTCCTCACCGTCCCAGCTGGCATAGACCAGTGTGCGCCGGGGCCGCCAACCCGACTTGAGCAGCGTGCCGATGGCCTTGGCTTCGGCCAGCATGGCCACATTGCCGGCCAGCGGATCCCAGGCGCCGAACACCCAGCCATCATGATGATTGCCGCGCACGACCCACTGGTCGGGCCAGGTCGAGCCCTTGATCCGGGCGATCACGTCATATATCGGCTTGCGATCCCAATTTGATTTCACGCTGACATGCACGCGTGCCGGCCCGGGGCCCATGTGGTAGGTCAGCGGCAAGGCGCCACGCCAGTTTTCCGGCGCCACCGGTCCGCCCAGCGCATGCAGCAAGGGTGTGGCATCCGCCCAGGATATTGGCAGAACCGGAATCTTCAGGATTGTCCTGGCATCGGCCAGTGCCACACGCGTTTGCATTCGCGGTAGAACCATAACCCGGTGTCAGCGGGTCGCCCGGAAACTGCTGCATGTCCAGAACCGAACCGCGCTGCACGCCATCGGCCGGGCGCCAGCCACCCTTCGGGTAGATGTCGCCCTGGAAATATCCGTCGTTGCGGGGATCCGAATAGATCAGGCAAGCCACCGCACCGTGCTCCTGCGCCAGCTTGGGCTTCAGACCACGCCAACCGCCGCCGTAGCGCGTGATGACAATCTTTCCGCGCACATCAATGCCGTGCCGCGCCAGCGCCTTGTAGTCATCGGGCATGCCGTAGTTGACGTACACCAGATCAGCCGTGACATCGCCATCGGCACCGTAGGCGTTGAATGGCGGCAGCGCGCCAGGCAGGCTGGACGTCGCATCCCCTGCAACCGGGCTCTCGTGCAAACTGGCGTCGTATCGTACCGGGGACAGCAACTGCATCGCCACCGACTTCGGCGTCGGATACAGCACATCGAAGGTCTCGATATGCGCGTCCCAGCCCCAGTCGCGAAATTTTTCAAGCATGAATTGGGCATTGGCCTTGTCGTGCAGCGAGCCCACGTGGTTGGGCTGCGACGCCATGCGCTTCATCCAGGCGCGCAGGTCACCGGCATTCAGTGCGCTGTCGAAGCGTTGCTCCAGCGCTCGCTGCAGCTTTGCCCCGTCATCGGTAAAACCCAGCATGCCGGCGTCGTCGCTGCGTTCGGCCATGCGCGGAATGGGTGGCGACAGCGTGCAGGAAAGCAAGGAAGCTCTTCAGATTGGCCTGATAGCCTTTCGGGTCGCGCGACTTCACCAGCGTCGAGGCGCCGTGCACGCCGGTGACCGGTTCGTAGTGGGTGACGTTGTCGCCATGCGTCTTGCTCAATACCTCCACTACATTGCTTTCTTCATCCGGGTCGGTGGTGATGTAGAAAGGCACACTGACCCTGGCCGCTGCATTCTTGATGAGGTTCTTGTCCTTGTAGTACTCACCGGGAGAAAAGCTGGCTACCGCACTGATCGCCTGCGGGTGCTGTGCAGCCAGCAAAATCACCAGCGCCGAGGAGTAGGAACTGCCCACCACGACGATGGTCTTGTAGTGCCGTGCCTGCGCCCAGCTCAGTGCTGCCTCGAGATCGGGCATGGCATCGATATAGTCCGCGGACTTGCCCAGCTTGGCGACAGTCTGGTTATGGCCGCCGAACAGATCACCGCCCGAACGCTGGTCAATCGCCAGGGTGTCGAAACCCGCGCTGGTCAGATCGGGCACAACGGCGTCGTACTCGTGCCGGTTGGCACGCGCCTGATGAAACAGCAGGATGATCTTGTCGTTGTCTGCCGCCGCGCGAGAAAAGGTACCGAACACGCTCACGTCATCGGCAGCGCGCAAGGTCACCGGCTTGCCGGCCAGTGCCAGGCCGGGCAGCAACAACAGCCAGACCGTCAGAACCTTCAGGATATTCAGGTGCAATGACTGCATGAGCATTTCCTCGGCAAGGTGACTGCGAGGATTGTACATGGCAGATCGTGCATGCCGCCTGCACTGGCATTTGCGGCCCGACAGCGTTTCGCCCGCTCCGCGCCTGGCCCGCACGCGCATCCACGATGTCGGCGCAAGGGCCTGTGAGTCAAACGAGCTGTCGGATCACGGGCACGCGTCGCAAGACCCCGCTCAAACTCCAGCTGACCAGCAATGCTGCAATGAATACCAGCGCGGCCTTGGAATAGCCTGGCCACGACGCGGGCAGCAGCAGGAATTGCAGCCAGGTGACACAGACATAGTGCAGCAGGTAGATGCCATAGGCATTGGCACTGAGGCTGTCCACAATCGGATTTGCCCGGCGCGCGAAGCGCACGAACAGGGCCGTGAACGCCATCGAACTGGCTGCGCAGGACAACACGAACGTGAAGTTGCCGAACAGCTGCAGCCCGGCTGACGGACCTCCGTGCGCAAACGAGGCGATGATCGCGCCCAGGGTGGCCAGCGACACGCCGAACGCAAGCAAGGCCAGCCCCACCCACAACCACCAGCGGCGCGCGAGTCGACCGTCCGCTTGCAACAGCCCGCGATCGTGGCCAAACGCACCGAGGCCGACGCCAACCAGGAAGTAGACAAGATAGTGCGGCAGGCGACTGATCTGCACGAAGAACGGGCCGGTCTTGACCCATTGCAATGGATCAAAGGCAGCGGCCATCGGCAGATAGACCAGGGCTGAAACGGCCAGCAGGCCCAGGAAGAAAAGCACCGGCCGCGGGCCCAGCGCACTGGCGATCCGCGCCAACGCCGCACCCCAACCAGGAAACACGCGATACCAAATGGCAGCCAGCAGCGCGAACGCCAGCAGCACCCACAGGAACCACGCCGGTCCCGCAGGCCATACACCCAGAGCGAGCCACTGGCTCCGGAACGGTGTTGCCGCTGCCGGCGCGGCCATCCAGGTTGCAAGGTAGGCCAGCGGCGCCAGCACACCTGCCGCAATCAGGAACGGAATGCCGAGCCGCCTTGCACGGTCGCGCAGGTAGCCCGCGGCGCCCTTGCGCGTCAGTGAAGGCCACGCAAAGACCCCGGAAATCAGGAACAGGAGCGACATGAAGAAACTGTCGTTGAAAGTGACAATCAGGTCGGCGCCGGACCAGCGCTGGGCATCAACTACCGGGAACGCTGTCCACAGCAGGCTGCCGTCCAGCGAAGCCGATGGCGGCGGCGCGAAGGTGGCATAGGCCAGTACCGCGTGATGCAGCACCACCAGTACCACCATGAATGTGCGCAGGTAGGCGAGTGGAACATTTCGGGAGTTGAAAACGCTGTTCATGGCAAAGCCTCTTGATGGAAATTCGGGCACACAGGGCCGTTGGCACATGCATTGGCATGCGCGGCAGTCGATCGTGCGAGTGTCGAAGTGCGGCGCGAACTGCGCCCTGGTCCGGATTGTTGCCTGCGGCGCGGGGTCAGCGGCGGGCGTCAGGCATCAGGCCGACGCGTGCCCACCTGATGCCCTGACCGGGTGTTCAGTCCCGCTCGAAACGAGCGATATCCTCAAGCGTGGCCTGGGCCCGGCGAATGCTGGCGCCGGTCATGTTGGCGTCCATCCTGCGTGCCAGCTGCTCCCGCCCGGGCCGATGCGCCCAGCGATGGAACCACGCTGTGGCGACCAGGCCTGCCGCACCGATGGCCAGCATGATCCAGATCACCGACGGCGCGCGGCTCATGATCTCGCCGCGCGTCAGCACCACCAGCAACGGGGCCGTGAGGAACCACCAGGGCAAGCCCACCACAATGGCACCCGAAATCGCGTAGATGCGGCGCAATTTCAGCAGGCGGCGCTGGATCATGAGCACCGGCGCAGCATGGTCAATCCCGGCAATTTGACCCTCTACCAGGCCGCCCACCACGATCAGACCGACACAATAGACATGCATGGCCACGCCACTGATCAGCACTGCCGGGTTGCTCCAGTGCGAAATCCAGAGCGGCGCAAGTATCAGCAGGCCCACGACGCCGACCAGCATCTGTATCGCCTGGCCCCATACCAGCGGTCGCAGTCCGCGTCGCAACGTGTCCATGCGCCGCTCGCGGAATAACTGAAGATTCAATGCATGCTGTTGTTGCAGTCGATTATCCAGTGCCTGCCACGCCAATTTCATATCGTCGAGTTCCATTTTCATGCTCCGATGGGTTGCGCATCGCTCATCTGGCTGCGCAGTGACTGTTTGATGCGGCTGATCTTGGTCGCCACGTTGGTCTGACTGATGCCGAGAATGTCGGCAATCTCGCCGTAGCTTCGGTCTTCCAGATAGAGCAGGATCAGGGCGCGGTTGAACGCATCCATTTCCCCAATCAGCGCATGCAGTGCCTGCAAGCGCGGATCGGGCTCATCGATGCCCTGAGCACCCGCGATACTGTCGAGGTGGTGACCTTGCAGCGGTTCGTGAGCGTGTACATGCCGCGACGCGTTGCGCCGCACTTGCGAAATAGCCACGTTCAGTGCGACCTGGTACATCCAGGTGGAAAACTTGCCGCGTGCCGCATCAAAACCGGAAAATGAACGCCACAGTTGCGTGCAGATTTCCTGCGCCAGGTCATCGCGATCCTCGACGCTGTGCGCGTACACGGCGGCGACCTTGTACACGATGCGCTGGTGTTCGCGCAGCAGCGCCTCGAATTCAGGTTGATGTCGTCTGGCAGTCACGCGGGCTGATTCCTGCGGAGAACGTATTTCTCCTCTGTCAGTCCATTATTCGCACGGCGACAGAAAAAATCACACCGATGCCGGCCAAAAAGGCAAAACCGGCTCAAGCTGACTCGGCAATGCGGACACATGAACAACCAGGAATGGAGTCGCAACTACCTGCTCGGCAGCGTTTTGTCGGGAACTTCAAGCGCCCGGGCAGCTCGGCTCCTGCAAGAACGTGGCAAGCCCCTTGCGACGCATCACACGGAGCAGAACCACAAGGCGCTGGATTCGCGTGTTCGCGCCAGGGTCGAGCGGCTCAGGCGAGCATGCGCGTGCAGATGGCCTGGTAGAGCCCGGGCAGCTGTTCAAGATCAGCAACGCAGACGCATTCGTTGACCTTGTGGATGGTGGCGTTGACGGGGCCCAGCTCGATGACTTCTGCACCAAGGGGAGCGATGAAGCGACCATCGGAGGTGCCGCCGCCGGTGCTTTGTTCCGGATCAATGCCGAGCAGGTCGCGGCAGACCTGGAGTCACGGTCTGGCGCAACCGATGCCGTCTTGCAGGGGACAGGAAGGGTTGGCCGGAGTCGTGCCAGTCGATGTCCCAGTCGAGGTCATGGCGATCGAGGATTTCGCGGGTGCGCTGTTGCAGCTCCGTGCTGGTGGTTTCGGTGCAGTAGCGAAAA
Source organism: uncultured Gammaproteobacteria bacterium (assembly GCA_963800395.1). Lineage (GTDB taxonomy): Bacteria > Pseudomonadota > Gammaproteobacteria > Xanthomonadales > Rhodanobacteraceae > DASSBG01. The sequence continues at coordinate 44,685 of CAWDBD010000012.1, forward strand.
TTGAACACGACTTCGAGGCTGCCGGGAATGACGTTGTTGGCACCGGTGCCCGCGTTGATGTTGGACACCTGCAGGGATGTCGGCGGAAAATCGCCATTGCCGTCGTCCCAATGGGTGTTGACCAGCTCCGCCAGGGCGGGTGCGATGTCGTGGATGGGGTTGCGTGCTTCCTGCGGGTAGGCGACGTGGCCCTGAATGCCGCTTGCCGTGAGCCTGGCCGATAGCGAGCCACGCCGCCCGACCCGGATCAGGTCGCCAAGCTGCTTCGTTGCTGACGGTTCGCCCACGACGCACCAGTCGATGCGTTCATCGCGTGCCTTGAACTCGGCAGCGACCCGGCGCACACCGTCGATGGCGTCGCCCTCCTCGTCGCTGGTCAGCAGCAGTGCGATCCGGCCCGTGTGCCGGGGATGTTCAGCGACGAAGCGTTCCAACGCCACCACCATGGCGGCAACACTGCCTTTCATGTCGGCGGCCCCGCGCCCGTACAAGACACCGTCGCGCACTTCCGGCTCGAACGGTGAGCCGATCCAGTCTTGCGCCGGCCCGGGCGGCACCACGTCGGTATGCCCCAGGAAAACAAGGGTCGGGCCGTCGCCACTACCGTGCGTGGCCCAAAGGTTGTCCACTTCACCGTAACGCAGGTTTTCGATGGCAAAGCCCGCCTCTTGCAGGCGGCGGCTGATCAGTGCCTGGCAACCATCATCGTCCGGCGTCACCGACTGGCGGCGGATCAGGTCGCATGCAAGGTCGAGTACATCGCTCATGCGACCACCTGCCCGCCAATCAGATACCCCAGCAGCCAGGTGACACTGGCCGCAGCCAGGGTAATCATGAACTGCCGGGTCACCGAAAACAGAATACCGCGGCCGGTGAACAGGGCACTGCCCAGGGCGATAAGGATGAGGCCGGCCAGGGTGGCGCAGGCACTGCCGATCAACGCCGGTGTGCCCTGCAACCAGAAATACGGCGCTACCGGGAACAGCGCGCCGAAGGCAAACAGGATGAACGATGAGATCGAGGCGCCCCAGGCCGACCCGCCCAGTTCGTCCGGGTCGATGCCCAGATCCTCGCGAACCAGAGTATCCAGCGTGGCCCGCGGCGTATCGCTGAGGCGCGCCGACATGGCATCGGCCTCATCCTCGTCCAGCCCCTTGTCGCGGTAGATGCCGCGGATGTGCTGGCGCACGTCCTCGGGTGAAACGGCCAGGCGCTCAGCACGCTCGGTGATCTGCGCCTGATAGAACTCGCGCGAGCTGTTGACCGACAGCCATTCGCCCATGGCCATGGAGCAGGCGCCGGCCACCAGGCCAGCCAGACCAGCCAGAAGGACGGCACCATTGCTGGCGGCCGCACCGGCCATGCCCATCACCAGTGACACATTGGACACCAGTCCGTCATTGGCACCGAGTACCGCGGCTCGCAGCGTATTGCCACCCTGGGCCCGATGCCGGCCGATCGTCTCGGTACGGTCGCTGCTGCGCGGGAAGTGATCACGGTGCTCGCTGCGGTCAACCGGTGTCGGCGCGTGATCGGCGTGCTCCATGCGCACGACAGTGGGCATCACGAAGCCGGTGCCGAACCATCGTGCCAGTTGCGACAGCACGCGAACGCGCAGGCTCGGGCGCGCGTCGGGCACCTCTGCCCCCATGCGCTTCAGGCGGCGTGCCCAGAAGCCGGCATTAGCCAGTTCGATGTCGGCAATGCGCTGGTAGGCGCGCGCAAGCCCTTCGTCGTCCGCGAGCCCGGCCAGACGCGAATACAAGGCCGCGTTGTCCTGCTCGATGCGCAGGTTCCTGCGATAACGAACGGCCGTGCCTGCGCTCATTGCGAACCTTCAAAATGCGTGCGCCATGCCGCATCGCTGAAACCGATCTGGATGGTTTTGCCGTCCACCAGCACGGGACGTTTCACCAGCGTCGGATGCGCCGAAGCAAGCCTGAGCCACGCCGCATCACTCCGGGCGTCGCGCTCGACTTCGGACAATTGACGCCAGGTGGCCGAACGGCGGTTGATCAGGGCATCCCAGCCACCGACGGCCACTGCCCAGCGCTTCAGTGTGGGCGCGCTCACCGGATCATCACGATAGTCGACGAAGCGAAAGGCAAGCTTGTGCGCCTCGAGCCATTTGCGGGCCTTGCGGCAGGTATCGCAGTTTTTCAGGCCATAGATCGTGGGTTGGGTCATGGTCGCTTCCTGATCTGCTCGTGTGTGCACAGGCTTTCGCCCTGGCCGGGCGCCCGCTACACGTTGCGGAGGAGTTCGTTGATGCCCGTCTTGGCTCGTGTCTTTTCATCCACCTGCTTGACAATGATAGCGGCGTACAGGCTGTGGCTACCGTCTTCGGCGGGCAGGCTTCCCGCGACCACCACGCTGCCGGCAGGTACGCGGCCGTATCCGATCTGGCCAGTAGCGCGATTGTAGATACGGGTGGACTGGCCCAGGAAAACCCCCATGCCGATGACGCTGCCCTTCTCGACGATGACGCCCTCGACCACTTCCGAACGTGCACCGATGAAGCAGTTGTCCTCGATGATGGTGGGGCTGGCCTGCAAGGGTTCCAGCACGCCGCCGATGCCGACGCCACCGGAAAGGTGCACCTGCGCGCCGATCTGTGCGCAGGAGCCGACCGTGGCCCAGGTATCAACCATGCTGCCCGCGCCAACATGTGCGCCGATATTGACGTAGCTGGGCATCAGCACGGCATCGCGGGCAATGTGCGCCCCGCGCCTGACCAGTGCGCCGGCCACCACGCGTGCGCCCAGGGTTTGCAATTCGGCATCGTCGCCATGGGCAAAGCGCAGCGGGACCTTGTCGTAGGCCTGCGCCGGGCCACCATCCATGACCTGGTTCGGACGGATGCGGAAATACAGGAGCACGGCTTTCTTGAGCCAGGTGTTGACTGTCCAGCCACCGTTCCCGTCGGGCTCGGCAACACGCTGTTCGCCGCGCTGCAGCAGGTCCAGTGTCGCGTCGACATCGGCGCGAAGCCCGTCCTCAACATCTGCGGGTGTCAGGCTTTCGCGTTGCTCGAAAGCGGCTTCGATACGTTGTTCGAGTTGTTCCATCTTGAGGGGCTCTTGCTACCGTACTGGAAAGACATTGCATTTTACATGCACCTGCCGGCGGGTACGGACGCGCAAACCGGATCAGGTCACGAAAGGCGCCATGCTGCGCTCACCAATGACTGCACCGATCGGCGCCAACGCACTCAGTCATCATCACTGCCGGTGTCAACGCGTTGTTGCAGAGCCTCATCGAGTTGCTGACGCAGTTGTGCATCGAGCAGGCGATCGTGGCCGTCAGTAAGCTGGAAGAAATCTTCCACCCGTTCCCCGAACGTGGCGATGCGCGCATCGTGCACCTTGATGCCGGTATCGGCAAAGGCCTGCGCCACCGCTGCCAGCAGGCCCGGACGATCGGTGCATACCAGCGCCAGCTGGGTGCGACCGCTGGCCGGATCATCCACGTATTCAGTACGCGGCGTCATCTGGAAATGCCGCAATTGACGCGACAAACCGCGACTCACCGGGCGGCTTGCGTAAGGCGTCCGGCTCAGGACCTGACGCAATTCCGCGGCCAGCGCCTCGGCCCGCCCTGAACGGGCCGGCTTCATGGTGTCGCTGTCCAGCAACAGAAACGTATCCAGCGCCAGGCCCTTGTTGGAACTCAGGATTCGCGCCTCCACCACGGAAAATCGCAGACGGTCCAGTGCCGCCGTGATGGCGGCAAACAGACCCTCGCGGTCTGGTGCGCAGACAAACAGTTCGGTTGTGCCGCGCACCGACAGCGGATGCACGGCTACCAGGGGCGGATCCTCGTGCTTGAGCATGGCACGCGTTTGCCAGGCAATCTGCTCGGCGCGATGGCGCAGGAAACTGGCGTCGGGGAAATCCGCCCATACCGCTTCAATGGCCTCCTGATCCAGGCCTTCGGCAAGCAGCAGCTTTCTGGCGCGATCCCGGCAGGCACGCACGCGTGCGTCGGCGCGAAGAGGCGGCGCAAGATCGGAACGCAAGGCGTAGCGCGCCGCCACGTAAAGGTCAGCCAGCAAGCGCGCCTTCCATGCGTTCCACAACTTCGGGCTGGTGCCGCGAATATCGGCAATGGTGAGCAGATAGAGATTGTCCAGCCGTTCCCAGTCACCCACCCTGGCGGCAAAGTCATGTACCACGGCGGGATCGGTAATGTCCTGGCGCTGCGCCGTGGTGCTCAGCAGCAGGTGCCAGCGCACCAGCCACGCCACCAGCTCGGTGTCATCATCATCCAGACCCAGGCGCGCGCAGAAGCGCCGTGCATCGTCTTCGCCCAGAGTGGAGTGATCGCCGCCGCGGCCCTTGGCGATATCGTGAAACAGCGCCCCCAGCAGAAGCAGTTCGGGTTTGTCCAGGTTGGCGAACACTTCGCAGGCGACCGGAAATTCGCGTCGCGCCTCGGGCTTGTCGAACCAGGCCACGTTGCGCAGAACGCGCAGGGTGTGCTCGTCGACGGTGTAGACATGAAACAGGTCGTATTGCATGCGCCCGACCACGCGCGCGAACGGTGGCAGGATCCCCGCCAGCACGCCATGTCGGTTCATGCTCCACAGCGCTTCGACGGCTGGCGCACCACGCCGCAACAAATCGAGAAACGCTTCCAGTACCGCCGGGTCGTTGACCAGCGCCTCTCGCCGATGCGCCAGGGCCTGCTGGATACGGCGCATGGTCTCCGCGGTGAAGCCGATCAGCTCCGGGTGATCAATTCGCACGATGAAGGCGCGCACCAGCGCCGCCGGGTCGTCCAGAAAAAGATCCGGCTCGCGCCGTTCCAGTCGCTTGCCGCAACGCAGAAAATCCGCATCGATGATTTCGCGCTTCGGGTCCGGCTCCAGCAGTTCATCAAAGCGTTCGGTCAGCTGCACCCCGAGGCGCTCAACCAGGGTGGCGGCGCGATAGTAGCCCTGCATGAACTGCTCGACACCCAGCAGCGGCTCGGCCTGTCCGGGCTGCCAGGGTTCGGATTCGGCGCCGGCTTCCTGGTGGTCCCGGAAACCGAGCTTCTCTGCCAGTGGCCGCTGATAGTCGAACAGCAGGCGCTCTTCGGCGCGACCGGCCTCCAGATGCAAGGCGTAGCGATAGCGCTGCAGGGTACCCTGGGCCTGTTCCAGCCGGTCCAGCTCAGCCGGATCCAGCAGGCCCTCATGGACCAGCCCGCCCAGGTCCGGAGCACCGATGACGCGTTTGCCCAGCCAACGCAGGAGATCCAGCGTTCGCAGGCCACCCGGAGACTCCTTGATGTTCGGCTCCAGATTGTGCGCCGTGTCATCAAAGCGAGCGTGCCGCCTTGCCTGTTCTGCACGTTTGGCTGCGAGGAACTCCAGTGCTGGCCAGATGGCCGGATCGTCGATCAGCCTCGCAAGCTGCGCCTGCATGCCGGCATCGCCGTAAAGCAGGCGCGCATCGAGCAGACTGGTGAACACGGCCACCTCCTCGGCCGCCAGTTGTCGACATTCGTCCATGGTCCGAACGGCCTGCCCCGGTTTCAGGCCGATGTCCCACAGGCAGGAAAAAAACTCCTCCAGGCCCCGGGCAAGCGGTTCGTCCGGCTCGGCCAGGCACAGCGCAAGCAGGTCGATGTCCGAATGCGGGAAGAGCACCAGGTGACCATAGCCACCCACGGCGAACAGAGCGAAGTCGCTGCCCGGTGCCGTCAGGTTGACTCCCAGGCAGGCGCGCGCCACATGCACCACGACGCGATCGACCAGACGTGCGCGCCAGGACAGCAATGCGCTGGCGGCAACGCCTTCGTAAAGGTGGCGCGCCAGGCGACGGTCGGCATCAGCCAGCAACTGGCGCAACGATTGGCGGGCTGGCCCGGAGATACCCGCCATGGGCATCGCCTCGGGCAGTTCGGGCAGGGCCGACAAACCCTGGCCCGCCAGCGGCAGCTCAGTCGGCATCCGGCCAGGGCGTCAGGATCTCGTAACCGTCGGCAGTTACCGCAATGGTGTGCTCCCACTGCGCCGACAGCGAATGGTCGCGGGTCACCACGGTCCAGCCATCCGGCAACTGACGGGTGCCACGCTTGCCTGCATTGATCATGGGCTCGACGGTAAAGGTCATGCCTTCCTCGAGACGAAGACCTTCTCCCGGCTTGCCGTAGTGCAGCACCTGCGGCGCATCATGGTAGATCTTGCCGATGCCGTGGCCGCAATACTCGCGCACCACGCTGTAACCGGCAGCCTCGGCGTGCCGCTGCACGGCATGGCCGACATCGCCCAGGGTGGCACCGGGGCGCACGGCGCGGATACCTTCCATCATCGCCTCGAAGGTGGTCTCGGCAAGGCGCTTGCCCAGCACGCTGGGCGTGCCGACGTAGTACATGCGGCTGGTATCGCCATGCCAGCCGTCCTTGATGACGGTGACATCCATGTTGAGAATATCGCCATCCTTGAGCACCTTGCTGGCACTGGGGATTCCATGGCAAATCACGTGGTTGACCGATGTACACAGCGTCTTGGGAAATCCGTGGTATCCGACATTGGCCGGTACGGCCTTCTGCACGTTGACGATGTGATCGTGTGCGATGCGGTCCAGGTCTTCCGTGCTGACGCCCGGCTTGACGTGCTCCTTGAGCACAGCCAGTACCTCGGCGGCCAGGCGCCCGGCGACGCGCATCTGTTCGAGTTCTTCTGGTGTTTTGGGGGTCACGCCCATGGCTAAAAAACCTTCTGTCGAATCGTGAACACCGGATCGGCGCCTGCAAGAGCCCGCTCCTGCCTTGCAGTACGTAGCCAAAACGGTGCGCGAGAGCCGCATTGTGTGTTTTCAACCGGAGTATTGCATCCGACTGTCGCTCTGGCCCGGATTCAAGCCGGGAGCCGCTGCCGCACGGCGAGCGAAAGTTCGCTACCGGGGCTTGTCCAACGGATCGGCAACAGCTAGAATTGTCCGGCTTGGCAGTGCAAAAACAACCGAAGACGGTTGCCCATGCGCTGTGCAAGTGGGTGATTGTACCGCTACCCGGTGCGACACCCAAACAATTCACACACGCATCGACACCACGTTCGGGGTGCCTGTCCGCCGCTCAAGCGGCCCGGGTCGAACGCGGGGATGCGTGGAGGCCCAACCCCAGGAGTTTTCACAATGCCCCAAGTTACCATGCGCCAGATGCTGGAGGCCGGCGTACATTTCGGCCATCAGACCCGTTACTGGAACCCGAAGATGGCACCTTATATCTTCGGTGCCCGCGGCAAGATCCACATTATCAACCTCGAACAGACCATGCCGCTGTTCGGCGATGCCATGAACTTCCTGTCCGGTATCGCCCAGAAGCGCGGCAATGTGCTGTTTGTAGGCACCAAGCGTTCCGCGCGCGAAGCCATGGCCGAAGAAGCAGCCCGCTGCGGCATGCCCTACGTCGCAGCCCGCTGGCTGGGCGGCATGCTCACCAACTTCCGCACCGTCAAGCAATCCGTGGCCCGGCTCAAGGAGCTGGAGGCGATGGAAACCGACGGCAGCTTCGAGAAGCTGGTCAAGCATGAGGTGCTGTCGCTGCGGCGTGAGCGCGAGAAGCTGGAAAAATCACTGGGTGGAATCAAGGACATGAACCGTCTCCCCGACGCCATGTTCGTCATCGATATCGGCTATGAAGACATCGCCGTGCTGGAAGCCCGCAAGCTGGGCATTCCGGTCGTTGCGGTGGTTGACACCAACTACGACCCCACCCTGGTCGACTACGCCATCCCCGGCAATGACGACGCGATTCGCGCCGTGCAGCTGTATGCCCGTTCAGCCGCTGACGCCATTCTCGAAGGCAAGGCAGCCGCACCGACCCAGGGCAAGGGTGACGGCGGCGACTTCGTGGAACTGGATGCCGAAGGCAATCCGGTAGCCAAGGTGGACAGGCCCGCGAAGAAGAAGGCCGCGCCGCGCAAGAGCGCTGCCAAGGCCAAGCCGGCCGCTGACAAGACCGAGGCCAAGGCCAAGCCCGAGGCCGCGAAGGCTAACGAGGCCGGCAAGAAGGCCGACGCCGAAAAGCCGGAAGCCGAAGCCGCTGCCAAGGCTGTCGAAGACGCCAAGGAGCAAGCCTCAGCCGCTGCCCCGGGCACCGATTCGGACAAGTCCAAGTCTGACGGCGACAGCAAGTAGGCAAACCCCGCCGGCCCGCCGGCCGGCTCCGCAGATACGGCAGCGACGCATGCGCGTCGCTGTGCCGTGCTTCAATCCCGGGCTGCCTGCAAGCCTTGCAGCGGCCCATCAGGCATTAGCGCAAAAAAGCGAGGAAACACCAATGGATATCACCGCACAGATGGTCAAGGAGCTGCGCGAGCGCTCCGGTGTCGGCATGATGGAATGCAAGAAGGCCCTGGTCGAGAATCAGGGTGACATCGACGTGGCCATGGAATGGCTGCGCAAGCAGGGCCTGGCCAAGGCCGACAAGAAGTCCAGCCGCGTGGCTGCCGAAGGCCGCATTGCCGTGGCCCAGGACAAGCACTCGGCGGTACTGGTCGAAGTCAACTGCGAGACCGATTTCGTGGCCAAGGACGACAACTTCGTCAAGTTCAGCGACAAAGTCGCCGAAGTGGCCCTGGAAAACAAGCTGGATGACATCGAGGCACTGAAGAATGCCGAATATGCCGATGGCACCAGCGTTGAAGATACGGCCAAGGGCCTGATCGCCAAGATTGGCGAAAACATCCAGGTCCGTCGCATGACACGGATTGCCAGCGAAGGCACGATTGCCAGCTATATCCACGGTGGTCGCATCGGCGTCCTGGTGGCGCTCAAGGGCGGCAATTCCGAGCTCGCCAAGGGCATCGCCATGCATGTGGCGGCCATGAACCCGGCCTATATCTCCGCTGACGACGTTCCGGCCGAGATCGTGGAAAAGGAAAAGGAGATCGCCAAGGGCCAGATGAGCGAGAAGGACAAGGCCAAGCCGGCCGATATCCTGGAGAAGATCGTCAGCGGCAAGATCAACAAGGTTGTTTCCGAGATGACCCTGACCGGCCAGGCCTACGTGCTCGACACCAACATCAAGGTGGAGCAGGCACTGAAGGAAGCCGGCGCCACGGTCGAAGCCGTGCAGCGTCTGGCCGTCGGCGAAGGCATCGAGAAGAAGGAAGAGGATTTCCACGCCGAAGTGATGAAGCAGGCCGGACTCGCCTGAGCCTCCAGCACAAGCGTTACCGAAAGGGCCGCGCATCGTCGCGGCTCTTTTTTTGCAGACGCCGCCCCTTCGGGGCTCGGGACTCGGGACTCGGGACTCGGGACTCGGGGCTCGGGACTCGCAAAAGAGTAGTCTCCTCTCCCCGGGCTGGTGGTGCAGTTGAGCGAGCATATGAAGCGGTGGTCGTCGACGTGCACCTTGTGCAGGCCGACGCGCCATTGATGAACAATACGCTGTCGCCCAGGCAGATCGCGAGCTGGGCCGGCCGGAAAGGTCCGATCCGTGTTGGCAGTCACCGCCGTCACAGCCACCCTGGACGGCAGCGTCCCTGCTCGGCCCGTTTGACGTTACAATGCGGGGGTTTGCCCAACCAGCCAGGACTCCGATCATGAGTAAAGAACTCAAGTACAAGCGCATCTTGCTCAAATTGTCTGGTGAGGCACTGATGGGCAATGAGGACTACGGCATTGATCCGAAGGTGATCCAGCGCCTGGCGCGCGAAATCCTGGAGGCACGCCAGCATGGGGCACAAGTCGGTGTCGTGATCGGTGGCGGCAACATCTTCCGCGGCGCCGGCCTGGCCGCCAGCGGCATGGACCGCGTGACCGGCGATCACATGGGCATGCTGGCAACGGTCATCAATGCCCTGGCCATGCAGGACGCACTGGAGAAGCTGGGTGGCTACGCGCGCACCATGAGCGCCATCAAGATCAACGAGGTGTGCGAGGATTTCATCCGCCGCCGCGCCATCCGGCACCTCGAGAAAGGCCGGATCGTGCTTTTTGCGGCGGGCACCGGCAACCCGTTCTTCACTACCGATTCGGCTGCGGCGCTGCGTGCCATCGAGATCGGTGCCGAATTGCTGCTCAAGGCGACCAAGGTGGACGGCGTGTATTCGGCTGATCCGGCCAAGGACAGTACGGCCAAGCTGTACAAGCATCTCAGCTACAAGGAGGTGATTCGCAGCAACCTGCAGGTGATGGACACCAGCGCCATCGCCCTGTGCCGCGACCACCAGATCCCGCTGCGCATTTACAACATCGACCAATCCGGCGCCCTGATGCGCATCCTGCGCGGCGAGGATATCGGCACACTGGTGGATTCGGCGTAGGGTGCGCCGACGCAGGAAACACACCACGCGATGCAAGGCCTGCATGATGCGCTTCGCCACACCGTAGGGTGCTGCTGAGCGCAGCGAAGCGCACCATTGCCTACCTCGCGCCACGGTGCGCTTCGTTCCTCGGCAGCACCCTGCGGGGACACCGCTATCCTTTTCCTCTGGTCCCTGTCGTGCTCCGGCCCGAGTCCCGAAGTTGCTATACTCGCCCAGATACCCGCACCCGGAACAATTCATGCTTGACGAAATCAACAAGGATGCCAGTACCCGCATGCAGAAGAGCGTGGAATCGCTCAGAAGCGAGTTGCAGCGCCTGCGTACCGGGCGCGCCAGTACGGCACTGGTGGAAACAGTGCAGGTACCCTACTACGGCTCCGACGTACCCTTGAGTCAGGTCGCCAACGTGGTGGTCAGCGACTCGCGCACACTGACTATCTCGCCGTGGGAGAAGCCCATGGTCAAGGAGGTGGAAAAGGCCCTGCTCAGCTCCGATATCGGTATCACGCCGAACGTGGCGGGTACCACTATCCGCCTCATCATGCCCGCACTGACCGAAGAGCGCCGCCGCGAACTGGCCAAGCATGTCGGCCATGAAGCCGAGAATGCCAAGGTGGCAGTGCGCAACATCCGCCGCGACGCGATCCACCAGGTCAAGGAGCTGCTCAAGGAAAAGGAAATTTCCGAGGACGACGAGCACCGCGCAGAAGACGATATCCAGAAACTGACCGACCAGTTCACCGCCAAAGTGGACGAGGTGGCCAGGATCAAGGAAGACGAACTGATGTCCATGTAGTACATGGGGCCGGAAAACCGAGCAGCAGAAACGCAAGCGACTGCGACTCCGAGATCCCGGCCCGCCGTGCTGCCAACCAGGCTCCTGCGCGGAGCCAACTGAATCAACAGTCTCCTGATCGCCTGCCATCATGCCACCTGCCAGCTCTGATACAGACCGAATGCCGCGGCACGTGGCCATCGTCATGGATGGCAATGGTCGTTGGGCGAAACAGCGCCACCGTCCACGCAGCTTCGGCCACCGGGCCGGTCAGAAAGCCCTGCGCGCCACGGTTGAATTCTGTCTGCGCCAGGGCATTGCGCACCTGACCCTGTTCGCCTTCTCCAGCGAAAACTGGAAGCGCCCCGACGAAGAAGTGGGCGCATTGATGGAGTTGTTCCTGACGGCGCTGGACAAGGAAGTCGACGAGTTGCACGGGTACGGCGTACGTATCCGCTTTGTCGGGGATCTGTCGGCTTTCAGCGAGCCCTTGCGCATGCGCATGGCAGCCGCCAGCAAGAAGACCGAAAGCAACGACAAGCTGATCGCCAACATCTGTGTCAACTATGGTGGCCGCTGGGATATCGCCCAGGCGGCGCGGCGCGTGGCCATCTCGGCAGCCAATGGCGAGCTGGAAGCGCTCGACATCGACGAGGAGAATCTTGCGCGATTCATGTGTCTGGGCAGCCAGCCGCCGCCGGACCTCATGATCCGTACCGGTGGCGAACATCGCATCAGCAACTTCCTGTTGTGGCAGATTGCCTATACAGAGTTGTACTTCACCGATACCCTGTGGCCTGATTTTGATGCGGCATGCATGCGCGAAGCGCTTGATGATTTTGCCCGTCGCCAACGTCGCTACGGCCAGACACCGGAACAGGCAGAACATTGAACAACGAGCCCCACCAGGAAACCGCATGTTGATACAACGGATCTTGACTGCATTGGTGCTGGCGCCCCTGGTGGTGGCAGCCGTGCTGTGGCTCCCGGCTCCGGCCATGACCATTCTCGCGGCCTTGATCTTCATGCTCGGCTTCGACGAGTGGGTGATGCTTTGCGGTTTTCGGGGCAAGACGACGCGCGTAATGATTGCTCTGGCCATGGCGGCAATATTCGCGGCGCTCTACCTGTGGCATCCGCCATGGCTCGACCCCCTTTTGCTGTGCATTGGCACGCTGTGGTGGCTGCTGGTCCTGCTCTGGCTTCGAAACATGAGCTTTGCAGCCGCTCCCACACGTCAGAACGGCCTGCTCAAGCTGGTGGCCGGTCTGCTCACCATCATTCCGGCCTGGGCGGCCTTGCTGTGGCTGCACGCCCATTCGCAATACGGCATCTGGCTGCTGATCGCCCTGTTGATGGTATGGGGCGCTGATATCGGAGCCTATTTTGCCGGAACCTTGTTCGGTCGCCGCAAGCTGGCTCCTCATATCAGCCCGGGCAAGACCTGGGCCGGGGTCTACGGAGCCCTGTTCGTATCCTTGCTGGTCGCCCTGGTTGCGGGCTGGCTACTGCACCTGGCCTGGCCCACCCTGATTGGCTTGCTGGTGCTCACGGTCATCGCGGTGGCTGCGTCGATCATCGGGGATCTGCTGGAAAGCCTTGCCAAGCGGCATGCCCTGGTCAAGGACTCGGGTGCGCTGTTTCCCGGCCACGGCGGCTTGATGGATCGCATGGACAGCGTATGCGCGCTGCTGCCTGTTTTTGCCCTGGGTGTGTGGTTGCTGGGCCTGTGATGCCGGCTGCTGTCTCACATCGAGCACAATGCCATGGGCCGTGGCTCGGCATGCGCAATGGCCGTGTCACCGGGCAGGCAGCGCTCCGGTCCGGGCATGAACGAGCGCAACCCGCATGAAGCAGGTTGCGATTCTGGGAGCCACCGGCTCGATCGGAGCCAGCGCACTGGATGTCATCACGCGGCACCCGGACCGCTTTCGCGCCAGCGTCCTGAGCGCGCACCGAAACGTGACGGCGTTGGCTGAGCTGTGTGCCCGCCACCAGCCGGACCTGGCCATCATCGCCGACGCCAACTGCAAGGACTCGCTGGCCAGGGCTTTGCATGAGCGCGGCGTGCACTGTGAGCTTGAAGCCGGCCCCGATGCCCTGAGCGCCGCCGTGTCGGGCGATGCCTGCGACACGGTCATCGCGGCCATTGTTGGCGCGGCCGGACTGGAATCGACCCTGGCTGCGGCCGCCAGCGGCAAACGCCTGCTGCTGGCAAACAAGGAAGCCGTGGTCATGGCCGGGCCGCTGCTGCGACGCGCGCTCGACCTGGGTGGTGGCGTGCTTGTTCCGGTCGACTCCGAACACAATGCGCTGTTCCAGTGCCTGCCCTCACCGCATCACGATCTCGAGGCCGCAGGGGTACGCCGCCTGCTGCTGACCGCCTCGGGCGGACCGTTTCGAGGGCGCAGCCGGGCGCAGCTGGCCGCAGTCACGCCGGAGCAGGCCTGCGCCCACCCGAATTGGGACATGGGCCGCAAGATTTCGGTCGACTCGGCCACGCTCATGAACAAGGGCCTGGAAGTCATCGAGGCACGGGTGCTTTTCAATGCACCGATCGACGCCATCGAGGTTGTCGTGCACCCGCAAAGCATCGTGCATTCGCTGGTCGAATATGCCGACGGTTCGCACCTGGCACAACTCGGCAACCCCGACATGCGTACCGCGCTGGCCCACGCCCTGGCATGGCCGGAGCGGGTCGAGGCCGGGGTCGGGCCTCTGGACCTGGCTAGCATTGGTCGGCTCGATTTCGAGGCCCCGGACACGGATACCTTCCGCTGCCTGCCGCTGGCCTGGCAGGCCTTGCGCGACGGCGGCGATGCCGCCACGCTGCTCAACGCGGCCAACGAGGTGGCTGTCCAGGGCTTCCTCGATGGCCAACTGCCCTTCCTGGCCATCGCCGAGGTGATCGAGGAAACCCTCAATCACCTGCAGGCGCAAGCTGTGACTGATGTCGGTCACCTTGTTCAGCGCGATTTAACGGCGCGTGAAGCCGCACAAAGTATCATGCAGGATCGTTTTGCCCGATGACGGCCTGCATGCGCCCCGCATGGCGTCCGGGTCATCGGCGTTGCAACTCTTGGAAATGACAGGTAAGCGACTCAGTGACTGAAATTCTTGGCTCCATCTGGTGGATGATCGTGACCCTGGGCTTGCTGGTTACGTTCCACGAATTCGGCCATTTCTGGGTGGCACGTCGCTGTGGTGTTCGCGTACTGCGCTTTTCGGTCGGTTTCGGCAATGCGCTGTGGAAGCACAAGGCCAAAAGCGGCACCGAGTTCTGGATTGCCACCATCCCGCTGGGCGGCTACGTCAAGATGCTCGACGCGCGCGAGGGCGAGGTGCCGGAGGATCAGAAGTCCCAGGAGTTCAGCAGCCAGTCGGTGTGGAAGCGCATCGCCATCGTCATCGCCGGCCCGGTCTTCAACCTGATCTTTGCGCTGGCCGCGTTCTGGCTGATGTTCACCATCGGCAAGCCGGATTTCGCTCCGGTCATCGCCACCCCGCACGGACTGGCCGCGGAAGCCGGATTCCATCATGGCGACCGCATAGTCGGCATCAATGGCAAACCGGTGGCGACCTGGACCGGAGCACTGGACCAGTTGTCCGGCAGCATCCTGATGCGCCAGCCCGTCGAGGTCACGGTCCGCCAACAGAACAATCAGCAACACAGCCTGCAGCTGCCATTGAACAAGCTGCCCGAGAATCTGGACATGGGTGACGCACTCGGGCGCATTGGTCTGGCCTTGCAGCCGCCGCCCGCGCGAGCCGGCCAGGTAATCCCCGATTCGCCCGCGGCCGCCGCCGGAATGCAGGACGGCGACCTGATCCTTGCCATCAATGGTCAGCCCGTGCAGGGCTTTGCGCAACTGGGCAAGGTGATCGGCGATGAGGCCGCGCAGGACCCGCACCTCAAGCTGCGCATTCAGCGGCAGGACAACACACTGACCCTGCCCGTGCTGGCGCACCAGAGCCGCCCCGATGACGGACCGCAACGCTGGACCATCGGGATCGCCGCACCGCCAGCCGAGCGCGCCACGCTGCGCTATGGCCCCTTGCGCTCCATCAGCGCGGCGCTGGATACCACCTGGGACAAGACCGCCATGACCTTCCGCATGATCGGCGGAATGCTCAGTGGCGAGACGTCCGCGCGCAACCTGTCGGGCGTCATCACCATCGCCCAGGTGGCCAACACATCGGCACAGATGGGCCTTGCCTGGTTCCTGGATTTTCTGGGTCTGATCTCGCTCAGCCTGGCGATTCTCAACATTCTGCCGATTCCGCTGCTGGACGGCGGCCACCTGCTCTATTACCTTGTGGAGCTGGTCAAAGGCAGCCCGGTCAGCGAAAGCACCATGATTGCCGGTCAATACGTCGGCATGGCATTGCTGGCTGCATTGATGGGCCTGGCGTTTTACAATGACATACTTCGTCTGGTGACCTGAACGTCCATGGCACACCGGCTGTCTTCTTTTTTACCCACTTTTCGGAATCGACGATGAAGCGAATCGCCGCCCTGATTCTTCTTGCCTGCATGACCGCCAAGGCCCAGGCGGCCTTCGCGCCCTTTGTCGTTTCGGATATCCGAATCGACGGACTGGAGCGCATATCGGCGGGCACCGTACTGACCTACCTGACTGTCGAAAAGGGTGACACCCTGACCCAGGAGCAGGTACAGAAGGCCATTCGTGCCCTGTTCCAGACAGGGTTCTTCAAGGACATCGCCTTCGATCGCCAGGGCAATATTCTGGTCATCAAGGTGCACGAACGACCGGCCATCTCCAAGATCAATCTGCGCGGCAACAAGGACATCAAGAGCGACGATCTGCTCAAGGGCCTCAATTCCATGGGCATGTCCGAGGGACAGACCTTCGACCGCCTGTCGCTGGATCGCATGCAGCAGGAACTCATTCGCCAGTACTACAACCGCGGCAAATACAACGTGTCGGTGGAACCGCACGTGGTCAATCTGGACCGCAACCGCGTCTCGATCGACATCGAGATCCACGAGGGCAAGGCGGCACGTATCAAGCGTATCAATATTGTCGGCAACAAGACCTATACGGACAAGCAGATCCGTCAGGAATTCGAATCCAATACCAGCAACTGGACCTCCTGGTACAGCAAGGACGATCAGTACTCGCGGGAAAAGCTTTCCGGCGATCTTGAAAAGCTGTCCAACTATTACCTGGATCGCGGCTACGCCGACTTCAACATCGACTCCACGCAAGTCGCCATCAGCCCCGACAAGCAGTCGATGTTCATCACCGCCGATGTCGAAGAAGGCGAAAAGTACAAGGTCACGGACGTGAAATTGCTCGGCAACCTGGTACTGCCGAAGTCCAGCATCGACAAGATGGTGCTGGTCAGGAAAGGTCAGACCTTCTCGCACGCCGCGATGGAGGTCACCAAACGGGGCATCGTCGCGCTGCTGAGCAATATCGGCTACGCCTTTGCCGACGTCAAAATCATCCCGCGCCTCGACCGCAAGGATCACACGGTCGATGTCAGCTTCTATGTGAAACCCGGCCCGCGCGTTTATGTCAGGCGCATCAACTTCACCGGCAATACCAGCACGCGCGACAATGTCGCGCGGCGCGAAATGCGTCAGCTTGAAGGCGGCTGGTATTCGCAGGCCGCAGTGGACCGCTCGCGCTCGCGACTGATGCGTACCGGCTATTTCAAGACCGTCAATATCGATACCAAGAAAGTGCCCGGCAGCGCGGATCAGGTTGACCTTCAAGTCAGCGTCGAGGAGCAGTCTGCTGGCAGCTTGCAGTTTGGCCTTGGCTATTCGCAGCTCAGTGGCGTCATCGGCACATTCTCGGTATCACAGAACAACTTCCTGGGTACCGGCAATCAGTTTGCTGCCAACATCCAGCGCAGCTCCTATCTCGAGCAGTACGGCCTGTCCTACCTCGACCCCTATCTCACTGACAGCGGGGTCAGCGTTGGCTACAACCTGCAATGGAGCCAGGTGAACCAGGGCAATGCCAACCTCGCCGACTTCCTGTACAGCAACCGCTCATTCGATACCACCTTCGGCATTCCACTGAGCGAGAACAACTCGATCAGCGCCGGCCTGGGCATCGCCAGCAATACCATCAATGTCTATCAGGGCTTTACTGCACAGCCGCTGGTCGACTACATCAATGAACTTGGCCATCGCACCGTCCATTCATGGACGGGCAGCATCGGCTGGACCCGCGATACCCGCGACCGTTACTTCCTGCCCACGCGCGGCGGATCACAGAGCCTCTCGATCCGCGCCGCGCTGCCCGGCTCCACGGTCGAGTACTACAAGCTGTTCTACAACATCAATCATTATTGGCGCCTGCCCAAGGGTTTTGTGCTTTTCGCTTCCGGCACCACCGGCTACGGCGACACCTACGGCGCCAGCAAGAACATTGCGCTGCCGTTCTGGCAGAACTACTACGCCGGCGGCGTGGCCGACGTGCGCGGCTTCCGCGACAATACGCTCGGCCCGCGCGTTCCCACACCGGGCGGATTCCGCGATCAGCCGATCGGCGGTGCCTTCAAGGTACTTGGCAAGGCGGAGGTGTATTTCCCTATCCCGGCCTTGCAGAACAGCACCACAGCCCGAGTCGGTGCGTTCGTCGACGTGGGTAACGTGTTTCAGGATTTCAACAGCTATTCCAGCAGGGACTTGCGCGCTTCGGCAGGCCTGACCATGCAGTGGCGCGCGCCGGTCGGTCCCATCTCCATCAGCATTGCCCAGCCGCTGCGCTACAAGAATGCAGACCGCCCGTATCTGGAGCGCATCCAGTTCACCTTCGGCAGCCAATTCTGAGATCGGCCCGAGACAGATCACCCGAGCCTGTCCGTGCATTCACGGACACGTTTGGTGGCGGCCGCTCATCATGTGCCAGAAAGGACATGAAGCCAATCAGCAGATAGATTGGTAAGATGACCGGGGGCTGTCGTTTTGGCAGATCAGCACACGTGGAGCACTCGGGTGAAGGCAGCAACACGACAATCCATCAGTCTGCTGTTGGGCCTTCACATGCTCCTGTTGTCATCATTGGCTCTGGCCCAGGATGCGCAGCCGCGTATCGGCTACGTCGACATGAAGCGCCTGCTGGATCAGGCACCACAGGTACAGCAGGCACATGACCGCCTGCAATCCGAGTTTGCCAGTCGCGACAAGGCGCTGAAGCAGGAGGCAGACCACCTCACTGCCCTGCGTGCATCCCTTGCCAGCGACCGCGACTCGCTGGACAGCACGCAACTGGCCGACCGGCAACAGGAAATCGACGTGCTGGCAGGTAGCGTGCGCCGAGCGCGCGAGCGCATGCAGCAGGATCTCAAGAGCCGCAGCACCCAGGAACTGGACAAGAGCTGGCAAACGATCAGCAATGCAGCTGTTGAATACGCGCGCAGCCATGGCTATGACCTGCTGCTGCCCAGCCCGGTCATCTACGCCAGCCCCAAGGTCGATATCACCGACGCCGTCTTGCAGAAACTTCGCCAGGAAGACCGTACCGGGGATTCGCAGCGATGAGCCGCACCTGGTCACTCGAGGAAATTGCGCAGCGCCTGGACCTTGAAATTCGTGGTGACGGCAGCACGTCTATCCGGGGCGCTGCCTCGCTGGCGCGTGCGGGCCGCGGCGACATCAGCTTTCTGGCAGCGCAGCCGGCACGCCGAGTTGCTGAGCCGGTTGCCAGGCCAGCGCGGTCATCGTGCGGCCCGAGATGGCTGACCAGGTACCATGTGCCGGCATGCTTGTTGCCGATGACCCGGCGGTCGCCTTCGCCCATGCCGCCGCACTGTTCCAGCGCCCGCTCAATCAGCCCCCGGGCATCCATCCGACAGCCGTGGTTGATCCGCAGGCGCGCATCGACAAGCAGGCCCGTATCGGCGCCCATTGCGTTGTGGCCGACGATGTCGAAATCGGTGCCGGGGCCGTGATCGAAGCCGGCTGCCACATCGGCCCGGGCTGCCTGGTCGGGCCGGACTGCCACCTCATGGCTCGCGTCACACTGGTCGAAAACGTGCATCTTGGTGCACGCGTTGTTGCTCATTCCGGCGCGATACTGGGCTCGGACGGCTTCGGTCTGGTGTGGGAGGATGACCATTGGCTCAAGGTACCGCAGCTTGGCCGCCTGCTGATTGGTGACGACTGCGAGATCGGCGCCAACACCTGTATCGACCGCGGCGCGCTGGATGATACCGTGCTCGAGCATGATGTGCGTCTCGACAACATGATCCATATTGCACACAACGTGCAGATCGGCGCACACACCGCCATGGCCGGGTGTGCGGCCGTCGCCGGCAGTGCCCGCATCGGTCGCTACTGCCAGATTGGGGGCGGTGCCGGCATCCTCGGCCACATAACTGTCGCCGACCGGGTTACCATTACCGCCAGGACTCTGGTAACACACTCGATCCACGAGTCCGGAACCTGGTCTTCAGGCACGCCGCTACAGGAAAATCGCCTGTGGCGTCGCAATGCCGTCCGACTCAAACAGCTCGATGATATTGCCCGCCGCGTGGCAAAACTGGAAAAGGACACTGGTCATGACTGACAACACCGCCACACCGACCATGCCGGTCGATGTGACCCGCATACTCGACATGCTGCCGCATCGCTACCCATTCCTGCTGGTGGACCGGGTACTGGAGTGCGACCCTGGAAAGAGCCTGCGTGCCATCAAGAACGTGACCATCAACGAGCCGTTTTTCCAGGGCCACTTCCCTGGCAACCCGGTCATGCCAGGCGTACTGATCATCGAGGCCATGGCCCAGGCCTCGGGTGTGCTGGTGCAGTTGTCCGCTGGCGAAAAGCAGGCCGCACCCCTTTACTACCTGGTGAAGGTGGACAAGGCACGTTTTTCCCGGACCGTGGCTCCGGGAGATCAACTGGTCATGGAAATACACCAGAAACGCATGCTCAGGCGCATGGGCCTGTTCGAATGCCGTGCACTGGTTGATGGCGAAGAGGCCGCCAGCGCAGAGATTCTCTGCGCCGAGCGCAGCGACGGATGATTCACGCCAGCGCCCATATCGATCCGAGTGCCAAGCTGGGTACCGGAGTCAGCATCGGCGCCGGCACCGTGATCGGCGCCAATGTGGAAATCGGCGACAACACCTGGATCGGCCCGCATGTCGTGATCGACGGTCCGACCCGGATTGGTCGCGAAAACCGCATCTGGCAGTTTGCGTCGCTGGGCAGCGAGCCACAAGACAAGAAGTTTCACGGCGAAGACACCGAGCTGGTCATCGGCGACCGCAACGTGATCCGCGAGTTCTGCACCTTCAGCCGTGGCACTGCCGACGGCGGCGGGCTGACACGAGTCGGCGACGACAACTGGGTCATGGCCTATGTCCACATCGCCCACGACTGCATCATCGGAAACCACATCACCTTTGCCAACGCCGCCTCACTGGCCGGACACGTCCAGGTTGACGACCATGTTGTTTTTGGCGGTTTCACGCTGGTGCACCAGTTCTGCAAGATCGGCAGCCATGCATTCACGTCCATGGGCTCGGTCATCAATCGCGATGTGCCGCCATTTGTCACCGTGGCCGGCAACTTTGCAAAGCCCAAGGGCATCAACAGCGAAGGCCTGCGCCGCCGCGGCTACGACGCGGAACGCATTTCTACGATCAAGCGCGTCTACCGCGCCCTGTACCTGTCCGGCCAGCCGCTGGCCGAGGCACGTGGCAGGATTGCCGAGATGGCCGAATCATCCAACGATGCGCGCCAGTTCCTGGACTTCATTGACGCCAGCGAGCGCTCGCTGGTTCGGTGATGGGCGCGGGACTCGGGACTCGGGACTCGGGGCTCGGGAACGGCGCTTTCGGCAACGCCGCGAAATCACCACTCATAGCACTTGTCGCTGGCGAGGACTCGGGCGACGTGCTGGGTGCGGACCTGGCCGAAGCGCTCAGGCGCCGGCTGCCCGGCGTGCGTATGGTCGGCATTGGCGGGCCGCGCATGGCGGCGGCGGGTGTGGACTGCTGGCACGACATCGACGAGCTTTCGGTGATGGGGATTGCCGAAGTGCTGCGCCACCTGCCGCGGTTGCTGTGGCTGCGGCGGCGGCTGGGAAGCCGGCTGATCAGGACACGTCCCGATGCCGTGATCGGTATCGACGCCCCGGACTTCAACCTGGGGCTGGAGCGGCGTCTGAAACAGGCCGGCCTCACCACGCTGCACTATGTCAGTCCCTCGGTCTGGGCCTGGCGCGAGAAACGGGCCGAGCACATCGGTCGCAGTGCCGACCGTGTCCTGTGCCTGTTTCCGATGGAGCCGGCCATCTATGCCCGTCATGACGTTGATGCGTGCTTCGTCGGTCACCCGCTGGCCGAACGCTTCGCCCTGAATCCCGATCGGCAGGCCGCGCGCGAGCAACTGGGCCTGTCGGCAAACGCGCCGGTTCTGGCCTTGCTGCCCGGCAGCCGCGGCAGCGAGATCGATCGATTGGGTGATGATTTCATCGATACCGCCGATCGCCTGGCATCGCAACTGCCCGGGCTTCGGGTCCTGCTCCCCGCCGCCAACCCGCGCTGTTTCAATGCCTTGCAAACGCGACTGGCAGAGCGTGCGGCGCATGCGGCACAATCGGGAGCGAAGCCCGTGATCGAGCTCCTGAACGGCCAGGCCGACCAGACACTCCTGGCAGCAGACGTCGCCTTGCTGGCCTCGGGTACGGTTGCACTGGAAGCCATGCTTGCCAAATGCCCGATGGTGGTGGCCTACCGTATTGCGCCCCTGACCTATGGATTGATCCGCAGCCTGAAGTTGATGACCACAAGCCTGTACTCATTGCCCAACGTGCTTGCCGGCGAGGAACTGGTACCCGAACGCATGCAGGCGGACTGTCATCCGGCGATGCTGGCTGAAACCGTGTTGTCACTGTTCAATGACGCTGGTCGCCGCCAGCACATGCGCGCCGAGTTTACCCGTCTGCACCGGGTGCTCAGGGGCGATGACGGTCAAGGCCACCCCGCTGATCGCGCCGCCCGCGCCGTACTTGACCTGCTGCCGGAGCCATCCGGCCATGCATGACTCGCAGCCACTGATCGCCGGAGTCGACGAAGCCGGCCGCGGGCCACTGGCCGGCCCGCTGGCCGTCGCTGCGGTCATTCTGGACCCCGCCCGGCCCATTCCCGGCCTGGCGGACTCGAAACGACTGAGTGCCAAACGCCGCGAAAGCCTGTCGCTGCAGATTCGCGAGCGCGCGCTGGCATGGTCGCTGGTGATGGTCGAGCCAGCCGATATCGATCGTCTGAACATCCTGCAGGCCACACTGCACGGCATGCGGCAATCGCTGCGGAACCTTGCACATCGCCCCCAACTCGCCCTGATCGATGGCAACCAGCTACCCGACGACCTGCCCTGCCCGGCGCGTGCCATCGTTGGCGGCGACGCCAGCGAACAGGCCATCAGTGCGGCCTCCATCATCGCCAAGGTAGCCCGGGACACGCTGATGATGGAACTGGAACAACACTTCCCCGGCTACGGCTTTGCCCAGCACAAGGGTTACCCGACCCGCGCACATCTGCAGGCATTGTCGCGGCTCGGTCCCTGCCCGCATCACCGGCGCAGCTACGCTCCGGTACGCCGCGCACTGGCTGAGCTGGCAAGCTCCGCATGAGCGCGACCTTCATCCACTGCCATGTGCACAGCGAATATGCGCTGGTCGACTCCACCGTCCGCATCAAGGCCCTGATTGCCGCCTGCGTCGAGGCCGGCATGCCGGCGGTGGCCGTGACCGACGACAGCAACCTGTTTGCGCTGGTGAAGTTCTACCGCGCCGCGCGTGCCGCGGGCATCAAGCCCCTGGCCGGCTGCGATCTGTGGTTGGCGGCGAGCCGCGACAACGAGCCGCCCAGCCGCCTGACCGTGTTGTGCCAGAACCGTGAAGGCTACCTCAACCTGTCGCGCCTGGTTTCGCGCGCGTGGCTTGACGGGCAGCAACACGGGCATGCCCTGATCCAGGCATCCTGGCTGGACGAATGCAGTACCGGCCTGATCGTGCTGGCCGGTCGCGACAGCGCCGTGGCGCGTGCCTGCCAGGAGGGCCGCCTGCCGCTGGCTCGACAACAGCTGGGCTGGCTGGCACAGCGGTTTCCGCAACGCCTCTATCTGGAAATCAGCCGCTGCGGGCGTGATGGAGAGGAGGAATGGGTGCAATCCGCCCAGTCGCTTGCCAGCGAAGCCGGACTGCCACTGCTGGCCAGCAATGACGTGCGTTTCGTACACAAGTCGGACTTCGATGCCCACGAAGCCCGCGTATGCATCCATGACGGCCGCGTACTGGCCGACCCGCGCCGTCCGCACGACTACTCGCCCGAACAGTACCTGAAGTCGCCCGCGGAAATGGCCGAGCTGTTCGCCGACCTGCCCGAGGCGCTGACCAATTCGGTGGAACTGGCCAAGCGCTGCAACCTGGTGCTCGAGTTTGGCACCTACCATCTGCCGCAATTCCCGGTGCCGGACGGGCACGACCTGGAAAGCTTCATTCGCAGCAGCGCCCGCGAAGGCCTCGAAGCCCGCCTGGCCGAACACGGCACCGCAGCCGGTCATGGGCACGAGGACTACACCGACCGCCTGGACCATGAGCTGGACGTGATCAACCAGATGGGCTTCCCCGGCTACTTCCTGATCGTGTCCGATTTCATTCGCTGGGCCAAGGGTCAGGATATTCCGGTCGGCCCGGGTCGCGGTTCGGGTGCCGGTTCGGTGGTGGCCTGGGCGCTGAAGATCACCGATGTCGACCCGCTACAGTTCAACCTGCTGTTCGAGCGCTTCCTGAATCCCGAGCGCGTGTCGATGCCCGACTTCGACATCGACTTCTGCATGGATCGCCGCGACCAGGTCATCGACTACGTAGCCGACAAGTACGGCCGCGATCACGTCAGCCAGATCATTACCTACGGCTCCATGGCCGCCAAGGCCGTACTGCGTGACTGCGGACGTGTGCTGGGCATGCCCTACGGCCAGGTCGACCGCATTGCCAAGCTGATTCCGATGCGACCCCTGGACCTGACCCTGGCCGACGCGCTGGGCCGCTCGGAAAAATCCCGCAACGAACGCGATCGCGTCGTGAGCGAGTTCTGCGAGCTGTACGCCGACGATGAAGAAGCGCGCACACTCATCGACCTGGCGCTGAAACTGGAGGGACTGACGCGCAACGCCGGCAAGCACGCTGGCGGCGTGGTGATCGCCCCCGCCCCGCTGACCGAATTTGCGCCATTGTTCGCCGAACCCGGCGGCGGTGGCGTGGTGACACAGTACGACAAGGATGACGTCGAAGCGGTGGGCCTGGTCAAGTTCGACTTCCTCGGTCTGCGCACGCTGACCATCATCGACTGGGCCGTCAAGGCGATCAATGCGCGGTTGGCCGGGAGCGCAACGCATGGCTCTGACGGTGGCGTGCAAGGAACAGAAATATCGGATCGGGACTCGGGACTCGGGACTCGGGACTCGTCAAGGCAAGAGCGGGTGGAAATCGACAAGATTCCGCTGGATGACGCGGCCACCTTCGAGCTGTTCAGTCAGGCGCGTACGGTGGCGGTGTTCCAGTTCGAGTCACCCGGCATGCAGCGCCTGCTCAAGGATGCGCTGCCGGACAAGTTCGAGGACCTGATCGCACTTGTCGCCCTGTACCGCCCCGGTCCGATGGACCTCATCCCGGATTTCGTGGCGCGAAAAAAGGGCGAGCAGCGAGTCGATTACCCCGACCCCCGGGTCGAGAGCATCCTGTCCGAGACCTACGGCATCATGGTCTATCAGGAGCAGGTCATGCAGATGGCGCAGATCGTCGGCGGCTATACGCTGGGCGGCGCCGACCTGCTGCGTCGTGCCATGGGCAAGAAGAAGGCAGCCGAGATGGCCCGCCATCGCGAGCTGTTCCGCGAAGGTGCCGCCGGCAACGGCCTGTCCGCGCCCCAGGCCGAGGCGATCTTCGACCTGATGGAGAAATTTGCGGGCTACGGCTTCAACAAGTCACACGCCACCGCCTACGCCCTGGTCGCGTACCAGACCGCCTGGCTCAAGGCCCACTATCCGGCCGAATTCATGGCGGCCACCTTGTCCGCCGACATGGACAACACCGACAAGGTGGTCAGCCTGCTCAATGACGCCCGTGCCATGGGTATCGAGGTGTTGCCACCGGACGTAAACGCCTCGGCTTATGCCTTCGAGGCACTGGCCGATGGTCGCATCCGCTACGGCTTGGGAGCCATCAAGGGCGTGGGCCGTGGTGCCTGCGAAGGCATCGTGTGCGCACGCGAAGACGGCTATCGCGACCTGCCCGAGCTGTGCCTGCGAGTGGATACCTCCCGGCTCAACAAGCGTGTCCTCGAAGCATTGATCCAGGCCGGGGCCATGGACAGCTTCAAGGCCCACCGCGCCGCACTGACCGCACAACTGCCCGAGGCCGTGCGCGCTGCCGAACAGGCCGGTCGGGATCGTGAAAGCGGCCAGGGTGACATCTTCGGCAGCAGCCCGGAAGTCGGCAGCGGCAGTCTCAGCGTGCCGCTACCCGAGGTGGAGCCCTGGCCACCCGAGCAACTGCTCGCTGCCGAGCGCACCAGCCTGGGGCACTACCTTTCCGGACATCCGGCTGATGCCTGGGCATCGCTGCTGCAGCAACTGGCTACCTGCACTCTGGGTGAGATCGCCAACAACTACACCCAACCGTACACCGGCGGGGAGCGCCGCCGCCCCCCGGACGTGCCCTGGGTCGTCGCCGGCAATGTGGCCGAAATGCGCAAACGCGGCGACAACATGGCATTCGTGCGCATCGAGGACAGCAGCGGTTTCATCGAGGTGAGCCTGTTTGGCGAAACCTGGCTGCAATATGCCGAGCTGATCACCCGCGACACACTCCTGGTCGTCGCCGGCGGCCTCACTCCGGACAGCTACAACGGCGGGTTCCAGCTGCGCGCCCGCCAGGTATGGACACTGGACCAGGCCTGCGCCAATCATGCCCGCCTGCTGCGGCTCAACCTCAATGGCATCAAGCCGGACTTTGTTTCCAGCCTCGCCCGCCTTGTGGACAACCACCCCGGCAACACACCCGTGCTGCTGCACGGCTACCAGAACCAGAAGGCCCGCACCGATCTGGAACTGCCGGACAGGCGCATCCGCGCCAGCACGGCACTGATCCGCGAGATGGAGCGCCTCGATGGCATCGCCAGTGTCGACCTGCTGCTGGCGCGACCCAGCACGGAATGACCCGTTATACTGCTCAGTCACAAGCCCGCTTCCAAGGCCACGATCTGCATGAACCCCAATTTTCTCGACTTCGAACAGCCGATTGCCGAACTGGACGCCAAGATCCGCGAACTGCGGCATGCAAGCGACGGTCAGGCGTTCAATATCGACGAGGAAATCAGCAAGCTGGAGAGCAAGCTCCGGGCCAAGTCCGCCGACATATTCCGCAACCTCGATGCCTGGCAGGTAGCACAGCTTGCCCGCCATCCCTCGCGGCCCTACACGCTCGACTATGTCGAGGTGATCTTCGACGAGTTCCACGAGCTGGCCGGTGACCGCGCCTACGCCGACGATGCCGCCATCGTCGGCGGCCTGGCGCGAATCAAGGGGCGGCCAGTGATGATCGTTGGGCACCAGAAGGCCCGCGACGTCAAGGGCAAGATCAAGCGCAACTTCGGCATGCCGCGCCCGGAGGGCTACCGCAAGGCACTCAGGCTCATGAAAATGGCCGAACGCTTCAAGCTGCCGCTGCTGACATTCATCGACACCATGGGCGCCTACCCCGGCATCGGCGCCGAGGAGCGCGGCCAGAGCGAGGCCATTGCCCGCAACCTGCGGGAAATGTCGACACTCGAGATTCCCGTCATCTGTACCGTGATCGGCGAAGGCGGCTCGGGCGGCGCGCTGGGTATCGGCGTCGGCGACCGCACCATCATGCTGCAGTACGCCACCTACTCGGTGATCACTCCCGAAGGATGTGCATCCATCCTGTGGAAAAGTCCAGAGCGCGCCAAGGACGCCGCCGAGGCTCTGGGCCTGACTGCGGACAAACTCAAGTCACTGGGCCTGGTCGACAAGGTCGTGCGCGAACCGCTGGGCGGTGCGCACCGCAACCCCCGGTCGATGGCCAAGCGCCTCAAGGGCGTGCTGCTGAACGAGCTGGCCCAGCTTGACAAGCTCAGCCCTGCCGACCGGGTCGACAGGCGCTACCAGCGCCTGCGCGGCTACGGCGCATTCAACGAATAGGCGCGATCAGCCGGTCGGCACCCCATGACAGCCGATGCAAGGGCACTCCCCGACGCGGCAGGCGATGCCACCGGCGCGCTTCTGGATGTCAGCGCACTGAGCTGTGCGATCGGCGGGCGCAGCCTGTGGCAGGATCTGTCGTTCAGTGTGCATGCCGGTGAGCGCCTGGCCGTATCCGCACCATCCGGCAGCGGCAAGACCGTGCTGTTGCGCACGCTCGCCGGGCTGCGCGATGCCACTGCCGGCACAATCCGCTTCCAGGACACGCCCATCGCCGAGTGGCACATGCCGGCCTATCGTGCGCGCGTCACCTGGGTGCCGCAACGCCCGATCCTCGCCGAGGCAAGGGTCAGGGACATACTGAGCGCGCCGTTTGCCTTGCGCATCCATCGACAACGCAGCTTCCCGCTCGACACGGTGCACGAATTTCTCGATCACCTGAAACTGCCGGCAAGCTTTCTGGACCAGCACGGCGACGATCTCTCCGGTGGGGAAACGCAAATGGTTGCCACCCTGCGCGCGATGCTGATCGAACCGACCGTGTTGCTGCTCGACGAGCCCACCGCATCACTGGACGCAAGCCGCGCCGCGGCCATCGAGTCGCTGCTGGCGCAGTGGTTGCAGCACGAGTCCCCGCGCGCCTACCTGTGGACCAGCCATGACCCCGATCAGCTGCAGCGCGTCGCCGACCGCACCCTGAATCTGGAGCAGGCATGACCAGCGGCTACGTCGACATCGGCTACGGACAGCTGTTTCTGGCTGCACTGCTGATTGCTGTCAACCTGGGCATCTCGGCCTGGCTGCGTCTGGGCCTTGGCCGCAACCTGCTGGTGGCCAGCGTGCGCATGAGCGTGCAGTTGCTGCTGGTGGGCCTTGTGCTGCAATACGTGTTTGCCCTTGCCCATCCGCTGCCGGTGCTGGCAATCGCCGCGTTGATGGCCGGCTTTGCCGCCATGGCAGCCGTGCGCCGCACGCGGCGCCGTTTTCCCGGCGTGTACTGGAACAGCCTGCTGACCGTGCTGGCGACGTCGTTCGTGGTGACCGGCATCGCCCTGGCCGGGATCATCGATGTCCGCCCCTGGTTTCGCGCGCAGTACGCCATACCGATGCTGGGCATGGTCCTGGGCAATATGCTCAACGGCGTGTCACTGGCGCTGGACCGCTTCACCCAGGGTATCGCGCGCGAGCGCGGCGAGATCGAGGGCCTGCTGGCGCTGGGTGCCAACCGATGGGAGGCGGCCCACGCCCTGGTCCGCGACAGCCTGCGTACCGGCATGATCCCCACCATCAACTCGATGATGGTGATGGGTGTGGTCAGCCTGCCCGGCATGATGACCGGGCAGATGCTGGCCGGCGCGGCCCCCGCCGCTGCCGTGCGCTACCAGATCGTGATCATGTTCATGATTGCCGCCGCTACCGCGCTGGCGACACTGGGCGTGATCCTGCTGGCTTTTCGCGCCCTGTTCAATCGCGCCACCAGATCCGCGCCGATCGTCTGCATCTTGTGGAATAGCCGGCTCAAGCGGCCATCGGCTGCTACGGCAGGCGATCTGCCCCCGCCGGACGCCGGCGCCGGCTTGATTGCCCGCGCTGAACGTGGCTGAATGGGGGCCTCGCATAACAGGATCGATGGCATGGCCGAAGGCCCCGCAACCCGACTGGCAGTCCTGATCGATGCCGACAACGCCCAGCCCTCGCTGGCCGAGCCTCTGCTGGCGGAGGTCGCCAAATACGGTACGGCGCAC
Source organism: uncultured Gammaproteobacteria bacterium (assembly GCA_963800395.1). Classification (GTDB taxonomy): domain Bacteria; phylum Pseudomonadota; class Gammaproteobacteria; order Xanthomonadales; family Rhodanobacteraceae; genus DASSBG01. Next base: position 73,685 of record CAWDBD010000012.1, read on the forward strand.
GTCAAGCGCGCCTACGGCGACTGGACCGGTACCCGCCTCAAGGGCTGGAAGGACCAGCTTCTGACCCAGTCCATCCAGCCGATGCAGCAGTTCGGCTACACCCGGGGCAAGAATGCCACCGATTCGGCGTTGATCATCGATGCCATGGATCTGCTCTATTCCGGCCGCCTCGACGGCTTCTGCATCGTCTCCAGCGACAGCGACTTCACGCGCCTGGCCGGGCGTATCCGCGAATCGGGTTTGACCGTCTACGGCTTCGGCCAGAAGAAGACGCCGGAACCGTTCGTCGCCGCATGCGACAAGTTCATCTATACCGAAATCCTCGGCAGCAGGCCGGACGAGGAATCCACGCTCAAGCCGCGCACCGGAGCCCAGCTCAAACAGGACAGCGGCCTGATAAACCTGATCCGCAATGCCATCGATGCAGCCTCCGACGAGGACGGCTGGGCGGAACTGGGCAACGTCGGCTCGATCATCACCAAGCAGCGTCCCAACTTCGACTCGCGCAGCTACGGCTACGGCAAGCTGAGCGAACTCATTGCCGCCATCAGCCTGTTCCAGCTCGAGCGCCGCAGTGCCGGCGAGGGCCGTCCGCGCGTGGTCCAGGTACGCAACAAGTCACGCAAGTAATCCGCGCTGCCATGTCTGAAGACCCGCGCCCGCCATTGCCGGAAAGACCATCACCCGACGAGTGTTGCGGCGGTGGCTGCATGCCCTGTGTACTGGAAGCCTACGAGGGCGAGCTGACCGAATATCATCGCCAGATGGCGACATGGCTCGATCGCAATCCGCCACCGGCGGAAGCACTGCAAAATGCGCCCGATTGCCCGCGGCTGGTGCTGGACACCAATGTCAGCCTGGACCTTTTCGTGTTCCATGATCCTCGCTGCGCAGCGCTGGCCGACTCGCTTGAGCGCGGCGGGTATGAAGCGGTGACGGACACCGCCTGCCGCGCGGAATATCTGCGCGTACTGAGCTACCCGCAACTCGACCTCTCACCTCTGCGACGGCTGCGCGCCATCGAGGCTTTCGATGAAACCCATCACCTGGTGGATACAGCACAACTACCCGAGTCCGCGAAAACCGGACTGCCCAACTGCGCCGACCCCGATGACCAGAAATTCCTGCAGCTGGCCCGGCAGACAGACGCCGACGTCCTGCTGAGCAGGGACAAGGATGTGCTGGCACTCGCACGCGGTACCCAACGCGCCGGATTGTTCACGATTGCAAGCCCCGAAGATTGGTTGGTACAAAGTGCTCCTGGCCCGCGGCAAGCCGAGAGACGCCATGAGACGAAAGAGACGTACCCATTCGCCTG
>CAWDBD010000013.1:0-13434 GCA_963800395.1 uncultured Gammaproteobacteria bacterium
CCACCTCGCAGGCCAACAGGAAGCGCCGCGGCAGCCAGGCGCGACAGAACCGCCACGAGGACATGGAATGAAACGACTGTCCTCTCCCGTCACCCCCTGGAACAAGCGTCTCTACCCCCTGCTCCCCCTGGCCGTCCTGGCCGGGCTCGGGATGGTATTCTGGCGCCACCCCGAGGCCAGTATCGACCCGCGCATCATGGGCCTGATTGCCGCAATCTCCGTTGTTGCGATCCTGCCCTCATGGTTTTTGCTGCGCGGGCTCATCGACGAAGTATGGATGACCGACAACGGATTGCTGCTGCGCGCACGCGGCGAGGAAGTGCGGATTGTCTGGAGCCAGATTGAGTCGATCTCATCGACCCGCTGGCTCAATCCACCGCGCGTTACCGTGCATCTGAAGCGTGATTGCCGCTTCGGTCGGCGCTTCGTGTTCAACCCGACATGGCGCGCGTTCGAGCTGACCGAGCACCCGGTAGTCGCCGAGCTGCGCCAGCATATTGACACCCGGCCCTGAGGCCCTGATGGTCGTATCGCCGATGCCGCTGCAGTGACTGAGCCTTCCCGCTTCTGCCTTGCGCCGCAACGGGACAGGCCAGGAACTCGCCCCGATTCAACCAGATGCCTCACCAACAGGAACCCGCTTACAGCACATGAACCAGAAACAGACCAGCCAGCCATCGCTCTTCGCCTCCCTGCCCGACAATCTGCGGCCCGCGGCAGCCCAGGCCGTGCAGGCCCTGCATTCAGGCCAGGTGGAAATTGCCCGGCGTCGTTTTGAGCGCCTGTTGAAACGCGCGCCGGACGATGCCGATCTGTTGCGCCTGACGGGCATGGCACAGCGCATGAGCGGCCGCAACGAGCCGGCGATAAAGACACTGGAACGCGCCCGCAAAATTGCGCCGAGCGATCCGCTGGTGGCCTCCAGCCTGGGCCTGGCGCAAGTGAACGCGGGACAGCAGGAACAGGGGCTGTCTGAGCTGCAGCGCGCCTGCGACCTGGCTCCGCAGTCGGCGCCCCTGTGGAACAACCTGGGCAAGGCACTGATTGACTGCAACCGCGTCACTGAATCGGTCGAGCCATTGCGCAAGGCGGTCGCATTGCAGGAGAACCTCAGCCAGGCGCGTTTCAGCCTGGCGTATGCACTGACGGTCTCGGGCGAAGTGGAGGCGGCGGCCGGACAATACCGGATCCTTCTTTCCCAGCGTCCCGACGACGGCGAGGTCTGGATGGGTCTGGCACAGCTGAAATCCGGCCTGCTGGAGCAGGCCGACATAGAGACCATGCAGCGCCTGCTCGCAGGTACCATTGCCGATCCGGGTGATCGCATCGCGCTCAACTTCGCTCTTGGCCAGGCCCTGCATGACAAGAAGCAGTACCCGGCAGCGTTTGCGGCCTGGCAAGACGCGAACCGCCTTTTGCGCGAACGCAAGTCCTGGGACGCGGCGAAGTTCAGTCAAAGCGTCGACCAGGTGATTGCCATACCGTGGAAGGCGCCGGAAAAACCGGCGGCTCGCCCGCGCGTCATTTTCATTGTCGGCCTGCCGCGGTCGGGTACATCACTTACCGAACGTATTCTGGGCATGCATTCCAGCGTTGTCGCCGGAGGCGAGCTGGATGTGCTGGGCAGGCTGCTGCACGACATGGCCGAACGCCGCGGCGGTGCATACCCGCAGGCACTGGAAAGCTTGACCCGGGGCGAATGGCAACGACTGGGCGAGGTCTATCTCGAACGCGCACGCGCGGGGCTGGACAATCTCCCCGTGGTAACCGACAAGCGACCCGGCAACTGGCTGTTCGCGGGCGCGGCGTTCAACATGCTGCCCGACGCGCGGCTGGTGGTGTGCCGACGTGACCCGGTCGAGGTAGGCTTTTCCTGCTGGCGCAATCGCTTCAGCTACCAGAATCAGCTGTTCTCCTACGACTTCGACTCCATTGCAGCGCACTGGCACGATTTCGATCGCGCCTGTCGCCACTGGCAGGACAGCTTCCCCGATCGGGTGATGGATTTCAGCTACGAGAGCTTGCTGGACGATTCCGAGCAGGCGGTTCGTCAGCTTCTGCAGTTCTGCGATTTGCCTTTCGAAGCCGATTGCCTGCACCCGGAAAACAGCACCGACATCGTGCGCACGCTGAGTGCGACCCAGGTGCGCAAGCCATTGCAGCGGGGCAGTGCCATCAGCGAACGCTACGGCGAACTGCTTGACCCGCTGCGCCATGCCCTGGGACGCTATCGCAGCATGCAATGACACGCCCAGGCTCCCACTCAGTGAGCAACCATTCCGGGTGCCGGTGCTACCATGGCCCTCCCGTGTTTCAACAGACTTCCGTGACCTGCGTCCATGTCCAAAATACCTGACGAACTCAGACAGGCAGCACTCGACTATCACCGCTATCCGTGCCCCGGCAAGATCAAGATCACGCCGACCACGTCGCTGCTCAATCAGCGCGACCTGGCGCTGGCCTACTCGCCCGGCGTAGCGGCAGCCTGCGAAGCCATTGTCGACGATCCGTCACAGGCGGCCGAGCTGACCGCGCGCGCCAATCTGGTGGCCGTGGTCACCAACGGCACGGCAGTATTGGGCCTGGGTGACATCGGTCCGCTGGCGGGCAAGCCGGTGATGGAAGGCAAGGCCGTGCTGTTCCGCAAGTTCGCCGGCATTGACGTGTTTGATATCGAGATCGACGAGCGCGATCCGGACAAGCTGGTCGACATCATCGCCTCGCTGGAGCCGACCTTCGGCGGCATCAACCTGGAGGACATCAAGGCGCCCGAGTGCTTCGTGGTGGAACGCAAGCTGCGCGAACGCATGGGCATCCCGGTATTCCACGACGATCAGCACGGCACGGCCATCATCGTGGGTGCAGCACTGATCAACGCGCTGGAAGTTATCGGCAAAAAGGTCGACGAGGTGAAGGTTGCCGCCTCGGGTGCTGGCGCGGCCGGCATTGCCTGCCTGGACATGATGGTCAGCCTGGGCGTGAAGCCCGAGAACATCATGGTCAGCAACAAGGATGGCGTGTTGCACAGCGGGCGCGAGAACCTCGGCGAAAACGCCCAGCGCTATGCGCGCGATACCGATGCCCGCACCCTGGGCGATATCGTCAAGGACGCCGATGTGTTCCTGGGCGTATCGGCCGGTGGCGTGCTCAAGCCGGAAATGGTTGCCAGCATGGCCAATCGGCCCATTATTTTTGCCCTGGCCAATCCGACACCCGAGATTCTGCCCGAGGAAGCAAAGGAAGTTCGTCCCGACTGCATCATGGCCACCGGTCGTTCGGATTACCCCAATCAGGTCAACAACGTTCTGTGCTTCCCCTACATCTTTCGCGGCGCGCTGGACGTTGGAGCGACCGGCATCAACGAGGACATGAAGGTGGCCTGTGTCCATGCCATCGCCGATCTCGCCCGCCGCGAAGCCAGCGATATCAGCGTGCGCGCCTACGGTGGCCGGGTGCCGCATTTCGGTGCCGACTACCTGATTCCGCAACCCTTTGATCCGCGCCTGCTGGTGCAGCTTGCGCCGGCGGTGGCGCGCGCCGCAATGGACTCGGGTATTGCCACGCGACCGATCGAGGACTTCAAGGCCTATACCCAGAAGCTGTGGAATTTCGTTTTCCGCACCGGCCTGCTGATGAAGCCGGTGTTTGCCCGCGCCAAGGAGGATCCGCGCCGGGTGGTATTCGCCGAGGGCGAGGAAGACGTGGTCCTGCGCGCAGCGCAGACCGTGGTCGACGAGCAGCTCGCGCGTCCCATCCTCATCGGCCGTCCGGATGTCATTGCCCGACGCATCGAACGCGCCGGGCTGCGCCTGCAGCAGGACCGGGATTTCGAGCTGTGCAACATCCACAGTGATCCGCGCTTCGACGACTACTGGCAGCACTATCACAAGCTCATGGAACGGCGCGGCGTGACCCCCGACCTGGCCAAGTCTATCGTGCGTTCGCGGGCCACCGTCATCGCCGCCCTGATGGTGGAACGCAAGGATGCCGATGCCATGATCTGCGGACTGATCGGCCGCTACACCAAGAAGCTGTCATACGTGCAGGACATCATCGGGCTCGATCAGGGCGTGACGCGCCTGTCGGCCATGTCCGGCGTGGCCTGCGATGCCGGAACCTACTTTTTTCTCGACGCCTACGTGCAGGACCGCCCGGACGCCGAACAGATTGCCGAGGCCACCCTGCAGGCCGCCTTGCGCCTGAACCTGTTCGGCATCACGCCGCGCATTGCCTTGCTGGCCAGCTCCAACTTCGGCAGCCGGGATTCGGAATCGGCCGCGCTGATGCGCGAGGCGCTGGCATTGATCCAGAAACGCGCGCCACGGCTGGAGGTCGAGGGCGAAATGCAGGGCGATGTGGCACTGGACGCCGTGATGCGCGAGCGCCTGTTCCCGAACTCGCGCCTGCGCGGCAAGGCCAATGTGTTTGTCTTCCCCAATCTCGAAGCCGCCAACATTGCCTTCAATCTGGTTCGCGCCATTACCGGCGGGGTGGTGCTTGGGCCGATCCTGATGGGTGCCGCCAAACCGGCGCATATCCTGACCCCGCAATCAACAGTCCGGCGCGTGGTCAACATGACAGCCATTGCCGCAGTCGAGGCCCAGATCCGCGCAGAGGCAGCCAGGCGCTGATAGCACCCGGCTTTTCATGGCCAGGGCAGCGATCCGGCCCGGACCTCGCCCGCCAGGAAGCTCAGTGCTGGTCCCGGTCGCAATCCGCAATGGCGGCAATGCGCGCCTGGCGCAGCGCTTCGCCAATGGCGGGTCCCTGCAAACCCTCGGCCACGAAGCGGGACGCCGTGACCGCTGTCGCCGCAGCCAGCGCCCGGGTCAGAAATGCGGCCTGCGGATAGGCTTCATCGGCATGGCCTTCGCGGCCGCGCTTGTCAGCCTCGCAGGCCAGCAGAAACTCAGGCAGACGCTGCGGACGACGCAACGCGTCGACCGACTCCAGCAGCTTCAGCACGGTTCCGGGTTTCAGTTCCAGCGCCCGATGCGCGTTGAGATGCTGCTGGCAGACGATACGGGCCAGCTCGCGGTGCTCGACCGGCACCCGCAGGCGTTCGCTGAGTATCGCCAGCGGCTTGAGGCCACGCTGTTCGTGTGAACGGTGCGAGGGCAGCTCGTCGGCCGGTGTCAGCGCCTTGCCAAGATCATGCGTGAGCGCGCAAAAGCCGACCAGATCATCAGCCGGGGCCAGTTGTGCGGCCATGTCCAGCACCATCTCCACATGCAAGCCCGTGTCGATCTCCGGATGGTAGCGTGCAACCTGGGGCACACCGTAGAGCGCATCAACTTCCGGCAGCACTCGCTGCAGCGCGCCGCACTGGCGCAGAGCGCGAACAAACGCCGATGGCGTGGGCGTGGCCAGCGCCTTGCGCAGTTCGGTCCATACCCGCTCGGGAACAAGATGATCGACTTCACCGTCATCCACGATCTGCCGCATCAGCGCCATGGTCTCGTCGGCGATACTGAAGCCCATGTGCGCAAAACGGGCGAGGAAACGCGCGACCCGCAGCACCCGCACCGGATCCTCGACAAAGGCCGCCGAGACATGTCTCAGTCTGCGCGCCTCGAGATCGGCATGGCCGCCGAACGGGTCCACCAGCCGGCCCTCGGCATCCTCGGCGATCGCATTGATGGTCAGATCCCGGCGTTCGAGATCCTGCTCGATGGTGACCGTGGGCTCGGCATGAAAGGCAAAACCGCGGTAGCCCGGCGCCGTCTTGCGCTCGGTGCGTGCCAGTGCGTACTCCTCGCCACTCTCGGGGTGGATGAATACCGGAAAGTCCTTGCCGACAGCGCGGTAGCCTGCGGCCTGCATTTCTTCCGGCCGCGCACCGACCACGACAAAGTCGCGGTCTGCCGCCACCTTGCCCAGCAACTTGTCGCGCACCGCGCCACCGACCAGATACACATCCATGGCGATATTGTGGCATGGTCGGGATGCCATCATGCTTCTCGGAAGCGGCGCTCGACCCGGCCCGGCCGGGTCACGAAGTCTACGGCAGTTGCTCGCCCAGATGCTCACGCATGCGATCGTAGCGCTGAGCGCGACTGTGGTGACTGACTATTTGCGGCAGCATGACACTCAGGCTGTGCGGCTCGATGCCCAGTTCGCGCAGGCTGTCGCGCGTGCCAACCGAGTCGGTTCGCAGGCTGAGAAAATTGTCCCGCGTGAAGGGCTTGCCCGGCATCAGGCCGGCTACCGACGCCTGCAGCTTGCCCAGCGCATCGGGCATGCCGATGATCCAGCGACGCTTGCCGATGGCGCTGGCGATCATGCGCACGATCTCGATCAGCGACAGGGTGTCCGGCCCGTACAGTTCCATGGTCTTTTTTCGGGTCGATGTCTCGTCAAGACAGCGCACCACCGCCTTGGCAACGTCATCCACATAGACCGGTGCCATGAGTGCATGCGGTCGGGGCAACGGCAACACGGGGGTCAGTCGCAACAGGCCGCCAAAACGCGACACCAGTCCGTCACCCCGTCCGAACATCACTGACGATTGCAACAAAGTCCAATCCAGTTGGCTGGACTTGATGCGCTGCTCGGTACGCCCGCGGGACTTCAGGTATTCCGACAAGCCCTGCCCGGCCTTGAGCGCACTGAGTTGCAGCAGTCGCGTGACATCGGCACGCTGGCAGGCCGTGATCAGCTTCTCGGTCAGCTCCACATGAACTCTCTGGAAGCTGTCATCGCCGCTTTCATTGAGTATGCCGACCAGGTTGATGACCGCATCCTGGCCCGACAGATGCTCGGCCAGTACGTCTGCATCGTGCACATCGCCGTTGCACAGATGCACGCCCGGGATCAGGCTCAGCTCGCGGTGTTGTGCCCGGTTGCGGGTCAGCACGGTCACCATGTGGCCGGCCTTGCCAAGCCGTGGCAGCAGGTAATGGCCGACAAAGCCGCTGCCGCCGAGTATCAGCAATTTCCGTGCTCGCATGTTGTGCTCCTTGATTGGCTGGATGGCGTTGCAGGTTTGGCCCGCCCTGGGCGCTACCGCAATCCGCGAGTGCCCGATTCAGCCGGCCACTCGCGTATCTGACGGGGTCTGGATGGCAGCGGCATGGGGTGCTGGACACACGACCGGCTTGCGCTGCGCATCCGCATCGGGTGCTGCATAACTCTGGCCGACACGCGGCATGCGCGCGGCCAGGGGCAGAGCGCGCTGATGCAGGCGCCAGTCGTAGAGCACGCTGAAGGCCAGCACCCGGCGTACGTAGGCACGGGTCTCGTGGTAGGGCATGGTGTCAATGAACACATCCGGGGGCAGTTGCCGGCGTGCATCGAGCCACTCGTCGACCTTGTTGGCGCCGGCGTTGTAGGCAGCCGAGGCCAGCCAGGGTGAACCACGGTAGCGGGCGGCCATTTCGGCCAGATAGTAGGTGCCCAGGCTGATGTTGGTATCGGCATCGAAAAGGCTGCTGGAACCATGCCATGGCTGATCGAGCTTGCGCGCGGCATGGGCGCCGGTACTGGGCAGAAGCTGCATCAGGCCATAGGCGTTTGCACCCGATCGGGCGTCGGTCACCCACGCACTTTCTGCTCGAATGATGGCATAGGCCCAGGCCGGATCCAGCCCATTGCGCCCGGCCGATGCCAGCAGTCTCGATTTGCGTGCCAGTGGAAAGCGCTGTCGGTACAGGTGCAGGTCACGACCGCTGGAGAAGCTGAAAATGGCGCGGTCATACCATCCCCGCCGCGTCGCCAGATCGGCGGCCAGGCGACGCTGGTCGGAATCGAGATCGCGCATCGCCCAGTTCCACTCGCGCCGCGCCATCGGCAGCATGTCCAGCGCATGCAATTCAAAGGCACGCCTCAGACCCGGCTTTTTCAGCAGCTCGTCCTCGCTGGCGCTGCCACCCGCCAGCTGCAAGGGGCAGATGGCATAGGGCTGGTCAAGCCAGTCGGCGGCCAGGAAACCGTAGTAGTTGGCCTCCGTGGCCAATTGCGCAAACAGATCGCGCGCCTTGTCCCGCTGGCCCAGCTGGGCCAGTGTGCGTGCCCGCCAGTAGCGCCACGGAGTATCGCGCTGCTGTTCCGGCGTCAGCTCGTCCAGCGCTTTGAGCGCCCGTTTCCAGTCGCCCGTCGTCAGTGCCACGCGCACGCGCCACGCACGTGTGCTGTCGGTTTGTGCTGCGTCCGGCAGACGGTTCAGCTTGCTGAGCGAGTCGGGCTCGAAATCGGTGGCGTTGAACAGTGCAATGCTTGCCTCGATGGCATGACGCTGGTCCGCGCTGAAGTCAAAGCGCTTGTGCAGCTTGTGCCACGCCTTGCCCGCGGCCTCGTCATCGGCGATTGCCAGGCGTTTCAGCGCCAGTTTCACGGCCATGCGTGTGTGCAGCGAGTCGTGCCATGTGTCGGCTTCGCGCAGAGCCTTGCGCGGGTTTTTGCGCGCCAGTACCAGGCGTCGGGCAACAATGCCGTCACCCCTGGGCAGCCATCGTGACATCGCGGTCACCGTGCCAGTGTGGCCATGTTCGATAGCACGCTCCACGCGCTGCCACAGGCGCTCCTTGGTCAGCAGGCCGCGGCGATGGGCCCACTCGAGTACCGGGTCGCAGGCGCTGGGCAATGCCGTGTTCTTCCAGATGCTGGCCAGGTCTGCGGAGAAATTCAGGGTCTGACCTGCGGCCAGTCTTGCCTGCAGCTCGTCGCAGGCCAGCGCATAGCCCAGTCCGGGCCGGTACAGCTTGCGAAAGCCCGTCCAGTCCTTGCGGCCGGCCAGCTGGTGCAGGAAATCGCGCCGCAGGTCGTGCGCCGGGATGAGATCGGGATAGCGCTTCAGATAGGCTTCCACGTCATCACTGCTGACCGTGCCGATGTCGTGCTCCATCGACGCCGCCTGCAGATATGGATACAGCGGATAATCCGCCAGCCCGCTGGCCAAAAGGCGCCAACTGTCACCACCAAGGCGTGCCGCCGCGTAGGCGGCGGCAAACTGGATCCGCTGCTGCGAGTGCTGATCCGCAGGTGCGTCGGTTTTCTCGCCGGGCTGTTCCGCAGCGCATGCAGCTTGTACCGGCAACACGAGGACGCTGGCAAGGAGAGTCAGGCGGACCAGGCGTGATTTCAGCATCAACATGTCGGTACTGCTTTCAGGGTTGACTGACAGTCTAGCGCACAGTCCCGGCAAACAGCTGAACGGCCCGACACACGCAATACTGTCCCTGCGCCGAGCCTAGCCCGGATTATTCATGAGCGTCCGTCGCGAGACCGACGAGACGCCGCTGTGGCGCGCGATGCGCACTGAAGATGCGCGATGGCGTACTCGACAGTACGTCGAGCGCAGCTGAGGGAGTAGCGCGTGCCACAGCGAGTGTATCGGCGGTCGCAGCAGGAGGTTCATGAATAATGCGGGCTAGGCGCCCGGATGAATGATGGGCACGGTCAGCCAGTGGTCCAGCAGGAGCAGCGCGAACAGGGCCATCAGATAGGTGATGGAATAGCCGAAAACGCGCATGGCAAAGCGCTCATCGGGTGGCCGCAAAAGCCGCACGGCGTAGTAGATGAAGCCCGCACCCAATACTACTGCGCCACCAAGGTAGAGCAGTCCACTCATGCCCGTCAGGTAGGGCAACAGCGTCACCAGCACCAGCAACACGGTATAGAAGAGCACGTGCCAGCGCGTGTATTCCACACCGTGCGTGACCGGAAGCATCGGCACCTTGGCGCGCGAGTAGTCTTCACGGCGAAAAATCGCCAGTGCCCAGAAATGCGGCGGTGTCCAGACAAAGATGATCAGGCACAGGAGCCAGGCATAGGCATGCAGCTGGCCGGTGGCAGCGGTCCAGCCGAGCACCGGGGGTATGGCGCCGGCGACACCGCCGATGACAATGTTCTGCGGCGTGGCGCGCTTCAGGAAAGCGGTGTAGATCACGGCGTAACCGATGAGACCGGCAAAGGTCAGCGCGGCGGTGAGCACATTGACCCACAGCGCCAGAATCACCATCGAGGCGATGCCCAGCACGGTGGCAAACACGAACACCTGCATGGGCGAGAGCATCCCGGACGCCAGTGGTCGACGGGCAGTACGTGCCATCAGCTTGTCGATGCGCTGATCGATGAGGTGGTTGTATGCCGCCGCCGATGCCGCAGCCAGCCAGATGCCCAGGGTGCCGAAGACCATCGCGCGCCAGGGCGGCAGACCGGGCACCGCCAGGAACATGCCGATCACGGCACAGAACACCAGCAGCGCGACGATGCGCGGCTTGGTCAGTTCCAGATATTCCTGAAGGTGGGCTTTCATGGCGGTGAAAGATGCGGGGAACAGCACAGTTTATCGGATCAGCCGCCACTTGGGCACCTTGCCCGCATTATTGCCCGGCGCTGGCAGCGCGCCGGTCCGGGCTGCGGCCCGGCCTGGTCAGTCCGGCTCGTTGTGTTCGACAGGCGCTATCGATTGGCGCGCCACGCCGTGCAAGCGCAGGCAGAACACCACGCCGCTGCCGTCCCCGAGATTGTGCGCCGTGATCCGGCCGCCGTGGTACTCGGCAATCATGCGCACGATGTACAGGCCCAGTCCCAGATGCGGCGTGCGGCCAGCCTCGCTCGTTTCACGCACACTGACGAGCGAATCGAACAGTCGTCCGTCACCGTCTCCGGGCAGCAGTGGGCCCTGGTTGGCGAGCTCGATCACCACATCTTCGTCTTCGGCATGCAGACCCAGGCGTATCCAGCCGTCTTCGGGCGTGAACGACAAGGCGTTGTCAAACAGCTTGTCCAGCGCCTGCACGATGAGGTCTGGCGCGCCATGCAGGTTTACTGCGCCTGCTGGCAGCGACAATTGCAGGTCGCGACTGCCTGCAAGCAGGCGGTAGCCGTCGGCGCAACCGGCTACCAGCATGCGCAGATCAAAGTCCTCGCTCTCGCTCTGGCCGATGGCCTGCTCGATGCGTCCCGCAGCGCCCATGGCCCGCACCAGCGAAGTCAGTCGTTCGCTGCCCTCGCGAGCGCGCTTGAGATAGGTGCGCTGTGTATCAGGCAGCTCGGCCTGATCGAGATTGTCCAGTGATGACTTGACTATGGCCAGGGGCGTGTTCAGTTCATGCGAAAGCTTTGCAGCCAGCGTGCGCAAGTAGTCGGTATAGCCCGATACCGCCAGCAGAAGCTGCTGATGGCTGCGGGCCAGGTCACCCAGTTCGTCTGCTTCATCACTGCCGGGCAGATCCGCGGACGCCGGCTGCCGACCGGGCCGAACGGCTGCCTTGTGCACGGCATCGCGCAGATGTCGCAGGCGGCTGCCGAGTCTGAGCGCAAACCCGGCCAGCACGGCACCGGCCAGCAGCAGCAAGGCAAGGCTGCCCAGCAGCAGCCACAACAGGCTGCGGTTGCTCAACAGTGGCATGGCCTGGGTGGACTGCTCCAGCACGATCGCCCCGCGAGGATCCCCCTCACCCGGCAACGGCTCGGCCGCAGCAAGGGTTACCCGAGCGCGGGTGATCGAGCTGCGCCAGCTGGTTGCCGGCATGCCGGACAGGGCCTGCCACACTTCCGGCGCCTCCATCCGCGGCGCAACCTGGTCCATGGCCGACGAACCATTCATGTCATGCGCCACCAGCATCCGGTAGGCTGCGGCCGACAGCCAGCCCGGCATGTCTGCGCCAGTGGTCTGGCCGAGCCGCCCGGCACTGGCAACCACCCAGCCATCACGATCCACCAGGCGAACGCGCGCGGCATCCGGCACGAGCGCAGCCAGGCGCTGCGACAGGTCGCGAGAGAATCGCTGCAAGGGCCTGGAACTGATCGCTTCGGGCTTGCCGGAAGCACTGGCATCGATCGCCCGCACCCCCAGCCAGCCCAGGCCTGCCGCAGCCGGAAGGCGCAATTCGACGCGGTAGCCACTGCCATCCTCCTGCCATTGCACGCGCAAGGGATCGAAGCACTTGTCGCCAGCCTTGTTGAGCGGTCGTGCCTTGATCACGCCCGGGGCCACCGCCGCCAACTGGTAGTGGCAGCGGGCGCCGCGCATGCCCAGCCACAAATCGACATGATCGGCAGCAGCGATGTTGCCATCGGGCTTGAGGCGATCGGCACTGCTGTCCGCGACCGTCAGCAACAGGTACAGTTCGCCGGCATGTTCGCCCAGCAGCAGGCGTCCGTTGCCGGCCACCGGCTCGGCCCACGCCGCCAGCCGATTCCAGTCGTCGCCGTATCCGTCCACCACCAACGGCAGCACCGAATGCTGCACATGCCATGCCGGCTGGCGCGGCAGCCGCACCCAGGCGTTGACCGTGCGCGCCAGCATCTGCGCCGACGCTGCCAGCGAACGCTGCTGCGACTGCCGCAGCACCATGTCCATCTGCCGCAGGTAAAGCCAGCCGGCTACAGGCAGCAAGAGCGTAGCCAGGGAAACCAGCAGCAGTTTGCGTTGCAAGGTCATTGGGCGATTGCCACTGGACAAGAGATATTCGGCACACAGGGAGACGGCGTGCCGGCCACAACCCGGCTCAAATCAAGCCCGTGATGCTGAACGCTGCTCGATTTGCATTGGCTTTTGACGAATCTCACATTCCAGATCCCCCACTCCGGTACCACCCGTCCAAAGGCCCGAGCTTCAGGCCACCCATCGATACCCGGCCCCATGCACCGTATCAATGGCAGTGAACTCGGGGTCGATGGCGAGAAATTTCTTGCGCATGCGCTTGATGTGCGAGGTGATGGTGGTTTCATCGACCACCAGCTCGGCATCACGCATCAGCTGTTCGCGGCTCTTGACGTGACCAGGGTGGCGCACCAGGGCATGCACCATCCAGAACTCGGTCACCGTCAGCGGCACCAGTTCATCGTTCCATGCCACCTGCATGCGCTCTGTTGCCAGTTTCAGCGGGCCGCGCTCAATCACCGTTTCCCGGGTCGCCGGCACGCTCAAGGAGTCCATGCGGCGGAACAGGGCGGCGATGCGCGCAGCCAGCTGGTGCAGGCTGGTGTCCTTGCTGAGATAGTCATCGGCGCCCAGCCGCAGCCCGGAAATCACGTCGAAGTCCGAGTCGCGCGCTGTCAGGAAAATCAGCGGCAGGGTCGAGGAGCGCGCGCGCAGCTCGCGGCACAGGTCAAAGCCACCCTCGGGCTCATCACCGAGGCCCACATCGATGATTACCAGATCCGGCAGCTGGGCCTTGAACGCCACGCTCGCCTGGCCCCGGGTGGCATACCCGCGTGCCGCATAGCCAAGACGATTCAGTGCCTCGACATAGTTGGCACGGATCAGCGGTTCGTCTTCGACAATGGCGATATTGCGCGGCATGCACGGTTCCCTGCGTCGGTGTATCCGGCAAGCCTGCCCTGCAGAAGCCAGGCTTGCAAGCCCTGCGCAACTGTTTTGCTGCCGGGAATGCCTGCTCGGCCTGAACTGCAGGGGCGAATTTGTGCACGCGATCGAATGACAGCCGGTCCGCAGGCTGAATCAAAAAGTGAAACAACGGATCC
>CAWDBD010000014.1:0-520756 GCA_963800395.1 uncultured Gammaproteobacteria bacterium
GGGTATTTCGCCAGACTGACGAGTCTTTATGATCGAATGGAAGCCGATTCAATACAGGTTGGCCTGGCAAAAGCACTAGGGTCGCATTACAAAAGGCTGAAGATGCTCCTGGCCCAACAGGGAATGAAGGATGCAACGGCGGGTTTCGGGCTAAATGAGTGGGATGCCATCATGATCTCCTGGGTTTATAACGAGATCGGCAATCATGATGCTGAACTGAGGTATTTGGCGGCAGCAACGAAAATGTTCCCGGACTCAGTCGATGCCAAGCTATATCGTGCTGACGCGTTGTCTGAATTGGGGCATTCCGGTAGGGCGAAGAAAGTATTGCAGGCGGCATTGGAACTGGATGGAGCAAAGGACGCACGCGTACGTAAGAATATAGAAGAGAAGCTGAAAAAGTTGTCCAGATGAGAAAATAATCTGCGAAAAATGGGGAAAAACGGGGTCAGGTTCACTTACAAGCGTTTGAATGGGGTCTTGGGCTGGAATGTTCAGTGGTCGAGTGGTGGGAGTGGAGGCCAGTTCGATAGTTGGATGCATGGCATCAAGAAAGGTGGGATCAATTTTCCTTTCGAGGGCGATGGGCGGGGCGCACGCTGGCGAATCGTTGGGTCTTTGCCTGGATCATGTTCTGGAAATGGTTGCTGCCGAGCGCACGCTGCTGCTGCAGGTAGGTTCGTATTTCTTCGAGTGTGTCGTCGGACAAAGGCTCGTACAGGATCGCCCGATATGCTGCGGCTCTTTCCTCGTTGTTGCTACCCAACTCCAGATATGCCTGATGGTGAGTCACAATTGGATTTTCATGGCCGCAGTGGGCACTGCAGCTTGACCAGCGAAAGCTTTCCGGAATGTCTGTCATCCGGGCCCGAACTGGGTTGAGGTCGATGTACTGGTAGCAGCGCAAAAGGTATTCACGGCTGTCCACAAGGCACGACTTGTATCGGCCTTCCCAAAGGGTCCCTGTCCGCCGGTGCCGGAAATTGAATTGACGCACGTACTGGCGCCCGAGTTTCTGCATCAAGCGCGAGACGGCTCCCTGACATGGTGGCGATACGAGCAGATGGACGTGATTGTCCATCAGTACATAAGCGTGCAATACGCACTCGGCGCTGAGCAGTGCTTCGCGTAGCAGGATCAGATAGTGCGCGCGGTCAATGTCGTCCAGGAAGCAGGGAAGACGGTTGTTGCCGCGCTGCACGATGTGCTGTGGAATGCCGGGGAGGTCCAGGCGAGGTTGACGTGCCATGCCCCGATGATCGCGGCCAGCACGCCGACGCGAAAGCGTCCTCGACCCCCAACACTTGTAGGGGCTTGCCGTATCTGTCTGTCAGTAAGTTAACCTGACCCCGTTTTTCCATCTTGGAAGGATCTGATAGACCATGCATTGGGTGTCTTGAAGATATGGTCAAGGTATGGCGATGAGGCGGGTATCGGTCACCTGGTGGCATCGCTGGGGGAAATGATGTGCGAGCTGCGAGGCCACTGCCGTCATCTTCAGGCAATCCGCAGCCTCGAACCGGGATCAGTTTTCAGTTGTGGGCTGAATTTTGCTTCTTGGGTGCTGCAAGTCGGCGTACTGTGAAGCTTCGGTCAAGGCAGGTACAGTTGTACGTCATCCTGCAACCCGGGAAACCCATGCAACGTATTGCTCTCAAGCTTCTTTTGTTTCTCGGCTGTCTGTGTCTTGCCGCATCCCTGGCCACTACATGCCGAGGGAGTCACTGGCGTGGGCATCGCGCATATCAAAGTAAAGGGGGACGGAGGCAATTAATACCTGAAACTGAACAGACCAGGATTTTCGAAAATCCCACAAATTGCTTTGACCCCATATGAGTAAGATCAATCGAAAACGTATCACCGCTGTTGTGGCTGTTACCTCTGTCTTAATGGTTTTGTTAGCAATTGCCGCTTGGTATGAACATTTGGATGGCATTAACCCGGATGGGCCCACGTCAGTGGTTGGAAATCAGAGGGCTGTCATTGCTTCAGTGGCCACCGGGAGCAAGCGGGCCGAAGATCCAACTGGGGCAATTTCGAAGGCGCCAAGAGCTATCGTTGTGGACCCACCCCTGAGGGGAGACAACCTGCCACCCAAGGGTACTCCGTGGCATTTGCTTGTGTCGGAATTGATGGCGCGCGCGCAGGCCGGCGACCGGCCGGCGTCGGACAGGCTTTACGACGACACCTTCGGATGCATCCAATATGTGCTTACCATTGCGATAGCACGTGATCGTCTAAACGTCGACTCCGATACGAGTAGCATGAGCGCCGCGCAGATAGCGCGCGAGCTTGACGGCTATGATGCATGGCAGTCGATCTTGAACGACAATGATGCAACCTGCTCTCAGGCAACCCGGAGTGAACTGTATCGACGCATGTATCCGATTCTTCTTGCCGCAGCGAAAAACGGTAATGAGATGGCCGCAGCCTGCTACGCGTCGGGACCGTACACGCAACCAGGCGGTGACGAGAAAGACAACAGGGCGGACTTGACGGCATGGGCTAGCAACGCGCTCGATCTGATGCGCGCGGGCGTGCGTCGCGGTGACTGGGCCATGGTCGATTTGCTGCAGGCGTATTTCGATCCACTTACCCAGAAGCTCGCAACGACCTTCGATTCAAAGTGGCAAGCGCGGCAGTTCCAGAGCGATCCACTGATGGCCTACCGATATGCTGCGCTGTGGGCGTTGGGGGCACAATCTTCCGGGGGCGATTGGGATCGATCCCGCGCAAAACTCATGCTCTCTGAATACAAGAAACGGTTTGATTTTTCTGATGCACAAGTTCAAGAAGTGCACCAGTGGGCCAAACAAACATACCAGCGGCATTTTGTGGGCAAAGCTTGGCTTGGTGGTCCTACAATAACCAATTGCACACATGGAAAATCGAAAACGGGGTCAGGTTAGTTAGAAAGGGGGTCAGGTTCACTTAGGCGCGGATCGAAATACTGGCTCAGGTTCACTTCGCTGACATTCTCGGGTGAATCTGAGACCGTCGTTTTCGTCAATTGAATCAAGAGAGTCAATGAACTATCGCCATGCCTTTCATGCCGGCAACTTCGCTGATGTGTTCAAGCACGCGATTCTGGTCGGATTGCTGGACGCCTTGAAGGCGAAGCAGAAGCCGTTCTGCTACATGGACACGCATGCTGGACGGGGACACTACCGGTTGACCGACAGCGAGGCGGTGCGCACGGGCGAAGCTGCCGATGGCGTTCAGCGTCTGCTCGAGGCGACCGGACTGCCGAGTCTTCTGGACAGGTATGTCAGCCTGGTGCGCTCGCTCAATCCCGGGCATGATGCGCTGGTCGAGTACCCCGGCTCGCCCCTGATTGCCAGTCGGATCATGCGCGAGCAGGACCATGGCATTCTCTGCGAGATACAGCCCGACGAATGCGCTGCACTGAAATCCGTCTTGCGCGACGATGCGCGCTTCGCCATCCACCAGCGCGACGGCTATGCGGCCATGAAGGCACTGCTGCCGCCGGCACAACGCCGCGGCCTGGTTCTGATTGATCCGCCATTCGAAGCACAGGAAGGCGAATTCCGCATCATCCAGAACGCCCTGGCCGACGCGCTGAAGCGCTGGGCAGGCGGGACCTATGCGGTGTGGTATCCGATCAAGCTTCACCAGCCGGTGCGACCATTCCACCGCTGGCTGACGACGAGCGGATGCAGCAAGGTACTCATCGCCGAACTGCTCCTGCACCCTACCAATTCCCCCTTGCGCCTGAACGGCTGCGGCATGGCGATCCTCAATCCACCCTGGCAATTCGAGCGTCAACTGGAAGAACTGCTGCCAGCCCTGCAGCACCTGCTGTCACAAGGGCCTCGCGGTGAGCACCGGATTGAATGGCTGGTGCGCGACTGAGTAAAAACGGGGCCACCATTTCGCCGCCCTCGGGAACGAGGTCAAGCATGGGGTCAGGTTGAGCTGGTCCGGATTCGACGGCCAGCATTGCTAAAACCGGCATGGCAAGCGATTCCGCGCCGCATCGGATGCCGCGCCACCTCAGGCGCGGGTGCTTTGCGGCTTTACCGGCTGCTCCATGGGAATGTACTCCCGGATGTAGCGATTGGCATGGTAGATCGAGATGAGCTTCTCGACGATCAGTATGAAGCCGAAGAAGCCCGCCGTGACCCACTGCGCCGGGTCGCCGGATTCGATGGCCTGTGTGACAAAAAGGATCACGTTGAAGATCAGGAATGCCTCCACCACAAAATCCCCGATGCCGAGAAACGGGTGGCGTGTATAGAAATAGCCGCCGCCCGGTAGCCAGATCGACATCTTCATGGCGTCGCCCATTTCCTTGAAGGCGAGCCGGCAGCCGGGGCACGTATAGGTGCCTGCCTTCAAAAGGCCCGTGCATCGAGGGCACATGTGCTGTCTGCCCGACTTCCCGGGATTGGCTTCGAAGCGCATGTCCCGAAAGAACTGCTTGATTCTGTGTCGCTCCGCGCGGGCAATGAAAAGGAATTGCTCCCGTTTGCCGTTGCCGTAGCGTACCGTCAGGTTGCGGCCCCTGATGCGGATGTCCCGGCAGTCGGCGTAGCGAATCTCGGCGATGGAGTCGCGGTAGTCGTAGCTTTGCGTGGCAGGTACGTGCAGGATGCGCCGGTCGGTGACCACCAGCAGCGCCCGGTTGATGTAGAACACGATCCAGCCGGTGGTGAGCTGTTCGAATATTGGCGTCGGCGAGCAGGCGGTGGTCAACCACTGCACCCGTTCGTCCTTCTCCAGGAAATGCGCCAGCTGCGGCAGCTTGGCCAGCAACTTGCGCTGGCGCTTCTCGAGCCGACTCTTGTAAGTACCCTTTTGATCGGCGAACGCCACGGGGGCGTCCAGCCATTGGGGCAGATCGGGAGTCTGGATACCTTCCATATTGGCCTCGTTTGTTCTTTTTGGTTGTTGCTACCCAACCGGCTGCGCGAACGCGCGGCGGATGATCGTGTGATTTTCCCCTGTTTCGACCTTAGCCGAGGAGGACGTCAGCCGCAAGAAGAACAGGAGAGTAGAGGGGTCAGAGTCATTTTTCCATGGGCTTGTCTGGCCGGAAATTCACTCTGACCCCTTTTCTTGGGATCAAGTCCAACCCCGTTTCCGGTCTGTCGCCGCCAACATGAAGCGTCAACCAAATGCGCGTTTGACGTCGAAGGTGCCGCCATCGCGCATCAGGTAGTAACCCGCACGCGCCAGCTTGTGTGCGACCGCCTTGATGGCGATGACCCTGTGCCGTTTGGCGGCCTTGCGGTCATACCAGCGCTTCACCGATGGGCTGAAGCGCATCGCGAAGTTGGCTGCCTCGATCCAGCCCCAGGCCAGGTATTTGTTGCCGCACTTGCGGTTCCCCTGACCTTTTTTCTTGCCGTTGGAGATGCGCTCGCTTTTGACCAGGCGCGCATAGGACACGTAATCACCTACCGAGGCGAAGCGAGCAATGTCGCCGGTCTCCAGGGCGATGGTCAGACCGAGAATCTTGCCAATGCCCGGAGTGGTGCGCAGCGCAGCCAGTTCCTTGCGCCGCGGGCAATGTGCCAGGACCTGCTGTTCCACCTGCTGAACCTGCTCTTCGATGTCGGCCCAGATCTTGATCTGGGTTTGCACCGACAGGCGCACGCAGTCATCGGCGAAGGTCTGCTCCAAGGTTTTGTCGTTGATCTGACGAAACGCGTTGGCAGACAGTCGCTGCCCGGTGTGTCGCGCCCATGCCGATTGCACCGACTGCAGCAGAGATACATTCTGGCGAACGAAAGCGAAGCGCCGCCGCAACAGATCGCGCACGGCGCGTTCGTCACGCGGGTAGATGTAGCCCTCCGGCAGAATACCCAAGCGCAACAGGTGTGCCAGATGCCGCGCATCCGATTCATCACCGCTATACTTCAAGCCGTCGTATTTCGGCACCGCGGCGGTGTTGACCAGATGCATCGGGTAGCCGTGCTCGGCCAAGTCATCGACCAGCCAGTACCAGTTGTAGGTCGACTCGACGGCCACACCCATCAGCTCATTGCGGTAGGGCTCCATTGCCTTGAAGATGGTAAGTAGCTCGTTGGGCAAGCGGCATTGCCGCAACACCCGGTCGTGTTCGTCGATCACGGCCAGCACGCTGTTGGTGGAATGCAGATCGATTCCTGCGTAAAGTGACATGGCTGCCTCCTGTCGCGTTGCGATCTTGAAACGTCGGAAATTTCAAGATACCGCCACGCGCGGGAGGCGGCGACATGAGTATTCAGGTTCACATACACCCGTTTGAATTGAGCCTTCGTTGAGGGATTCGGTTATCGGTTGGGTGGTTTTCGGGGTCAGTGCGCCGAGCGTATGCTGGCGTAGCACAGGGGTTTTGCCTCGACGGTGTGCTAGAAGCGGGCGCTGCCGAAGGCGCGTTGTTGCTGCAGGTAGTTCTGTATTTCTGTAAGTTAACCTGACCCCGTTCTGTTGCGGTCGCAGTACTGCGAGTAGCTGTAGCAGCGGTTGGGGTAGCGGGCGGTGTACTCCTCCCACAGCAAGCGCTTGGTCACGCCCTTGCGCCTGAGCTCCATGTGGGCAGCGGCCCAGTCGGGAACCTCATGGCGCGTGGATGCCGCAGGATCGGAGCCAGGGTAGAGCAACACCGCCAATGCGGCATCGTCCAGCCCCGGTGGCAAAGGCCAGCACAGGCCCTTCGCCTCGGCCCGTGTCAGCAGTTTCTGAATGGCACCGACGCTGATCTTGGTGCTGGCACTTATCTTGCGGATCGACAGGCCTGCACACAGGCGCAGACGAAGTACTTCTCGGATTTTACGCATTGCAACTCTCTTGGCTGGCACGCTGCCGCTCCCAAAAGGGCAGCAGCGTAGCAAAGGGACGAGAAAACAATGCGTTGGGAAAGATTCCGGTTGAACGTGAACACCGATTCCGGCAAGGTGAACACCGATTCCGGAAAATCGATACAAGTGTTCACCTTCGGCCGGAACAGCCGTTCACGTTCAACCGGATTGGGTGTTCACGTTCATCCAGAATCGGTGTTCACGATGGACCGGAATATGCACACTGTAGACACCCGGGTGTTGGAGTTCTTTGAACCCGATCATGAAACTGGATAGAACCTTGAGTTATTGTCTCGAACAGGGCGTCAATGTATTTGCCATCTCACACAGGCGAAACTGTCTCCAACTCTTAGGCGTCGATCACACCCGTTGCACGGAATCGGGAAGCTAATCGTTTCGGGAGGATTTTTTAATAAAACATTTTACAATGGCACTAACTCTCGCGGCATTGGGCCTAAATGTGGCGACGGCGGCATCCGCCGGGCAGCGCGTGGTTCCGACCATAGTTAGCAGCCCGACGAAGGCCAACCCGGTCACTCAGACGGCCTCTAGTCACGCCAAACGCGTTGGTCGCGCGAAGTTAGACCTATCTGGACTTCGGTTTCACAGCGCCAGGCGGGGAAGCTCAACGCCAAGCCCGCGGCCGGAGGCTTACATCGCACCCAACTTGCACTTCGAATTGTTTCCTGGCGTTGCGTTCGACGCAAAAGGAGTGCGGATTGAGCAGGAGGAGTTTGGATCCACTTCCTGGGTAGGCCACATCGCTGGCGCCAAAAATAGTCAGGTCATCGTCACGACCGATGGACAAACTGTGGTTGGCCGCGTGGACTGGGGGATGTCGTCCTACACCTTTAGAGGCGATGAAGCCAATGGTGTGACCGTCAAAGAAATAGACTACTCAAGTTTCAAGAGTGACAATGACAAAACGTATTCCTACCTAACAGATATCGCTCGCTCGCCTTATTCGACCAAGCCCTACTACATGTTGAACGGAACGGGGAGCAGTGACACGATTGACGTACTAGTGCTGTATTCCCAGCATGCGTGCTTTCAAATGGGGTGTCTGAATCCAAGTCCATTTGTTGCGAATCTGATCGCTGACAATAATCAAGCGTACCTGAGCAGCAGCGTGGATGGGGCTGCCAGGGTTGTTGGGTATGAGATGATATCAGGCTATACGGAGCCACTAGTCTCGGAAGGTGACGCGTACGCTGAATTCAGTGCACTCTTGCAGAACATGATCAGTGGCAATGGTTATTTTAGTGACGTCCCGGATTTGCGCGACGCGTATCACGCAGATGTAGCCGTACTGTTTGTAGACGGCACTAGGATAACCGATGGTCCCTGCGGCGTGACTAAAACCATGAAGACCGGCGTGTCTAACGACAATACTGCCTTTGTCGTGCTTTCAACCTCCTGCGCGATTGGAGATCGAACCTTAACACACGAAATTGGCCATGTTTTAAGCGGTAGACACGATACAGATATTGGCCCTCTCTCCGGCAACCCGTACACCGATGACTTTGGCTATTCCTCAGCCTCTCCATCGTTTCACACGATCATGGGAAGCAACAATGATGTCGGAGGTGTTTGTAACCAATTCGATGGTTGCCCTCGGATTAACCGTTGGTCTAGCCTAACCCAGACGTATGGTGGAGCTGCGCTTGGTGAGACTGTCAATAGCAACGGCACGATATACTCATCGGATCTGGTAACTGTGCTCGACACCACCGTCCCCATTGTTGCTGGATATCGCACCGCCAGCGGCTTGAGCTCTCCGGGCACCCCGGGCACGCCAATTTCTTACGACTGCTCCGACCTGACCCATGTGCAGTGGGCACCTGCATCAGGTACGGTCGGATGGTACGAGGCCGACAAGTCAGCGAGTTCGAGCTTCAGCGTGCACTACCAAGTGTACAAGGGTGCCGGTACGGCATTCAGCGCTCATTTCAACACTAGTCAATATATTCGAGTTCGCGCTTGCAACGCGTCGGGATGTGGTGCCTATGCCACCACATTTGTCGGGCCAACCGGTCCCAATTGCGAAGTCATGCCATAGCGATAGCATTAAGTCTTTCTCCCGGCGGTGGCTTCGGCGCGTCAAGTCGAGGCCATCGTTTAACGGATAAATTTTCAACAAGGACAGAACCTTCATGCTCAAGATTGCCGCCATTGTCGCTTTGTTATGCGTTTGCGCGTTACCTTTGGATTCAAACGCAGTTACACCGGAGACCGGCTTGTACTATGACGCTCAGCGCCAAGGTCTCGGGTATTACATAGAAGTCAGAGGTGATATTGTTTTACTTATTGCCTTCGCTTATGGACAAGATGACGACAAACCAATCTTCTATTACTCGGCTGGCAATATTACCCACTCCAAACCCCTGGATAGTACGGGTTTTGACCCACCGATTGCTCTGGTTAATGAAAGCGCCTACGAGTATCTCGGTCCATTGTATCGATTTAACGTAGGACCATGTATTACTTGTGCTGTTACGAATTGGGATACCTCAGAGCATGCGGTTGAAACGGGTAAGACTTACCTGAGATTCGCAGATGAGAATCACGCGTACGTTTCATTCCTCATGAACGATGGTTCAAGCATAGGCAGTTTTGTTCGCCGACAGGGCTTTGGTCGCCCAGCCTTTGTGGTGAGGTACGACGGTCCAATCTTGGATCCACACCCAACATTACTCATGAGTTTGCAAGGCGAGTGGGTCCTTACTGACATGGATCAAAACGCTGACAAACCTCTCAACAGGCACTTCAACTTTACCATGGTTGAAGGTCCAGCGAAGTTCGAGAGCAACGTCTTTGGTCGAGGTTACTACAACCAGGAAATGGTCAGGTTCATAGATCCCGATGCCAACGCAATGCTTTCATGTCTTAGCCTTGGGTGTGCGCTGGTCGAGAATGATGAAGTCACCGCATACATCAAATTTAGGGATATCGGTATTGATCGATTCGTTGGCTATGTGGGTGAGCGAATGTATAGCGATAGTGAGGATTTGAATTACCGCAGCGCCCACCTGGTTACTGGTGTGAGAATCGCAGATCCTGCCCCAATGATTGACACGTCGAAATGAACAACACCGAAAGGAAAATGCGAGGATGGATTTCACGGATGCTCTTTGCCGCGATGATCACGGCAATGTCATCCGCTTACGCAGTTCTTCCAGAAAACGGCATGTATTACAATTCAAATTATCAGGGGCTCGGGTACTATATTGAGGTGCAAGGCACGACGCTCCTGATGATCAGCTTTGCATATGACAAAGATACTGGAAAGCCGCTTTTCTACTATGCTGCCGGACACATTGAGAAGGGCCAGCCAGAATCCCCATCGGGGAGCCTTTCGTCAAGTGGGCCTTACGAACATGAATACCCCTACGTCTTCGATGCACCTTTCTATAGGTTTGGCGCGGGACCATGCATAACCTGTGTGATTTCTGGCTGGGACACCTCGAAGTACGCCTCCGAAGCTGGTCAAGTTCACCTTCGCATGTCAGACGTCAATCGAATTACCTCGACATTCACCCTGAACGATGGATCAAAGTCTGAAAGGATTCTATGGCGCCAAGCGTTTGGGCGGGCGGTATACGACATTGGTCGCGAGGATGGCCGTAAACTTCTCGATCTTCGTGGAAGCTGGATATTCGTTGATCATTCGAACTCGGAACGCCAGGTATGGCGATTCAACTTTACCGATGTCGAGGGCCCAGAGCCGGCTGGACCAAACGAGTTTCATGGTAGGGAGGTTTCAACCAAGGTCACCTTCCGCGATCCAGACAAAGGTGCCAAAATCACCTGCGTCCAATACGGTTGTGAGGTTGCTGAAGGCGGGACAAGTCTCTTCTTGGTGAGGTTCTGGGATATTGGCCTAGATAGCCTATTGGGCTACAAGGGTGGGACGCTCTATTCTGATGATGGCACATCAGAACATTACCGGAGCGGTGAGCTGGTTATCGGTAAGCATGTTATTGACCCGGTACCTGCAGCGGCACCTCCTCCCGATGAGTGATGTGTACTTTCCAAGTGGCCGCGCATATGCGTTGTTTTCCTGAGACGACCGGGTTCGTATAAATCAAACAGCCTACTTTGGGCTCCATGGAGCCATACTATTGGGCAACAAAAGCGGTGTCGATGAGCTGCTAGCGGCGCACGAACGAGGTCAAGGTCCAGGCGCCCCCTCTGTCACGATAGTTGTCCGCTCTTCTGACCTTGTAACCTTGGGGTGGGCGGAGAGAGAGTGTGCCTCGTTATAGCCAAGAACTCAAAGAGCAGATCGTCAAGAAGATAAAAAAAGGGGTCACCATTTCGCCGTTTCTGTCAACAAGCGCATAGCTTCCCGTCCCGCGCATTGCGAGGCCTGCGTATCACACCCTGATTCGATTAGCCGTCTCCGCGATGTTTTCGGTCGGTTGCGGAAGGATTCCGCACCAGTCACCGTTCTGGATCAAGACGCTCGCGCGCCCTTGAGCTTGCGCTCCCACGTTTTTTTGCCGGAGCAAAAGACGAACAGCGAAGCTGGCCCGGAGGGCGGCCACCAAGGATGGTGGCCGTATAACACTCGTCGGTTGCCATCGGGTCCGTCCATGTGTCCGCGTGTGCGGTGCACAGATTCTCGATCTCGCCTGAAGCGGATCAACCCTCATGGGCTCGGTCGGTGGGCGGCCTCCTCGAAACGGGTGTCGGCGACGACGGCCATTCAGATTATAGGGATCAAGTCCAACCCCGTTCCCGACCTGTCGCCGCCAACATGAAGCGTCAACCAAACGCGCGCTTGACGTCGAAGGTGCCGCCATCGCGCATCAGGTAGTAGCCGGCACGCGCCAGCTTGTGCGCGACTGCCTTGATCGCAATGACTCTGTGCCGTTTGGCGGCCTTGCGGTCATACCAGCGCTTGACCGGTGGGCTGAAACGCATTGCGAAGTTAGCCGCCTCGATCCAGCCCCAGGCCCGGTATTTGTTGCCGCACTTGCGGTTGCCCTGACCCTTCTTCTTGCCGTTGGAGACGCGTTCGCTCTTGACCAGACGTGCATAGGACACGTAGTCACCGACCGATGCGAATCGGGTGATGTCGCCGGTCTCCAGGGCGATGGTCAGACCGAGCGTCTTGCCAATGCCCGGGGTGGAGCGCAGCGCGACCAGTTCCTTGCGTCGCGGGCAATGTCCCAGGACCTGCTTCTCCACCTGCCGAACCCCGGATCGGGTCCGGGGCAGGCTCTGCTCTTGAATGTCGCGCCAGATATTGATCTGGGTTTGTACCGACAGGCGCACGCAAGCATCGGCAAAAGTCTGCGCCAAGGTCTCGTCGGTGATCTGACGAAACGCATTGGCAGACAGCCGCTGCCCGGTGTGTCGTGCCCATGCCGATTGCACCGACTGCAGCAGAGATACATTCTGGCGAACGAAAGCGAAGCGCCGCCGCAACAGATCGCGCACGGCGCGTTCGTCACGCGGGTAGATGTAGCCCTCCGGCAGAATACCCAAGCGCAACAGGTGTGCCAGATGCCGCGCATCCGATTCATCACCGCTATACTTCAAGCCGTCGTATTTCGGCACCGCGGCGGTGTTGACCAGATGCATCGGGTAGCTGTGCTCGGCCAGGCCATCGACCAGCCAGTACCAGTTGTAGGTCGACTCGACGGCCACACCCATCAGCTCATTGCGGTAGGGCTCCATTGCCTTGAAGATGGTAAGTAGCTCGTTGGGCAAGCGGCATTGCCGCAACACCCGGTCGTGTTCGTCGATCACGGCCAGCACGCTGTTGGTGGAATGCAGATCGATTCCTGCGTAAAGTGACATGGCTGCCTCCTGTCGTGGTTCGGGATGTTGAAATGTTGCAGTTCCAACATATCGCCACGGTCAGGAGGCGGCGACATGAGTATTCAGAGCTTGTTTTCAGCCACGTATCTCGCTGGCAATTCACTCTGGCCCTGCATTTCCTGCCTGGACGCGGATCCGAAAGGGACCGGGCTTCGACGTGTCCTTGATTTGGAACGCATGCGCACCAGCAGGTAGGCTTGTTGCATGGGCATGGCCGAACGTATCTACCGCACCGTGGTGGCCAACGACGAGACTGCGCGGTCCGGAAGCGACACGGATGATGCGAAACGCCGGGCCGAGCCGCGCAACTTCTTCCTTTTCGTTGGCAGCCATTTCCTGACCAAGCTGGGTGATGCGCTCAGCAACCCCAAGACCACGCTGACCTGGCTGGCCGGATCCCTGGGCGTGCCGGGATGGATGACGGCGCTGCTGGTACCGCTGCGCGAATCCGGGAGCATGCTGCTGCAGATCGGGCTGGCCGGCATCGTGCAGCGCTTTGCGCAGCGCAAGTGGGCCTGGTCGCTGGGTTCGCTGCTGCAGGCGGCAAGCCTATTCGGCATGGCACTGTGCGCGCTGTTTCTGCGCGGACGCACGGCCGGGCTGGTCCTGCTGGTCCTGCTGGCGCTGTTCGCGCTTTCGCGCAGCCTGTCCTCGGTGGCATCCAAGGACGTGCTCGGACGCACCCTGCCCAAGCAACGCCGCGGACGCGCGACCGGTTGGGCGGCCAGTGCTGCGGGCGTGGCCACACTGGGCATCGGCGCGGGCGCGGTACTGCTGGGACCGGATACGCTGGACGCCAGCGGCTACGCTGCACTGCTCACCGGCGCGGGCGTGCTCTGGCTGCTGGCTGCGCTGCTGTTCACGGCCGTGCGCGAACCCCGCGCAAAAAGCGACGGCGAAGATAGCCAGACCCGCCTGCACATGCTGTTCCACGATGCGCAGCTACGCCACTTCGTGATCGCGCGTGCACTGTTGATGTGCACGTCCCTGTCGGCGCCTTATTACGTGATGTTGGCCCAGCATCACCTGGGGCACTCGCCACGCCTGCTGGCGGCCTTCATCGTCGCCGAGGGCCTGGCCTCGATGTTGAGCGGTCCGGTCTGGGGCCGGGTGGCGGACCGATCCAGCCGCAAGGTCATGGTCATCGGTGGCCTGGGCGGTGCTGGACTGGGCGCGACGCTGGCGGCGGCCAGCCTGTGGTGGAACGGAGTGCTGGCGCTGGCCTGGGTGATGCCTTTGATGTTCTTCGCGCTCTCGCTGGCCCACCAGGCGGTGCGCACCGGCCGCAAGACCTACGTGGTGGACATGGCCGAAGGCGACCAGCGCACCGACTACGTGGCCGTCAGCAACTCGGCCATCGGCGTGTTGCTGCTGGCGGTGGGCGGGGCCATGGCCGCGCTTTCGGCCTGGTCGCTGGCGGCGGTGCTGGCTTCGCTGGCCCTGATGGGCCTGTGCGGCGCGGCGCTCAGCCTTCAGTTGCCGGACGTCGAACAGGCCTGACGGCAAGTCCCGCGCAATCGGCCAGCAACACGGGCCACGCGTTCGAGATCGATGCTGGAGCTGTGAGACCGATCACTGGTGCTATCCAGGCAGGGACCGGCTCACTCCATTTACTCTGGCGGACGTTCTCAGCTGCGCCGGGTAGCCCGGTAGCCTGCAACCCCCGCAAGCAGCAAGGTCATCAGCAGCAACATCCAGCGGCCATTGGCAGGCACGGGTACGTTGCTGACGGGCACACCGACTGCCGCGTAGCAGATTTGGAGGTCTCCGTCTCCGGCATGCGCGGCCGGAACAATCTGGCCGTTGGTGACACCACCGGTGAACGAGACTCCGCCACCGCCGCCACCACCGGCCCAGGATCCACCGCCACCCCCGGCGCCGCCGCCACCACCGCCACCGCCGTAGTAGCCGCCACCACCGCCACCACCACCGGATCCGGAGTAGCCACTGCACCCAACGATACCGTTTCCGCCAGTCCCACCGGTGGCAAGTGCACCGGCAATACCCGACGGCGCGGTCGCGCCGCAATTGTTGTTGCCTGTGCCGCCGACTCCGCCGGTCGATCCCGTTGCGGAGTCGCCTCCGGTACCCCCGGCACTGCACCCACCACCCGTGGTGCCGGCGGTGGCCGAATCGGCGCCTGCACCATTGCCTGCGGCGCCCGGAGAACAATTGCCAAGCGGCGCGGCAGAGCCACCTCCGCCACCCGCGGCTACGAGAACGCGATTGCCCGTGCCGTTTCCGCCCTGGCGGACGTCGGTTGCACCGCCACCCGAGCCCGATGCGCCCGGCTCACCCGTCTGACTGGCTTCGAAGGTACCGGCCGCGCCGCCGCCATTGAAACCGTTGCGCATGCCTACATGGAGATACAGGGTCTCGCCGGGGCTCACGGAGAGGTCTCCGGTCACCGTGGCAGCATTGCCGCCCGTGCCTGGCGGCGAAGGGGCGCTGCCGGCTGCCGGTTGTGTCGCATCGGCACCCTGGGCACCGTTGGCGGTGATGGAAATGCTGTTGGTGCCGGCCGGCACCACGAACGTCTGCTCCGCCCCGGTTGCATTGAAGGTGGTGCAGGTCGGGGCGCTCTGCCCGATGGCGCTTGGGGTCGCACAGGCGAGCGTCAAGCCAATCGTTGCCGCGAGATAGGTCAAGCGCATGGATATTTCCCTCAGTTTGGTGAGTTCGTCGCTTAAGTGTCGCCTCCCATGGGCAGGCCGGTCAACAAGCAATATTCCGCATGCAGGCGGCCCAGAAAAGTTTTCGGACCGGTACCCTGGATACCATTCAACATAAGAAAGGGGGTAGAGAACTTTTTTCAGCTCGTCCGGAGGGATTTGATTTAGGCAGGATGCAGGCCGGCAACACCATCATGGCGGGCAACACCCGTGATGTCGTTCAGACAGGGCACCCTCGGGCAGCCATAAGCTCATCGGTAATGTCGCCAGCCTGAACCTGGGTCCCCAGGTGTGATGTCTCGGTAGGTTTTTCGTTCGGGCGAAGCTGCCGTGGCGGGGAGCGGTGCGCGAGCGTGCCACTGTCGGTATTGCCATCCTGGGGCGAGCAGGGTCGAACCCGGGATCCTTTGACGGTCGATTCGACTCTTTTGCGAACCTGGAACGCGGGTGGGGCAAAATCGGTGGCGCAAAGCCAATATGCCCCCTGTTCATTGGCTTGGCATGGTTTTCGCTTGTTGCTTTATCAGCAGTGGAAAAGGACTCATTTCAGTGGTGAACTCGTGCGCCAGCCAGGGGGCCAGATCGGATCGCGGATATTTCCGCGCCGCGGAACGCCTTGAAACACGGTGGACGTTTCTTGTTGTACTGGTGCTGATGCTGATCAGTTCTGCCGCTCTGGCGCAGACGGCGCCGGCCGTTGACGTCATCGGGAAGTTGCGGGCACTTCGCGCCAGTGGCGTGGCCTCGCCAGCTGCCGTGAAGGAACTGAAGCAGATGGAGGCGGGCATACCGGAGGACGCGTCTTATCCGGTACGGCGCGCGCTCATGCGCACGAAGCTGGCCGTCGAGGACGAAACGCTGAGCTTCGAAGACAGGTTGGCCCTGATGCAGAAGCTGCGCGATCTGGCGCAGGCGAATGGTGATGCGGACACGGTCAGCCTGATGGATATCAACCGTGTCTACATGAGCCATGCCGACGACGACATCGGCAAGTATCTGGACCAGCTCAATGAGGTGCGCTCGCACATCCGTCCCGACGCCTCGCCGGAGGTGATGGAAGCGCTGGAGCGCAGCTACGGCAACATGTATTTCGACGCCGGCAATTTCGATATTGCGTTGCGCCATCAGTTTGCGGCGTTGGAGTGGGCCGGCAAGCTGCCGATGAACAGTCAGCGCGCGCAGCTGTATCGTCTGGGTACCATTGCCGAGCTGTACAACGCGATGGAGCTGCCCAAACAGGCGCTCGATTACGTCCGGCAAGCGTTTGCTCTGCCAATTCACAGCATGCCCGCGGGCAACCGCTTGTCCCTGCTGGGCGCGCGGGCCATGGCCTTGATTCAGCTTGGCCGCTTCGATCAGGCTGGCAGCGCCCTGAAAAGTGCGGCGGCGCTTGCCAGCCGCGACGGTTCGGCATTCGACGCGATGCGCCTGGGCACGGTGCGGGCCAACCTGCTGCTGGCCACCGGGAAACCGGAACAGGCGATGGCCATCAGCGATCATCTTGCCGAACTGGCCGGACAGAAGAACAACAGCTACTACGTCGCCAAGGCGCAGATGCTGCGTGGTCACGCACTGATGCGAAGCGGGCAGGAGGATGACGGGCTGGCCCTGATGCAGAAGGCTACCGACTACTTCCGCTCGAAAGGGCAGATGGTCGATGTGCTCAGTGGTCTGAAACGGCAGATCGAGACGCTGCGCAGCAAAAAGATGTATGCGCGCGCCATCGAGGTGATGGATCGCCGCCAGCAATTGTGGTCGCAGCTGTTCCGCAACGAACGCGGCCGTGCCATTGCCGAGGTCGAGGCCCGGCACATGGCCAGGGAGCAGGCGCAGCGAATCAAGACGTTGTCGGCGCAGAACCGGATGCAGGAACAGCGCTTGCGTGCGGAAAGGCTGTCCAAGGCGCTGGCCTTCGTTCTGGCGCTGCTTGCTCTGGGCCTGAGCGTGTTCCTGTTCCTGGCCATTCGCCGGGCACGGCGCGAGCGCGATACGTTGTCCGATGCGGTGCGCCTGGATGCGCTCACCGGCGCCTCCAGCCGCTA
Organism: uncultured Gammaproteobacteria bacterium; assembly: GCA_963800395.1. GTDB lineage: Bacteria > Pseudomonadota > Gammaproteobacteria > Xanthomonadales > Rhodanobacteraceae > DASSBG01. The sequence continues at coordinate 17,350 of CAWDBD010000014.1, forward strand.
CCAGTTCCAGCGCCGGACCGATAGCGTGGCTCCCAGCGAAGTGGCGGATGCGCCGTGTACCGGACTGCTGATGCTGGACCTGGACAACTTCAAGGCGATCAACGACCAATATGGCCACGAGGCGGGTGATGCCGTGCTCATCGCCGTGGTGGCGCGTATCCAGCACGTACTTGGCGATCGCGATGAACTGTACCGCTGGGGCGGCGAGGAATTCCTGGTCATTCTCAATGATCGCGCCCCCGCAATGCTGAAGCAGGATGCACTGCGGCTGCTCAAGGAAATCGAACAGGCGCCGATCATCTGGCACGGGCAATCCATCCCGATCAGTGTCTCGGGCGGCTACGTCCATCATCCGCTGGCTGCCGACTGGCAGGCGCCGCTGGCCGACGCTATCCGCTGGGCCGACGCCGCGCTGTACCTGGCCAAGCACGCCGGCCGACGCCGCGCCGAGCAGGTCGAAGTGACCGCAAGCGGCCGTGCAGCGCTCAAGGGCCACCGGCCCATCGACATGGCGCAGCTGCAGGACTGGCAGCGGCAGGGATATGTGGAGGTGCACACCCTGCAGACCGGCCAGTCCGCCGCGAGTGCTTGACGCCGAGAGCTTAGCCAAAAACCGGAATTGTGGTTGATGGGGTTGGCTTGGCTGACGACAAACTGCAGGATATGCTTTATGCGTGCTGACCGCAGATTGGTGCGGGGGCATGAAGTCATGCAGATTTTGCAGCGCAGTCCAATGTCCACACGAGACCCGATGGCCACAGCGCAATTACCCATCACCTTGTATCCGAGCCGCATCAAGCTGATGATGCTGCTGGCCGTGTCGCTGGGTTTTGTCGCCCTGGGCATCTGGATCGTGCCCTCCGATCCGCTGGTCGGCTATCTCAACATCGGTTTCTTCGGCCTGGGCGCCGTGGTGTTTGTGCTGCAGTTGAATCCGAAGTCATCCTTTCTGACACTCAGCGAGGAAGGCTTCACCTATTCGGCCATGCACCGACGTCAGTTCGTGCGCTGGCAGGACGTTGATGCCTTCAAGGTGGTGCGCGTCGGGCCGCGCCGTTTCGTGGGCTGGACCTGTGTGGCAAGCCATGACGGGCAAGGTGTTGTGCAGCGCGCCAACAAGGCCATCAGTGGCGTGGGGGCGGCTTTGCCCGACACCTACGGCATGGCTCCCCATGAACTGGCGCGGTTGCTCGATGAGCAGCGGCAACGGGCGTGTGGCCAGGCCTAGCCCGGATTATTCACCAACCTTCTACTGCGCCGGCCCAATGGCACGCCCGGCGCGGCTTTCACTTGGTCGCCGTGCTCGACGTAGTGCCGGCTACGCCTGCGCACTGCTCGGTCGCGAAAGCCACGCCGGACATGCCCTTGAACCGGCTCGCTACGAACGCTGATGAATAATGCGGGCTAGCGGTTGGCTGTGTGATGGCTCGGCTTGGCCTGGCGTGCTCGCGTAATGACGCCGACCTGCCTGCCAGGCGCGACCGTGCCGACCGTTCTTTGGCGGCCTGTTCTGACTCGCGTGGCCCGGTCGACCCTCGATCAGGAGTCGGTGGCTTCGACAGCCGGCTGCCGCTGCGCTTCGTCTTCCGCGGCGTCCTGTTCTGGCAGCCAGCGGTCCATTACCGTGCTTGCCGCGAGGTCGCCGCACACATTGACCGAGGTGCGGCTCATGTCCAGGATCCGGTCCACGCCCAGGATCAGGGCAATTCCGGCCACGGGAATGTTTACCGATTGCAGCACCATGGCAAGGATGACGATGCCCACTCCAGGCGTACCCGGCGCGCCAATCGAGGCCCCCACCGAGGTGACGATGATCAGAAGCAGGCCGCCCGTGCCGATGTCCACGCCGAATACCTGGGCCAGGAAGATAGCGGCCACGCCCTGATACAGGGCGGTGCCGTCCATGTTGACGGTGGCGCCCAGGGGCAGCACGAATTGGGCGACGGAGCTGCGGATGTGCAGCTTGTCCTGCGCCGTCTTCATGGTGACCGGAAGCACCGCGGCAGAACTGGAGGTTGAAAAGGCCAGCAGCATCACTTCGCGGGCGGCAACGAGAAAGGTCTTCGGCCGGGTGCGCCCGACCAGAAGTACCACGACCAGGTAGAAGCACAGCAGCAGCAACAGGCCCAGGAGTACGGTGCCGACATACACGCTCATGCCGAGCAAGGCATCCAGGCCGATCTTGGTGGTCAACTGGGTCATCAGGCCGAACACGGCATAGGGTGCCAGGCGCATGGTCACGCGTACCACGGTCATGCATACCTCGAGCAGCGAGCCCAGCAGGTCGAGCATGGGCTTGGCCTGCTCCCGCTTCATCATCACCAGCGCCACGCCGAAGATGATGGCGAACAGCACGACCTGCAGCATCTGGCCTTCTACCATCGAAGTGAGCGGATTGGAAGGCAGGATCGTGATCAGTTTCTGCGGCAGGTCACCCAGGCCCGGCATACCTGGCACCGTGGCAGGCAGCGGCACGGCGGAACCGCTGCCGAGGACCTGCTGCACCATGGCGCTGTCGATGTACCGGCCGGGCTTGATCAACAGAGCCACTGCCATGCCGATGCTGATGGCCACGGTGGTGGTGAACACGAAGTAGACAGTCACGCGCAGGCCCAGGCTGCGCAACTGGGCCAGGCTGCCGCCGGCCGTCAGGCCCCGGATGACCGAGGCGAACACCAGCGGTATCACAATCATCTGGATCAGGGTCAGGAACAGCCGACCGGGCAGCGCAAGCCAGTTGCCAATCGCGTAGGCGGTGGCCGGCGGTACCATGCCGACCGCAGGCCCCAGCACGATGCCGGTAGCCACACCCAGCACCATGCCGATCATGACCTTCAGCCACAAGCGGCCCTTGATCAGTTTGTCCAGATAGCCGCTCAGGTATTTCAGCGAGCGTGGATGTCGGCGTCTTGTCCGGTCGTCCTGTGTAGCCATCGTTTCCTCCCGGTCGCGGCGTACTGCGACAACATGATGATGCCTCACTTCATGATCGCCTGTCCCGGGTCTGGTGTGAAGAACAGGCGCCAGGATCCGAGGTGCAACCGGTTACACCGTATCCCGTGCCCAGCACAATGACACCGTGCCTTGCCTGCAGCATGCCCTCGCATGTGGTCGGCGGGATGGCCGGTTTTCTGGTGATGGATGCGACCCCGGCGCGCATCCGCTAACAGCTGTACACGATTCTGCCCGGCGCATTCCCGGGCATCCTGGTGCACATCATCCTCGAGGTCGTGGTGCTGCAGGCGGGTGGAAGGTTCGCTGCGCTCATCCCGATGCAGGGGCATGATTCCGGATCAGGTCTCGGCCCAGCGCCGCAGCAGATTGGTGTGCGCCTTGTTGACCCGATCCCAGGTTTGCCGGGCATCGGCCTTGTCGGCGAGTTCCGCGCGAGCCTGGGCCAGGTCCCACAGTATTTCGCGGGCGCGATGGTCGCGCACGAAGGACTGGATCCAGGCAACCACCACCAGGCGCTCGCCGCGGGTGATCTCGTTGACGCGGTGCAGATCGGAGGTGGGATAGCACAGCATGTGGCGCGGTGGCAGCTTGAAGCCGATCTCGCCGGAACCGGTTTCCATGCACAGCTCGCCGCCGTCGTAGTCTTCCGGCGCATTCAGGAACAGTGTCAGCGACAGGTCGGTTCGCCACGCGGTCTGCTCGCCCATCAGTGCATTGTCCACGTGCGCGCCGTAGGCCATGCCGGGGCCGTAGCGCGATACCATCACCGAGTGCAGTTGTCTGGGGCAGGTGGCTTCGCGGAAGGCGCGATTGTTGCGCAGCGATTCGTGCACGATGGCACTGATCCGTCCCAGGGCCGGATCGTGACGCGAGATCTGCTTATTGCGCTTGGTCTGTGCCAGCTGCGCCCCGGCGGTCTCGCGGCCATCGACGAACTCGGCTTGCGCAACCTGTTCAAGGATGCGCGTGTGCGAAGCCTCGTCGATGGCATTGGCAAGCGTCAGTATCACCGGCGCAACTGCACGCTAGGGTTCAAAGCCGTTGCTGAAGATGAGGTTGCACGGCGTGGTCATGGTTGACAGGCTGACGCCGTAAGTCGCCGGATTGTCGCTGTCGGTCGATTGGGCATCGGTGGCAGCGCTGCCGCTGAAGGTGTTGCTGCAGCCGCTGACGACCGGCAATACGGAAGGCATGGACTGCTGGTTGCCGTTGGGGTTGCTGGTGGCGTCAAGCGCGAATACTGCGCCGCCCTTGCCATGGCCGTTCGCGGCACTGCCCAGGAAGCTGGTGGCGCCGCTGCCACCGCTGGCGGCGTTGTTGGTGAAGGTGGAGTTCATGATGGTCACCGTGCCGGCGCGCACGAACACGGCACCACCGAGCCCGCCGCCGCCGCCACCTGCGCCAGAGAAGCCGTTGCCGCCGTACAGTCCGCCGCCGCCGGCTTCGCCGGGTCCGCTTTCGGCCAGACCACCCGCGCCGCCGCCCGCTGCAAAGCCGCCGAGGCCACCCGCACCGGGACCACCTTCGCCGTTGCCGGCGGCGCCGCCACCACCGCCAAAGCCGCCGTCGCCACCGTGGCCGGCACTATCGCCGCCGCCAGCGCTGCCACCACCGCCGCCGCCGCCGCCGCCCAGGGCGCCCGCACCGCCGTTGAAGCCATTGCCGTTGATGGCTGCGGCACCGCCACCGCCACCACCACCGGAAAAGTCGGAGCTGGAATTGCCGCCGTCGCTGCCGCTGCCGCCGCTGCCGCCTTCACCACCGCCGTGGCCGCCAGCGAAGCCGAGATCGCCGCCGCCGCCACCGCCGGTTCCAAAGTCGGGGCCAGACTGACCCGGACCACCATTGGTGCCGCCGGTACCGCCGCTGCCGCCATCGCCGCTCATTCCGCCACCACCACCGCCGCCGGTGGCATTGCCGATCGAGGTCGAGCCGCTGCCGCCGCTGGCGATGTTGTTGGCAAACACGACATGATTGAACTGCACATTGCCGTCAAAGACTGCGACGGCACCGCCGAGGCCCGCGCCGGCACCGCCACCGTCCGTGCCGTTGCCGCCTTGCGCCATGCCACCCTTGAGCTGGAGATTGTCGAAGCTGACGGCAGGTGTACTGGTGGGCTCGCCTATCCAGAAAAGGCGCATTGTATTGCTGGTCGTGATGATCGGGGCGGGCGCGCCCATGCCGATGAACTTGATACTGGAAATGACGACCTGCGTACCGGCCAGAGTCTGGTCTGCGGTGATCTGGATCGTGTCCTCGCCGGCGGATCCGGCGGTGCATCCACCATAGGCCAGGTTGTAGTTGGCCGAGTTCACGGCATCGCGCAGTGTGCAGGTAGTGCCGTCGACAACAATGGTATTGGCAAGGCTGCTGGCCGGAAGACCGAGCGCGAGTACAATCGCGCTGCAGATGGAATTGCGCTGGAATGTGTTCATCGTCGTGCCCCTGGTTGAGTGCCCGGCGCAGCACGCGCACGGAGCAGCCCGTTTCTGAATGCGCACGCCTGACCACTGGCGCGCCCCAAATCGGCAAGCAGTCGTGAAACACCCCTTGCATCCTGCTGACCGGGTCGTTGGCGATTTTTGGTCCCGTTCACAGTAGCGCGATCAGGAGGCATCGCAGACGACCTGGCGAGTATATACCGCATCTGCAGACCGCGCCTCGCGCCGGCCGGCGACGGCAGACAGCGGTTTCAGCCACCTTGTTCGACCAGGTGCGTGGTGCTTTCAATGTTCTTTTGCACCGCGCATACTGAATCAGTGAAATCCTGATGAGGTGGTCTGAGATGAGTTTGCGCATGCCGACAGTCTTCCTGGGCCACGGCAATCCGATGAATGCTCTGGACGACAACGCCTGGACCCGTGCCTGGGCTGCGATGGGGCGTTCGATGCCACGTCCGCGCGCCGTGCTGTGCGTCTCCGCGCACTGGTATGTGCCGGCAACGGCGGTCACCGCGATGGCGAAGCCGCGCACCATCCACGACTTTGGCGGCTTCCCGCAGGCCTTGTTCGATGTGCAGTATCCAGCACCCGGTGATCCGGGGCTGGCGCGGCGCGTGGCTGAAATGCTGGCGCCGCTGGAAGTCGGCATGGATGCATCCTGGGGGCTGGATCACGGCGCCTGGTCGCTGCTCAGGCATGTCTACCCGAAGGCCGATGTGCCGGTAGTGCAGCTGAGCATCGACGAGACACAGCCAGCGGCATTCCATTACCAGCTGGGCCGCAAACTGCGGCCGTTGCGCGATGAAGGCGTGCTGCTGCTCGGCAGCGGCAATATCGTGCACAACCTGCATGCCTATGCCTGGGGTCGGCACCCGGTGGACCCGCTCGACTGGGCGCAGCGCTTCGAGACGCGCGTGCGCGAGCTGCTGCTTGAGCGCGAGCACAATGCACTGATCGACTACGAGTCGCTGGGAGCGGATGCGCAGTTGTCCATTCCCACCCCCGAGCACTATCTGCCACTGCTGTATGTTCTCGGTGCCAGCGACGAAGACGATGCGGTGAGCTTTCCGGTCGAGGGCATGGACGGCGGCTCGATCTCGATGGTCGCGGTGCAGATGGCTTGAGCAAGCGCCAAAAAGACAGCTCAGGTTCACTTGCACCCGTTTGAGTCAAGCCTCGAAACAGCAAGGGTCAGAACTGCCTTTTCAGCCAGGCATCTGGCTGGAAATTCACTCTGAGCACTTCAATTCTGGCCGTTGTTGATTCAGGACGACACGGCCCGGGCGCTGACCAGATCGATTATGCCGCCGAGCACTTTGTCGATGGCATCCTGGCGCAACAGTCGCATGCCTCCGGTCTGTGCAGCTTCGAGCACTTCGGGGGCCGTACCGCGGGCGCGGATCACGCTTTTCACGAGCGGCGAGCTGGTCAGCAGCTCGTATACGCCAATGCGGCCTCGATATCCAGCTCGGCACTCGCTGCACCCGACAGCCTCATGAAGCTTCAAATGCCCATCGCTTGCATAGGTTTTTTGCCACTGCGCAATCGTCGTTTCGGGGTCGAGTTTGGAATCCATGCAGTATTCCTTCGCCAGGGTCAGGATTTCGGCATCGGTCGCAGCGCGTTCCTTGCGGCATTTCAGGCACAGCTTTCGTACCAGGCGCTGTGACAGGATACCGATGAGTGCGTCGGCAAAGTTGAACGGGTCCATGCCCAGCTCGATCAGGCGCACCACGCTTTCTGCTGCGGTATTGGTATGCAGCGTGGAGAACACGAGATGCCCGGTGAGCGACGCTTCAATCGCGATCTTCGATGTCTCGGCATCGCGCATCTCGCCAACCATGATCACGTCCGGGTCCGAGCGCAGAAAAGCACGCATGGCCATGGCAAAGGTCCAGCCGATGCGCGTGTTGATCTGCACCTGGCGCAAACCTTGCTGGGTGATTTCCACCGGATCCTCAGCGGTCCATATCTTGATGTCTGGACGATTGATCGTGTGCAGTATGGAATGCAGCGTGGTTGTTTTGCCGGAGCCGGTGGGGCCGCATACGAGAATCAGGCCAAAGGTGCGTTTTGCCATCTCCTCAAGTGTCGCCAGATCGCGCGCGCACAATCCAAGCCGTTCAAGAGGCAAGGGCTCGACCCCGCCCAGGATGCGCAGCACCGCATCTTCAAGGTTGTTGGTGGTCGGCACGATAGCCACGCGCAGCTCGATACCCAGAGGCGCGAATTTGCTGAAATCGATCTTGCCATCCTGCGCTCGCCGGTGCTCGGTGATGTCGAGTCCGGCCATGACCTTGATGCGCGAGACCAGGGCCTCGCGATAGGCGGGCTGCAGCTCAAGGTAATCCTCGAGTTCGCCGTCCTTGCGCAGGCGTACGCGCGTATTGAACCTGGTGTCGCATTCGATATGAATGTCCGATGCGCTTTGCGCGTGTGCCTCGATAATGATGCTGTTGACCAGGCGCACCAGCACGTTGTCGTTGATGCGCTCGTCGGAACCTTCATTCCGGATCGAGGCGGAGTCCCTCTGCAAGGCATCCTGGTTCATTTCGTGGGCCAGGTCGTCCATGTTCACCGGCCTGTGGCTAGTGCTGCGATTTGTCCTGCCCGCGCTTCCGCGCGTCCCGGCGGAATCGGTGACGAGGTCATCCAGGGCCAGGTTCGCGTATTCCTTCGTGATACTCGAACGCAGCTCGTCCTTGTCGCCTATGACCGGAATGATCGTCTGCTTGGCGAGGAAACCAAGTTCCTGCTCATACTCCATTGCAAGCGGATTTTCCACGGCGACTACCAGCGCTTCACCCACGCACAGCAGAGGCAGAACCTGATGGCGCTTGGCAAAACTGGCGCTGACCAGTTGCAGTGCGACTGGATCAACCTTGAATTCGCGCAAGTCCACGAATGGGATGCCAAGCTTTTCCGACAAGGCCAGTTGTACCTGCCACGCCGTGACGACCCCCATGTCCGTGAGAATGTCACCGAGTCGTCGACTACGGTCGGTGGCTTGCAAGCGCAGTGCTTCGAGCAACTGATCGGCTGAAATCAGGCCCGCTTCGACCAGCAGGTCACCGAGCTTGATCGCAGGCCGGTGCCTCTGCGATTGCAGTGCGCGCTTGAGCTCGTCGTGTGTAACGATGCCGTGATCCAGAAGGTGCTCTCCAATCTTTTTCTGGCGCAAAGTGGATTGCTTCTTCAGTGCACTGGCCAACTCTGCGTCGGTCACCAGCTTGGCGCTTGTCAGCTCTTCACCCAGCAATGGGCCGATCTGTACGTCACCCAGTTGTTGTGCCGGCATAAACCAGCGCACCGCATGTTGATGATCCCCTTCGGGCAGATACAGGAACAGGCCGTCTTTTCCCTTGACAAATCCGCACGTGATGCCCTCAAAGGTCCCGCCGTCGCGAAAGCGCACGACAAATGTCCTTTCATCTCCCACTTGCGCCTCTTTTCTGTTGATGCTGCTGATCACGGCGGCATCGCGATCCAGGGCTACAGGTCTGGTCAGGCGAATCGAACGCACCAGATCCAACCCGATGTCTTGCTGTGTGTCTTCCGAGTTGGAATTCAGGTGGACCACCGAATCGCCTGGCTCGAAGGCATCGAGCACGGCGACAACTGTGCTTCCATCGAGCAACTCGATGATGCACTCGTGGTCGGGAGTTTCGGCGGGCTCCGAAACCAGTTGGAAGTAAGGCGGGATCGGCCAGGAAAAAACAGGCGTTTCGGGAATTGTCATGGCATCAATGTCCTGTGTCGGGGATCAGTCGTCCACGCTGACGGCCGGTTGCAAGGTTTGCCGTTGGGTGTGCGAGGGCGTTGACCTGCATCAAGAGAGCCCACGCGCGTGCGCGTACTTGTCGCATGCGGCACACCCTGTGGGCTGTTTCGGGATGCGGCGCCTGTACGGGATCCGCAAGGCCGCGACAGCAAGATTCAGACTCAAGAGAACGGCTGGGAACGCTCTCCCGGATCGGGGATCGCAAATATTGGTTAGCTGTACTGTTCATTGCCTGCACCCGATGCAGAGTAGACCTCGACGCGATTGCGCCCTGCTTCCTTTGCCGCGTACAGCGCCTTGTCTGCGGCGGAGATCAGACTGTCGCCGGTTTGAGCATGCTTGGGGTAGCAGGCGACGCCGAATGACCCGGTTACCGTGATGAGATTGCCTTCGAACTCCACGGGCGTGGATGCCAGCGCCATGCGCAGTGTTTCGGCGCGCTCGCGGGCGGCTTGCTCGTTCATGTCCGGCAGAAGCAGCAGAAACTCCTCGCCGCCGTAGCGGCAATCCACATCGCTGCCGCGGGAGTGTTTCTTCAAAAGCTTGCCGAAGGTACGCAGCACCTCGTCGCCCGCGCGGTGCCCGTAGTCATCGTTGACGTGCTTGAAATGATCCAGGTCACCCATGATGGCGCTGATGCAGTGGTGCTTGCGCTCGGCGATGATCAGCTCACGGGCCAGCACGTCCTCCAGGTAACGCCGGTTGTAGAGGCCGGTCAACGGGTCATGGATAGCCTGTTCGAGCAGGAGCTGCTGCAGCGATTGCAACTTCTCTTCGGCTTGCTTGCGCTCGGTGATGTCCCGCGCAACGGACACAATGTACGGCTTGTCCAGAACAACCAATCTCAGACTCAGCTCCACCGGAAATACCGACTGGTCCTTGCGCCGGTGCTCGGACTCGATCACGACAGAACCATCCCGTTTCAGGGCCTTTCGGATTTCGCTGATCCCTGCCGGGTCGTGGCGAGCTTCGATATCGGGAATCGACAGAGTCAATAGCTCCTCCCGGCTGTACCCAAGGTCGCTGCATGCGCTTTCGTTGGCATCGATCAGACGCAGCGTCTGTTCGTCGACGACCTCGATGGCATCAACGGACTGATCAATGAGCGCGCGGAACAGCTTGAGCTGTTTCTCCGCAGCCTTGCGTTCGGTGATGTCTCGCGCAACCGACACAATGTATGGCTTGTCCAGAACAATCATCCTCAGACTCAGCTCCACCGGAAATACCGATCGATCCTTGCGCCGGATGAGTGTCTCGGTCACGACAGAACCATCCTGCTCCAGTCGTTTCATGATTTCGTTGACCCTGACCGGGTCATCGTAGGCGTCGAGATCGGATACCGACATGGACAGAAGCTCTTCACGGCTGTAGCCAAGATCGCTGCATGACCTCTCATTGACATCGATAATGCGCCGCGACTGAGCATCGACGACTTCGATGGCATCATTGGATTGATCGATCAGCGTGCGGAACAATTTGAGCTGTTTCTCGGTAGCGTCGCGTTCGGTGATGTCCAGGCCGATGCTTGCGTCGCCGACTATGTCGCCGTCCGGAGAGCGTAGCGCGGTGTTGTTCCAGAATATGGTCCTGCGCTCGCCATTTCGCATCACTATCTGGCTTTCGTGGTGCCAGGCGGAAGGCCTGTCCGCAAGTATGTCCGCGAAGATTTCGTGCAGCTGCTGCACGGTGTCCGGAGGCCGGAACACGTCCTCCCATCGACGTCCGATGATCTCTTCGCGCTGCCATCCCGAAATGCGCAACAGGTAGTCGTTGCAATACGTCAGCCTGGCGTCCCGGTCCAGCATGATGGAAATCAGCTCGACATTGTCGAGGATTTTGCTCAAGCGCCGCTCGCTTTCGTGCTGCGCGCGTTCGGCCTGACGCTGCGAGCGGGCGAGCAGTGCCAGGCCGATCCGGCCGGCGACCCGTGACGCGAATGCAATTTCGTCTTCTTCCCAGTGATGGGCTCGGCGCACGTGCTCCAGACGCAGCAGGCCGAGATACTGGCCGGACAACTCGACCACCGAGTCCAGCATTGCCGTGATACCCAGCGGGTTCAGATAGGTTTCGGCATAGCCGCGTGTCCGCGCATCGGTCGACGCGTCGTCGGCAGCAACGTGAGCAGCGCTTTTCAAGGCCTGGAACTCGTCCTCGAAATCAGCATCGAGAAGCACAGCTCCATCGGAATGACGGGCCGCATCCGGTTCGTACAGGTCGTGGCAATGAAGCTCAGTTTCCTCGGCATTGAACAACCAGATGCTGGCACGCGCCACGCCGGTGGCGGCAGCTACACGTTCGGTAATGCAGCGAAACAATGCATCAACATCATTGGTGAATTCCTTCTCGGAAGTCGTGATGGCATCAAGTGCGGCCGCCTGAGTGATCAGCCTGGCCGAGTGCTCGTGTCGCGTTTGTTCCAGCAGCCTGCGCTCGGTGATGTCTCGAACGATGCCGACAGCATTCCATTTCCCTTCGAGCTTGACGGCCGAGAGGGATAATTCGATCGGGAACTCCGTACCGTCCTTCCTCACGGCGTCGAGCTCACGTAGCGTGCCAACCGCCGCACCCTCGCCGGTTTTCCGGAAATGGGCGAATGCTTCCTTGTGGCTTTGTCGGTACTTTGGTGCAGCCAGAAGCGCGTGCAGATCCTGGCCGATAGCCTCGGTGCCCGTGTGACCAAACATGGTTTCGGCGGCATCGTTCCAGAAAGTAATCTGGCCGTCGTTATCTATCATCACAATGGCGTCGCTCGCAGTGGCTGCGATTGTGCTCAGGGTTTCCCGGCTTTCGCGCAAGCGTCGTTCGGCGGTGGTCCGTGAGGTGATGTCTTTTGTCAGCAGGACCAGCGACCGCTTTCCGTTCACCATCATGGCGCTGCCGGAGAGTTCGATGTCCAGCAGCGTTCCGTCCTTGCGTTGCACGCGCAGGGGGAATTCGGCGCGTTCTATCTCCGAGGCGAGCGCTTGACGCAGCTTCTCGCCAGCGAAGGCACGATCCTTTGGTGCGACGGGGGCCAGGGGGTCGAGCAAGAGCATCTCATCGGCGCTGTAGCCGTACGTTTCAATATATGCGGGATTCGTATAGGTGTACTTGCCTTCCACGATGATCGCAATGCCGAGCAGGGAGTGCTGGGCGATGCTGCGGAATAGCGCTTCGGATTCGCGCAATGACTGACTGACCCGCTCTGCGTCGCGCAGAGCCTTCTCCAGCTCCGCAATTCGCTGGCGCAGCTCGGCTTCCAGCGCAATCGCTGGCCTGGTTGGTCCGCCCCCATTCCCTTGGCCGCTGGCGCTTGATCTAGCCATTGCACGCTCCAACTCAAGACCGGTACGCCGCGCATCGGTTTGATGCCGGTTCTTCTCGGCAATTGCGGTCTGTCCTCGACCTTCGATACTGAGATTGGAGCTTGCGCCGAGCAACGTGAACGAGTCCGAGCTGCCGACAGTATGGAAAGGCCGATGCATCGCCTCCAAAACCCGAAAGTACGATGCCCGATTTACTTGCGAGTGTCCGCATTGAGTCGCGATGGAAAACCTCAAGCTTACTATTCAGCTGCGCTTCTGTCTGAAATCGCACGCTGATCGCTTTGTTGTGCACAGCGTCCTGATTGCTCAAAGTGGATTGAGCGGAAACCTCGGGCTCTGAACGCGGTTTGGCCTGTTGCTCTTCCTTGGTGCGATAGCGCACAGATTCCCGACCCATGCGCCGCTTAGACTCGAACCGGTTTGGCAATCCCACTCGGGCACTGAGGTTTCCCCACAATTAGTTCCGTTCAATCAAGGTGTTGCCGATGGCTGACGGCAACGATGCGCGCATGATGCGGTATCTTCCTCACGGTTACCACACCAAGAGGAGACCGCACCATGCGCGCCAGCCGAGTATTGCAGAAGTGCCTGTCCAATTCACTGGGTGTCATTCACAAGGCCAGAGCACGGGTGTTGTTGCGCGCGGTCGAGGCGCTCATTTCAGGTCGTCGCCTGACCCTGAGTAGGTGGCATGACGTCCAGAAAGTCTGCAGTTCGTGCCGCGTGGCGCCGTGCAGGCTGGGCTGCCTGGACAAACCGCGCGGCGCGGGATGCGGGCTTTCTGGACGTCACCCAGGCGTTCAGAATCAACAAGTTGGGCCCATGGTGTCTGTCCACAATCCTGCGTTGCACTGACTTGGCAGGCCACCAGCCTGCCTGCGCCAGTGCGCCTTGACTTGCGAACAGACACCATGGGTGGCACCTGCTCAGGGTTAATCAGAGGGTCCTTAGGCCGAATTCGATGGGAATGATCACCCATCCCTGGCGGGGCACGCCATCCTGCCTGGCGGGGTTGAACTTCCATTGCCTGGCCGCGGCGATCGCGGCCTGGTCCAGGCTTCGGTAGCCGCTGGAATGCGAGACCTGGATCTTCAGCGGATTACCGTCCTCGCTGACCAGAATCTTCAATTGCACGGTGCCTTCCTGGCGCATGCGGATGGCCTGGATCGGATATTGCGGTCGGTATTTCTCGCGGTAGCTGATCCTGGCGCTGGGGCGCACGTTGGTGCTGGACTGATGCGCTGTCGGCGGGCTCGGCGGCGTAGCCACCTTGGCCATCGGTGACGGTTCGGACATGACGACCGGCGGGTCCGGCGGTTGCAGGACAGGCGTTGGGGTCCTGTGGACCACCTGTGTCGGCGGCTTCTGCGGAGGTTCCGGTGCCGGAGGCGGTGGTTTGGGTGGTTCCGGCTGTGGCTCGATCACGTGGACCCATGCGGCGTCGTCCTTGATCCGCTCCGCGGCGTGTGGCGCCAGCACCGGCGCCATGATCATCAGAAACGCACTGGCGTGCAGCGCGAGGGTCAGCGCGGTGGCGACGCTGAAACCCCAATTGAAGGGCCTGCGATGGCCGGTAACGTCTGTCGTCGATTCCATATCCGTCTCCCTTGACCTGGATTCGAGGCCCGCATGCCCGGCATGCGGCCACAAGCCGAAAATAGCGCGCAGCCCTGAAGATTCCGTTAATAACCCCTTCACGACTTGTGAGCACGCGCAGATCAATTAGAAGCAATTGGGGGGCGCAGCGGGGTTCAAACGACCGGGCAAAGTCCTTTTTCAGTTTGCCCCCTGACTGGAAACGCACGCTGATCCCTTTATTGCTTACCTGCCGGAGATCAGCCAGTGCATCCTGGTGATCGGGGCCATTGAGGCGAGAGGGTAAAAGGAACCAGACTGCAGATTGGGAAGCGCGCAATCAATGATCCAGGCTCCATTGAAGTTTGCTACGAATGAAGGAATGATTCGATCAACCTTTTCTGGAACTCGGCAATCGGTTCTGGTCTGTGGAACAGGTAGCCCTGGTATTGATCACACGCATTTTTTTCCAGGAAAGCGTGTTGCTCGTCTGTCTCAACACCTTCGGCCAGAACCTCTATTCCCAGACTGTGCGACATGCCGATGATGGTCTGCACGATCACCGCGTCGCTGTGCGACTCGTTCATGTGATGCACAAAGGACTGATCAATTTTCAATTGGTCCAGTGGCAATTGAGTCAGATAAGAGAGTGATGAGTAGCCGGTGCCAAAATCATCCATGGAGAAGGTCACTCCGGCATCCTTCAGCTCCTGCATCTTGGCGATACAGTCATCGACGTTGTCCAGTATCAGACTCTCCGTCAGTTCCAGCTTGAGCCGGGTGGGGTTTACGCCATGGTTATGCAGCGTCTGGCGTACTCGCTCCACAAAATAGTTTTGATGGAACTGGGAAGCGCTGACGTTTACGGATATGTACGCTTCACAAGTGGCGGGATCGGCTTCCCAGATCTTGAGCTGGGCGCATGCGGTCTCCAGCACCCATTGCCCGATCGCAATGATCAGACCCGATCGCTCGGCTTGAGGGATGAACTCCGCAGGCGAAACCATTCCGCGTTCCGGATGCTGCCAGCGAATCAATGCCTCGGCTCCGAGAATGCGGTTGTCGTTGTCAATCTGCGCCTGGTAATGAAGGACAAATTCATGTTCAGCCAGTGCGTGACGCAAGTCACTCTCCAGCGCTGCCCTTGCTTCCAGCGCCGCCTGCATGACGGGGTCATAAAAACGCACGGTATTGCGACCGGCCCCCTTGGCCTGATACATGGCCGAGTCGGCGCGCTTGAGCAGTACATCCGCCGAGAGTTCCTGCCCGCGGAAAAGGCAAATGCCGATACTGGCCGAAGCCTGGTATTCGTAGTCTTCCAGAGAAAAGACCTGTGAAATAGTCTCGAGAATCTCGTCGCAAATGACATGAGCGCGGTTGACTGCATCGAGAGCCTCCGCGCGCAGTTGTTTCAGAATGATCACGAATTCATCACCGCCCAACCTCGCCACGGTATCTTCCGGGCCAACACAGGCTTGCAGACGTTTGGCCACTTCTATCAGCCACTGGTCGCCGATATTGTGACCCCGGGTATCGTTCAGAAACTTGAAGTTGTCGAGATCGACGAACAGCACGGCGCCATAGTCGTGATGCCACTCGCTGGCCGCCAGCGCATATTCCAGACGCTCGAAAAGCAGGCGCCGGTTGGGCAGATGTGTGAGCGGATCATAAAAGGCAAGCGTATGGATTGCGGTCTCGTACTTTTTCTGTTTGGTGAGATCGGAATGCGCGCTGACAAAATGAGTGATCTCGCCCTCGGCGTTGGTCACGGCAGTGATGGTGACCCAGTACGGATGGGCATCGCCATTCTTGTGCCGGTCCCAGAGTTCGCCTTGCCAGTAATGGTTGCTGGTCAGGGACTCCCACATCTGCTTGTAGAATTTGGCATCCTGCATCCCCGATTTGAGCAGTGCTGGCGTCTGGCCCACGGCCTCGTCCGCACTGTATCCGGTCAGGCGGCTGAATGCCTTGTTGACGCGCAGTATGGTGTTTCGGCTGTCGGTGATGATGATGCCTTCCTGAACTTCGAAGGCTGTCGCGGCGATCAGCAATTCCTTCTCGGCACGTTTTTGCTCGGTGATGTCCCTGAAGTACCACACGCGACCGTAGTACGTGCCGTCTTCTCCCGTGACAGGTGCAGAGTAGCGGTCAACTAATCGCCCGTCCTTGAGTTGAATGTCATCGCGACTCTTCTCATCGCGATGCTTGTACAGATGTTGCACCCGGGCAGCGAATATTTCCGGATTGTCGACCTGTTGCATGACTGCGTGGAGCACGGGCTCATCCGCGCCAGCGCTCAGCAGTTCCGGAGGAATCCGCCACAATTTGCCGAATTGTTGATTGCAGGAAATGATTTTCGCGTTCTCATCGACCACGAGGATGGCATCGAGTGACGTCTCCATCTGGGTCTGGATGATCATGTTCTTTAATGCGATGTCCTCATTGGCCTGCTTGTGCATGGCTTGAAGCGCAAGTCTGTCCAGCGCAAAGCCGATATCGGTGGCCATTTCCAGCAGCAGTCTGCGCGCAAGTTCATCGAATGCCTGAGTCTCCGCAGCATACAAGGTGAAAACGCCGATGACTTCGCCGTTGCGGTGCAGGGGCAGGGAAGCCGAGGCAGCCAGCTCGGCGAGCACGGCTCGCTCGCGCCAGGGTTTTGTTTCCGACGCATTCAAGAGATCCTGACACCAGTACGGGCGGTTTTCGCGGATGGCAATTCCAGTCGGACCCTGCCCGAATGGAGTCGCGGGGCTGGACGAGACCTCGAGGTCGCGACAATATCCGCTGTCATCACCGAAACTTGCGACGGGGTGCACCTTGAGTGTGTCTCGATCGACCAGGCCGATCCACGCCATCTTCATGCCACCGAATTGCACCGCAGCACGACAGATTTGCAGAAAGAGCTCCTGCTCGCTCTCGCAATGCAGGACGGCCTTGTTGCATTCGCTCAGTGCGGCGTAGAGATGTGCGTAACGTCGGGTTTTCGCGTCGGCCCGCACGCGATCGGCAATGCTGCGGATGTTGCACTGGATGACCTTGATGCCTTCGACATCGTAGGTGTTGCTGATGAATTCGACATCAACACGTGCCCCGGTTTTTGACTTGAGAGGAAGGTGCTCATAGCGGACGAAGCCGTTCGCTTGCAGCGCGGCAAACATTTCCTTGCTCTCTGCCCGGTCCGAGAATGCACCGACTTCCCACAGCTTTTTCCCAAGAAACTCCGTATGCGTGTAACCCAGCATGTCGATCAGGTAGGGGTTGACATCCTCGATCTGCGCCGTATCGGCATTGAGCAGCAGAATACCGTCCTGTGCGGTTTCAAATAAGCGACGATAGCGGCTTTCTGATATCCGCAAAGCCTCTTGCGCCGGATCGCTCAGAACGCGCGGTGACACTGTCTTCGGGGTAGATGTTGTCTTCATGACGAGAATCCCCTGCTTTAGCCCTGCATTCTGAGATGCTTCGCAATCAGCATCCTCCCTGCGGGCAAGGCGGCCGGTGACGCTGTTTCCTGACGCCATTCAACATCAGTACAGCTGAATGCCGCCTTTTTATCCGTCGAGCGCGGCAACCGGGCTTGAGCGTGCTGCGTAGCCTGGGGTTCGTTGATCCAGACCGAAACAGAAGCAAAATCAATGATGCCGCTTGCCTTGATTCGATCGCTGAAGCGCGCGGCGGCTGACCATGGGTTGCAGTGTGGAAACGCAGCGCAGGCGTGCCGCGCCAATGTTGTCCCGCTGTGCGAAGCATGTGGCTCTGCTTGACGACAAGGCCGACGCGAGCCTGTTTGCTGTCGTATGTGAGGATGCTGGAACGGGACAAGGCGGCGCTACGGGAGGGGCGCCCGAGGCCTGGACTCGGGTTGGCTCTCTGCCTGGAGCTTCCTGTTTCGGCTCACGTCGAAGTTCGATCCAATAGTTGGCTGCGTTGGCTGATCAAGCGCATGCAAGGTGGCGCCGGCGCACAACACGGGTAAAAGCGGCTTGTTCGCCGAGTCTGTACCATCGCGCCGCGGCCCGGTCACACTAGTTTGCGTGGCCTGGGTTCAAGTGCGACGGGCTCAAGCTGACTTGTGCTTGTCTGTATCGGAATCGGCCGCGGGGCAGGTGTTTCATGGAAAGCTGACCCTGTGCCGTGAATTCACGCTTGATGTCCGCGTCTTTGCCCGATGCTGCTGTCGAGTCTGGTGCGCATCTTCTGGCAGGCGCCGTGTATGGCTTTTTCCATGGACTCGTCGTCCTGGCTCACGCCGATGGGTGGGCCGCTGCTGATTCTTGCTTCGATGGCGCATTGCTTGTCGTGCGCGCCGCCCTTGGCGCCATTGGCATCGGCAAGATGCACCTCGATTCGGGTCAGGTAGGGAAAGAAGCGTTCAAGGTGCTGCTTGATGAGGCTGTCGACACTGGCTTCCAGGGATTCGCTGCCCTGGATGTTGTGGTCGGTGTTGATCTGTATCTGCATGTCGTGCTCCTGGGCAGGTGTGGTCGGTCTGTGCATGCGGGGTCGAAAAGCGCAGATGAAGTCACTCTTTGTGCAAGGCGTTCTGGATGTCCTCCAGTGGCGCCTTGGTAAAGGTCTTGGCGACTTCTCTGAGTATGCGCCGCTCGGTCTCCTTGTGCAGCTGCGGTCGCATCTGGCCCAGTGTCTGCGGGTCGGCCATGAGCACGAGATGTTCGTACTTGTTCTGCAGTGCGGCAGCGTTCAACCGGTTCACCAGCTGCTTGGCGAAGGTGGCCTCATCAATGGACTGCTCGTTTGACTCCGGCGGGCGCCGACCCGAGGGGCCGTCATCGAGCAGGTCATGGGGCTTGATCAGCTCTACCTGCTCCAGCGATGCCTTGTAGTCGGTACCGGCGTTGCGGAACAGGCGCGCTTCCTCGCCGTCGGCGACCAGGATCCATGTGCCAGTGGGTATCTTCTTCATTGGGGTCTCCCTCGCAAGTGTGGTGGAACGATGATGCCTTCAGCAGAACACACGCCGGCTTTACGGGCGGCAAACGGACACGCGCGAGACTGACATGTCCTTCAGCCAGCAAGCAACGACAAAACAAGGGGTCTATCTTCGGATTATGCAGCTGACGAGGCTGTGATCGAAGGTTAGACTGAACTCGGTGACGGGGGTGTACTCTGCCATGCAGGTCGATCTGCAACCCGGTGAGGTGAAGGCTGATGGAATTTGATTACGTCATTGTCGGCGGCGGATCCGCGGGCGCCACCCTGGCGGCGCGCTTGAGCGAGGATCCGGCCGTGACCGTCTGTCTGCTGGAGGCGGGTGGTCGCGGAGACAGCATCTTCATTCGTGCACCGGCCGGTACGGTTGCGCTGCTGCCGGGCTACGGCAAGTTCAACAACTGGGCCTTCAACACGGTCCCCCAGGCGGGCCTGAATGGACGCCGCGGCTACCAGCCGCGCGGCCGCGCGCTGGGCGGATCATCGGCAATCAACGCCATGCTCTATGTGCGCGGGCAACGGCAGGACTATGACGGCTGGGCCGATCAGGGCTGCGAGGGCTGGGATTGGCACAGCGTGCTGCCCTATTTCATGCGCTCGGAGAACAACGAGCGTGGGGCCGACGCGGTGCATGGGGATGCGGGACCGCTGCAGGTGTCTGACCAGAAAAGCCCCCGTCCCATCTCGCGCGCCTTCATCGAGGCGGCCAGGTCCATGCAGATCCCGGAGCGCGATGATTTCAATCGCGGCGACAATGAGGGTGCCGGTCTGTATCAGGTCACCCAGTTCCACGATCCGGCGCGCAATGGCGAGCGCTGTTCGGCAGCGGCGGGCTACCTGCATCCGCTCATGGGCAAGCGGCCCAATCTGACGGTGCTGACCGGAGTCAGGGCCTCGCGCATCCTGTTCGAGGGCAAGCGGGCCGTCGGCGTGCAGTACCGAAAGGGCAGGGCGGAATCCACGGTGAAGGCCGGGCGCGAGGTCATTGTTGCCGCCGGCGTGTTCGGTTCGCCGCAACTGCTCCAGTTGTCGGGTGTCGGCCGCGCGCAGGACATCACGCCGCATGGGATCGCCATGCAGCATGAACTGCCGGGCGTCGGGCAGAACCTGCAGGACCATCTTGATTTCACGCTCTCCTTCAAGACCCGGGATACCGACAATTTCGGCATCGGCCTGACCGGGACGGTCAATCTGATCCGGCACATCATGCAGTGGCGGCGCGATGGCACAGGCCTGATTGCCACCCCGTTTGCCGAGGGTGCGGCCTTCTTCAGATCCGAGCCCGCGGTTGAACGCCCCGACCTGCAGATTCATTTCGTCATCGGCATAGTCGATGACCACGCGCGCAAGCTGCACGCCGGGTACGGCTATTCCTGCCATGTCTGCGCACTGCGACCGCATTCGCGCGGGCGGGTGTTCCTGAGCTCGGGCGACCCCCTGGCGGATCCCGCCATTGATCCGAAGTTCTTGTCGGACCCGCGCGACCTCGACGTGTTGATCAAGGGCGCACGCCTGACCCGGGCCATCATGATGGCGCCGGCGATGGCGCCCTACCGCTACAAGGAACTGTTCGACCTGCATGACGACATGAGCGAGGCCGAGTGGGAAAGCCACATCCGCGCCCGCGCCGACACCATCTACCACCCCGTCGGCACCTGCAGGATGGGCAATGACCCTATGGCTGTGGTCGACAACGAGTTGCGCGTGCACGGGCTCGAGGGACTGCGCGTGGTCGACGCCAGTGTCATGCCGACCCTGGTGTCCGGCAACACCAATGCACCCACCATCATGATTGCCGAAAAGGCGGCAGACATGATCCGCGGCGCTGCGCCGGCCGCGCCCGGCGACGACACGCTGGCAGCCCGGTCACAGGAAAGCCAGATACCGTAGGGTGCTGCTGAGCGCAGCGAAGCGCACCGCCCCCGTTTTCCAATTTCCGCGCGTAGGGTGCTGCTGAGCGCTGCGAAGCGCACCATCCAGGTTTCCAGCTTCCCGCCTCGGTGCGCTTCGCATCCGCTCAGCAGCACCCTACGTTTCGGCAGGGGTTTCGAGCTTTCCGCCATGGTGCGCTTCGCATTTGCTCAGCAGCACCCTACGTTCCGGAAAGGTCGGGCGAGCGCGGATGATCGCGTCAATGGTGTGTGTCGGGGTTCGTTTCGATCACCCCAAACCGGCGTAGTGCATGATTCGGAGCATGAGCGCTGTAGGGTGCTGCTGAGCGCAGCGAAGCGCACCATCCAGGTTTCCAGCTTCTCGCCGCGGTGCGCTTCGCGTCGCTCAGCAGCACCCTACGTTCGGCAAGGGTTCGAGCTTCCGCCACGGTGCGCTTCGCATCCGCTCAGCAGCACCCTACGTTCCGGCAAGGGTTCGAGCTTCCGCCGCGGTGCGCTTCGCTTTGCTCAGCGGCACCCTGCGTCCAGAAAAGGGGGGCAAGGCGCTTTCATCCGCCCCTGCGGCGGCTGAGCCAGGCGCGCAGTTGCGTGCGCCAGTCCCAGTCCACCAGCCGGTGGCCCAGCGCCGTTTCATGACGCGCCAGCTCCAGGCCGGCAAAGTAGCCGGCCATGGCTGTCAGAAACCAGATGGCGGAGCTCTGCTCCTTGCCCGGCCACCAGTCGAACCAGGTGACGGCCTGCACGACGGTGGTGGCCTGGCCGATGGCCCAGTCGACGATGAAATTGACCACGCCGCCCTCGAACATGGTCTCGATTCCGGCAGGATGGACAATGACGCCAACGATGCCGCCGACCTCAATGACGATCAGCGTCCACAAGGCCGCCACGCCGTAGAAGCCGCCACCAAACTTCATCCACTTCCTGTGCAGAGCGTGGTCCGCAGGCTTGTCTCCGTTCTTCGCATCTTTCCTGATCTGCTTCAGGCTGGAGCGGATCGCCTTGCGGTCGGCATCGCGCGCCAGTTCGCCGCGATGATAGAGGCGGTAGAGCAGCAACCAGCTCAAAGCGGCGACGGGCAGGCCCAATTCGAAAATGGCGCGCAACAGGTTGGGCATTCTGGTGGCCATGCAGGCAGTGTCAGATGCGGCGCAGTATAAGTGCAATGGGCATATTGCGGGCCATCACGAACCGGGGTTTCCGCCCAAAAGTGAGTTCATGCAACATCCGCGAGCACACGGCTGACGGGTGCCGCTGGGCGACGGCCCCGGCCCCCTGCGGAAGGCCCCGGACACCTGCAAACCGGATCTTTTGCCATGCGGTGCAGAGCGGATATCGGCCCTGACGCTCTGTGTTGATCTTACCGCGCTGTCTGGCAACGTACGCGAGCGCACAGACGAAACTCGGCCCTGGGCCTACCCTTGGTGCCCGTTAGCCTGACACCGTCAGAAGCCGATGAAATTGCTCGAATTCACCCTGTGGATCGCTGGCGCGATGCTACTCCTGCTATTTGCCGGTGTTCTGGGCTGGCAGGAAATCGAGCGTCGGCACGAGATCACGGCGTTCATGGACCTGCAGCGCCAAACGGCCACCGCCAGGCCGCACACAAAATCGCCGCCGCAGTCGCCACGGACGCGGGACTCGTCGGAGCCGCCCGTCAACCTTGAGGTTCCGGCACTGGCTGGTGTCATTGCGCCGGAATCGACGAGTACTGATGCGCCGGAGCTGACACGCGCCGCCTTGAGCACGCCGGGCGATGTGCCAATCGCGATCCTGCGCATTCCCGCGATCGGCCTGGTGGTACCCGTCAACATCGGCACCGGGAGCAGGGCGTTGCGCCGAGGTGCCGGACTGGTTGCAGGCAGCACATTGCCGGGAGACACCGGCAACGTGGCCATCGCCGCACATCGCGACAGCTTCTTCCGGGGGCTGAAAGACATATCCGTAAGCGACACGATCGAGCTGGACACGCTCGGACATACCCAACTCTACCGAATCACCAAGCTCTCGGTAGCCCTGCCGACCGACGTGAGTGTACTTGCAGACGTCGGCCAACCCGTCCTCACTCTAATCACCTGTTACCCGTTTTATTTCGTTGGTCATGCGCCGAAGCGTTTCATCGTGCGCGCGGTCGCAACCAACTTTCGTAGATAAACCAAGGAAAATGACATGAACAGTTACAAGACATTCGGATTAACCCTGTTGTTGTTGTCTTGCGCCATTTCCGGCGCCGTGAGTGCTCAGGAAGCAGGACCTCTCCCTGTCACGAAGATAGACAAGGCAGCCTGCACCGACTTCCAGTGGAACGCTGACATGAGGCGCGAGCATCCGAGCCTGCCCAATGCGTGCCAGGATGTGGTGGTGTACAACGGGCAAAAATGGGCGCGCTTTGCGGCAGACTTCACAAGCATGGATCGGGATGGGAAGGTCAACTTCGACATTCGTGACAAGGCACAGGACAACCGCTTTATCACGGACGTGACATTCGATCCCAGACCGGGTCAGGTCGTCTACATCAACAATGACACGATCGCGTTCGATCAGTTGAAAACGACCGACGTGGTCAACCTGTATGTACCCGAGCGCGGGTACGGGTTTTCGGCACAGCCCGGTGTCGAGGCAGAAGATCTGACGCTTGTTTCGCCACAGACGCGGGTTGAACCGGGCCCGGTCTCGGATACGTCGCTTGCCAGCAATGACACGCGACCCGCGATGCTGCCACAAACTGCGAGCAACATTCCGCTGCTCGCGCTTGGTGGCCTGCTGTCGCTCCTCGGCGGGCTGGGCCTGACCCTGCGTCGCGTCCACTGAACGCAGTTCTCCGTGCACCCGGCCTGAAACGGCCGGGTGCCGGGTTTGCAACGGAAACGAGCCGGATTTTTCGGCTCGTTTTTTTGTGCCTGGGGTGCGCGTGCCATAGCCGACCAGACTGACTCTTCCGGTATGAGCACGATGGACTTGCGTGGGTCCGATCGATACTTCCTGAGCCTTGATTCGAGCATGGGAGCAGGTGCCAGCAGCAGTAGGCAATACACCCCGGAATGCGAAAGAGACCGCCGGTCAAGCCGATTGCATGAGGGTCTGTCCGCATGAAAATCGCGGTGCGGATTTTGCCTGTTTCAACTGGTAATGCCCCGGTGACCCTGCTCCTGCCTGCTGGTGCTGGAACTGATGCTGGTGAAAGACTGGGTCAAGGGCATGGTCGATGCCCGCTTGCTCCTGATGATATCCTGATCCGGGACTTGGGCCTTGCGCTCGCCAGGCCTTGTCTTGTTTGACTCGTGGCGTATCGCGGCTATGCCGGTTTCACCAGTCCAACTATTCAACTTTCTTGGGGATCAATATCATGAATTACAACTTGTTTCGCGCACCCGGATCTCGTTGGGCGCCGGCATGGTTCAGCCTGGCACTTGTGGTCGTTTTGTGTGCTGTGCTGCCGGCACATGCGGGGCAGCCACGACTGGCGGCCAGTGCCGCCATGCAGATCAATGCACTTGAGTCGATCAAGGATGCCAAAACACCGGTGCAGCGCAAGATCGACTCCCGCCTGTTTCTCGGCATGTTGCATGCCCGTGGTGATTCGCGCCTGTCGACGCTGACCGATTTTCGCTTTGTCACGGCGGACAGAACCGACCACCGCGTCGCCGTCGATATCGTGTTGACGACAACCGACGAGCGCAGGTTCATCATCAATACGCTGAAGGGTATGGGCGGCATCGTGCTGTCGGCTGTGCCAACGGTTCCCAGGATTTATGCGCGGGTACATCTGGATACACTGGAGAGGATTGCTTCGCTTTCCCAGGTGCGTGCGATTCGCCAGCATATTCCGGCGCTGACCAACAAGATCAATACGTCCCAGGGCGACGCGACCCACGATGGCCCCGGGGCGCGCGCCGATTTTGCCGTGACGGGTGCCGGCGTCAAAGTCTGCGTACTGTCCGACGGCGTGGATTCTCTGGCTACCGTGCAGTCGAGCGGTGATCTGCCGCCCAATGTCGATGTGCTTGCCGGCCAGGCCGGGTCCGGTGACGAAGGCACGGCGATGCTGGAGATCATCTACGATGTCGCCCCGGGTGCGGCACTGGGGTTTGCCCAGGCCGGCCCCGACGAGGCCGGTTTTGCGCAAAACATCATCAGTCTCGCCATCAGTGGTTGCAACGTCATCGTCGATGACATCATCTACCTGGACGAGTCGCCATTCGAGGACGGCCCGGTGGCGCAGGCGGTCAACATCGTGACCAATGCGGGTGTGCTTTATTTCTCATCGGCCGGCAACGAAGGCAACAAGGACGATGGTACCTCGGGAACCTGGGAGGGTGATTTCAGGACCAGTGCGGCCACCCCGCCAACTGCGCTCACCGGCATGACCCTGCATGACTTCGGTGATGGCGGCGACTCGATCCAGGTCACCAAGGGGGGTGGAAATCCCCCTGTTCTGATCTGGGCCGAGCATTACGACTTCGCTACCGGCAACGCATCCACCGACTACGATCTGTATGATCTCAACAGCAGCCTTACGACGGTCTTCGACTCCAGTACGGATACCCAGGACGGCGCTGGTGGTGACGACTACCCAATCGAATACATAGGTGGCGGGGTATTCACCGGTGAAAGGCTGATTGTGGCCCGCAAACGGGTCGGCAGTACAAGCCCGCCGATGTTCAACCTGATCGTGTTTCGCGGGGAACTGGATCCGGCGCTTTCCACCAACGGTGCCACGCGCGGGCATAGCGCGGCGGCCGCGGCATTCAGCGTTGCGGCCACCCCGGCCGGTGCTTCATTTGATGGCGTCACGCCGGATGGGCCGTTCCCGGGCCTGTTCACTACTGCCAATGAGAGTGAAAGCTTCTCTTCAGACGGACCTCGCCGAATCATTCTTGACGGCCTGACCGGTACCGAAATCACTTCTGGCGACCGCAGCACGACCGGAGGCGTCGTACGCCAGAAGCCTGACATCACGGCGGCCGATGGCGTGTCAACGGCAGCCCCGGGGTTTGACCCTTTCTACGGCACATCGGCTGCGGCACCGCATGCGGCGGCGATTGCGGCGCTGCTCAAGTCCGCGCTGCCGACGCTTACGCCGGTACAGGTCAGAGACGCTCTGACTTCGACCGCGATCGATATCGAAGCCACAGGCGTTGATCGCGATACGGGTGCAGGTATTGTGATGCCGTATCCGGCGCTGATTTATGCTGGCGCCAAGACGGATCTGATTTTCGCCGACGGCTTTGAACTGTAACAACGAAACGGAAGAAGCGGCAAGATCATCGGCTGCCATGCTGAACCGGGAGCAGGGTTGTTCCGGTTCGGCATGGCGCTGAAAAACGGTGATTGCACTCGGACCAGCCGACGAGATCATGGGCCCAGGCGGCGATCACGGCGAGCGGTCCAATCCAGGGGCCGTCGAGGGACTTGCCGGCTCGCTAAACGCTGATGAATGATCCGGGCTAGCAGCCTGCCAGACTTTACTCGGCCGGTCTGCGAATCCGTCCGTGTGGTCCATATTTCCGCCACTTTTTGGCCCATAGAACCACCATGGGCCTGCAAAGCGTCGAAAATCTGTCCTCGCACAGCCGAATCCTCGACTCGACCGGCAAAGTCCGACAGGCTGCTAGACTCATTGCAACAGTTTGCCGAGGATCTGCACATGACGAATTTCAAGGGACCGCTGCGCCGCTCGCGCAGCAACCGCATGATCGCCGGCGTGGTTGGCGGGCTGGCCGATTATCTGGGCATGGACCCGACCGTGGCGCGGGTGCTTTACGTGCTGATCTCGATCCTGTCCGCAGCCTTCCCGGGCATCCTGGTCTACATCATTCTGTGGATACTGGTTCCGCAGCGCTAGCCGCCGGGAAGACAGGGTTCAGGTACTTTCTGTTGAAGCCGTTGTGACCGGAGACATCAGCGGCGTGCTTGCGCTCTTCACCCTGGCTGGCGCGGATTCGCGGGTCAGAAGGATCGCGGCCAGGCCGACCAGCGCGGCACCGAACCAGTACCAGGCTGGCGCCATCGGGCTGCCGCTGACGCGAATCAGCCAGGTTTCAATGAACTGGGTGGAGCCGCCGAAGATGGAGACGGCAAAGGCGTACACGATGGCGACTGCGCCACAGCGCATGCGCATCGGCAACTGTTCGGACAGCATGATCAGCACCGAGATGCTGCCCAGGTTGAGCAGCATCATCAGCAGGGCGCTGGTCGGATACAGTGTGGCCATGCCCGGATAGCGGTTGATCAGCCAGAAGCACGGCAGGATCAGGATCACCAGCGCGATCATCGGCAGCAGCATCACCGGCTTGCGACCGAATCGGTCCGACAGCCAGCCGCCGGCGAGGTCCATCGCCATGCCGGCCATGCCGCTGACAATCACGGTGCCGAAGGCGATGCTGCTGGACAGCTTCAGGCTGGACAGCGCGTAGGTGGTCATGTACTCGACCGTGTAGTTGCCGATGGTGGCGGCGGTCAGGATCAGCAGGCCGCAGATGATCAGGCGCATGTGCGGGGCCAGGCGGGCGCGCAGATTGGGTCGCTCCGGTCTGGCTTCGACGCGTGTTTCAGCACTATCCGGTGGCAACATGGTTTCCGGCAGTCGGCGACGCAGCCACAGCCCGAACGGGATGATCACCACCCCGATTCCCATGGCGGCGCGCCAGCCCCAGCCCTGCAGCTCCTGTTCGCTCAGCTTGAGTGCCAGTATCAGGCCGACAATACCGGCGACGGTGGTCGAGGCATCCTGGGTCAGATATTGCATGGCGCCGTAAAGGCCGCGTCGTTCCGGTGGCGCGGCTTCGATCATGTAGGCCGTCGATGGCCCGACCTCGCCGCCCAGAGCAAAACCCTGCACCAGGCGAAAGATGAGCACCAGGATCGGCGCCGCGATGCCGATCTGTGCATACGATGGCGTCAGGCACAGGCCGGCGACGCCCAGGCCCATCAGCATGAAGGTCAGCACCATTACCGGCTTGCGGCCGATGCGATCACCCAGCGGGCCGAGGATCATGGCGCCGACAGGACGGGTAATGAAGCCGGCGCCGAAGGTGCCCAGCGAACCGAGCAGGGACAGGCTGGCGTCGTCCGAGGGAAAGAAGGTGCGGCCGATGTAGACCGCGAAAAAACCGTAGGTGACGAAGTCGTAGAACTCCAGCCCGTTGCCGGCAAACACCGCGAAGGCGTGCCGCAGCGGCAGCGGCCGCCGACTGTCGTCAGCCTGCCGCAAACTGTCTGCCTGTGTCATGACGTCCCCTTGCGCATGTTGAGCCCCATGGCAAATCATCATACGGCAGGAATTGCCAGTCCGGATATCGGCGCTGAACATGCCTTGCAAGCGGGTTGACGGTTGCAACCACCAGTGTGCCAGGAAGGATGGCTGTCAGGTGATCCCACGCGTGCTCATGCCACGCCCGCATCGGCTTGCGGCGAGGTCACTATCACCGGTCAGGCACTGCGCACCCGCGGCCCGGTTGCCGGCCGGCATGGATCAAGCCAGTCTTCCGGTCGCAGTGGTGCCAGGCCGTGGGCCTGACGGGCGCGATCACATTGGGGGCTGGGTACGCCGTGCTCCCAGGCGGGCAGCAACTGGCGGCATACGGAAGGGCGCTCCTCGTAGATGGAGCACGACGCCTTGTGGCCGATGGTGCCTCTCAACGCAATGCAGCGAGGATGAGAGCCCTCGCAGCCACGCATGGCGAGGCGATGCGGATCCAGCTTCATGGTCAGCTCGCGGGGCACCTTGCCGCCGAGAAAGGCCTCGGCCTCGGACCAGTGGAAGGCCACACGGAAGAAGGCACAACAGGCGCCGCAGCGCAGGCAGGGATGGGTCATGCATGTTGTTCAAACCGCACCCCACGGCACGGAGCAGGCCGATTCTACGCCCGGGGCCGTGCCGGTGAAAGTGCCTGCAGGCCTCTGGCCCGGACATGATGCTTGCGCCGGGCGGACCGCCCTTGCACATCAGGACGGAGCCCATGCGCCTGGGGGTCATGGAAACGGGGCAGGGCACGGCGCGCGTCCCGGGGCGGTCGCCTCCCGGTCGCGCTGGCACCGTGCGCTCATTCCCCTTCTTGCCACGACATGCGTTGAGGTGCATGCTGGATTAACGGGCGTCGGCAAGGCGGCGGGAATATATGCCCTGGTTCTCCTTGCCGGGAGAGGTGCATGCGTGTCCGGCGTGCCACGTCGATGCTCGGGTTTTCCGGGAGTACACGCATGGGAGAGGAGATGGATCGATGCCGAGCAGCGCTGCCCGCAGCACCCCAAGGAATTGGGCTGCCCCCTGACGCCACCGGAATCGGCAGGGTGCGCTGACATGCCGAGAGCTCCGGCCACGGCGACTGCAGCTGCACCAGCCTGGTGGCGCTACCTGGCGATTGTGCCGGTTGTGCTCGCGGCCCTGGTTCTGCAACTGGTCATCGATGAGAAGCTTGGCAGCCAGCCATCGCTGGTAATTTTTGCGCTGCCGATCGTGTTCGGCGTCTATCTGTGCGGCTGGCGGGGAGGTCTGCTGGCCACGCTGCTGTCATGTCTGATGATTGCGTACTTCGTATTGCTGCCCGTGCACGACGTCAGCGTGGCTTCGGTGTCGGCGCGCTGGCAATTGCTGTTGCTGATGGTGGCGGGGCTGAGTGTGTGTCTGCTGGGAACGAAAGTGCGGCGTAGGCCGGCATCGCCGGGCGATGCGGCACGGTTGGCAGCGATCGTGAGATCGTCGGAAGATGCCATCATCAGCAAGGACCTGGACAGCGTGGTCACGAGCTGGAATGCCGCTGCCGAAAAGATATTTGGCTTTTCGGCCGAGGAGATGATCGGCCAATCGATACTCACGCTGATACCGCCCGAACGCCATGCCGAAGAGGCGATGATCCTCGACCATGTGGCACGCGGCGAGACGCTGAGTCATTTCGAAACGCAGCGGGTGCGAAAGGACGGCAGTACGGTTGATGTCTCGGTTACCGTCTCGTGCATCCGTGATGAGGCTGGAAACATCGTCGGTGCTTCGAAGATCGCGCGCGACATCAGCGAAAGAAAGGCGCACGAGCGCGAAATCGCACGGCTCACCCGGCTCTACGATGCACTCAGCCAGGTCAATCAGGCGATTGTCTGGACACGCGACAACGACGATCTCATGAGCCGGGTATGCCGGGCACTGGTTGAGCGTGGCGGTTTCAGGATGGCCTGGATCGGGTGGTACGAGCCCGAAACACATCGACTCCAGCCAGTCGCCGTTCACGGAGATGACGACGGTTTGTTGCAAGGCATCGAGGTGTTTGCCGATGACCGCCCTCGGGGCCGCGGTCCGGCGGGCAGGGCGTTTCGCAGCGGGGAGGCATGCATCAGCAACGATCTGCTCAACGACCCAATTGCTTCCGAGTGGCGGGAAGCGCTGGCATCGCGGGGGCTGCGCGCTGCGGCAGCCTTCCCCATACGCATGGGTGACACGGTATGGGCGACGCTCAGCGTGTACTCCGGAGAAGAGGGTTTTTTCCAGGACAAGGAGATCAACCTGCTTGAGGAGGCCGCTGGTGATGTTTCCTTCGCGCTGGTCAATCTGGAGCGAGAGCGCAATCGGCAGGACGCCGAAGAGACGGCGCGCAATGAAAAGCTGTTCTCTGACACCATGCTCGACAGCATGCCCGGCATTCTCTACTTCTACGACGAAGCCGGCAAATTCACCCGCTGGAACAGCAATTTCGAAGACGTTACCGGATATGGTCCCGACGAGATTGTCCGCATGCATCCGCTCGACTTTTTCCTGCCCGAGGACAAGTCGCTGGTCGAGCGGCGAATCGCTCAGGTCTTCGAATTTGGCGAGTCCTCGGTAGAAGTGCCGTTTCGTTCCAGGGATGGCCATACCACGCCGTTCCTGTTCACCGGCCGGCGTATCCGCTTTGGCGGCAAGACATGTCTGGTTGGCGTGGGCATCGATGTCACCGAGCGCGTCCAGGCCGAGGCGGCCCTGCACGAGGCCGAGAAGCGTTTCGAGGTGGTGGTGGAAAGTCTGGACGAAGGCCTGGTGATCGCTGATCCCGAGGGCGGATTGCTGCACTGGAATCCCGAGTCCTTGCGCCTGCTCGGATTCGAGGACACGCATGAGGGGCACCGACGTCAGCGCGAATTCGAAGAAGTCTTCCAGATCGCGACGCTGGATGGCGACGTGCTGGAGCCAGAGCAATGGCCCCTGGCCCGCGCCCGCCGCGGTGAACGAATCCGGGATCTGGAGTTGTGCGTGAGTCGCCGCGACAAGGCGTGGGAGCGCATCTTCAGTTACCACGGCAATCGGGTTGAATATGGTAATGGCAAGCTGCTGGCATTCCTCTCGCTGAACGACATCACCGAGCGCAAGCGGGCGGAGCAGGAGTTGCGCGAGTCGAAGACCCAGCTTGAACTCAAGGTGGCCGAGCGAACCCGGGACCTGCGCTCGGCGCTGCTGCAGGCGGAAGCCGCCGATCGGACCAAGTCGGCCTTTCTGGCGACCATGTCGCATGAATTGCGCACGCCGCTCAACTCCATCATCGGCTTCTCCGGCATCCTGCTGCAGGAGCTCGCCGGCCCGCTGAACGAAGAGCAGCTCAAGCAGTTGGGCATGGTACGCGAGAGTGCGCGCCACCTGCTGGAACTGATCAGCGATATTCTGGATATCTCCAAGATCGAGGCGGGGCAGCTCGAGGTGCGCGCCGAGCCCTTCGACCTGCATGATTCACTGACGCGTGTCATCAACCTGGTCAGACCGATGGCTGAAAGGAAGGGCCTGGCGCTGGAGCTTACTGTCGACCCCGGTTTGACCGACATGGTCAGCGACCGCCGGCGCGTGGAGCAGATTCTTTTGAATCTGCTGAACAACGCCATCAAGTTCACCGAGCGCGGCAGCGTCAGTTTGCTGGCCGAAGCGGTTGCCATGCCGCCTCAAATCGGCACCGACCCCGTCCCGGCAGTCCGCTTCCGGGTGGTCGACACGGGTATTGGAATACGTTCGCAGGACATGGGCTCATTGTTCCAGCCCTTTCACCAGATTGATTCCGGCATGACCCGGTTGCATGACGGTTCGGGACTCGGTCTGGCGATCTGCCGCCGCCTGAGCATGCTTCTGAATGGTGATATCGTGGCTTCCAGCCAATGGGAGAAAGGCAGCGAGTTCGTTGTCACGCTTCCCCGCCGACGAGCGCACAAGTGATGGGTCGCACGATTCTACTCATTGAAGACAACGCGCAGAACCGCTACATGCTGACGTTTCTGCTGGAAAGAAGCGGCTATCGCGTCGTGTCTGCCGTTGACGGTTCATCCGGGATTGAGCAAGCGCGGGTCTTGCAGCCGGATCTTGTTTTGCTGGACATCCAGCTGCCGACCATGGATGGCTATGCCGTGGCGCGCAGCCTGCGCGCCATTGCCTCTCTGGCAAGCACGCCCATCATCGCCGTGACCTCCTTCGCCATGGTTGGCGACAAGGAAAAATCGCTGGAAGCCGGTTGCAATGGCTATATCGAGAAGCCGATAAATCCGGATACCTTCGTCGCGGAAATCCAGCGTTTCGAGCGCCCGGCGACCAGCGGCGGAGAGCGGTCATGAACCGCGTTCTACTGGTAGACGACAAGGAGGAGAACCTTTATTACCTGGAGGCACTCTTCAAGGGGCACGGTTACGAGGTAACCACAGCGCGCCACGGCGCCGAGGCGCTGGTGAAAGCCCGGCAAAGCCCCCCGGATATAATCATTTCCGACCTGTTGATGCCGGTGATGGACGGCTACACCTTGTTGCGCCAATGGAAAGCCGACGAGAGTCTGGCGGCAATTCCCTTCATTGTCTATACCGCGACCTATACCGAAGCCCAGGACAAGCAGCTGGCGCTGGGCATGGGTGCCGATGCTTTCATTCTCAAACCTGCCGAACCGGATACGTTCCTGGCGCAGGTCCGGGAAGTGCAGTCGCGAGTCAGCACTACGCCGAGCGATTCACCCAAGGGCCCCGAAACGGATGACAGTGGCCTGATGAAGGTCTACAGCAGCACACTCATCCGCAAGCTCGAACAGAAATCACTGCAGCTGGAGGAAGCCAATCGCGCGCTGCAGAGGGACATTGAAGAACGCATCAAGGCCGAGGAGATGCTGCGCCTGCTGAAGTCGGCAGTGATGCAATCTCGCGAGTCCATCCTGATCACCGATGCAAAAATCGATCCGCCGGGGCCGCAGATCGTGTTCGTCAATCCGGCATTTGCCCGACTGACCGGTTATACGCGCGAGGAGGCCATCGGCATGACGCCGCGGATCCTGCAGGGACCGCGCACCGACAAGGCGGTATTGCAACGTCTCCGGCAAAACCTGGAACAGGGCGAGGTTTTCGAGGGTGAGGCGATTCAGTATCGCAAGGACGGCAGCGAATACGTGCAGGAATGGCAGGTTGCACCCATACGCGATGCTGGCGGAAGCGTTACCCACTACGTGGCGATCCAGCGTGACATCACTGAACGTGTGCGTGTCGCCAACCAGATCAGGACCAACGAGCGCGAACAGCGGCGCTTGGCCGAGGCACTCGAGCAAGAGCGTGCCCGTTTGCTGGCTGCTCAGCGCGTGGCCAAGGTTGGGAGCTGGGAGACGGACCTGACCAGCATGAAGGTGATCTGGTCGGAGGAGACATATCGCATCCACGAGACCGACCCGGATGCATTCGAGCCGACGCACGAGAGGTTCATGCAATTGGTGCATCCCCAGGACCGCGCCAGAGTGGATGCCGCGTTCACGCGTTCTCAGCTTGAGCGTGGCGACCATTCCGTGGAGCACCGGCTTTTGCTGGGGAGTGGTCGGGTCAAGTATGTCGAGGAGCGCTGGCAGATCATGTTTGATGATCAGGGCACTGCCGTTCGTGCCACCGGTACCTGCCAGGACATCAGTGAACGCAAGATCGCGGAAATGACGTTGCGGGAAAGCGCGCAGAACATCAAGCGGCTGAACCGCGTGTATGCCTTGCTCAGCCATCTCAATGCATTGATCGTGCGCGTGGCAGATCGGGACGAGCTGTTTGATGAAGCCTGCCAGATTGCGGTGACGCATGGGGGGTACTGCATGGCCATGATTTGCATGGTCGACAAGGCCAGCGGACGAATCGCCCCCATCGCTTCGGCAGGCAAGGACCGAAAGCTCATGGCGGCAGTGAGCGAGTTTCTGACCTCGCCACAGCGAGTACCCGAGACCCTGGTGGCGCGGGTCGTGCAGGAGAAGTCCATCTACATTGTCAATGACATGCAGAGCGAGAAGGCGGCACTGCTGTCGGAGCTCTACCTCGAACGCGGTGTGCGCTCGATGGCGCTGCTGCCGCTGATGGTTGCCGGTGAAGCGGTTGGCGTGATTGCGCTGTATGCGGCCGAGACAGGCTATTTCAACGACGAGCAAAAGAAACTGCTCACTGACCTTGCCGGTGATGTTGCGTTCGCAATCGATCACATCGAAAAGCAGGAACGCCTCGACTATCTGGCCTTCTATGACGAGCTTACTGGTCTGGCAAACCGCACCCTGTTGCTGGAGCGAGTGGCGCAGTACATGCGTGGCGCGATCAACCACGGCGGGGGTGCTCCGAGGGAACTGGCTTTGTTCGTTTTCGACCTGGAGCGTTTCAAGAACGTCAACGATAGCCTGGGGCATGCCGCGGGCGACATGCTGTTGAAGCAGGTGGCGCAATGGTTGTGCGTGCATGCTGGCGATGCCAGCTTGCTGGCGCGGGTAGGGTCCGACCGATTCGCGTTTGTGCTGCCCGAAGTCCGCTCGAATGGCAACCTGACCAGCTTGCTGGAAAAGACCATGGAACGGTTTCAGAACCATGCGTTCAATCTGGATGGACAGGTGCTGCATATCGGCGCGAAGGCAGGCATAGCGTTGTTCCCGCGGGATGGCGACACTGCCGAAACCCTTTTCAAGAATGCCGAGGCGGCGCTGAAAAAGGCCAAGATCGGCGGCGAGCGCTACCTGCTGTTCGAAAAGAACATGTCCGAGCATGCTGCGACCAATCTCGCCATGGAAACCCAGCTGCACGGGGCGCAGAGCAATAACGAGTTCGAACTGTACTACCAGCCTAAACTGAGCCTGCAGACCGGTCGTGTCACCGGCACCGAAGCGCTTATGCGCTGGAATAATCCACAGATGGGCTTGCTGCTTCCGGATGATTTCATTCCCATGCTGGAGGAAACCGGACTGATCCACGAAGTCGGGCGCTGGGCTGTGCGCAAGGCAATAAGCGATTATCTCCGCTGGTGTGATCGAGGCCTGGACGCCGTCCGTATTGCAGTGAATGTGTCGCCGTTGCAACTGCGCAAACGCAATTTCGCAAACGAGATAGAGCAACTGGTTTCGGTTGATCCGCGCGCCGCTGCCGGCCTGGAGCTGGAGATCACCGAGAGCATGGTCATGGAGGACGTCGAGCACTGCATTGTCGTTCTGGAAGCCATCCGCGCCCTGGGCGTGCATGTCACCATGGACGATTTCGGTACCGGCTTCTCCTCGCTCAGCTATCTCTCGCGCCTGCCGCTGGACGCGCTGAAGATCGACAAGTCATTTGTGCGCGACATGTCAGCGAGCCCGGACGGGGTGTCGTTCGTGTCCAACATCGTCAGTCTGGCCCGCTCAATCAACCTCAAGGTGATTGCCGAAGGTGTCGAAAGCGAGGAACAGGCCACGCTGCTGACCTCGCTGGGGTGTGATGAGCTGCAGGGTTACCACTTCAGCCGACCGGTGCCGCGCGATGTGTTCGAAGAGAAGTTTCTGGCGGTTGCCACGCCGTCGAGCTGAAGCCGGAGGCAGCGGCACGCAGTTTCCCTGCAAGCGCCTGGCACGGGCTTCGGCAGGCACAATACGGTTTGTCCACTTGTCGTGTTGACAGCCGAGCTGCAGTCAACTGATGGGGCAGGGGCAAGTCACAAGGCATGTGGTGCAGAGTCGGTGATGGCCCAGCTTGCATGCCATGGCTGGTGTTGCCCGCTCAGGGTGATGTACGCGCGATACCGACGACAGGGTCATTTTGCGCTCGGCAATGGTGCCTGTGTCGCAAGATTGCGCGATAGCTCATGCGCGCAGCCGGGCGACGACAGCGCCGGTCTGTGTGTTGTGTATGATCGGCATCATGCGACGTTTTCCCAGGCGAGGTGGCCGCGGTAGCGTCGGATGGCCGTCTGACCCTCTGGCATGGCAAAGAGGTGGATCCAGCCGTTGTCGACCAGTTGGCGTACCTCCTGGTGACGTGAAATCACCTGGTTGATGGCCTCGACCGGGGCTGCCAGAACCACCGAAAGGCGCAGTGGTTCGTGCACCAGCCGCTCGCCATCATGCACGGATTGCCATGGCAGGCCGCTGCGCAGGTCACCGCTGTTGCCTTCCAGCACGCCAAGGCTGCCGACGACGTTGTGCAGCACCTTGTTGCCGCTGCCGAACACGCGGTTGTCGACCGTGGATCCGTAATACTGAAGATTGATCCAGGTAGCGACCACCATGGGTGCCGTCATGATCAGTTCCAGTACGCGCCAATCGGCGTCCTGGCGCCAGTCGTAGCTGTGCAGGAACACTTTGCCGTCCAGATCCACGCCACGGGTCTGGTGCCGCGGCGCGGCGATGAATGCTGCGCAACCGGCCAGACCCCATTCCGGTCGCGGCTGGCTCCAGTCGCGGCTGCGCGCAATGAGCTGTGCATCAACAGGCCGCGTGTTGTCGATCGGCAGCCGCTTGCCACGCTCCGCCCGGGTACGCTTGCCCGCCTGCTTGAGCCATGAGCGCAGCTGCCGCAGATCCTCGGCATGCCCGGCGGGTATGCTGTCGAGGTCGAACAGCGTGACTTCGTCTGTAGTGGTGTCGTGCAGACCGGCAACAAACACGGTGCTCTCGGGGATCACGATCTGTCGCGACAGCAGTCCGGCGCGGACCGCTGGGTCGTTGAGGATGGCTGCGGCGACGCGGGCATTGGCTTCGCCGGTATGACCGCCGCAGGCGCCGCAATCGAGCCCGCTGGCGTGCGGATTGTTGACGGTGCTTGAGCCGTGCCCGGCCAGCAGCACCAGACGTGCGAATCCATCGGAAAGCGACATGGCCTTGAGTACGGATTCGGCCATCTGCAGGCGCTCGCGTGGGGTGAACCCGGTGATGCGGCCAGCTATCTCGGCCGTAGCGATGTCGGGCCGCAAACGCTTTTGCTCTGTCTGGCTGAGGCCATCAACGGCCGGGTGAGGCACCACCCGCGTCAGGCCAAAGCCGTCGCTGGCCAACTTTGCCAGATAGGTCCATCCCATCGTTTCGACGAAGGCAAACGATGACACCGCAGCCGTCTTGAATGATCGCCAGGCTTGTGCTGCGCGCTTTCGCAATCGGCGCTTGCCAAGCAGGGCCCAACGTTCACTCGGGCTCGCGTCTTGCACGGTCTCGTACACCGTGAATCGGGGTTTCAGCAATGCCGGGCATTGCGCGTTGCCCTGTGTCTGGCCCAGCGGCACGTACTCGATGGGAAAGCCGAAGAAGCCGGCGAATCCCATGGTACAGATCTGCGGCGAGGTGCTTTCCAGGGCACGCCGAAACACCTCAGAACGCACATCAATGCAGAAGGCCGCCTGCACCGCGGGTCGCGTCACCGGTCGTTCCTCGCGAGGTGCGCACAGCTTGCCCAGAAATTCGCGCTGCCAGGCGTTTTCATGAGCCGACAGCAG
Source organism: uncultured Gammaproteobacteria bacterium (assembly GCA_963800395.1). Lineage (GTDB taxonomy): Bacteria > Pseudomonadota > Gammaproteobacteria > Xanthomonadales > Rhodanobacteraceae > DASSBG01. The sequence continues at coordinate 54,906 of CAWDBD010000014.1, forward strand.
CAGCTCGTCGATGGCGAAATTGGTATCGGTATCAGGTATTTCGCCGATCATCTCGCGCGCGTCGCGCCAGGCTTGCGTTACCTTGGGATTGTTGTCGAAGACCAGCAGGATGGCCACGTCCCATGCCACTCGAATGGCCAGCCATTCGATCAGGCTATTGTCGTTCGCGCCCCGCAGTTCGCTTTGCCACACGCGGTAGCGGGCGTAGCTGGCCCATCCGCCGATACTCATCAGCAAGCGATGAAAGTAGGGCAGCCGGTCGCCCGCGCGCAGGCCCAGTCGGGTGGCGCCTTCGCTGAGCATGGCTTCGGCGTCATCGGGCAGTGCCTTGATTGCCAGGCGGAACCCGGTCAGCCCCTGCAGTTCGGGAGTGCGGTCGATCAGCGCCTGCTTGCGCCAGGCCTGGTATGGAGGGAGCTCGCGCCAGGGCATATTCCAGGCCGCCTGGCCATCATCGAAGTAGCTTGCTGCCCAGGTTGAAATGCGGTCGCAGGCAAAGCTCGCCCAATCCTTGCCGGTGACACGCGATGCGACATCGGCCACGGTTCGGAGTGGCTGCCGCTGTCCTGGGTCCTTGCTTGCGGCGGCGAGCTTCAGGGCCTGTACCTTGTCGGGCTGCACGATGGCGGGCCTGGCGCGCGCAATGGCCGCGGCCAGATCGGTGTCGGCAATGCGCCCGCTGGTTATCGCATTGGCATAATACCCGCGCGGCATGGTCATGCGTGCCCCGGCGGCTCGGGACATCAGGCCGGCTGCATCGGCAAAGCGCTGGTCAACCAGTCCGAGAAAGGGGTTGACGGCGACAAAGTGCTGCAGAGGCCAGAGAGGTGCGATGCGTCGGCATGCCTGGAGGGCCGCTTCAAGGGCGCGGTCATTCTCGATTCCGGCAGCGGCTGGCTGCGCTTCACTTGTGACCAGGTGCAGCGGCTGTGCATTGAGGGCAGATGTTGTCATGCAAGTACTCTCCGTTATCGCGCAGGCGTGTTCGGTGTGCGCAGTGCGCCAATCAGCCGGTTGAACAGGCTGTTGGCGTAGAGGCCATTGGCCAGATGTATCCGCATGGCGCACCAGCGGTCGCTTGCCAACCACTTCGGGGCAAGAATCTGCAGCACCGTTACCATGCCGAACGAAGCAACCGCCAGCAGCATGATCAACAAACCGGCAGCGTCCGGGACCGTGGGCGGCGGCAGGGTCGACGCCAGCAACCAGGCTGCGGACCCCTGCAGCACGAAGTACATCACCGTGGCGCCCATCGCCAGCATGGCAGTGCGCGCCAGCACCGCCGCATGGCCTCGACCCTGTGAGGCCTGGGCCAGCAGCAGACTCAGGCTCATGACAAGAATCGCTCCCAGCGACAGCATTGCGGCCGATTCGTTGCCAAGGAAGCCGAACAGCCAGCTGGCGACGGCATAGATGCCCAGGGCCAGCGTCAGGTTTCCCAGAATGGTTGCAACCCCGGGCGCATGTTTCAGGTCCGGCTGCCAGCGTGTCCTGGCAATTTCCACCACGCTGCCGGAGGCCAGGAATGCATGAGCCTTGTACAGCGAATGGGCGACCAGATGCACCAGCGCGATCGGGAACGCAGCAAGGCCGCATTCCAGCAGCATGAAACCCATCTGGCCGACCGTGGACCATGCCAGCGAACCCTTGATGCTTGGCTGGGTCAGCATGACCACCGCGCCGAACAGTGCAGTGAAGCCGCCGATGATTGCAAGCAGGTGCAATGCCGGGCCGAAAAGTACCATGACATCGGCAAAGCGGATCACCAGAAAGCCGCCAGCATTGATGATGCCCGCGTGCAGCAGGGCGGAAACCGGGGTGGGTGTCTCCATCACCTCCGGCAACCAGCCGTGCGTGGGGAACTGGGCTGACTTGAGCAGGGCCGCTATTGCGAGCAGCACGGCCGCGGCGGATACCGGGGCAGGGGTGTCGGTGAGCTGGCGCGCTCGGTCAAGAATGGTCGCCAGGTCAGCGCTGCCGAAGGCGGAGGCCAGTGCCAGTGCGGCACCGATCAGGCATATATCGCTGAGGCGCGCGACAATGAATTTCTTGCGCGCCGCCATGACCGCGGCACGCCGGTCGCGATAGAACACCAGCAAGCGATGCAGCGACAGGCTGGTGGCGATCCATGCGCCAACCAGTTGCAAGAGGTTGCCGGCAAGCACCAGTGCAGTGACGGCAGCCAGGGTCAGGCACAGTCCGCCAAGAAATTCGCCCTGGCGTGGATCACCATCAAGGTAATTGCGGCTGTATTGCAGCACGATCAGCCCGACAAATGCGATCAGCAGGAACATGCAGCAGGTCAGGGCGTCCAGTCGCACAGACAGGCCAAGGCCGTACCAGCCGAGGAGCGGACTGGTGACTGCGCCAAAGCGCGCGACCAGGATGGCGGCGGCGATTGCCAGAAGCAGAGCCAGCACCGAGGCCAGGCGACTGGCCAGCAGCACCCGCCGGGGTCGCAAACCCGGATGCCTGAGTGCGAGCAGGGTGATGGCGACCAGGGCAGCAGGGGCGACCAGGGCGAGGGTGGCAAGTGCGGCAGGCATGGATTCTCCGGCATGGGGTTAATGGCGTGCCGGAAAGGTAATGGATGGACATCATTTCATAAAATTCATAGTATGAAGATTATCCATATACAAAAAAGAACGATATATGGCTGCCTTGAACTACAACCATCTGCGCTACTTCTGGGCCGTGGCGCGCGAGGGCAATCTGACGCGCACCGCAGAAAAGCTGCATGTATCGCAATCCGCCCTCTCGGTCCAGATCAAGAAACTCGAGCACCAGATCGGGCATGCGCTATTCAATCGGACCGGGAAGAAACTTCAGCTGACCGAAGCGGGTCGCATCGCGCTGGACCATGCCGAGGTGATCTTCGCCACCGGGGCAGAGCTGCTGGGGACGCTCAAGCAGCAGCCTGGCGAGCAACGTCAGGTTCTAAGGGTAGGTGCGCTGGCGACTCTGTCGCGCAATTTCCAGATCGGCTTCCTGCGGCCACTGCTGGGTCGTGAAGATGTAGAGGTCGTCATCCGCTCCGGCACCACGGAAGATCTTCTGAACAGCCTGGAAGCGCACCGCCTGGACGTGGTGCTGCTCAATTTGCCGCCGCTGCGCGACGCCGCCACAGCGTGGATATCTCACCCGATCGCGGAACAGCCGGTCAGTCTGGTGGGGACTCGGGCGCGGGTAGGACGAGGTGTGAAGCTGGAGACACTGATAGCGCGTGAGCCGCTGGTATTGCCGACGCTGGAGAGCAGCATCCGCACCGGCTTCGATGCCTGGCTGGACCGGCTGGGCATCCGCCCGCGCATTGCTGCGGAAGTGGACGACATGGCCATGATGCGACTGCTTGCCCGTGAGGATATCGGGCTGGCAGTGGTGCCGCCAATCGTGGTGCGCGACGAACTGGCCAGCGGTGCTCTTTTCGAGGTTGCCCGGCTGCCGCAACTCAGCGAGACGTTTGTCGCGGTCACCTTGTCACGGCGTTTCCCCAATCCTCTGCTGCGACAGCTCATCGTGGCGGAAAACGCGCAATTCGCTGACACGGATCAAAGCTGACTCGCTGGGCCAGCATGAAGCCGGCAACGGCTGAATATGTTGCAGTCAAGGATGCCGGGAAAGCCGGGCATCGATTTGGCTCGGTACCGATACTGGAAGGCCCGCATCTGTTTTGCGCTCGTGCTCCGGCAAATCTCTCCAAGCCACAAAGTACTGCGGGGACATTTCTGTCCCCGCAGTGATTGCAAGCCTGATGTTTCCGATCTCCGAATCAGAGGCCGGTCATCAGCTGAGCCTGTTGCCGGATCTGCCGCGACGCGTGTACCAGCCACCCGCCATTCCCAGTAATGCGAGCAGGGTCAGCAACGCCCACCTGGCATTGATCGGGACATTCGCCATCGGCTGAATGATCTGGCGGATCGTCGTCGGTGCACTGCCGCAGCTGCTGGTCGGAGTGCAACTTGCGCCCGGTGGCGGCGGCGTGGTGCCGCCGGTCGGATCGACCGAGGCGTAGTTGGTGATGTCACCCGCGCTGGCTGGTGCTGTCGCCGTAATCGTGAAGCTCGCCGCACCATTGGCTGTTGCGGGTGCGAGTGCGGCCGCCAGGCTGATCGTGCACACAAGGTTCGGTGCCCCGTTGCAGGTGACGCTGGCAACATTGGTGCCCGCCGCCGCACTCTGATAGATCACGCCCGTCGGCAGGACGTCGGCTACGGTCAATGTGGTGCCACTGGCCGTATCGCCGCTGTTGCCCAGGTTGATCGTGTATACCAGCGATCCGTTGACGAAGGCGGTCGCCGGGCCGGACTTCTCCAGCGTGATGTTCGCCGGTGTGTTCACCGGTACCGTCACCGTACCCGGGCAGTTCGTGCCCGTGCAGTTGGGATCGCCGCCGCCCACCACGTACGCGGTGTTGTCACCCGTGGTGGCACTGGCCGTCACCGTCACCGGGATGGTGAAGCTCACCGCGCTGCCCGCACCCGTGGCCATGCCACTGGGAATCGTGCACGTCACCGCCTGGCCCGCATTCGAGCAGGTGCCGGTCAGTGTGCCAATCGTCAGGCCGGTCGGGATGGTGTCGGTGATTGTCGACACCGCCGTCGTCGCCGCCGTGCCCGTGTTGGTCACGGTGATGGTGTAGCTGGCTGCCTGGCCGACAATGAACGGATTCGGCGTGGCGGTCTTGGTGATGGTCAGCTTCGGCGAAGTTATCGGTACCGTCACCGGGCCCGGGCAGTCCGTGGCACCGGCGCAGGCCGGATCACCACCGCCAGTCACGTAGGCCGTATTGTCGCCCGTGGTGGCACTGGCCGTCACCGTCACCGGGATGGTGAAGCTCACCGCGTTGCCCGCACCCGTGGCCATGCCACTGGGAATCGTGCACGTCACCGCCTGGCCCGCATTCGAGCAGGTGCCGGTCAGTGTGCCAATCGTCAGGCCGGTCGGGATCGTATCAGTGATCGTCGACACCGCCGTCGTGGCCGCCGTGCCCGTGTTGGTCACGGTGATGGTGTAGCTGGCTGCCTGGCCGACAATGAACGGATTCGGCGTGGCGGTCTTGGTGATGGTCAGCTTCGGCGAAGTTATCGGTACCGTCACCGGGCCCGGGCAGTCCGTGGCACCGGCGCAGGCCGGATCACCACCGCCAGTCACGTAGGCCGTATTGTCACCCGTCGTGGCACTGGCCGTCACCGTCACCGGGATGGTGAAGCTCACCGCGTTGCCCGCACCCGTGGCCATGCCACTGGGAATCGTGCACGTCACCGCCTGGCCCGCATTCGAGCAGGTGCCGGTCAGTGTGCCAATCGTCAGGCCGGTCGGGATGGTATCGGTGATCGTCGACACCGCCGTCGTGGCCGCCGTGCCCGTGTTGGTCACGGTGATGGTGTAGCTGGCTGCCTGGCCGACGATGAACGGATTCGGCGTGGCCGTCTTGGTAATGGTCAGCTTCGGCGAAATCACCGGAACCGTCACCGTGCCCGGACAGTTCGTGCCCGTGCAGTTCGGATCGCCGCCGCCCACCACGTAGGCCGTGTTGTCGCCCGTGGTGGCACTGGCCGTCACCGTCACCGGGATGGTGAAGCTCACCGCGTTGCCCGCACCCGTGGCCATGCCACTGGGAATCGTGCACGTCACCGCCTGGCCCGCATTCGAGCAGGTGCCGGTCAGTGTGCCAATGGTCAGGCCGGTCGGGATCGTGTCGGTGATCGTCGACACCGCCGTCGTCGCCGCCGTGCCCGTGTTGGTCACGGTGATGGTGTAGCTGGCCGACTGACCGACGACGAAGGGGTTCGGGGTGGCCGTCTTGGTAATGGTCAGCTTCGGCGAAACCACCGGAACCGTTACCGTGCCAGGACAGTTGGTGCCTGTGCAGTTCGGGTCGCCACCGCCAGTCACGTAGGCCGTGTTGTTGCCATTGGTGGCACTGGACGTCGGCGTCACCGGGATGGTGAAGCTCACCGCGTTGCCCGCACCCGTGGCCATGCCACTGGGAATCGTGCACGTCACCGCCTGGCCTGCATTCGAGCAGGTGCCGGTCAGTGTGCCAATCGTCAGGCCGGTCGGGATCGTATCGGTGATCGTCGACACCGCCGTCGTCGCCGCCGTGCCCGTGTTGGTCACGGTGATGGTGTAGCTGGCCGACTGGCCGACGACGAAGGGGTTCGGGGTGGCCGTCTTGGTAATGGTCAGCTTCGGCGAAACCACCGGAACCGTCACCGTGCCCGGGCAGTTGGTGCCTGTGCAGTTGGGATCGCCGCCGCCGACCACGTAGGCCGTGTTGTCACCGGTGGTGGCAGTGGAGGTCACCGTCACCGGGATGGTGAAGCTCTGCGTGCCGCCCGACGCAGCCAGGCCGCTGGCAATCGTGCACTGCACGTTCTGGCCACCCGGATTGGTGCATCCCGAAGGCAGCGAGCCGATCGTCAGCCCGGTCGGGATCGTGTCGTTGATGGTCGAGGTTGCCGTCGTCGCCGCCGTGCCCGTGTTGGTCACGGTGATGGTGTAGCTGGCCGCCTGGCCAACGACGAACGGATTCGGTGTGGCGGTCTTGGTGATCGCCAGCTGCGGCGAGTTCACCGGCACCGTCACGGTGCCCGGGCAGTTCGTGCCTGTGCAGTTGGGATCGCCGCCGCCGACCACGTAGGCCGTGTTGTCACCGGTGGTGGCAGTGGAGGTCACCGTTACCGGGATGGTGAAGCTCTGCGTGCCGCCCGACGCAGCCAGGCCGCTGGCAATCGTGCACTGCACGTTCTGGCCACCCGGATTGGTGCATCCCGAAGGCAGCGAGCCGATCGTCAGCCCGGTCGGGATCGTGTCGTTGATGGTCGAGGTTGCCGTCGTCGCTGCCGTGCCGGTGTTGGTCACGGTGATGGTGTAGCTGGCTGCCTGGCCAACGACGAACGGATTCGGTGTGGCGGTCTTGGTGATCGCCAGCTGCGGCGAGTTCACCGGCACCGTCACGGTGCCCGGGCAGTTCGTGCCTGTGCAGTTGGGATCGCCGCCGCCGACCACGTAGGCCGTGTTGTCACCGGTGGTGGCAGTGGAGGTCACCGTTACCGGGATGGTGAAGCTCTGCGTGCCGCCCGAAGCAGCCAGGCCGCTGGCAATCGTGCACTGCACGTTCTGGCCACTCGGGTTGGTGCATCCCGAAGGCAGCGAGCCGATCGTCAGCCCGGTCGGGATCGTGTCGTTGATGGTCGAGGTTGCCGTCGTCGCCGCCGTGCCGGTGTTGGTCACGGTGATGGTGTAGCTGGCCGCCTGGCCAACGACGAACGGATTCGGTGTGGCGGTCTTGGTGATCGCCAGCTGCGGTGCATTGATTGTGGTCGTTGCGCTGCCACAACTGGTAGCTGGCGTGCAGCTCGCGCCCGGTGTTGGCGGGGTCGCGCCCCCGCTCGGGTCGACCGAGGCGTAGTTGGTGATGTCGCCGCCGGTGGCGGGAGCAGTCGCGGTGATAGTGAATGCCGTTGTGTTATTGGGGGCGCCGGCAGCCATGGCTGCAGTCAGGTTGACTGTACACGTCAACGTGGTGGTGCCGGTGCAGCTCACCGTCGTCACATTGGTGCCTGCCGCCGCACTTTGATATGTCACGCCCGCTGGCAGAACATCGCTTACCGTCAAGGTGGTGGCACTTGGCGAACCGCCGCTGTTGCCCAGTCCGATGGTGTACACCAGAGAGCCATTGACGACTGCGGTGGCCGGGCCGCTCTTGACCAGTGTGATGTTCTGCGGCGCTTTCACCGTTGTTGTCGCGCTGCCGCAACTGGCAGCAGGTGCGCAAGCCGGACCGGGAGGCGGTGGCGAGTTGCTGCCGGTGTGATCGACCGAGGCGTAATTGGTGATATCTCCGAGTGTGGCCGGAGCGGTCGTGTTGATGGTGAACGTTGCCGCGCCATTGGGCGCGCCAGCAGCCAGCACCGCAGTCAGGTTGACTGTACACGTCAGCGTGGTTGTGCCGGAGCAAGCCACCGAATTCACATTGGTTCCTGCTGCCGCACCGACATAGGTCACTCCTGTCGGCAGTGTGTCAGTCACCGTCAGTGTCGCGGCACTGGGTGAGCCGCCGTTGTTGCCCAGGGCAATCGAATAGGCCAGCGCGCCGTTGGCGGCCACCGTGGCCGGGGCGGTCTTTGCCAGCGTGATGTCCTGCGGGGAGATAACGGTAACGCCGTTGGCGCTATCGCTGCCACCATCGGTGGAATTGATTGTGGTTGTTACCGGGACCTGGCCGGATGGCGGGGCGGTGTAGGAAAAGTTGAAATCCAGACTCTGCCCGGCGTTCAAGGTGCCCGGCATGTTGCTCAGTGTCACCTCACATGTGCTGGCGTTGTAGGTGAAGGTAACTCCGGGTGGTACCAGACCGAATGCCAGACCGGTCGGGCAATTGCCTGGCGTGCCGATCACGGCGGTGTAGGTGACGCCATTGGCAGTGGTCGTGCCGACATTCTGGAAACTGAAGCTGCCGTTGACCGTTGCGCCAGGCAAGGCTGTCGGTGGCACATTGACCGACGTCGCCACCTGGGCATTGCTGGGCGAGTCAACGATGACGATCGTTTGTGTCTCTACGGGCGTCTGCTGGTAGGTCCACAGATCGATGGCCTTGGCATCACCAAAACCGGCGCTCGAGCTGCAGTCGCTGTTGCTGTTGCCATTGCCGGGCCAGTCGCGATAGTACACGCCCCCGGTGCTGGCGCTGGAATCGACACCGAGCAGCGAATGGTCCGGGGTCGGCGGCACGGGCGGATTGCTAGAGCACAGCAGGCCGTTCAGCGTGCCCACCGTTTGACCGTTGAGCGTGGTATAGCCGCGATCATCATAAAAAACGGTGCTGTCCGGCGCGCCGATACCATTCAAGCGCGTCAGCGTGGGACCGCCGTTGGCGTTGCCTTCGGTGTCGATAATGGGGAAATGGATTTCGCCGTTGCGACCGACGATCTTGAATGTAAAGCTGCCAGGCGGGAATGTGCTTCCATCGTTGGCCAGGCCATTCCATTGCACGCTGTTGAGGCCATCCGGTGCCAGCCCGGTCAGGGTTACATTGGAGGTGTTGCCGGGATCAAAATCGGTCCCGTTGGCACTGATGACGATCTGGTAGCTGGTGTCGGATTGCGCATTGAAGGTGAAGGTGCCACCACCTCCAACGTAGGTTGTGTTGCCGCTCTGCAAACCATTGAATTGAGGATTGGCTACCTGTGGTGGCGGCGGCACCAGCGGAATGCCCAGGGCCGTCAATACCGTATCGGCCTCGGTCGCGTTTGCCCCTGATGCATCGACCGTGCTGAAGAACATGACTGACTGCGGCTGTTGCGCGGTCAATTCCTGTCCGGCACCGTAGGCCACGCCGTTGTCAACCAGAGCACCGTCGCCGCGGATGTCCTTGTACAGTGGCTGGCCGTTGTCAAGAAAGCCCGCCGTGCTGCCCCACAGGGCATAGCCGTTCGGGTCGAGGCCCTGCATGTCCTGTCGATACCGCGATCCGTCCGGCGTCACGTAATACAGGGTGTGGTACACGGGACGGCTGTTGCCTGCGGTGTAGCCGACCCAGGCGTACGTGAACAGGCGTGCGTTGATGTCGGTGATGCTTGTGGCGCTGGCACGCACCTGCACTTCCCAGGCGGCAACAGTGTTGTTGCCTACATGCAGGGTGTCGATGGAACCCGTCGGTCCGTTACCACCGCTGGTGGCAACAGTAAACAGGACGCCATAGATGCCGGTGACGGGCGCCTTGTACGCACACGGGGGATACCCATTAAGGCCGGCGCTGACGGTGTTGTCAGCGCTGTTGGGGCCTGCCAGTTCGTTGGCGCGTGCCGCAATCCTGCCCAGGCTGCCGCCGGAGTAGCTGCCCGTGGGTGGCGTGCTCGCACTGCAGCTGAAGTCCGCACTACCAGGCACGGTCTCATTGGCCTTGGTGCCGAACGACTGCGGATCGTAGACAAGAATGTCACCGCCGTCGGCGCGGTTGCTGGAGCCAAGCAGGATGAATTCGCCGGCCTTGGCGTAGACGTACAGAAACTGTCGCCGCGCCGCGACACCCGCGTACAGATTGCCTGAATTGCTCAAGTCCAGGTCGGCGCGAAAGCCACCCGCCGGATAGCTTGCCGGGTACAGGCTGCGGCTGCCTTCGGCCCAGGCCGTCATGGTCAGCAGCGCCAGTATCAGCCCCGCCAGCATTGACAGCAGTCGGCGAACGCCGAGATTCGACACAGCACCAGATGGGCGGCAAATGCCGCCCAGCATCTTCAACGAACTCATATTGACCCCTGTTCTTGCGGAAAAAAGCTACTGCCAATATAGGTCATTATGAACCCACGGTAAAGGCATCACCGGCATGCCAGGGCTTTCCGGGAGGCCGCACCAGAAGTGCATGTGACCCGGCACGGACGTTGCGCGACCAGACCAGGACTGCGGTCTGCGACAAGTCCATGGCTGATCTGGGAGGTCAGTAGTTTGCAGCAGGCCTTAACGCAAGGCTTGCAAGCAGGAAGCTGGCGCAGACCAGATTCCGTCGCCGGGCAAGCCGGTTATTGCAAGCACATGGTCCCGAGCGACAGATCAGCTTCGGCCGCCGTACGTTTTCGGAATTGGCAGGCCGGGCTTCTCCTCCTGCCAGTAGATCGTGACCACCCACCAGCGCTTGCCGTCGTAAAACAGCTGGAAGCTGTTGATGCCGCGCGCGAACGGCTTGGCGTCATCGGCTCCGTGGCGTGATTCATAGGTACTGAACACCTGCGCGATGGCGCCATAGCGGTCCACCTCGCGATGGGTCTCGCGTTCAAAAAAGCCTTCCTTCTCCAGATACGGCCCACCCAGGCGAATGTAGTCCTCGACGCTGAGCATGCGGGTGCGCGTGTTGCCATCCTTGTCGGTCTGTACCGGGATAAGCCGGGCGCCGGGCACGAACAGTGAGCGCATCCGGTCCCAGTCGCGCTTCTGGCCCTTCGGTCCCGAGATCACGTCATACACGGCATGCATGATCGCAGGCATGGACTTGACGTCCTCGAGCCTTGCCGCAGGCGTTGGCGAAGCGGTTGGTGCGGACTGGTTCGAAGCCGGGGCAGATTGAAAAGCACCCGCCTTGTTCGGCGTGGCCACACCGCCAACAAGGCATGCCATCAGCAGCGGGTAAAGCGAGGAAATTTTCATCAGGCTGTCTCCAGGAAACCTTGATCGCGTGAACATGGCAAGCGTTGTACGCGAAAATGCTTCGTTGCGAAACCGGCCGCGGCAAAGCCCCAGGGAGCGCCCCGCATCCGTTGCATGCGCTGTCTTGTCATGTTTTTGCAGCCCGGTCGACATACAAGGGGCAACTCGTGGCCGTAGTGTAATAGCGCCATTCAGGCATCCCTGCAACAGAAAAAGGAATCGAATATGCAGCGTTTCTCGCGTTTTGCCGGCATGATCGCGGCGCTTTTGTGGGTGGTTCCGGCCCTGGCCGACACCCGTGTTTTCATCAACGAACTGCACTACGACAACGGAGGGAGCGACACCGGCGAAGCGATCGAGGTGGCCGGGCCGGCAGGTACCGATCTCGCTGGCTGGTCGCTGGTGCTTTACAACGGTTCGACCGGCACCAGCTACGGCAGCATTTCCCTGAACGGCACGCTTGCAAGCACGTGCGGAAGCTACGGGGTGGCATCGTTTCCCGCACCGGGTCTGCAGAATGGTGCTCCCGATGGCGTCGCGCTGGTTGACAGCAGCGGCATTGTCCGCCAGTTCATAAGTTACGAAGGCCAGTTCACGGCTTCCGGTGGCGCCGCCGCGGGCGCGGCCAGTGTTGATATCGGAGTCAGCGAATCCGGTTCGACTGCCAGCAGCCAGTCGCTGCAGCTCAGCGGCAGCGGCGCCTTTGCCAGCGACTTCACGTGGCAGGCGCCGGCAAGCAACACGTTTGGCGGCTGCAATGCGGGCCAGAGTTTCAGCGGTGGCAGCTCGGGCGGCGGCAGCAACGCACTGCAGAACGGCATTGCGGTCACCGGTATCGCCGCTTCCCAGGGCACTTTCAGCAGCACCTATACGGTGACTATCCCGGCCGGCGCCAGCAATCTCGTGATCGGCGAGTCGGGCGGCAGCGGCGACGCCGACATGTACGTGCAATTCGGCAGCGCACCGGACCAGTCGAATTTCGACTGTCGGCCCTATCTGTACGGCAACGAGGAAACCTGCAGCTTTTCAGCGCCCCAGGCCGGTGTCTACTACGTACGGCTGTACGGCTGGCAGGCGTTTGCCGGCGTCACACTGGAGGCGGCCTGGGATGAACCCGCTGGAGGGGGCAGTGGTGGCGGAAGCGGCTACTACAGCGGCGTCGATACCAGCAGCCCGACGGCCCTGCGCAGCTCACTGCACCAGTTGCTGGAGCAGGTCACGAAAATCCCATACACCGACTCGGCTACCGACACCTGGGATGTGCTGTCCCAGGCCGACGAGGATCCGGCCAACGGCGGCGACGTGATCGAGGTCTACACCAATCGCAGCGTGCCCAAGGAGACCGGTGGCAACAGCGAGTACAACCGCGAACATACCTGGCCGAACTCCTACGGCTTTCCCGACGACAACAGTTCCAACTACGCCTATACCGACCTGCACATGCTGATGGTGGCCAATATCGGCTACAACGGCAGTCGCGGCAGTCTGCCGTACGGAAACTGCACGGCCTCCTGTACCGAGTATCCGACCGACTACAACGACGGCATGGGAGGCGGCACCGGGTCCTATCCCGGCAACTCCAACTGGAGCGACGGCAGCTTGTGGGAAGTGTGGATGGGCAAGCGGGGCGATGTGGCACGGGCGCTGTTGTACATGGATGTGCGATTCGATGGTGGCAGCAACCCGTACACCAGCTATGCCGAGCCCGATCTGGTGCTGACCGACAATCTCTCGCAGATTGTCAGCAGCGGTGGCATGAACACCACGGGCACGGCCTACATGGGCCGGCTCTCCGTGCTACTGCAATGGGCGGCCGAAGACCCGGTTTCCGACTACGAACGCCAGCGCAACGACGTGGTGGAGCTGTATCAGGGCAATCGCAACCCGTTCGTCGATCACCCCGAGTGGGTTGCCTGCATATTCCAGAATCAGTGTCCATGAGTCTCTGAGAAAAGGCATGGCCGGCCGCAGCCGCGGCCGGCCACCGGCGTTTTGCGTAACAAGCGTTTGCCGGCTGATCTTGACCCGTTGTGAGTGGAAAATGCGTTCTATCTGGCACGGGGGGCATCTTTCGCTTCCGGAGCCAGCCCATGAAACGCATAATCGCAACAGTCGCCTGTGTCCTTGGTGCCATGACGGCGCCGGCAGTCGTGGCCAACACCTACACCGTCAACTATCTGGCGGACCTTGCCGACCCCAATCCGGGCGACGGTGTGTGCGCCGGCAACGGCAACACCAACTTCTGCACGCTTCGGGCCGCTATTCAGACCGCCAATGCCCATGCCGGGGCCGATGTCATCGTGGTGCCGGGCGGCACCTACGTGCTCAGCCTGCATGGGGCAGGCGAGGACAATGCGGCCACCGGTGATCTGGATATCACCGACTCGGTCACCATCCAGGCTCAGACGGCGGGCGTCGTGCCGGTGATCGATGGCGATGGTGCGGACCGCATCTTCGACATCAAACAGGAAAACTTGCCCAGCTACGATGTCACGCTGAACGGCCTGCATCTGACTCATGGTCTTGCCGGACCGGCGGGGGTCCTCGACGACGAAGTGGGCGGAGCCATCCGGGCAGGCAGCAACAGTGCCCTGAGCCATCTGCACAACTTCAATGTGCTGTTCTGCATTGTCGACAACAGCATCGCCTCGGCCGGTGGCGGCATGTTCGTCAATGACGCGGACACCGTCAACATGCAGTACCTGCTGATGTTCAACAACCGCAACCGCAACCTGTCACCCGGGAGCGGCTCGACCATTGCCTCGGCGATGTACCTGCTGACCTCGAACATCTACATCGCGCATGCGGCGGTGGTCAGGAACCTGCCCGACGACACCGGTTCCGGAGGCGCAGATTACAGCGCCTACGTTTTAGGCGCCGTGTCCAGCTATGTGGAGGACAGCACCTTCGACAATCCGCAGCTGGGTGGCCTGCAGATCAGCAGCCAGGACAGCTATCTGAACAATGTCACGGTGGTCGACAACCGCATGCTCACCGGTGTATCGGTACGGGGTCGTGGCAGCTCTTATTCCTCGACGCTGAAGATTCGCAACAGCATCATTGCCGGCAATGGCACGGACTGTGCCGTATCGCAAACGAACGGTACCGTAACTGTCGACGTGGCCGGTCCGAATGCCGATTCCGACGGAAGCTGCGGTTTCCAGGCTGCCGGGGGTGGCATGCCTTCGGTCAGCATGGCGGCACTGCGGCTGGCGCCCCTGGGCAACTATGGCCTCTTGCCGTCGCGAACGCCCATGCCAGGCAGCGTGGCCATTGATGCGGGCAGCACGGCGGCAGTCAACTCCGGGGACCCGAGCTGCGGTCAGGTGGACCAGAACGGCGTCACCCGTCCGATCGACGGTGACGGCAGTGGAACCGCGACCTGCGATCTGGGTGCGGTCGAATATGCGGGTGACCTGATTTTCGTTGACGACTTCGAGGTGCAGTAGTGCCAGGAGCGGGAAAAACAGCCCGATGCCGCGGGCGTATCAGGGCTCGAGGTCGAAGGCGTTGCGCAGATCGCGTGTCACCCACCCGGGCTACACCCTGGCGGAGGGTTCGATATTGCCGCGTTTTTCGAGCACCCGCGCAATGAGTGCACAGAACAGCGCCCAGGCCGCGCCGACAATCCATCCGGCAAGGACATCCGTTGGCCAGTGAACGCCGAGATAAACCCGGCTGATGCCCACCATCAGGATGGCAATGGTGGCCAGCAGCATGACGTAGGTCCTCAGCGCCCAGCTGGTCAGCGTCCGGGCGAGCAGCGCGGCCAGTGTCAGGTAGACAATTGCCGCCATCATCGAATGGCCGCTGGGGAAGCTTGCCGTGTAGACGTACGAGCCATGCGGCACGAGGTCGGGGCGGGGACGGTCAAATGCCGACTTCAGCAATTGACTCAGCACGATGCCGGTTGCCACCGAAAGCAGGAGGAACCACGCTGAACGGCGGTGTCTGCGCAGCCACAGGAATCCTGCGACGGCAAGCACCAGAAACGTCAGTATGGCGATGCCGCCGAGGGCTGTGAGGTCGCGTGCCAGTTCCCCGACCCAGGCTGGTCCCAGAGGGTCGGACAGGTCTGCCGGATTGCGCAGCATGAGGATGATGTGGGTGTCGAAAGCGTGGCTTTCGCCACCGACCACCGTTTCTGCAAGTTCGATGAACCCCCAGAGCAGCCCTGAGACAAGCATGATGGCAAGCAGATAGCCATTGAAAGCCAGACTGCGAAGCCATGCCATGAGCTGCGTGCCGCGTTTCATCAGCAATGCTGGCAGCGGGCATCCTGCTCGCCTGCGGCCCGGGCCTCGGCGTGATCGGTCTGCAGGGTGATGTGCTCGATATCGAAGCGTTCATGCAGCATGGCTTCGACCTCGCGGCGCTTGTCGTGGCAGTCGACCTCGATGCTGACCCATAGATGTGCCGACAGCGCCGGCATGCCGGAAGTCACCTCCCAGATGTGCAGGTCGTCGACGCGAGTGACATGCGTCTCATCGAGCATGGCCTTGCACACCTGCTGCGGATCCAGTCCGCGTGGCGCCGCCTCCAGAAAGACCCGCCCCGAATCGCGCACCAGCGCATAGCCGGCGCGCAGCATCAGCGCCGCGACGATCAGCGCAGCCAGCGAGTCAAGCCGATTCCAGCCCGTCAGCCAGATCAGTCCGCCGGCAATGGCGGTGGCGATGAAGGCATACAGGTCGGTGAGGATATGCTGGAAGCTGCCTTCGACGTTGAGGCTGCGGCGATCGGCCTTGGCCATGATCCAGACCGCCAGTGAATTCACCACGATGCCGGCCACGGCGATGCCGAAAACAGCAGCACCCTTGACCTCTGGCGGCTCAATCAGGCGCACCACGGCCTCGCCGACGAACCAGGCCGACAGCAGCAGCAGGGTGATGCCATTGGCCTGGGCGCTGAGAATTTCCACTCGCTTGAAGCCGAAGGTATAGCTGCCGCCAGCCGGCTTGCGTGCCATGGCCATGGCAAACAGCGACAGGCCGATGGCGCCGGCGTCTGTAAGCATGTGACCGGCGTCCGAGATCAGCGCCAGTGACGACGCCAGGATACCGACCACGACTTCGACGGCCATGAATGCCAGCAGCAGTACCAGCGCGATCGTCAGATAGCGCTTGTCGGCGTTGGCCGAGACGCTGTGCTGATGGTGGTGATGGTCGTGTGACATGGGTGCAGGATGACGTATCGCGGTGGTGGATTGAATAACATCGGCGGGACTCGGGACTCGGGCTCGGGCTCGGGCTCGGGCTCGGGACTCGGGCTCGGGACTCGGGACTCGGGACTCGGGACTCGGGACTCGGGCTCGGGCTCGCGGAAATGGTCCGCGAAGGACGCGAAAAGCGCAAAGGAAAGCATGTTGACCCGATAAACGCGCGTGATTCGAGAGCCTCGTCATCCTGGGGCCGGCCGCAGGCTGGAACCCGGACGCCGAGGCAGGATTGCCAAAGGCGAACATTGGCGCAGCCGATGGCCCGGAGGGTGAACGCCAGGACGGCGTGAGTAATTCCATTTTGCTTTTTACCCTACCTCGCAAGTATTGGTGGTCCGCTAGATCGACAATGGATCCCGGATCGCGGCTTCGCCGCGTCCAGGATGACAACTGAGCTTGGTCGGGGCGCGGGACTCGGGACTCGGGACTCGGGACTCGGGACTCGGGACTCGGGACTCGGGACTCGGGACTCGGGACTCGGGACTCGGGACTCGGGGCTCGGGGCTCGGGGCTCGGGGCTCGGGACTCGGGACTCGGGACTCGGGACTCGGGACTCGGGCTCGGGACTCGGGCTCGGGCTCGGGACTCGGGCTCGGGCTCGGGACTCGGGCTCGGGCTCGCGGAAATGGTCCGCGAAGGACGCGAAAAGCGCAAAGGAAAGCATGTTGACCCGATAAACGCGCGTGATTCGAGAGCCTCGTCATCCTGGGGCCGGCCGCAGGCCGGAACCCGGGATCCATTGTTGTCCAGGTGATACCTTGCGCAGCTGCGACTATTCAGAGCTTGCAGCATCATCCGGCAAGAAACGTTACAATGTAACATTCATCTGGATTCATGCCATGACCGATGGCCTGCTGCTGACAACCCTTGCCTCCGGTTTCGGCATTGCCTTTCTTCACACCCTGATCCCGGTGCACTGGCTGCCATATGTGCTGGTCGGGCGTGCACGTGGCTGGTCCCTGTCACACACATTGGCAGTGAATGTGGCCGGTGGCGTCGGGCACGTGTTGATGACGGCGCTGCTGGGTGCGCTGGCGATGTTTGTCGGCGTGCACCTGGACGGCCTGACCAGGAACGTTTTTCCCTGGCTGGTGGCGGGCCTGTTGCTGCTTGTGGGCCTGTATTTTCTCTATCGCCAGTTTGCCGGACACACGCATGACCACGGCGTATCCGAGGACCATCCTGCACTGAGCGAAGAGGCCAGTGATCGGGCCGCCACGCTGGCGCTGGTGACGATGCTGCTGCTTTCGCCCTGCGAGGCCTTTGTGCCGATCTATCTGACGGACGTGACTGAGGGTCTGGCCGGCTTCCTGTTTCTGACGGCAGTACTGGCGGTATCCACGATTTCCTGCATGCTGCTGCTGACAAGCCTGGCATGGCGGGGCATGGTCAGCCCGAAAATGGCGGGGATCAAGCGCTGGCAATCCGGCCTGGTGGGCGCGATGCTTATTGTGCTGGCACTGGTGATGGCCGTGTGGCGACCTTAGGACCCTCTGATTAACCCTGAGCCAGGTGTCACCCATGGTGTCTGCTCGCAAGTCAAGGCGCACTGGCGCAGGCAGGCTGGTGGCCTGTCAAGTCAGTGCAACGCAGGATTGTGGGCACACACCATGGGCCCAACTTGTTGATTCTAAACGCCTGGGGGACGCCCAGAAAGCCCGCATCCCGCGCCGCGCGGCTTGTCCAGGCAGCCCAGCCTGCACGGCGCCGCGCAGCACGAACTGCGGACTTTCTGGTCGTCATGCCACCTACTCAGGGTTAATCAGAGGGTCCTTCGCCCGGATTATTCATCAGCGGTTTCTGACAGGCTTGGCCATGCGCAGCAGATCGGTGTCAAAACCGTTGGCGCGATACAGTTCCACGGCCCGCGCATTGCCGGGGAACACGGCCAGGGTGATCAGCTCGCACTTGTGCTCTTTGGCCCACTCCTCGCTGAAGGCGAGCAGCGCCCGGCCTATGCCGCGGCCTTCGGCGCCCGGCGCGGCGGCCAGGTCCGAGATATGGCAGTTGATGCGACCGGTGAAGAAGTCCTTGACCTTCTGCAGGTGCAGGTAGCCGACCCGCTTGCCGTCGTCATCCTCGGCCACGAACAGCCAGGATGTTGGCGGTGGGTCGTCGAGGTGCTTGAGCAGGTCCTCACGGATGCCGTTGGCGCATTCGACACGCTTGCGCCAGGCCGGCAGATCGAAATTGACAAAGTGCTCGGCCAGGGCCAGGACGAACTGTTCGTCGTCGGCCTCGGCCTGGCGCAGGTGAAAGTTTTCGTCACTCATGTCGCTTCTCTTCAGTCAAAGTCCGCGTCGGCAAGCGCCATGAGACTGTCAGCGCCAGCACGAATGGCCATGGCATGGGCGCGGGTGCGAGGCAGGATGCGGCTGAAATAGAAGCGCGCCGTGTCGCGTTTGACGCGCTTCAGTGTCTCGTCCTCGCCGGCATCGGCCGCGGCAACACTGCGTGCCCAGCACCAGGCCAGGGCAATATAGCCGGAGTAGAAAAGATAGTCCCACGCCGCCGCCGCCAGTTCCTCGGGATTGTCGCCGATGCGCTGCGCCAGCTCCTGGGTCAGCTCGCTCCATTCGTGTGCCACCGATGCCAGTGGTGCGACAAATTCGGTCAGTGCAGGATCATCGCTGTGCTGCTGGCAGAAACCCGAAATGCGTTCCAGAAACAGCTTCAGGCCGGTGCCCTTGAGTTGCAGCACCTTGCGGCCCAGAAGATCCAGTGCCTGGATCTGGGTGGTGCCTTCATAGATGGTGGTGATTCGAGCATCGCGGGAAAACTGCTCGACCTCGTTTTCGGCGATGTAGCCGTGACCACCATAAATCTGCACGGCATCGTAGCTGGCTTCCACCGCCATCTCGGTGAGCAGGCCCTTGGTGATGGGGATCAGGAACGACAGCTCGGCCTCGGCGGTGGCGCGTGCTTCGGCATCCTCGCTGCGGTGCTGGATGTCGATGAGTGCGGCGGCATGCAGCGCCAGTACGCGACCGCCCTCGGCAAAGGCTTTCTGGGTAAGCAGCATGCGGCGGATGTCGCCGTGGACGATCAGTGGATCGGCGGGCTTGTCGGGAAATTTGGCACCCGAGACCGAGCGCATCTGCAGGCGATCGCGGGCGTAGGCGAGGCTGGCCTGGTAGCCCCGCTCGATCATGCCCAGCCCCTGTATGCCCACTGCCAGGCGGGCCGAGTTCATCATCGTGAACATGCCGACCAGGCCCTTGTTGGGTGCGCCCACCAGCCAGCCCTGCGCCTGCTCGAAGTGCATGGCGCAGGTGGCCGAGCCCTTGAGGCCCATCTTGTGCTCGATGGATGCACAGCTCACGCCGTTGCTTTCGCCCATGTTGCCGTCGCGGTCAACCTTGAACTTGGGCACTACAAACAGCGAAATGCCCTTGTTGCCCGGCGGCGCGTCGGCAATCCGTGCCAGGACGAGATGCACGATGTTCTCGGCCATGTCGTGTTCGCCGGCGGTGATGAATATCTTGTCTCCGCTTATCAGGTAGCTGCCATCCTCGGCCGGCACGGCACGGGTACGCAGCAGACCCAGGTCGGTGCCGCAGTGCGGTTCGGTCAGGCACATGGTGCCGGTCCATTTGCCGGCGACGATGGGTTTCAGGAATGCCTCGCGTTGCCAGTCCTCGCCATGCTGGCGCAGGGCTTCGGTGGCGCCGTGAGAGAGCAGGGGATAGGTGCCCCAGGCCAGGTTGGCGGCATCGACCATTTCCTTGACCGCTGCACCGATCACCTCGGGCAGGCCCTGACCGCCGAATTCAGCCGGCGCATTCAGGCCGCCCCAGCCGCCCTCGACCCAGGCCTCATAGGCCTCGTTGAAACCGGGGGGTGTGGTCACCGCGCCACTGTCGGAGTCGAATTGGCAGCCGTGCTTGTCACCCACCTTGTTGATGGGCGCCAGCACATGGTCGCTGAATCGCGCCGCCTCTTCGAGCACGGCGTCGATCAATTCGGGCGTGAAGTCCTCGCATCCGGGCAAGGATCGCATCAGCCCATCGACATCCAGGACCTGGTGCAGCACAAAGCGGAAATCTTCGACGGGGGAGTGATAGTCGGCCATCAATAATCTCTTGTCGGCGGGAAGGGGTCAGCGGTAGCGGTGCGGCACGCCGGGGACGGGCGAAAGCCAGGCTGTGTGCTCTATATCAAAGTCTTTTGCGTGTTTGCCCTCATCACTGATGGTGGCGCTGCCCTTGATGGTGTACTGGAGCTGGCCGCTACCGCCGGAGGCGGTCATGCGCTTGAGCTTGTCACGTGCCGCTGCGCTGGGCGAGAACGATATGCGGGCGATGTCCGAGTCGCGTTCGGCAACGTCGATGTCGATCTGCTGGCTGAGGCTGCCGGCTGCCACCTCTGCCAGGCTCAGGTCCAGCTGGACCTTGTCAAAGCGCACGTTGGCATCATAACTCTGGTTGTGCAGCCGCAGGGTAACAGTCCAGTCGCCCTGTGGCGGCGCGTTGAGCTGGTCGATATTGACGGCTGGCGGGAACACATGGTGTAGCTGACCACAGGCAACCAGGGAAAGCAGTGCCAGGCAGGCAAGCAGGCGTACACATCTCATTACGGACTCTCCGACAGGAAGGCATGCATGCGTCAGGTTACCGCGTTGTCTGCCGAGTGTCGCGCGTCGAACTGCGCACGGTCGATGAGCGCGTGAATGCGTCCGTCCTCGATGAGCGCGATTTGGCTGGCCAGCGCCAGCACTTCGTCCACCTGATGGCTGACCATGATCACCGGCACACGCAGCTCCGACCTCAGCCGACCAAGATGCGCCAGCACCTCGTCGCGGGCGGCGCGATGCAGCCCGCTCAGCGGTTCGTCGAGCAGCAGGGCGGTGGGCCTGGCCAGCAGCGCGCGACCGATGGCAACCCGGCGTGCCTCGCCACCGGACAGCGAGTCGGGCGTGCGGTTCAGCAGCGCCGACAGACCAAGCAGCTCGACAGCCTGGGCCAGATCGGCCGTGTTCATGCCGCCGCGATGACGGGCACCAAAACACAGGTTGTGGCGTACGTCCATGTGAGGGAACAGGCGCAGGTCCTGAAACACAAGACCCAGGCGCCGCTGCCGCGCATCAAGGTTGATGTGCTGCTGGCTGTCGAACAGCTCGCGCCCGGCCAGGCGAACATGACCTGTGTCGGGGCGAAGCAGACCTGCAATGGCATGCAGCAGGGTGGTCTTGCCACTGCCCGAGGGCCCGAACAAGGCCAGCGCCGCCGCGTCCGACTGCACCCTGGCATCGAGGCGAAACTCGCCGCGGCGCATTTGCAGGTCCAAGTCAATCACGTGGCACGCAGTCCTGCTTCGCGCGGCTTGCGCAACAACAGCGCGGTGAGCAGGGTGGCGATCAGCGCCACCGCTACCGATACCCAGACCAGCCGCAGCGCGCCGGCCTCACCACCGGGCTGGTTGATCAACTCGTAGATCGCTACCGGCAGGGTGCGCGACTGGCCCGGGATGGCCGACACAAAACTGATAGTGGCACCGAATTCGCCAAAGGCGCGTGCAAAGGTGAGCACGCAGCCAGCGACCAGGCCACGCACGGATAGCGGCAGGCTCACGCGCACAAAGATCTGCCAGGGTCGTGCGCCCAGTGTCGCCGCGGCCTGTTCCAGGCGTGGATCCACCTGCTCGAAGGCATTGCGCAGGCTTATCACCAGCAGTGGCAGACCCATGACCAGCGCTGCCAGCGCCGCGCCGGTCCAGCGGAACGCCAGAGGAATACCAAGGGCGGCCAGGCATTGACCCAGCACGCTGTTGTTGCCGAAGGCCAGCAACAGCGCGTAGCCGGTTACCACCGGCGGCAGGATCAGCGGCAGGAAAAGCAAGGCCTCCACCAGCGGCTTGAGCACAAATCGCTTGCGCGCCAGCCACCAGGCCAGCGCCATGCCGACGGGCACGGCAACAAGCGTGGCCACGCCAGCTACCTTGAGGCTGAGCAGCAAGGCCTGCCATTGATCGGGTGAGAGGTAGCTCACCGATTGGGCGCCAGAGGCCGAAAGCCGAAGCGGACAAACATGCTTCCTGCCTGCGGCGATTGCAGCGCGGCAAGCAAGGCGCGGCTGCTTGATGTGTCGTGTCCCCTTATGATGGCGGCCGGATACACGATGGGCTGGTGGCTTGCCTCGGGGAAGCGCGCCACGACCCGGACCCTGGTTTCACTGGCCGCGTCCGAACCGTAGACGATGCCCAACGGGGTCTCGTTGTGCACCACCAGCGCCAGCGCCGCGCGCACGTCGCGTGCCGGAGCCAGACGATCCCGGGTGAACGACCACATTCCGAGTTGTTCAAGCGCCTCACGCGCATAGATGCCGGCAGGAACGGATTGCGGCAGCGCCACAGCCAGGCGGCCATCACCGAGCGCCTTTTGCAGCGCGCTCGTGTTGAGTGCGACCGAGCTGATGGCGCTGCGGCGGCCTGCCACCAGCACCAGGGAGTTGCCCAGCAGATCGACGCGGCTGGCATCTTGCAAGTGACCGTGCTGCTGCACGTAGTCCATCCATTTTCGATCGGCCGAGACGAACACATCGGCCGGCGCGCCTTCGGCTATCTGCCGCGCCAGTTGCGAGCTGGCCGCATACACACGCCGTGGCGCAGGAGTGCCCAGCAGACCATGGTCGGCGAGCGAATCCAGCACCGGCTTCAGGCTGGCGGCGGCAAACAGGGTGGGTGCCGCCCCGGCGCATGCCGCGGTGCTGCACAAAACCATGGCCAGGAGCAGAAACATTCGGGCAAGCATGTGAGGATTCTAGCCTTTGACGGCGGGAACAGGCATCATGCCCGCTTTGATTGCAGATCATCACCATGACCAGACGCTTTGTCGCACGCCGCTCGCCCATCCACGGTAACGGCGTATTTGCCCTCACGAAAATTCGCAAGGGCGAGACCATTCTCCGCTACAAGGGGCGCCTGCTGACCCACACCCAGGCTGACCGGATATATGCCGATGTCCCCGATGAAGGCCATACTTTCCTGTTTACCCTGAATGATCATTACATCGTCGACGCCAATGTCGGTGGCAGCACCGCGCGCTGGATCAACCACAGTTGCGCGCCCAACTGCGAAGCGGTGATTTACGAGGACGGTGATGGCGATCCGCGCGAAGACAAGGTCATGATCGAGGCCATCCGCGACATCAAGCCCGGCGAGGAACTGACCTACAACTACGGCATCACCCTGGACGAGGCGCACACGCCGCGCATGAAGAAAATCTGGGCCTGCCGCTGCGGCGCACCCAACTGTACCGGGACGCTGCTGCAGCCCAAGCGCTGATTGTTGCCAATCAGCTGCTGCCGGATACCGGCTGTGAGCTCAAGGCCTTGAGCTGCAGCTGCCTTGACGTGGCCAGTGCCTGTTGCACCTTCTTCCAGTTGTCATTGAACCGGGCGACGAGCTTGGGCAGGGTCTGGTCGTCGCTGGCAGCAAGCTTGAACATCATGGCGTTGGCCGTTTTCATGCTTTCGTCGTAGGCATTCTTGACGGGTGCAAACTGCTGCCGGATCTCGGCCGATCCATGTTGCTCGATCAGGCTTGCATAGGTAGACATGGTGCCCCGGGCCGTGGCCAGGTTCATCGAAGCCTCGCTCATGATCTGGCTGGCCCGCTGGTCCGCGGGAACATCCTCGGGAATGGTCAACAGGCCGGCGACGGCGTCGTCGGTCGGCTTTGCATCATCCGATTGCGTCGGCCGGGGCTGCGCGGCTGCCGGCTTGTTGGCAGCTGCGGTGTCTGCCTTGGCAGCGGGCGGGGCTGCCGGGTCGCCATGGCTGCAAGCAGCGAGAGTGAGTGTGGCACCAGTCAGGGCGGCGAGGAGTAGTGCGGAATGGCGCTGCATGGCAAATTTCCCTTTGAAAGCAAGTATTCTTGCGCAGGCCCGGCTGCCCTTCAAGGAGCCTCTGATCAACCCCGGCGCAGACGTCACTGGCCTGTGTGTGCGCAGACCGCAGGACCGTCGGCGAAGGCAGACAGCCAATCCGCCCTGCGCCACGCCCAAGCCGCTGCGGGCTTTCTGGTCATCATGCCGCCTGCGCCGGGGTGAGTCAGGGGTTCCTCAAGTCGATGCAGGCGCTATCATTCGCACATGCGAAATATTCTGTTGTTGGGTGCCAATGGCCAGGTAGGCTTCGAATTGGCGCGGGTATTGCCGCCGTTGGGCGATCTGCTGTGTTCGACACGCAGCGGGCGTGCCGGCGTGGCGGCATGCAGGGCGGCGGATCTTGCCGAGCGCGGTGCCTTGACCCGGATGCTGGACGCCGTGCAGCCCGCAGTAATTGTCAATGCAGCGGCCTACACGGCGGTCGATCGCGCCGAGGACGAACCTGCGCTGGCGCAGCGAATAAATGGCGAAATGCCGGGCGAAATCGGTACCTGGGCTGCACGGCACAACGCGGCTGTGCTGCACTATTCCACTGATTACGTTTTTTCCGGTGATGGCGACAGGCCCTGGCGCGAGGATGATGATACTGCGCCGCTGGGCGAGTACGGACGCAGCAAGCTGGCGGGGGAGCAGGCTTTGGCAGCCAGTGGCTGCAACCATCTGATTCTGCGCACGGCCTGGGTGTATGCGGCGCGAGGACACAATTTCCTGTTGTCGATGCTGCGACTGGCGCGCCAGCGCGACGAGTTGCGCGTGGTCGCAGACCAGCACGGTTCGCCGACACCGGCAGCATCGATAGCCGCAGCCACCGCGTTGCTGCTGGCGCGCTGGCTGCCCATGCCGGATGAAGCGCGGGATGAAAGGTCGGGCGTGTATCATCTGACCAGCGCCGGGGCCTGTACCTGGCATCAGTTTGCCGAGGCCATCGTCGAGCGAGGTCACGCAGTCGGGCTGTTGTCACGGCGCGTTCCCGTCGTCGCGATCGGCAGTGACGAATTTCCGACCCGCGCCAAACGTCCCGCGTGGTCGGTGCTCGATTGCAGCCGCTTGCGCGAAACATTTGACCTGGCCTTGCCGGACTGGCGGCGCGGCCTGGACCTGGTGCTCGCGGACCTCGTTGCCGCCGGGCCCGGCCATACGGAGTAATTGCACGATGCTGATTCCTGTCATCCTTTCGGGCGGCGCCGGTAGCCGTCTGTGGCCTGTTTCTCGGCGCGCATGGCCAAAGCCGTTCATGCGCATGGCCGATGGCCAGTCTCTGCTGTACAAGACACTGGATCGCGCGCTGAGCCTGCCGGATGTCGGTGCCGTGCTCACCGTGACATCGCGTGATCACTTTTTTCTCAGCCGCGACGAGTACCTCAAGCATCCGCAGGGGGCGTCGATCGAACTGCCGTTTCTGCTGGAACCGATGGGCCGCAATACGGCACCGGCCGTACTGCTGGCGGCGCTGCAGGTACAGGAGGCCTACGGCCCGGATACTACCCTGCTGGTGCTGCCTTCCGATCACCTTATCAGCGATACCGGCGCCTTTGCCGCCGATGTTGCCCTGGCCATGCAACTGGCAGAACAGGGGCGCCTCGTGACTTTCGGTATCGTGCCGGATCATGCCGAGACCGGTTTCGGTTACATCTGCAAGGGTGACGCACTGCAGCCCGCCGGTTTTGTTGTCGATGCCTTCAAGGAGAAGCCGGACCAGGCCACGGCGCAGAAGTATGTGGCCAGCGGCCAGTACCTGTGGAACTCGGGCATGTTCTGTTTTCGCAGCCAGGACCTGATCGACGCGGCCGCCGAGCATTGTGCCGATGTGCTGGCGGCGGTGCGCGCCTGTCATGCCAGCGGCCACGACCGCATGGGTGCGATGGAATACGATGCAGACGACTTTGCCGCCCAGCCCGACATCTCGCTGGACTACGCGGTGATGGAGCGTGCCGACAACGTGGCTGTGGTGCCGGCCTCGTTCGACTGGAACGATATCGGTTCATGGAAGGCGCTGAGCGAGCTTGACGAGGGCGAGGCGCCCGATGCCGACGGCAACCGCGTGCAGGGACAGGCGGTGTTGCTGGACTGCCGGAATTGCTATGTGCATGGCAGCGAAGGGCGCATGATTGCCGCCGTCGGGGTCGAGGAACTGGTGATTGTCGATACCCCGGATGCGGTGCTGGTCAGCGATCGCGAGCACGCCCAGCAGGTCAAGCAGGTGGTCGAGCAACTGAAGGCGGAAAAACACCCGTCGGCCCGTACCCATATCACTGCTCACCGGCCCTGGGGCAGCTACACGATTCTTGAAGATGCCGAGGACTGCAAGGTGAAGCGCCTCACGGTCAAGGCCGGCGGCATCCTGTCCCTGCAACGTCATCAGCGTCGCAGCGAACACTGGACGGTGGTCGACGGCGAGGCCAGTGTGCGCGTTGGTGATGACGAATACACGCTGGAGCGCAATCAGTCCTGCTACATCCCCATGAACACCCTGCACCGGCTGGAAAACCGCAGTGATCAAGATCTGCACCTGATCGAGGTGCAGTGTGGCGACTATTTCGGCGAAGACGATATCGAACGACTCGAGGATGTCTATGGGCGTGCTCGTGATGTCGCGAACGACCGCAACTGACCGTTCCAACAACCGATACCACGCGTCACCGTCATCCTGGGGCCGAACGAAGTGAGGAACCCGGGATCCATTGCGATCTTTTCCGGGAATGAAAATATTCCGCAACGTTGATGAATCCAAAAATGGATCCCGGGTTCCGCCTGCGGCGGCCCCAGAATGACGCACTGTTTCAAGTACGCGCGACAAGCGGTGGCAGCACTGCCTCGGAGACGCAATCAGAAAGACAACGATGCCCAAATCCAGATATCCCATTTCCGCAAAACTTGCCGAAGCCCGCACGCATCTGAATGACCGCTTCGAGGCCGAGTTGCTGCTCTGCCATGTGCTGAAGCGCGACCGCAGTTGGCTGATGGCCCATGCCACCGATGCAATCGACTCCGATCACGCTGCGCAATACGATGCGCTGGTCGAACGTCGCCGCGACGGCGAACCGGTGGCCTACATCATGGGCGTGCGCGGCTTCTGGAAAATGGACCTGGCCGTATCGCCCGCGGTTCTGATTCCGCGCCCGGAGACCGAACTGCTGGTGGAGCAGGCGCTCGAGCGGCTACCCCCGGGGCAGGCTTGCACAGTCGCCGACCTCGGCACCGGCAGTGGCGCGGTTGCGCTTGCCATCGCCAGCGAGCGACGGCGTGCCGAAGTGACTGCCACCGACGCCAGCGAAGATGCACTGGCTGTCGCACGCGCCAATGCCGAGCGTCTGGGCCTGGACACGCTTGTGTTTGTGCAAGGCGACTGGTGGCAGCCGCTGGCGGGTCGCCGCTTCGATATCATCGTCAGCAATCCACCCTACATCGCCGCCGATGACCATCACCTCGGGCAGGGCGACCTGCGTCACGAGCCGCTGGTGGCGCTGGCGTCAGGTAGTGATGGCCTGGATGCCATTCGCCAGATTGTGGCGGGCGCGGCGGCACATCTTGACGCCGGTGGCTGGCTGTTGCTGGAACACGGCTGGAACCAGGGGGCGGCCGTACGGGCCCTGCTCGAGCAGGCCGGCTTCGACCAGATCTTCAGTGCGCGCGATCTGCAACAGCATGAGCGCGTGAGCGGCGGACGTAAGCCGCAGTCGGATCAGGTCGTTGCCCGCTGAGTCCCGGGCGAAGCCGCATCAGAAGCCGCTCACGCGTGAACGGACTTTCAGGATGCCTGTGCAAAAAATTGGGAGACCTTGGGCAGTGATGTCAGCTGGTCTTCTTGTACGCCGCCAGGGCACGCTCGCGTCCTTCGGACAGGTCCACCAGCGGCCTGGCGGGATAGTCGCAGTCGTGCTGGCTCAGCTCTTCGGCATGTTGCCACGGCTCCATCCGCGCCGCCCTGGACAGATCGGCCAGCTCCGGGACCCAGCGTGCAATGTAGTCGCCCTCGGGATCGAAGCGGCGGGCCTGCAGGACCGGATTGAAGATGCGGAAATAGGGGGCTGCATCGGCACCGGTGCCGGCGGTCCACTGCCAACCCTGGGTGTTGCTTGCCAGGTCGGCGTCCACCAGGGTGTCCCAGAACCAGCGTGCGCCGTGCAGCCAGTGCGCGCGCATGTGCTTGGTGAGGTAGCTGGCCACCAGCATGCGCACGCGGTTGTGCATCCAGCCGGTGTGCCACAGCTCGCGCATGCCTGCATCAATGATGGGTACGCCGGTGCGGCCCTGTTGCCAGGCGCGCAGCATGTCCGCACCCGGGTCCTTCCATTCGAAATTTGCAAAGCGCGGATTGAGGTTGTGCGTGGCGGTGTCGGGAAAGTGATACAGCAGGTGACAGGAGAACTCGCGCCAGCCGATTTCCGCGATGTACTTGTCGATGTCAGCATGTGAACGGTCGGCGCAGGACTCGACTGCTGCGACCACCCGCCGTGGTGAAATCTCGCCGAAGTGCAGATGGGGTGACATGCGCGAGGTGCCGCGCACAGGCGGGTGATCACGTCGCTTCGAGTAGCCGCTCAGGGCATCGTCGACAAAGTCGTCCAGTGCCTGTCGCGCGCCGACCTCGCCTGGTGTGAAGCGTTGCCAGAAGCCCTTGTCCCAGGGCAGCGACGGGTTCAGGCCAAGCGCATCCAGTGGCACGCCGCCATCCAGTGGCATCTTGTTCCTGCCCGGGCCAAGCCGTTCGGGTGCCTGCCACAGGCGCGTGTCGATGCCGGCTGCACGGGCCGCCTTCCAGAATGGGGTGAAGACCTTGTATGGCGTGTCCTGCTGGGTGGAAATCTCCCACGGTTCGAACAGCAGCGCGGCATTGAAGCTGTGCGGGTCCAGCCCGTCCTCAGTCAAGGCCTGCTTGATTGCGGCATCACGCTCGCGTACCGCCGGTTCGTAGCGGCGATTCCAGAACACGGTCTCGGCCGAGCACGAACGGGCCAGTTGCCGCAGCGTGTCCAGGCTGTTGCCGATGGCGAAATGCAGGCGCGATCCGCGCTGCTCCAGCGTCGAGGCCAAAGCACCAAGTGATCGGTGCCGCCAGGCATTGGAAGCGGCGCCGGGCGCCCACTCGCCTTCTTCACCAGGCGCATGCACATAAACGGGTATCGGCAGGTAGCCCTGCTCGATCGCCGCGCGCAGCGCCGGATTGTCGTCCAGCCTCAGGTCGTCCCTGAACCACACAATCGCCTTCCTGTCGCTCATTGAATTGCCTTTCGTCGTGTGCTCGGGCGGCAGGCCAGTGTAGCGGGGCAAATTGAACGTTTCACGCCCGCGGCGGTCAAAACCGGCGCTGCACCCAGGCGCACGGTCGTGCGTCACCGGCGGTCGATTTGATCCCGACCGGTTCCGTTTCATCAAGCCCGTGCATGCACACGGACTTGCCTGACGGCCTCCCGTTTTCCGCGCTGGTGTTTCGCGTGGCCTGGTGGGGCAAAGGAGTGAAGTGATGACAAAGCAAGGCAGGCTCTTGATACTGGCCGGACTGGCCGCGCTGATGGCTCTTGGCAGCGCCGTCACGGCGGTCGCCAAACCCGTCCCCCGCAGTGTCACCCGCGCGACCCTGGATAATGGTCTGCGTGTCGTGATCGTGCGCAACACGCTGGCGCCGGTGGTGACCACGGAGATGAACTATCTGGCCGGTTCCAACGAAGTGCCGAAAGGTTTTCCCGGTACCGCGCATGCGGTCGAGCACATGATGTTCCGCGGCAGCCCGGGCTTGAGCAAGGACCAGCTCGGCGCGATTGCCGCCAACATGGGCGGTGATTTCAATGCCGACACGACCGAAGGCGTAACCCAGTATTTCTTTACCGTGCCCGCGTCGGATCTTGACGTGGCGCTGAAAATTCATGCCATCCGCATGCGTGGCGTGAACATGGATGCCGGGGATTGGAAAAAGGAGCGCGGCGCGATCGAGCAGGAAGTGTCGCGCGACAACTCCAATCCCGGCTACAAGTTCTTCACCGAGCTGCGGGAGCGCATGTTCAAGGGCACGCCCTATGCGCATACCGGCCTGGGCACGCGCCCCTCGTTCGACAAGACCACGGCCAAGGCCCTGAAGTCCTTTCATGACAGCTGGTATGCACCCAACAACGCCATCCTGGTGATTGCAGGCAATGTCGATCCGCAGACCACGCTGACCGAGGTAAAGTCGCTGTTCGGTGACATACCTCGCAAGACGATTCCGGAAAGGCCCGCTTTCAAGTTCCGGCAGGTGGCGGCGCATACCGTGAAGCTGCCCACTGATTATCCGGTCGGCCTGGTGTTGCGGGCCTGGCGCATGCCGGGTCTGCGCGACAAGGACTACGCGACCGCCATGGTGTTGTCGCAGGCACTGGGGTCCAAGCGCGGTGACCTGTTTGCCATGGGCATGACCGGCAAGGCGCTGTTTGCCGGCTTCAGTGGTTCGTTTCTGCCTCAGGCGGGCCTGGGCTTTGCCGAGGCGGCTTTTCCGCGGGGTGGTGATGCAAGCAAGGTGCTGAAGGGCGTCGATGCGGTCATGGCCCATGCGGTCGCCAAGGGCATTCCCGCCGATCTGGTGGCAGCGGCGAAGAACAAGGCGATTGCCGGCCTGGAATTCCAGAAGAATTCGGTCTCGGGCCTGGCCAATGCATGGTCGCAGGCGCTCGCCTATCAGGGCGTGGACTCCCCCGGCGCGGTGAAGAGCGCGATCGAGGCGGTAACGCCGGCCGGGGTCAACGCGCTGGCCAAGCGCATCTTCAAGCCCGAACATGCCATCACCGCCATCCTGACCCCGCAGTCCTCGGGCAAGCCGGTATCACACAAGGGCTTTGGTGGAGCCGAGAGTTTTGCCAGCAAGCCCAATGGCCCGGTGGTATTGCCGGATTGGGCCAGGCAGGCCTTTGCCAAGCTGACGGTGCCGCAGTCGGCCATTCACCCCGAATCGTTCACGCTCGACAATGGTCTGCGAGTGATCGTGCAGCCCGAATCGGTGAGCAGGACGGTCGAGGTGTATGGTCAGATCAAGACCAATCAGGACATGCAGGCGCCCGCCGGCAGCGAAGGTGTAGCCGGGGTATTGAATGGCCTGTTCAACTTTGGCAGCACGCATCTTGGTCGCCTGCAGTACCAGCAGGCACTGGATGCGATCAGTGCCAGCGAGAGCGGCGGGTCCAGTTTTTCGCTCAAGGTGCCGGTGGCTCACTTCGCCCAGGGCATGAAGCTGCTGGCCGACAACGAGCTGCACCCGGCAATGCCACAACGCGCTTTCATGGTGATGCAGCACAACCAGGCCGGCGCTGCAGCCGGCACGATCAAGTCACCCGGCTTTCTCAACAGCATTCATCTCGATCGGGCCTTGTACCCGAAGGACGACCCGGGTCTGCGTTATGCCACGCCCAAATCGGTCAAGTCGCTGAAGCTGACCGACGTCAAGAACTATCATGACAAGACCTTCCGTCCGGACATGACCACCATCGTCATTGTCGGGGACGTGAGCGAGGCACAGGCGCGCAAGGCGGTCGAAACCAGCTTTGGCCATTGGCAGGCCAGCGGAGCGAAGCCGAAGACCGACTATCCCGCCGTGCCGATGAACAAGCCCAGCCAGTTCAATACGCCCGACAGCGCGGCAGTGCAGGACTCGGTGACGCTGGCACACAATGTCGAACTGACCTACAACAGCCCGGATCGCTTTGCCGTGCAACTGGGCAATCAGGTACTCAGCGGCGGTGCCTTGTCTTCACGCTTGTGGCGAGATCTGAGAGTCCGGAACGGGCTGGTCTACGGTGTTCGCAGCAGCCTCGATCTGGACCGGAATCGCGGACAGTTCGATGTCAACTACGGTTGCGATCCGGACAAGGTTGCCGAGGCACGCGCCATGGTGGTGCGCGATATCAAGCAGATGCAGAACGATCCGGTGACCGCCGACGAGTTGCATACGGCCAAGGGCATGCTGTTGCGGCGGATTGCATTGGGCGAATCGAGCTTTGGTTCGATTGGCGCGCGCCTGCTGAACCTCTCGCTGCAAGGCAAGCCGCTGGACAGTTACACCGTGGCCGCGCACAAGTACATGGAGCTGGATGCGCCCGCCATCGAGGCGGCGTTCAAAAAGTATTTGAAGCCGGATGACTTTGTCACGGCGGTCAAGGGCCCTGCACCGAAAGGCTAAGGAGGGAAGGCGTGCAGAGAACTTCTGGAAACGGTGCGCTTCCTTCGTCAGCAGCACCCTACGGTAAAGCGAAGCGCACCAGCGTGAGCGCCACGCCACGGTATTCGGGCGTAGGGTGCTGCTGAGCGCAGCGAAGCGCACCGTTGTTGGAGGTCACGCCACGGTGCGCTTCGTTCCTCAGCAGCACCCTACGGTAAAGTGCAGCGCACCAGCGTGAGCGCCACGCCACGGTGTTCGGGCGTAGGGTGCTGCTGAGCGCAGCGAAGCGCACCATCGGGGGCTCCAAGAAGCGGTGCGCCTCGTTCCTCAGCAGCACCCTTCGTCCGAGTGGAAGATCTGGCGATGTAGCCGAACACTTCTGCTCTCCTACTCCCTACTCCCCACTTCCCACTCCCTTCCTCGGTGCGCTTCCTTCGTCAGCAGCACCCTACGGTAAAGTGCAGCGCACCAGCGTGAGCGCCACGCCACGGTATTCGGGCGTAGGGTGCTGCTGAGCGCAGCGAAGCGCACCATCGGGGGCTCCAAGAAGCGGTGCGCCTCGCTCCTCAGCAGCACCCTACGTCCGAGTGGAAGATCTGGCGACGCAAGCGAACACTTCTGCTCTCCTACTCCCTACTCCCCACTCACTCCCCACTCTCCCACTTCCCCACTCTCCCACTTCCCCCACTTCCCACTCCCCACTTCCCACTCCCCACTCCCTTCTTCGGTGCGCTTCCTTCGTCAGCAGCACCCTACGCGGAGCGATGCGCACCATGGAGGGTCCCTCGGTATCCTCAAAATCACGGCATTCGTGGGCAGGCCGGGCGAAGTCATACAATGGGCGGTTTCCGAGCCTTTGCAAGCGTGCCTGTGAGCGGACGAGCGAGAAAACCCTCTGCCATGCCCCGCGAGCTGCGACAGCAGCTTGCGCAGGTGTGTACGCGTGATCGCGGCAGACTGATCGGTCGCTGGCGGCGGCTGTCACATGGCAAGGAGCCGGATGCGCCAAAGCTGGATTTGCTGAACCGGGACGTCGCGGCATCCATTGCCAGGCGCGAGGCGCGCGCGGCGAGCATGCCGGCAGTGAGCCTGGACGAGACCCTGCCTGTCAGTGCGCGTGCCGACGACATCGTGGCCGCGATCCGCGAGCACCAGATCGTGGTGGTCGCCGGTGAAACCGGTTCGGGCAAGACCACTCAACTGCCCAAGTTGTGCCTGTCGGCCGGGCGTGGTGCGGCAGGACTGGTGGGTTGCACCCAACCGCGGCGCCTGGCCGCGCGCTCGATGGCACGGCGGGTGGCCGAGGAATTGAACGTCCCGCTGGGCGATCAGGTGGGCTATCAGGTGCGTTTTACCGAAAAGGTCAGCGACGACAGCCTGATCAAGTTCATGACCGATGGCATCCTGCTGGCCGAAACCCAGCGTGATCGCTGGCTGAGTGCCTATGACACCCTGATTATCGACGAGGCGCACGAGCGCAGCCTGAACATCGACTTTCTTCTCGGCTATCTGAAGCGACTGGCGAAGAAGCGTCCCGACCTCAAGATCATCGTCACTTCGGCCACCATCGATACCGCGCGTTTTGCCGAACATTTCGATGCCGCGCCGGTCATCGAGGTCGAAGGCCGTGCGCATCCGGTCGAGCTGCGTTGGCGGCCGCTGGAGGCAACCACGGAAAACACCGGCAGGATGCAGCAGGGCAGTGCCGAGCACATCGCACTGGCGCTGGACGAGATCAGCAGCGAAGACCCGCGCGGAGACGTGCTGGTATTCCTGCCCGGCGAGCGCGAAATCCGCGACACACATCGAATCCTGTCCCACCGCAATTACCGTCACACGGAAATTCTGCCGCTGTATGCGCGACTGTCCGCGAAGGACCAGGACCGCGTGTTCAAGCCCGGCCCGGCGCGGCGCGTGGTGCTGGCCACCAACGTGGCCGAGACCTCCTTGACGGTACCGCGCATCCGCTACGTGATCGATACCGGCACGGCCCGCGTCAAACGCTACAGCCAGCGCAGCCAGCTGGAACGCCTGCATGTCGAGCCGGTCTCGCGCGCCGCTGCCGACCAGCGCAAGGGTCGCTGCGGGCGGGTCGGCCCCGGCATCTGCGTGCGACTTTACGATGAGGCCGACTTCGACAGCAGGCCGCGTTATACCGATCCGGAACTGCTGCGTTCCTCGCTGGCCAACGTGATCCTGCGCATGCTCGACCTCGGCCTTGGCGAAGTCGAGGAGTTCCCTTTTCTGGACGCTCCCGAGCCGCGCGCCATCGCCGACGGCTACCGGCGACTTGCCGAATTGCAGGCCATAGACGAGCACCAGGCACTTACCCCGATCGGGCGGGAACTGGCGCGCCTGCCGATTGACGCGCAATTGGCGCGGATGCTGATTGAAGGACGCACACTCGAGGTGCTTGATTCGGTGATGGTCATTGTGGCCTTCCTCAGCGTGCAGGACCCGCGCGAACGCCCGCCCGACGCACGCGGGCAGGCCGATGCCGCGCACCGGCTTTTTGCCGACCCCAAGTCGGATTTTGTCGGCGTGCTGAATCTGTGGCAGGCCTATGCGGCAGCCCACCAGGAGCTGACCCAGCGCAAGCTCCGCGACTGGTGCGGACGGCATTTTCTCAGTTACCTGCGCATGCGTGAATGGCGGGAGGTGCATCGGCAACTGCGCTTGTCGGGACCAGCACCCCGGGACTCGATGCCCAATGACCCCTCCGGCAAGCACGAGTCGCAAGGAGATACCGGCAAACAGGGAAGGAAGGGCAGAGTTTCGCATTCAAGACGGCCATCGCGGGGCTCCCGTTCCCCGGCCCCGGTTCCCGATGCTTCCAGCGGCAAGCGCGCATCGCAACTCAAGTCGGGTCGCGGCGCAGCGAAAACCGCGACTTCGCCACGCGCATCAGCGTCTTCGAGTCCCGACTCCCGGGTCCCGGGTCCCGAAGCATACGAAGCCATCCACTGCAGCCTTCTCAGCGGCCTGCCTACCCAGGTCGCACGCAAGGATGACAAGGGTATCTTCCGCAGCACCCGGCAGCGCAGCTTCAAGGTGTTTCCGGGCTCGGCGCTTTCGGACTCACCTCCCAACTGGCTATTTGCCGCGCAGATTCTTGATCTGGGCGGCAAGGTGTGGGGGATGAGCTGCGCGCGAATCGAGCCGCGCTGGATCGAGCAGCAGGCCGCGCATCTGTTGCGCCGAAATTGTGGCGACCCGCACTGGTCACGCAAGCGCGGCAAGGTGGTGGCGCACGAGCAGGTCAGCCTGTTCGGCCTGGTGATCGTGGAGCGGCGTACAGTCACGTTCCAGAAACAGGATCCGCAGCAGGCCCATGCGATCTTTCTGCAACAGGCGCTGGCGCGCTGCGATATCGACACGCGCGCCGACTTTGTGGCGGCCAATCAGCGCGTGCTGGACAAGGCTGACGAGTTGGAAGCCAAGCAGCGCCGCCAGGGGCTGATCCGGCCCGAGGCCGAGCTGGCACGCTTTTTCGAAGGCAAGTTGCCTGGCGATGTGGCCTCGAAGGCGGCGTTGGAAAAGTGGTACCGCAAGGCACCGCCAGCGGCGCAGGCCGCCTTGCACTGGTCGCTTGGCGATGTGCTCGAGGCATCGCCGGACATGGCTGCGGGGGAATTTCCGGCGGTTCTGGACATGGATGGCATGCGGCTGCACCTCGACTATCGATTCGTGCCCGGCGACACCGCCGATGGCGTGACCATGCACTTGCCGCTGGCCCTGCTCAATGCCGTGTCCGCCGAGCGCTGCCAGTGGCTGGTGCCGGGCCTGTTGCCGGACAAGGTGGCCGCATTGATCAAGACCTTGCCCAAGAAACTGCGTCGCAACTTCGTGCCGGCGCCGGACTTTGCGCGTGCCTTTTGCGAAGCCGAGCGGCCTCGCGACGCGGGACTGAACAGGGCGTTGGCGCAATTCCTGATGCGCACCACAGGCGTCGATATCCACGCCGACGCATTTGCCGGGGCCGAGCTGCCGGAACATCTGTGCATGCGCTTTCAACTTCAGGACGAAAATGGCAAACACCTGGCAGCCTCCCGCAGCCTGCAGGATTTGCGAAAGGACTGGAGCAGCGATGCGCGCAAGGCCTTTTCGCGCCAGGCCGACGCCGATCTCAAGCGTGAGCCGTTGCAGCAGTGGGGCTTCGACGAGGTACCCGAAAGGGTGCGTTCCGAAAGCGGGCTTGATGCCTACCCGGCTCTGGTTGATCTGGGCGAGTCGGTGGCCCTGCGTGTATTCGAGCGTCGCGATGAAGCACAATCCGAACACCGGCGCGGGGTCGAGCGGCTGCTGCGCCTGCGCCTGGCGTCGGCGCTGAAAAAGGCCCGTCGCCGATTGCCCATCCGTACCGACCTGGGCCTGAAAGCGGTGCCGCTCGGCAGCGTCGAGGAACTGCGCGAGGACCTGGCAGAGGGCGCCCTGCGCGATCTGCTGGCCGCCAGTGATCCAGATGTGCGCAACCGGGAGGACTTCGATGCACTTCTTGCACGGGTCGAGGCGGGCATCTTTTCCGCTGCCATCGAGCGCCTCGAGAAGCTGGAGCCGATCATCGAGGCCCAGGCCGAACTGCGAAGCTGGCTGGAGCCGCCGCTGATGGGCTTTGCCACGGCGAGCTATGACGACATGCGCGAGCAGCTCGACCATCTGCTGTTCCGGGGCTTTGCCCGGGAACTGGCGCCCGAGCACCTGCGCCACTTGCCGCGCTACCTGCATGGCATGCGCTTGCGCGCCGAGCGCCTGCGGCAGGACCCGAACAAGGATCAGCAGCGCATGCTTGATGTCTTGCCTTGTTGGCGCGAATACCTCAGTCTGTGTGCATCGGGCAAGGATAGCGGGGCGCTTGGCCCATTGCGCTGGATGATCGAGGAATACCGGGTATCCCTGTTCGCCCAGGAACTGGGGACCGTCGGCAAGGTCTCAGCCAAGCGTCTCAACCGTGAACTCGCGAAGGCCAGAACAGCGGCTGAACGCAAGTGAGGCACCGGTCACGGTTTGCGTTTGTGCACCGTTTTGTTCAGGAAAACATGCACATAATTAACATTTTGCAGAAAACTCTGCATTAAACTGCTCAAGCCCGTGGTCGCTGCAGGACGCGTTGCTCAAGGGTTCATGCGCGGTTCAGGCCGCAGCCACATTTCTGCACATTTTGGTGACGATGGTGACTTTCAAGAAATCCTTAATTCTGGCCTGCGCAGGCCTGGCACTGTCCGGTTCATCGCTGGTGATGGCCTTCGGCAGTACGGTGCGACTCAACGATTCGCGCGGCCTGACGGTCAGCTCGGCCTATTCGCCCGCGATCAACTACGCATTCGAGAACGTTGCCAATGCCCCGAGCCAGCGTTATGTGGCCGAGGTGCATATGGATGATTTCCTCATGTGCAACGAATTCGCTGATACCGGCAACACCAGCAACACCGGCCTGTATCTGCGGCCTGTTCACGGGGCGTGGTTGATCGGCAGCAAGGATTCAGATGGGGTCAGCGGCAGCTTTACCCGCATCAGCGACCTTGCCTACATCGACGGCCAGCTGGACGTGACGACGTGTGATGAGACAGGTACCGGGGCCGGATGCGGCGGTGCGTCCCTGCAGTGCTTCACCGCGGATGCGCATGGTGGCTCGGTCGCGGATACGCGCGATATCTTCGCCACCGGGTTCGACGAGTACACTGCTGCGGCCAACAGCTCGGTGTACATCACCGTGACGCATGTGCCCGCGACAGCGGGCGAGCAATTCACCTACGACATCCACTACACGACCCCCGGGGCGAGTGCGGCAACCGCGGGTTCGACCAGCAGCCCGCAATCGCTCAGTAACAATGTCTACGTGCTGACCGAAGGCTACGATCGCAATGTATTCACCAGCTGCAATGTGGTGTTTGGTACCCAGCCACAAGTGGGTACGCCGCTGCCGTCGTCCCAGTCGGGTGTAATTCAGCGCAGTTGCTGGATGGTCAATCCGGGTAGTGCACTGCCGGGGGATGTGCCGGTGGTCAGCGCGACATTGTTTACCAGCCCGGCCGTTTCGTCCGAGACCACCTTCTCCGACAATGTGGCATTCGGCTATCCCGTGGTGTCCGCGCCGCAGTAGTCAAGCTCCCGGTTGCGGCGCTGACGTGGTCGCCGCGTCGGCGGGCGTGCACAGCGACCGGGTGCGGCGAATGCGTGGCTGCCGAGAGACGCTCCCGCCAGGCCATGCTGCAGGTTCGATGCCTCGAATTGCGCGCTCGTACTGCGTAAAACGCGCTCGCTGCAAGGCGGGAGCGCGCATTTTCCATCCGGACGCCAGATCCTTGCCGGTGACCCAATTGGTCCGCAGTTTTTC
Organism: uncultured Gammaproteobacteria bacterium; assembly: GCA_963800395.1. GTDB lineage: Bacteria > Pseudomonadota > Gammaproteobacteria > Xanthomonadales > Rhodanobacteraceae > DASSBG01. The sequence goes on from CAWDBD010000014.1 coordinate 93,610, forward strand.
GGGACAGCCGGCAGCTCTGCTGAATGATTCATGGCCCATGACCGGCACAGATATTCGCGCGCAGCCTGACGACGACTTTGCCGAGGCCCTGGCCGAGGCCCATGAACGGCTGCGTGACCCCGCTGCGGCAAGCCACTGCAGCCAGGTGCTGACCGTTCTGCAACAGCTCCATTGCGACTCCGAGACCCTGGCTGCGTGGGCCCGCTATGTCGTGTGGGAAGCACAGGCGGCCGCTGATGATGCGCCCCGCTGGCCCGACAGCATTCCAGCTTCGCAACGACGGTTGCTGGATGGACAATACGCCGCCGGCCAGGTTTGGGCCCTGCACGAAAAGCGCGAGCCAGGCAGCGCGGTCGAGGGCCTGCGGCGCCTGCTGCTGGCGATCATTGGCGACATCCGCGTGGTGTTCATTCTGCTGGCCCGGCAACTGGTGCGCCTGCGCGACGCCAGCCAGTTACCAGCCGAGCAGCGCCAGGCACTGGCACAACTGAGCGCCGACATCCATGCACCGCTGGCCAACAGGCTGGGGATCTGGCAGCTGAAGTGGGAGCTCGAGGATCTGGCCTTCCGCTACCTCCAGCCCGACGCCTATCAGCGCATTGCCCGGCTTCTGGATGAGCGTCGCGATGATCGCGAGGCCTTCATCGCACAGTGCATTGCAGCGCTGGCCCGGGAGCTGGACAAGGTCGGCGTGCGCGCCGAGCTGGCCGGTCGGCCCAAGCATATCTACTCGATCTGGAAAAAGATGCAGCGCAAGGGCGCCGACTTCTCCGACCTCTATGACATTCGCGCCGTGCGCATTCTGGTCGACGATGTCCCGGCCTGCTACACCGCGCTCGGTCTGGTGCATTCCCTGTGGCCCTATATTCCGGGCGAGTTCGACGACTACATCGCGCGCCCGAAGGGCAACGACTACAAGTCGCTGCACACGGCCGTGCATGGCCCGGAAGGCAAGGTCCTGGAGGTGCAGATCCGCACCAGGTCAATGCACAAGGCGGCCGAGCTGGGCGTGGCTGCGCATTGGCGCTACAAGGAAGGTGGCGGTACCGACAGCGGTTTCGAGGCACGTCTGGCCTGGATGCGCCAGCTTCTGGAAGGACGCGAGGAGACTGATGACGACAGCGGCCTGATGGCCGACTTGCGCACCGAGCTGGTCGAGGACCGGGTCTATCTGCTGTCTCCGCGCGGCGATGTGTACGACCTGCCGGTGGGAGCCACCGTGCTGGATTTTGCCTACCACGTGCACACCGAGGTCGGGCATCGCTGTCGCGGGGCCAAGGTCAATGGGCGCATCGTGCCATTGACCCATCAGCCCGCCAGTGGTGATCGTATTGAAGTACTGACCAGCAAGAAGGCACAACCCAGTCGCGACTGGCTGTCATCCGCAAACCAGGTGCTCAACACCCACCGTGCGCGCAGCAAGGTGCGGGCGTGGTTTCGTCACAACGACATGGATACCAACCTGGCTACTGGACAGAGCCTGTACGACCGCGAACTCCGGCGCCTGGGTGCGGGCGATATGGATATCGACGATTTGCTGCCGGATTTCCGATTCCAGACACGCAACGAGCTTCTGCTGGCGCTGGCTCTGGGTGAAGTGTCCAGCGGCCAGATTGCGCGCGTGCTGGAACAGCGCCTGGCACCCGAGCACACGGCTCCATCATTGCCTGCGCGCGCGCCGCAGCAGCCACCCGGCGACCCGGGCGCCCTGAAAATTGCCGGAGTCGGGAATCTGCTCAGCACCCTGGCGCGTTGCTGCCAACCTCTGCCCGGTGATGCGGTCTGTGGCTTCATCACCCGCGGTCACGGCATCACCGTGCATCGTGCCGATTGCAACGCGCTGGCGCGCCTGCGCGCGCGCGACGCCAATCGCATCATCGATGTTGAGTGGGGTGAGGCGCCTGCGCGTGCCTACCAGGTCGATATCGAGGTGCGTGGCTATGACCGCAAGGGTCTGCAGAAAGATGTCACCGCGACCATCAGCAACAGCAATGCGCATATTCTTGCCTCCAGCAGCCACTTGCTGGGCGACAGCGTCGAGGCGTGCATGCGCTATACCGTGAGGATTGGTAATTTTGCCGAGTTGTCGGCGCTGCTGGCGCGCATTGACGCTTTGGCCAACGTGATTGAAGCGCGCCGCCTGGGCAACTCGTGAACCGCGCGTGCCCGGCATTCAATCAGGGGTTCCCCGGCTGGTGACCGCCTGGTCGCGAACGGGGTGGTGCATGAACGGCCGCGGCGACCGAACTGATTGCCTGCGCGCGAGTCGAATAGAATGATGTATCGAATTTGTCGATCGCTACCCGGTTTTGGTCCAGCATGAATCAACGACGCACCCGCGGACGCCACAACAAGCCGCCCAGAACCGAGCCCGCACTGGGCGACCTGGACGAATTTTCCACTGTCTCCGATGACGCCCGCGGCCCTCGCCAGCGCAATCCGCCGCCGCGCGCCGTGGCGTCAGGTCGCCGATGGCCGTGGATCGTTCTGCTGCTTTTGGTGATTGTCGCTGCAGGCGCCTGGACCCAGCGGCAGACGATCCGCTCCTGGCTGCCGCAGACCCAGCTCAACCAGTTGCTTGAGCGGGCCGACAACGCACTGGCAGCGGGCAAGCTGGATGGCCATCAGGGCGAGAGCGCACGCGAACTGTATTCGGCTGCGCGCGCCTTGCGAGCCGATAGCGCACGTGCCGAAGCGGGCTTGAACGCAGTGGGCCAGGCCGAGCTGGCGCAGGCGCGCACCCAGCTTGATGCCGGGCATGATGATCAGGCGGCAACAAGCCTGCAGGCAGCGCGAGCCCTGTTGGGCGGCGGCGATGAACTGGATCGGCTGGACAAGCGGCTGGCACAGGTGCACGCGCGCAGCGACAAGCTGGAAGGTCTGCTGCAGCGCGCCGCGCAGGCGCTGGCCGATAACCACCTGGATGGCAAGGGCGGTGCAGCTGCCTTGTACAAGCAGGCTCTCGTTGCCGATCCCGGCAATGCCATCGCCATGCATGGCCTGGACAAGGTTGGTGTGGCCATGTCCGCCGCGGCAAGAGACGCCATCAATCAGGGTCAGCTGGACCAGGCCGAGCAGACCGTCCAGAAACTAGGGCGCCTGCTGCCGGACTTCGCCAACCTTCCGGAACTGCGTGCGCAACTCAGCCAGGCACGCAAGCAGGCAGCCGATGCACAGCAGCAATTGATGGCACAGGCAGACGCGGATCTCGCTGCGGGCCGTCTGCGCGGTAGCGGTTCGGACAATGCGCTTGCCCGCTATCGCAAGGTGCTTGAATCCGATCCGGACAACGAGCATGCACGCCAGGGCATTGCCAGGGTGGCCGACGGGCTGCTCGCGCGGGCGCAGCAACGCATGGATGACGGCAGGCTGGAACAGGCCAGCCAGTTGCTCGATGAGGTAGCCGTACTTGCCGGGCGGACGCCGCAGCTGCAGGCGGCTCGCAAGCACCTGGCTGATCTGGAACAGAAACCCAAGGCACCGCCGCCGCTCACCGCACAGCAAAAAGCCAGGGCGCAGCGCCTGATCACGCGGGCACAGGCGGCTGCCGAAGACGGCAAACTGATGCTGCCTCCGGGCAACAGTGCCTATGACCTGTATCGTTCCGCGCTTGCCATCGACGCCGGCAACAGCGACGCCATGGCCGGTCTGGCCAGCTTGCCGGGCCAGGCCCGAAGCCTGTTCGACCAGGCCCTGGCCGCACACGACACCGGGCGGGCAGCCAAGCTGTTGTCAGCCTTCTCGCAGCTCGCGCCGGGCAGCTCGGCCCTGGCGGACATGCAGGCCAGATTGGATGCCGCCAGGGGTGCGCCTGGCGGCTGATGCGGCAGACCGCACGTAGCATGGCGGCTGTTGGCCGCATGAAGCAAGAGCCTTTCGCGCCCAAAGGGCGTGAAAGCCATTCGCGCAGCCAAATCGGCTCACAGCAGATAGCCGTTGCACCGCGTGTTGCAAAAATGAGATCTTCCGGTGCGGACGCAACGGTTCAGGTCAACTGCAGACTGCAATCGACATCCCGGCGCAGGCCGGGATCCAGTTGGGTACTGGTGCGAAGTACTCGAAAAAGATTTTGTGTGCTGCGCACGGTGTTTGACACTGGATCCCGGCCTGCGCCGGGATGACGACCATCAAATGTTCTGGCGGCTGCTAGGCCAGGTTGCTGGCCGCAAATTTCCAGTTGACCAGGTTCCAGAAGGCATCAAGGTACTTGGGCCGCGCGTTGCGATAGTCGATGTAGTAGGCGTGTTCCCACACATCGCAGGTCAGCAGCGGGCGATCCGAACCGGTGATCGGGGTACCGGCGTTGGACGTGTTGACGATGGCCAGGGACCCGTCCGGGCGCTGCACCAGCCAGGTCCAGCCTGAGCCGAAGTTGCCACCGGCCTGCTTGGCAAACTGCTCGCGGAAGCCATCCACGGAGTCAAAGGCCTTGACCAGCGCGTCGGCCAGCTTGCCCGAGGGATCACCACCACCATCGGGGCTCATCGAATGCCAGTAGAAGGTATGGTTCCAGGTTTGCGCGGCGTTGTTGAACAAGCCACCGCTGGCCTTCTTGATGATGGATTCGAGGTCCATGTCGGCCATGTCCGTGTCCGCGATGGCATCATTCAGCTTGTTGACGTAAGCCTGATGATGCTTGCCGTAATGATAGTCCAGCGTTTCCTCGGAGATGTGCGGTTCCAGTGCTTTGCGGTCATAGGGCAGTGCGGGGAGTTCAATAGCCATGGTGCGTGCTCCTTATCGATTGATTGGCCGGAAGAGTGTACAGGGCGAAGCCTTAAGCGGGTCTGATTGGCTCCGGGAATCATCCACTCGGAGCGCGTCGCGCCGCTGGTATAATGGGCGTTTTGGATGCATGCCAGCGGTTGCAGACCGCTCGGCAGGCAAGGAACACGGTATGGACATTCGTCGCGAGATCAAGGGGCTTGTCAGCAAGCACCCCCTTATCCTGTTCATGAAAGGTACGCCGCAGCACCCCATGTGCGCGGCATCGGCGCGCGCCGTGGACGCGCTGAACCAGGCCGGCGCGCCGTTTCATGCCGTGGACGTGCAGCAGAATCCGCGCGTGCGTGCCGCGCTGCCCCGATATGGCAACTGGTCGGGCTTCCCGCAGTTGTTCGTGCAGGGCGATCTGATCGGCGGCTGCGAGGTGCTTGTCGACCTGCTGGAGTCTGGCGAGCTGGCGCGCATGGCGAAGGATCTGGCCGAGGCACCGGCCTGATGGCGCTGCAGGCAATACCCTTGCCCGAGTCATGGAGCGTCCGCCCGGACAGTCTGGACGGGCGGGTGATCATGATTACGGGCGCGTATGGTGGTCTCGGTCGGGCGACCGCGCACGCGTGCACCCATGCGGGTGCAAGCGTGGTTCTGGGTGGCCGCAAGGTCCGCGCGCTGGAAACCCTGTACGACGAGGTCAAGGCTCTTGGTCGTGCCGAGCCGGCCATTTTGCCGCTCGATCTGGCCGGCGCATCACCGGCTGACTACGATACCGTCATCGAGGCGCTGCACAACGGTTTCGGCAGACTGGATGGCCTGGTGCATGCCGCCGCGCATTTTGAAAGCCTCACACCCCTGGCGATGAAGAAGCCGGACGACTGGCTGCTCGATCTTCAGGTCAACCTGACCGCGCCGTTTCTGCTGACCCAGGCCTGCCTGCCGATGCTGCAGGCGGCCGAGGACAGCGCTGTGGTCTTCGTGCTTGATGATCGCCAGCGTCTGGATCGAGCCCACTGGAACGGTTACGGGGTCGCCAAGGCCGGACTGGAGCGCCTGGCTTCCATCCTGCACGAGGAGACCGACGACAGTGCGCTGCGCGTGCACGGCATTCTGCCTGCACCGATGCGCACTGCCTTGCGCCGCAAGGCCTGGTTTGGTGAGGACAGCATGCAGCTGCCGAGTCCGGAGGCCACAGCCGAGGCGCTGGTATACCTGCTCACTCCCGAAGCGCGGCCGATGCGCGGAGCGCTGCTGGATCTGCGCTCGACTTCATGGCGTACCCGGGGGTAGCCATGCCAAAGCCGCTGCCGCAAGACACATGCCCGTCCTGATGTTGCGGTCAGATGGCTCACCACGACCTGCACGACTCGCGGCCATTTGACCCGCAGCGGTGTGTCGGCATCAGGGATCGCGGGCTTGCGCCCGCACTCTGGTTCGTTTTTCATCCTTGCCCGTTGCCGTTACGCTTTCCCGAGTCCCGAGTCCCGAGTCCCGAGTCCCGAGTCCCGAGTCCCGAGTCCAGCCAGATCACCAGGAGCCCCGATGGAATCCAACATGACCACCCTGTCTGCGGGCCTCCTGCTGTTCCTGATCATGGATCCGCTGGGCAATATTCCGTTTTTCCTGAGCCTGCTCAAGGACGTGCCGCCGCAGCGACGGCGCTGGGTGATGATTCGGGAGCTGCTGATTGCGCTGGGGGTACTGATCGTGTTCCTGCTGGGCGGGCAGTACATCCTGCATGTCCTGCAGCTGAAGCAGGAATCGGTCAGCATTGCCGGTGGCATCGTGCTGTTCCTGATCGGCATCCGCATGGTGTTTCCGCCAGGCGATGGGGGTGGCATTTTCGGCAAGGCGGGCGAGGGCGAGCCGTTCATCGTGCCGCTGGCCATTCCCGGCGTGGCCGGACCCTCGGCCATGGCCGCGTTGCTGCTGCTGACCAATACGCAGCCCGGGCGCACTGTGGAGTGGGGTATTGCACTGTTCCTTGCCTGGCTTGCTACCGCGGCGATCCTGCTCAGTGCCACCTATCTGTTCCGATGGTTGGGCGAGAGCGTTCTGACCGCCCTGGAAAAAGTCATGGGCATGCTGCTGATTGCCTTGTCGGTGCAGATGTTTCTGGCCGGCGTGGTGGCGTTCATGCGCCAGGCAGGGATTTGAGGGCCGTGCTCGCCCGGGCCCGGGACTCGGCGGCTGAAAAGCAGGCTGCGCCTTGCAGCGTAGCCCCTGGCGGCTCCTGCTGCCGCATTTTGCCCTCTGAATCCGGCTCTGAGACCACGCCTCCCCGCTTGTACGGATTCGCTCAGCGGCGCCTTGCCCAGGGTCCGCAACCGATTTTCAGTAATTTGCAAAACTGTCACATTTCACTGTTAAACTGTCATTAACGGGCCTGGGGGATTGCCGGGATTCCGTACTAACGCAGCAGACCATGAAATCAGGATCGCGAGCTTGCGCTTGGACCTGGCATTTCGGGATCTGCTGCATTCCGAGGATTGCTAGCAAGGATCAACCGATGAACAAGCGTATTCGCCTGGCAATGCTGCCGCTGGCCATCAGCGCGCTGCTTGCCGTATCACCCGTCATGGCCCAGAACACCTCCGCTGGCATCAGCGGTCACGTGGTTGATTCGAGCGGCCAACCCGTAGCCAATGCCACCGTGCAGATCGTGCATGAACCGTCGGGTACCACCCGCGTCGTGACCACGGACGCAAAGGGCAACTACAAGGCAGCCGGCCTGCGTGTTGGCGGGCCGTTTGATGTCACCGTCAGCAAGGACGGCACTTCGACACAGAAAGACAATGTCTACTTGAAGTTGGCGGAAGTCACTGCCGTTAACGTGGCCATGGCTGCCAGCGAGCAGAACGCGCAGGAACTGGGAGCCATCCAGGTGCGGGCGACCGCGGCCGCTCTTACCTTCCAGCCCGACAACAAGGGGCTGTCGATCAACGTGTCGCAGCAGCAGCTGGAGGCCACACCTTCGGCCAACCGCACCATCGACGACATCGTGCGACTGGATCCGCGCATCAACGTCACCGACCCGGGCGACGGTTCGATCTCGGCCATGGGCCTGCCCAACCGCTACAACGATATTTCGGTTGACGGCGTCGGCGTGGGCGATCCGTTCGGCCTCAATGCCAACGGCCTTCCCTATCAGAACACCCCGATCTCGCCGGACACGATCGCCGAGTACAACATTTCCACCACCAACTTCGATGTCAGCTCCGATTCGGTTGGTGCTGACATCAATGCGGTGACCAAGTCGGGTACCAACGAGTTCCACGGCTCGGTGTACTACGCCTATCAGAATGCGAGCAGCATGGTTGGCGACGCCGGCTTCCTGGACTCCAGCAACCCCGGCTACAAGTACAACGGCTTTGATCGCAACACCACCGGCGGCTTCACGCTGGGCGGTCCGATCATCAAGGACAAGCTGTTCTTCTTCGTCTCCGCCGAACAGCAGAAGGTCACCCAGATCGGCGCCGACTCGGCCAACGGTCTGGACCCGAGCCTTGGTGACGGTCCGTCGACCTCCAACAAGGTCTCGCCGGGCGACTTGCAGAAGATCGTCGACATCGCCAATGGCTATGGCCTGGACACGGGCGGTTTCGGTGGCAGCAGCGGGGTGTCGCTGAAAGACAAGCGTTACCTGGCCAAGCTGGACTGGAATATCAGCCAGAACCACCGTGCGTCGCTGTCCTGGAACCACACCAAGGAAGACCATCCGGTGCTTCTGGGCAATTCGTCCGACACGGTCGGCGTGACCACGTATCGCTACACGCAGGCGATCAAGAACGACAACATCTCGCTGCAGTTCTTCGATGACTGGAGCACCAACTTCTCCACCGAAGCCAAGATCGGCTACCAGCACTTCAAGCAGGACACGCAGACCCCGATCCAGGCGCCGCAGATCAGCGTGTCGGTCGATGGTTATGGTTCGCCGCGGGTCTTCCTGGGTGAAGAGCAGTATCGTCACTACAACAAGATCGATACCAAGGAAACCAACTTCTACTTCGCCGGCACCTACTATGCGGGCGACCACACCATCAAGGGCGGTATCTACGCCCAGCGCAAGAAGATCTACAACCTGTTCGGTCGCACGGAGTTCGGTTCATACAGCTTCGATTCCATTGATCAGTTCGCCAGTGGTGACTACTACAGCTTCAGCCTGTATCAGCCGGCGCCGGGTTATACGATCAACGATGTTGCCGCACAGTGGACCTATTCCCAGTACAGCCCGTTCATCCAGGACACCTGGCAGGTCGATGACCAGTTGTCGGTCCAGTACGGCTTGCGTGTCAATATTCCGGACTCCAATCGCAAGCCGCCGTACAACGCGGCTTTCCAGGATGCGTTTGGCTACTCCAACACCAATTCGCTGAGCCCCGGCAACAAGGTCATCGAGCCGAGGTTCGGTTTCAACTACCAGTTTGATACCGATCGCATGATGCAGTTGCGTGGTGGCTTCGGTCTGTTCCAGACTTCGCCGCCGACCGTGTGGATGACCAACCCGTATCAGAACAATGGCCTGACGGTGGCAACCTATTACGTACGTGACCCGTCTTCGGCACCGTTCAGCGCCGATCCGTACAACCAGCCGATCCCTGCCGGTGGCGGCAACATCATCGGTGACGTCGACACCATCGCCTCCGACTTCAAGTTGCCGACGGCATGGAAATTCGCCATGGCTCTGGACCGCGAGCTGCCCTGGTGGGGCCTGATCGGATCCGTCGAGTACGCCTACATCAAGAATCGGGACGCGATCTTCTACAAGGCCATCAACGTGGGTGCGGCCACTGGTACCTTGCCGGACGGTCGTTCACAGTACTGGGCGATCCCGGGTGCCAACCCGCGCGCCAGCGGTCAGCATGCGTATGCCAATGCCAATCCGGACTTTGCCATCGATTCGACCCTGCTGGACAACACCAACAAGGGCAAGGCCAACAGCCTTACGCTGGCTCTGCGCAAGCCGTTCTCCGACAGCTGGTATGGCAGCCTGAGCGCGACCTTCAACAACACCACCGAGGTCAACCCGGGCAACAGCTCGCAGGCTTCTTCCGGCTACAAGTATGTGGTCAGGGAAAACCCGAACCAGGAATACAGCACCAAGGCATCGCGCAACATCGCGCGCAGCATCAAGGCCTCGATGACCTGGCAGCATGCCTTCTTCGGTGACTACAAGACCCGCGTATCGGCCTTCTATTCCGGTCACTCCGGTCTGCCGTACACCTGGATCTTCACCGGCGATGTCAACGGTGATGGCATCAGCTACGAAGATCCGGCGTACATCCCGACCATGAACGATCCGCTGGTCCAGTTTGTCGACTTCCGCGGTAATCCGGCCAGCAACGAGCTGATCGGCCAGTTCCAGGACTTCCTGTCCAGCGACAGCTATCTGAACAAGCATCGTGGCCAGATTGCCGGACGCAACGAGGCACATGCGCCCTGGAACAACAGCTTCGACATGAGTTTCTCGCAGGAAATTCCGGGATTCTTCGACGGCGCCAAGGGCCAGATTCGTCTGGATATCCACAACTTCCTGAACCTGCTCAACAAGGACTGGGGTGATGTGCGCTATCTGCAGTACGACACCCGCAACCTTGCCGGTTATCAGGGCGTCAACTCGGATGGCCAGTACATCTATCAGATCCCGACTGACCGCAGCGGCAATTTCCAGGCCTCGCCCTACGTGACGCGTGACGCGGGCAGCAATCCGACGCGTGTGATTTCACGCTGGTCGGCACTGTTGACCGTCCGTTACACGTTCTGATCTGCTGTTGCAGCTATAGAAGCCGGCGTCCGCAGGGGCGTCGGCTTTTTTTATGCGCCGCAGCGCTTGACCTGCAGGCGCCAAGACGGGATGCTTGAAGGTCTTTCTGCATCATTGACGTCATTCAGGAACCCGGAACACCCATGAACGATTCTGCCCATGCCTCGGCTAAACCGGCCACCGTCAGCGCCCGCGTCATGCCCATCGGCGGTCTGGCCGTCCTTTCCCGCCACGAGGTCACGCGCCTGCGTGATGCCAGCGATTCAGGACTGCATGCCCTTTTGCGGCGCTGCGCTCTGGCGGTGCTGACCTCAGGCAACATGAGCGATGATCCACGCGGCATTGCCGAGCAGTATCCGGATTTCGATATCGAGGTGATCCAGCAGGATCGCGGGGTCAAGCTGAAGCTGGATAATGCGCCCGGACAGGCTTTCGTCGACGGTGTCCTGATTCCCGGTATCAACGAACTGCTGATGTCGGTGGTGCGGGACATTGTCTATGTCGCAGGCAAACTGGCGCAGGACGGTTTCGATCTGAGCGCATCCGACGGGGTTACGCATACGGTTTTCGAGATCCTGCGCAACGCGCGCATCCTCAAGCCCAATGTCGACCCGAACATCGCCGTGTGCTGGGGTGGGCATTCCATTTCCCGGCGCGAGTACGACTACACCAAGTACGTGGGCTATCAACTGGGCCTGCGCAGCGTCGATATTTGCACGGGTTGTGGCCCGGGTGCGATGAAAGGCCCGATGAAGGGTGCGACTATTGGTCACGCCAAGCAAAGGCGCTTGCACAATCGCTACATCGGCATTACCGAGCCGGGCATCATCGCCGCCGAGTCGCCCAACCCGATCGTCAACCACCTGGTGATCATGCCGGACATCGAGAAGCGACTGGAAGCCTTCGTGCGCATCGGTCACGGCATTATCGTGTTCCCGGGCGGCGTCGGCACCTGCGAGGAGATTCTCTACCTGCTGGGGATATTGCTGCACCCTGACAATGCCGACACACCGTTCCCGCTGATCTTCACCGGACCGAGTGAATCCGCCGACTATTTCCGGCAGATTGACCAGTTCCTGCGTCTCAGCCTGGGTGATTCGGTGGCCGAGCATTACCAGATCATCATCGACGATCCGGAAGCCGTGGCGCACGCGATGGTCGCTGGTCTGCAGAAAGTGCTGAAGTACCGCCTGGACACCAAGGATGCATTCTTCTTCAACTGGGCGTTGAATATACCGTTCGAGTTCCAGCAGCCGTTCAAGCCCGATCACGAGGCCATGGCAGCCCTGAAGATTCGACATGGCCGGCCGATGGATCAGCTCGCGGCCGACCTGCGCCGTGCCTTCTCCGGTATCGTCGCAGGTAACGTCAAGGAAGAGGGCATGCAGATCATCGACGAGCATGGCCCCTTCCAGATCGACGGCGACGCCGACATCATGAATGCGCTGGACAAGCTGCTGCAGGCATTCGAGGCGCAGCATCGCATGAAGCTGCCCGGCGGAAACGCCTATGTGCCGTGTTACCGCATTGCCACTGACAATCAGTGATCATGGGGTAGGGTGCTGCTGAACGCAGTGAAGCGCACCAGAGAAGGAAGTGGTGAGTAGGGAGTAGGGAGTGGGAGAGCAGCAGCGTTTGCTTGGGTCGCCTGGCTTTCCACTCGGACGTAGGGTGCTGCTGAACGCAGTGAAGCGCACCATTGGAAGTTTGGCGCCCCGGTATGTCCGGTTTTTTCGCAGGGCGCACGTTCAGCGTGCCGTGCTTCGCTGTACACGGGCGTGGTCGGCGGCTTGTGCCACCTTGACAGTGGCAAGTGAAAAAACGAGAATATGCGGCTCGCTGGACGAGACAGACCGATCTGCCAGTGGCAGATCGCAGCGGTCGAACGACCGGTCAGGACGACCGGGCCGGCGGAAGCCACCATGGACGGTTGATGCGGTACACCAGACAACACAAGTTTTGCCCGAATAGCTCAGCTGGTTAGAGCACCTGACTGTTAATCAGGGGGTCCTTGGTTCGAATCCAAGTTCGGGCGCCATCAACACCAAAGGCCTGCGCAGCGCGCAGGCCTTTTTCATGGCAGGCGTGAACGTTCAGGGTGCATGTCACCCCTGCAGCTATTGCCAGGCATCGGGTGTTGCCTGATTGATACATGCGGCCAGCGTGCTCGCCAAGGCCGGGTGTCGATCAACCAATCCGGTACAGCAGCGGCGACGCGGCCGGTCCATCCATTCGGGAGCCAGCGCGAGTCGGTCCCGTCGTGGCAGCGCCTGTGGCGCCGGTTTGCCTGCGGCGCTTGACTGCAAGCGTTGCACCGCTAAGGACCCTCTGATTAACCCTGAGCAGGTGTCACCCATGGTGTCTGTTCGCAAGTCAAGGCGCACTGGCGCAGGCAGGCTGGTAGCCTGTCAAGTCAGTGCAACGCAGGATCGTGGACAGACACCATGGGCCCTACTTGTTGATTCTGAACGCCTGGGTGACGTCCAGAAAGCCCGCATCCCGCGCCGCGCGGCTTGTCCAGGCAGCCCAGCCTGCACGGCGCCGCGCGACACGAACTGCGGACTTTCTGGACGTCATGCCACCTACTCAGGGTTAATCAGAGGGTCCCTAATGCTCTCTTGATCGAAGTCAATATCTGCATTTGCGGTGCGATGTAAAATTTGTGTGTGCCATGGATCCTTAGGCGTAATCGTTCATTCACGGGAGTGCCTGTACATGAACCGCTCAACCAGTACCGCGATCAAGACGGACTCATCATCACCCTCCTTTCATCGCATTTTCGTTTACCTGATCTGTACTGCGCTGGCAATTTTTGCTGGTCGCAGCCAGGCCGTACCCTCCTTCGCGCGGCAGACTCAGCTTCCCTGCAGCTCTTGCCACGTCGGGGCTTTCGGCCCGCAACTGACGCCATTCGGACGACAGTTCAAGCTGATGGGCTACACCATCAAGTCAGGCGACGGCGCAAGCGCGCCGGTGTCGATGATGCTTATCGAATCGTTTACCCACACATCCAAGGCACAGGCCGAAGCCCCGGCCGACGGCTACAGTCGCAACAACAACACCGAGCTGCAGCAGGCCTCGCTGTTTCTGGCCGGCCGCATCAGTGACCACCTGGGCGTATTCGCACAGGCTACCTATGAGGACGCCGCTGGTGTCATGGGTTGGGACAACATCGACCTCCGGTATGCGCGAACATTCACGGCCGGCAAACACAGTGGCATCTGGGGCTTGTCGCTGAACAACAACCCCACGGTTACCGACGTGTTCAATACAGCGCCCGCTTGGACATGGCCGTTTACCTCGGCCGACCTGTCCCCCGGAGCTCCTGCCGTTCCCCTGCTTGTCGACGGTCTTGGCGGTCAGGTTGTCGGTATCAACGCCTATACCCAGCTTGACGGCAGCTGGTACATGGAAGCCGGTGGGTATCGGTCGCTGTCACCGAGCTTCCTGCGCAAGGTCAACGCCGATTTCGACGGACAGATCTCCGGAGTCGCGACCTATCTGCGCGCGGCAAGAAGTTGGAACCTCACCGGTGCCAATATCGAGGTTGGTGGTTTCGCGCTGGACACCCGACGCAGCCTGCCAGGGGTCAACTCAGTGGGAAATGCGGTGGCGATGTCGGGACCGACCGATCATTTCCGCGACATTGGCGCCGACGCCAGCTACCAGCACTTCAGCAAGGACGGCAATACATTCACGCTGAACGGGCTGTATGTGAACGAAAAGCAGACCCTGAACGCAACCTATGGCACTGGCGATTCCAGTAATCTGCATGATTCGCTGGACTCGCTGAATGTCAACGGCAGCTATTGGTTCAAGGACACCTGGGGCGCTACGCTCGGCGCGTTTGCCTACGATGGCAGCGCCGATCCCGGACTGTATGGCGACACTCCCAAGCCCAATACCGAAGGTGCCATGATCGAGGTCGACTACAACCCCTTCGGCAAGGCCGGATCCTGGGTCCAGCCAAACGCCAACGTGCGTATCGGAGCCCAATACACGGCTTACAGCAAATTTGCCGGCCGCTCACACAACTACGATGGCACCGGTCGCAGCGCCAGCGACAACAACACGGTCTATCTGTACCTGTGGCTGGCTATTTGATCCGACGCAACAGCACCGACTGAAAGCTCGTACGGCATGAACCTGCGCCACGCGCAGGTTCATGCTTTTGCGTCAGCGGAATGGCCAGGACTGCGGCAAATGATCGCTATTTGGTCGGTCACGAATCGCTGCAGGCGCGAGCCTGGCGGGCGCTGGCGGTGCCCTGACGCGGCCGACCGGAGTTGGAAACCACCACCTTCAGCGCGCTTTGCGGTTGCCCGGCATGGCAGACAATCAGGCTGATATTGCTTCCCGGAGCGCTGCCATCGGGCTGGTAGCGTACCCGCAGGCGACCGCGCGAGCTGTGCATGCGGATGCCCTCGGCCAGGGGGCCAAAGACGTGTTCGGGCGCACCATCGGGCTGGAAGTCGTGGTTCTCATCAATGCCCATCAGCCAGCCACCCTCCCAGTTCTGCCCCGGATGGCACCGAATACCGTCGGAGCTGGGGCAAACAATGGTGTAGGTACCGTGGTTTATGGCTTCGATGCGGCTGAGGTTGAGTGCGCTGACCATCTGGTTGTCCGCCTGAATCACACGGTTGCGGGTCAGCGCATGCTTCAGAGATGGCGCGGCAACCGCCATCAGAATGGCGCTCACGGCCAGGGCGAGCAACAGCTCGATCAGGGTGAATGCGTGCTGGGTCCGGATGCTCACAATGACGTCCTTGTCCTCATGCTCCATGGCACCCATGATGCCGGGCGGCCGGCAGCGATGGCAGAGGCGCGGGCCGCAGCTTGCTGTCAGCCTGTGCCTACAGTCGTTCCGGTGTCCGTTGCGTGCGAGACCTTGGGACCCTCTGATTAACCCTGAGTAGGTGGCATGACGCCCAGAAAGTCTGCAGTTCGTGCCGCGTGGCGCCGTGCAGGCTGGGCTGCCTGGACAAGCCGTGCGGCGCGGAATGCGGGCTTTCCGGGCGTCACCCAGGCGTTCAGAATCAACAAGTTGGGCCCATGGTGTCTGCCCACAATCCTGCGTTGCACTGACTTGACAGGCAACCAGCCTGCCTGCGCCAGTGCGCCTTGGCTTGCGAACAGACACCATGGGTGACACCTGCCCAGGGTTAATCAGAGGGTCCCTTATAATCGGGGCATGAGCGAACGATTTGAACTGGTGTCTCCCTACGCGCCCGCTGGCGATCAGCCGCAGGCCATCAAGAAGCTGGTGGAGGGCTTCCAGTCGGGCCTGGCACACCAGACCCTGCTCGGCGTGACCGGCTCGGGCAAGACCTACACCATTGCCAACGTGATCGAACAGGTGCAGAAGCCGACCCTGGTCATGGCGCCGAACAAGACCCTGGCGGCACAGCTCTATGGCGAGTTCCGCGAGTTCTTTCCCCACAACGCCGTCGAGTATTTCGTCAGCTACTACGACTATTACCAGCCCGAGGCCTACGTGCCGGCTTCCGACACCTATATCGAAAAGGACGCCAGCATCAACGACCACATCGAACAGATGCGTCTGGCGGCGACCAAGGCCCTGCTGTCGCGGCCCGATGCACTGATTGTCGCCACGGTGTCGGCCATCTACGGCCTGGGCGATCCCGAGGACTACCTGAGCCTGCGTCTGATACTTTCCGTTGGCGAGCACATCGACCAGCGCAAGCTGCTGCGGCAACTGACCGAATTGCAGTACACGCGCAACGAGATGGAACTCAGGCGCGGCAGTTACCGTGTGCGCGGCGAGGTTGTGGACGTGTTTCCGGCCGAGTCCGAAACCGAGGCGCTGCGGATCGAGTTGTTCGATGGCGAGATCGAGAACCTGTCCCTGTTCGACCCGTTGACCGGGGAAGTGCGCCGACGCGTGCCACGCTACACGGTCTACCCCAAGACGCACTACGCCAGTACCCGCGAAAGCGTTCTCAACGCCATCGAGACAATCAAGGTCGAGCTCAAGGAGCACCTTGAATTCCTGCGCCGCGAGAACCGTCTCGTCGAAGCCCAGCGTCTGGAGCAGCGAACCCTGTTCGATATCGAAATGATGGCTGAGGTTGGCTACTGCCAGGGCATCGAAA
Organism: uncultured Gammaproteobacteria bacterium; assembly: GCA_963800395.1. Lineage (GTDB taxonomy): Bacteria > Pseudomonadota > Gammaproteobacteria > Xanthomonadales > Rhodanobacteraceae > DASSBG01. Next base: position 110,206 of record CAWDBD010000014.1, read on the forward strand.
ACTACTCCAGGCACCTGACCCGGCGCGAGCCGGGGCAGCCGCCACCCACGCTGTTCGACTACCTGCCGCCCGATGCCCTGCTGGTCATGGATGAATCACACGTCACCATCCCGCAGCTTGGCGCCATGTACAAGGGCGACCGCTCGCGCAAGGAAACCCTGGTGGAGTTCGGTTTCAGGCTGCCTTCGGCACTGGACAACCGGCCATTGAAGTTCGAGGAGTGGGAGCGGCGCGAGCCACGCAGCATCTACGTGTCGGCGACGCCGCGCGCCTATGAGCTCGAGCATTCGCAGGGCAGCGTGGTCGAGCTGGTGGTACGGCCCACGGGACTGATTGACCCCGAGGTCGAGGTGCGGCCGGTACGCACCCAGGTCGACGATCTGCTGAGCGAGGTGCACAAGCGAGTGGCCATGGGTGACCGGGTGCTGGTCACCACACTGACCAAGCGCATGGCGGAAAACCTGACCGACTATCTGTCCGAGCATGGCGTCCGGGTGCGCTACCTGCACTCGGATATCGAGACCGTTGAACGGGTCGAGATCATTCGTGATCTGCGTCTGGGCGAGTTCGACGTGCTGGTCGGCATCAACCTGCTGCGTGAAGGTCTGGACATGCCGGAGGTGTCACTGGTGGCGATCCTGGATGCCGACAAGGAGGGCTTCCTGCGCTCCACCGGTTCCCTGATCCAGACCATCGGGCGTGCGGCCCGCAACGTGCGTGGCAAGGCGATCCTGTACGCCGATGAAATTACCCGTTCGATGCGTGCGGCGATGGACGAAACCGATCGTCGCCGGGAAAAGCAGGTGGAGTGGAATACCGAGCACGGCATAACCCCCAAGACCATCGTGCGCCGCATTGCCGACATCATGGAAGACGCGCGCGAGGACACCCGTGTGCGTCGGGGGAGGGCGAAGTCCGGAGGGCGACGCCAGGTGGCCGAGGACGGCCCGGACTATGCGAGCATGAGCTCGAGCGAGGTCGCTTCAGCATTGCGCAAGCTGGAGGCGCGCATGTACCAGCACGCCCAGGATCTGGAGTTCGAGCAGGCCGCCGCAGTCCGCGACGAAATCCAGCACATCAAGGAGCAGGCACTGCATTGAATCAGCCTGTGCTGGTGGCTGTGCCATCACCGGCATCACCACCGGCAACCAGGCCGGCCTGAATCCGCTGCTGGCCGGAAGCACCTACGACAGCGACGGCGATACCTCGACCCCCGAAGTCCCGCTGACCAAGGACCAGTGGAAACTGGATCGGCCCGCCGACGGCGATGGCAATGGCACTGCACGCCCCGACATCGGTGCGGTCGAGTCACCGGTGATCATGATCGACGGCTTCGATCCCGATCCCGGCGCCTGTCCGGCACCCTGAAACCTGGCATCGAGGCTTGCCGCATTATCGCGGTGCTGCTAAGCTTCCCGGCCCTCGGGACGCATCATTCGATTTGCAGTCCCCCGGCGGGCGGTTAGCTCAGCGGTAGAGCACTACCTTGACATGGTAGGGGTCACTGGTTCGATCCCAGTACCGCCCACCACCTCCAATCCTCATGGCAGGTGGTTTTCCGGCACTTCCGGTCACAGAAAAGCCTCAGCTGAGAAGGCGCCCGATGCGATCGAGCCATTGATCGGCAGCCGATATCTCGCAGGCCCAGACCAGATAGCCAAGTCCGGCCAGGTTCAGAACGACCATCACCCAGAAAACACGCAGAAATGACTTCTTGCTGGACTTGTGATGGAAAAGCCGTTGCGCCGCTATCGCTCCGGGCCAGCCGCAGGCCAGCGCCAGTGCGTGCAGTGTTGATTCCCGTGTTCTCCACCGCCCTGATCGCGCTGCAAGCTTGTCCCAGCCATAAACCAGAAAGCTCACGAGACTTGCGCCAGCATAGGCGTACACGAAAAGCCACGACGTTCTGCCGATCAGGGCAGCACCGGCCAGCGCGGCTGCAAAAAACAGGGCAAAGGCAAGGGGTATCCGGCTGCTGCGATCATGCTGCAAGGCGCCGCGGACAGCGGGTCCTGAATATCTGACACGGTCAGCCCGGGGGCGGCCGCTGTTGTCCCCGGAAAGCCGGTAGCTGACTTTCTCGCCCAGCTGGGGACGACGCAGATGCGGCCGAAAGGCCTTGATGTGCACAAAGACCGATTGGCCACCATGCTCCGGAAGAATGAAGCCGAAGCCTCGGTCATCATCCCAGCGGCATATTGACCCCTGATGTCTCATGTCGGCTCTTCTGGAATACAAGCAGCATGTGCAAAGCAGGCATTTTATTGGCTGCTGCTGAAAAACGAAAATCTGAAAGCTCAGGGTTAATCAGAGGGTCCTCAGAGTCTGAAAGGCCTGGCCGGTTTGTCGCATGGCTGCGGCTGTACCAGGCGGGAAGGGCATGAGATAATGATCGGCTTCATGGTGCCGTTCGGTGCCGGGTCACCGGGCTTTTCCAGTGTAAGACGCGTTCAGAAATTTGGCGCCGTTCCAGGCGCACTGTTACCGTGGCTGCCAACGCAGGCAGCTTTTTTGTTGATACTTGTCGTCCGCGGCCTCCAGCCCGGATTATTCATGAACCTCCTGCTGCGACCGCCGATACACTCGCTGTGGCACGCGCTACTCCCTCAGCTGCGCTCGACGTACTGTCGAGTACGCCATCGCGCATCTTCAGTGCGCATCGCGCGCCACAGCGGCGTCTTGTCGGTCTCGCGACGGACGCTCATGAATAATCCGGGCCAGGTTGCGGCTTCCGAGCGCGTGCGAGTCTGTTTTCATGTCCTTGTCTTTTGGCGAAATCCGCAATAATTCCCTCTCCGGCCTGACGGTCGCCCTGGCGCTGGTGCCCGAGGCGCTGGCCTTTGCCCTGGTCGCGCATGTCAATCCTCTGACCGGTCTTTATGCCGCTTTCGTGCTTTGCCTCATCACGGCCATGTTCGGCGGCCGACCGGGGATGATCTCCGGCGCCACCGGCTCCATGGCGGTGGTGATGGTCTCGCTGGTCGCCGAACACGGCGCGCAGTACCTGTTCGCGACGGTTGTGCTGCTGGGCCTGTTGCAATTGCTGTTCGGCGTGCTCAAGTTCGGCAAGTTCATACGCATGGTGCCGCATCCGGTGATGCTGGGCTTCGTCAACGGCCTGGCCATCGTGATCTTCATGGCCCAGTTGCCGCATTTCAAGAGCATTGATGCAACGGGCGCGATGCACTGGTTGCAGGGCATACCCTTGCTGGTGATGCTGGGTCTGGTGGCGATGAGCATGGCCATCATCTACCTATTGCCGAAGCTGACCCGACTGGTGCCTTCAGCGCTTGCCGCGATCATTCTGGTGGCGCTGCTGACGCAGCTTGCCGGCATCGATACCCGCACCGTGGGTGACCTGGCCTCGATCAAGGGTGGCTTCCCGCCGTTTCACATTCCCGACGTGCCATGGAATCTGGAAACGCTGCGCATCGTGTTTCCGTATGCACTCATCCTTTCCATCATTGGCCTGACCGAATCACTGCTTACGCTGAACCTGATCGACGAGATGACCGAGACCCGCGGTCAGCCCAATCGCGAGTGCATGGCGCAGGGTGCGGCCAACGTGCTCAGCGGGTTTTTCAGCGGCATGGGTGGCTGCGCCATGATCGGGCAGAGCATGATCAACGTGAATGCCGGCGCCACGCGGCGGCTGTCGGGCATTGTTGCGGCGATCGCGCTGCTGAGCTTCATCCTGTTTGCGTCCGACCTGATCGAACGCATTCCGCTGGCGGCACTGGTCGGGGTGATGTTCGTGGTCGCGGAAAAGACCTTCGAGTGGGGCAGCGTGCGCGTGTTCGGCAAGGTACCCAAGGCCGATGCACTCGTGGTGGTGGCGGTGACCCTGGTGACCGTGTTCACCGACCTGGCCATTGCCGTGGTCGTGGGCGTGGTCATTGCTGCTCTGGTGTTTGCCTGGCAGCACGCCAAGCATATCGAGGTGAAAACCTCGATCGACAGGCAAGGCTGCAAGATCTACGCGCTCAAGGGCACGCTGTTTTTCGCGTCCGTCAGCGGCTTTGCCGACCTGTTCACGCCGCGCCAGGATCCGCAGGAGGTAGTCATCGAATTCATGGATGCCAAGGTCATGGATCACTCGGCCATCGAGGCGATCGACGCCCTCGCCGAACGCTATCAGAAACTCGGCAAGCGTCTGCATCTGCGCCACCTCAGCCCCGATTGCGCCGAACTGCTGCACAAGGCCCGCCACATGATCGAGGTCAACGTGCTCGAAGATCCGGTCTACCACCCCGCTGATGACCAGCTTGGCTGATCGACCGGTCCGGATTTTCCGTCAGGGATCTTCTAATTAACCCCAGCGTTGAGGTCACTGGCCTGTCCGGGGGTGGAGGCCCCCTGATGCCAACCGCGCAGTATCGTCATGTGGTCGCTTCGCGCACGATGCGCGCATGCAGGGTGGCTCGTCTCAGCCGTGTAGTACGCGTGGATGCGCGCGCCAGCACGCGTGCTCACCCCGGGTGTTGTTCGACTTGTGGCCGCAGGCTGAATAAGCACTGCAACGTCACGCGCGCTTGCGTGACTCTGCCGTCTGCCGATGGCGCTCGGCATTCGGGCAAGAAGGTGGTTCGATGAATTCCATCACCAGCAGGCCGTCTGTGCGAGGGGGGTAGGGAGCAAACCGGTCTGGCCGGATTGGTCTTGACCACTCCGACGACACCCACCAGTCCGGATGCCACTGGCTTGTACGCCAGTGCAGGAGCACCAGCTTGTTGCTGCCATCGTGTTCGCTGCAGTCGTGACTGACCTGAATGAGCGCCGTGTGCCGGTCCTTGCTGAGCACGGCGCGACTGAAGCGAAGCAGGCCATCGGAACCCGGGTGCCGACGATAGAATGCTTCCCACCAATCCGGGTCGTATGCATTCACCGGCGGACCACTCTCCGTGGCGAGCTGCAGCGTGCTGGAATGAAGGCTTGCGAGCTTGATGGAGTGAAGGTTGCCACCGATGAGTTCCCGTCTCAGACGAAGAGGGATCTGAGGCGTGAGCGCGGGGTCTCCGTGCTGAAGCCAATCAGCCAGGCCCACGCAGTTGCCATGATCAGCCGACAGAGGACCCCCGCCGCAGACCAGGCTGGTGTGATCGCTTACGATCAAATGCAGCGCTTGGGGGCTGGGCGCCTGGGCTCTGGTTGCCAATTGCGTGACAAGCCGGGAACTCGTCAATGCATGGACGATCCCGTGCTGCTCGCTTGCGGTGGCTGGCCTGGGCGCGGGCCGCGAAGCCATCCATGTTTGCAGCTTGTGCCACGCCACTGGTGCCGTGACCATCACGGCAACGAGTACGGCCAGCATCAGGGCCATGCGCAAGATTGAGCCTGGTCGAGCGTGGTGAGCCATCTGCATTGTGCGCGCCACTATGTCGACCGGGCTATTCCACCGTGACCGATTTGGCCAGGTTGCGGGGTTGGTCGACGTCGGTGCCGCGCAGTACGGCGACGTGGTAGGCGAGCAGCTGCAGCGGCACGGTAAATACCGCCGGGGCGATGAAGTTGCCGCCGGAGTGGACCTTGATCAGGTAGCTGCGCTCGGCACTGATGTCGGCGTCGGCATCGGCAAAAACGTAGAGCTCGCCGCCGCGTGCACTGACTTCCTGCAGGTTTGATTTCAGTTTTTCCAGCAACTGGTTGTTGGGAGCCACGGCGATGACCGGCATGTCCTGGTCGACCAGGGCCAGGGGGCCGTGCTTGAGCTCTCCGGCGGGGTAGGCCTCGGCGTGGATATAGGAAATTTCCTTGAGCTTGAGCGCGCCCTCCAGGGCCACCGGGTATTGGACGCCACGACCCAGGAACAGGGCATGCTGGCGCGGCACGAAGCGCTCGGCCATGCGTGCAATCTGGCTGTCCAGCTCCAGTGCCTGCTCGATCAGCCGTGGCAGGCTGGCAAGCTCGGCGCACAGATGGTCAAGCTTTTCTGCAGCCAGCCCGTTGCGCTGGCCCAGTTCCAGGGTGAACAAGGCGAGTGCAGTCAGCTGACTGACGAATGCCTTGGTCGAGGCAACGCCGATTTCCGGTCCGGCGCGGGTCATCAGGGTCAGGTCGGTTTCGCGCACGAGGGAGGATTCGGGCACATTGCACAGCGCCAGGCTGCCCAGATAGCCGCGCTGCTTCGCTTCGCGCAGGGCGGCAAGCGTGTCCGCGGTCTCGCCTGACTGGGAAATGGTGACCAGCAGCGCGCCCTCGGGGACAACCGCCTTGCGGTAGCGGAATTCACTGGCCACCTCGACGCTGACGGGTATGCCGGCCAGGCCTTCGAGCCAGTAGCGTGCGATCAGGCCGGCATGGTAGCTGGTGCCGCAGGCCACAATGTGCACGGCGCGCGTCTTTGCCAGAAGTGCGTCTGAATCGATACCGAAGATATTGGGCAATACGCCATGCTCGCCGAGTCGCGCTTCCAGCGTGTCGGCCACCACGCTGGGTTGCTCGAAGATCTCCTTGAGCATGAAGTGTCGAAAGGGCCCACGATCAATAGTGTCGCCGGAGAGCGTGCTTTCGCGGCTGGCGCGTTCGACCCTGGTGCCGTTGTGGTCGAGGATGTGCACCTGCTCGCGGCTGATTTGCACGAGGTCGCCTTCTTCCAGATAGATCACCTTGCGGGTCACCTGGATCAGTGCGTGGACATCGGATCCCAGAAAATGCTCGCCGATGCCGATACCCACGACCAGCGGGCTGCCGCGACGCGCGCCGACGATGATGCCCGGCTCGGTCTGGCTCAGTACCGCGATGGCATAGGCACCTTTCAGGCGACCGGTTGCCTGCTGCACGGCTTGCTGCAGGCTGGCTCCTGCCTCGACGAATTCGTTGATCAGGTGGGCAATGACCTCGGTGTCGGTTTCCGAACTGAACTGGCAACCGTTGCCGGCAAGCTCGGCGCGCAGCGCTTCATGGTTCTCGATGATGCCATTGTGGACCACGGCGATCGGTCCGGAGAGGTGCGGGTGGGCATTGCTCTCGCTGGGTTCGCCATGCGTGGCCCAGCGGGTATGGGCAATGCCGGTGTGGCTGCTGAAGGGGGCGGCCTGCAAGCGATTTTCCAGCTCCCGCACTTTGCCCTTGGCGCGAATGCGGTGGATGCCCTGGTCGGTAAGTGCCGCGATGCCGGCCGAGTCGTAGCCGCGATACTCCAGGGCCTTGAGGCCGGCAATCAGGATCGGCAGAACATCGCGTTGGGCAGTGGCAGCAACAATTCCGCACATGAGCGGGCCTCCGGAAACAAGGATCGCATTTTGGCACGTTGGCTGAGTGTCTGCCACGCCTGCGCTCGCCTGGGTCAATCAGAGCTTGCCTAAGGCAGTACACTTGGGCTTCAGCTCGATTTTCGGGCGTTGCGGGAGAGGGAGTTTGGCCGGTTTCATGCGGCAATATGCAGCGCGCTGGCGAAACCTGCTGGTCGTTGGCGAGGCGCTGACCCTGATGGGGTCGGTGTACGTCGCCGTGTTTCTGCGCTATATCGCCAGCGACGATCCCCTGCATGCCTACGTCGGCCCCTGGCTGGTGCTATTCCGGGCGGGCGCATTCATGCTGTTCGTGATGGTCGGTTTGACCGCCATGGGACTGCATCAGGTGCATCTGCGCGAGAGCTGGTTCGGCATTCTGGCCAGGCAGATGGTCGGCTGCGCCATGGGCTGGGTCGGACTGGTCATCCTGTATTACCTGGTGCCATGGTTGCATGTGGGTCGAGGCCTGCTGCTGATCGCCATGCTGGTCAGTTTCATGCTGCTGACGCTGGTGCGCTGGCTGTTCGGCCGGATGGTGCATATCTCGGCATTGCAACAGCGCGTGGTGGTCCTGGGTGCCGGCAAGCGGGCGGCAATCATCCCGCAGCGCATGCGCCGCCAGGCCGACCGAATGGGATTCAAGCTGGTCGCCTTTCTGGCACGACAGGGTGAAGATGTCGTCGTGCCACGCGAGCAGGTGGTGATACTCGATTGTGCACTCGATCAGTGGGTCAGCCAGCACGATGTGGACGAAATCGTCGTTGCCGTCGACGACCGGCGCGGCGGATTGCCGATGGACGAACTGCTGGCATGCCGCGAGCGTGGTGTTGACGTTACCGAACTCAGCACCTTCATCGAACGGGAGTCCGGGCGCCTGCAACTCAGTCTGACCGATCCCTCCTGGCTGATCTTTTCGGATGGCTTTGATGTTTCACCATGGCGGCGGCTGAGCAAGCGCACCTTTGATCTCGGTATCGCCATGCTGCTGGTCCTGCCCGGCTTGCCGCTGATGGCAGTCACGGCCCTGGCCATCCTGCTGGAGTCTGGCCCGCGTCGGCCGCTGCTGTATCGCCAGCAGCGCGTTGGTGAACGCGGGCGACTGTTCAGCGTGATCAAGTTTCGCAGCATGCGCACCGATGCCGAGGCCGATGGCGTGGCGCGTTGGGCCAGCAAGGACGACCAGCGGGTGACCCGGGTCGGGCGCCTGATTCGCAAGACCCGCCTGGACGAACTGCCGCAATTGTGGAACATCCTGCATGGGGACATGAGTTTTATCGGGCCGCGCCCGGAACGCCCCGAATTTGTCGAGAAACTGTCGCAGGAAATCCGCTATTACCAGCTTCGCCATGCCGTGAAGCCGGGGCTGACGGGCTGGGCGCAGTTGCGCTATCCCTACGGCGCATCGGTCAAGGATGCCGAGGAAAAGCTCAAATACGACCTGTTTTACGTCAAGAATCACAACCTGCTGTTTGATCTGGCCATCCTGATCCAGACCGTCGAGGTGATACTTTTCGGGCGCGGGGCACGCTAGCTGAGCCAGGGCAGGGACTGGTTGGCGGCGGCCCACAGCAGGGCAGCCAGCAGCAGGATGAACATCAGCAGGGCCAGCGTGCGCAAACGCGTGGGCACCTCTTTTTCGGGCTCCGTTGAAGTGTGCGGCTTGGCCGGGTGCGCTCTGCTGCGCACAACAACGTGGCTGGTATCCGTGGCAGGCGAGTGCGTCGGTGTACCCGGCAGCCTTCCCATTCGGCGCTGAAAGTCGAGGGCTGCTCCGTACAGGATGTTGAGCTGCTTCAGTGCTTGTCCGTCACCTTGCTCTCGATCAGGATGCAGTCTCGCCACGCGACGACGGTAGGCCATGCGCAAGTCGTGCAGGGAACAGCCGGGCTCAAGCCCCAGGTGTCTGTAAAGGAGCGAGAAGTCGTGTGTTTCGGCCAAAACCACCCCCCAGTCGATCCGCTGCTGTCGACATTGCCTGCCAGTGTACTGCTTCAGCCTGCCGGGTCCACTCGCAGCCAGCCCATGGCCGGGGCTGGACACGGTGTGCTGCCGTGAAGCACGGACCAGGCTTTGGACAGGTCGGCTCCGGAGGCCCGGGCGCCTTGCTGCAAGCGCTTGCCGGGGGCAGGTTGTAGCCTGCCTTGCAGCGGATGCCCGTCGACTCGTGCGCGGATCAGACAGCAGACCATGAGTGTACTCGCGCTGGTGGCAGACGACAGGATGATCCAGGCGCGACCGTATGGGGTAACATCGCGGTTGATGCATGCTCACCTGGTCAGCGCAAACAACATCACGGCCCGGATTTACGTGTCCGGTCGCGGCCCGGGCCTTGCAGCGGCCCGGGATGGGGCGACAGCAGCAGGCGGGGGCGCTTGAGCCATGTTTGTCCTGATATGCCTGTACCTGCTGATGATCATCGTCAGGCCACAGGATTTCATGCCCATGCTCACCGGCATCCCCATCATGCCGGCCTTGATGGTTCTGGCCCTGCTGAGCTGGATGCTGTCGCCGCGCAAGAATCTGGATGCCCCGCAGTATCTGCTCCTGACCCTGTTCATGCTGGTCACCGCGGCGTCGATCCTGGCTACAGGCTGGGTCGGTGGCGCATGGCAGCAGTTACTGGATTTCGCGCCTGTCCTGGTAGCCTTTGTGGTGCTGGCCAATGCCCTGGACAGTGAGCGGCGCATCCGCATCGTGATGATGCTGCTGGTGCTGTGCGGGACTCTGCTGGCATGGCATGGCATGTACCAGTTATCCCACGGTGGCATCGGGTGGACTGGCGCGGCGCTGTCCGAGGATCGGCGCATCCAGTACGTTGGCATCTTCCATGACCCGAATGATCTGGGTCTGCTGTTCGTGATGGTGCTGCCCATGGCGGTCTATCTGATACGGCGTCGCGGGGCCCACTTCCTTGGCCGGATCCTGTGGCTCGGGTGTGCCTGTCTGCTGGTGTATGGCGTCTACCTGACCAAGTCGCGCGGCGCCATGCTGGCGATGGCGGCGATGTTCGGGATCTTTGTCTGGCGCAAACGTGGTGCCTTGCTCGCCGTGGTCCTGGGTGTTTTCGCACTGGGTGTGCTGAGAGTGGTCTCGCCGCGCATGAACGAGCTGAACCCGGATGAATCCTCGGCATTCGGCCGTGTCGACGCCTGGTATGAAGGTCTGCACATGTTCATGTCACATCCCTTGCTGGGCGTGGGCACCAACAACTTTACCGACTACAACAATCTGACTGCACACAATTCGTTCGTTCTGGTGATGGCCGAGACCGGATTCGTCGGCTACGTGCTCTGGTTGGCTTTTGTGTGCTACGGCTTGTGGATGGCCTTGAGCCTGGTGCGCTTCCAGCCGGATGCCGAATGGCTGTCCAGTGACGAGCAGGCACCGCTACGCTGGCAGCAGATGCACGCGCTGGGCATGACCATGCTGCTGGCGCAAACGGGCTTCATGGCAGCGGCTTTCTTTCTTTCACGCAGCTATGTGCCCATCCTGTATTTTCTGGAAGCCATGGTGCTGGCGACCTATGTCTGCGCACGCACCCAGGTTCCCGGATTGCCGCACTTCGAACTGCGCCGTGACCTGATCCGGTGGCCTGTTCTGGCGGCTGCCAGCATCGTGGCCTTGTATGTTCTCGTACGACTGCTGTTTGCAGTGTCATGAGTGAGCGCGGCCAGGCCTTGCGCAACACGCTGCTCTCGTCAGTGGCGATCTATGTCGAATATGTGCTCGGCATGCTGGCCTCCATCCTGGTGGCGCGCGAACTGGGGCCGGAGCACTACGGCACCTACAGCCTGATCATCTGGATGGCCGGGTTGGGCGTGGCATTCACCAATTCCGGTACCGCAACCGCAGCCATCAAGTTTGTTGCCGAATTGCGCGGCGGTGATCAGGAGAACATGATCCCGACCGCCCTGCGCTTCCTGCGTCGCGCCCAGCAGATATTTCTGGGCGTTGTTGCGGTGGCTGGCGGGGTGCTGATCTGGCTGTTCGGCACGCACATGCTGCCGGGCTACGATGATCGCCTGATCTTCGGCGCCTTGCTGCTGGCCGTCGGTCTGCGCGCACCGTACATGTTCAACATTGCTGTGGCCAAGGGTTTCGAGTGCTTTCGTGCCACGGCTACCATTGCCAGCATTGCCACACCAATCAATCTTGCGCTGGTGCTGGGTGCCTGGTATCTGCATGCTCCGGTATTGGGTTTCCTGCTGGTGTACCTGGTTTCCGGTGCCGTGTTCTATCTGGTGTCGCTCTGGCAGGTACGCCAACTGGAACGGCCGCTGGGACGGGGCATTCCGATGCCGCCGTCGTTGCGTGCACGCGTATTTCGGCACATGCGGATCGTGGCGGTGACGGTCGCGGTGTCCTTTCTCGGCGCGCGTGAAGTGGAAGTCCTGTTCCTCAAGCTCTACGATTCGGCTGCGGCGGCTGGCCAGTTCAAGGTGGCCTATCAGCTGGCGTCGGGTGCCGCATTGCTGGTACCGGGCGTTTTCAGTGCGCTGTTGCTGCCGATGATGGCGCATGCCGTTACCCGCGGGCAGGATTTTGCCGCGCAACGCTTTGTCAGCTCCACGACCTATCTGGCGATGCTGGCGGTGCCATTGATGGCATTCGGCGTGATCTTCGCGGTGCCGGTCATCCAGGTACTGTTCGGTGCGGCCTACGCACCGGCAGCGCCAGTGTTTGCGGTACTGCTTTGCGCCGGTTCGCTGGCGGCCATGTCGGGTGCGGCCAGTGGTCTGTTGATCAGCGCCGATCGCCAGCACCATATGCTGATCCTGACCCTGGTCACTGCCACGCTGAAAATCAGCCTGGACTGGTGGTGGGTCAAGGTGGCCGGCTTGCCCGGCGCGGTGGCGGCCAACTTCACGGTGGCGGTACTGGGCACAGCGGCGGTGCTGGGGCTGGCCATGCACATGGCCCATACCAGCCTGGCCTGGGGCCGGCTGGCACGAATTGTTCTGGCCGGCGCGGTGGCCGCGTTGTGCGCCTGGCCGCTACACCACTTCCTGCCACCGTGGCCGCGCATACTGGCCGGCTTCGTGGTGGTATCTTTGGTCTATGCGTTTGCCACTGTCCTGTTCGGCTGTTGGAGCCGAAAGGATGTGGAGTACATCCAGACGCTTCTGGTACGCGTCAGCGGCGGGCGCCCACGTTGGTTGATGCGGCTGTTGACGAAGGTCGCGGGCAGAGGAGTGTAACTTGGCCTCAGTGTACGAACGACTTTTCCGATCTGTCCTCTATCCCGCCTACGAGTCCGGGTTGCGGCGACGCAAGACTTTTCGCTGGCTGACAGAATACGAGGCCAGCCAGTGGTTGTCGCCAGAGCAGATCGACGTTTTGCAGTGGCGCAAGCTGAAGACGCTGCTGGACTATTGCTATGCCAACGTGCCGTACTACCGTCGGCAGTGGATAGCGGAAGATATTCATCCCGAAGACATCCGCACGCGGCAGGATTTTGCCAGGCTGCCTCGTTTGACCAAACATGATATCCGCCACAACTTCGAGCAGCTTCAGTCACCTGCGTTTCGCAAGCGAATGATCTACAAGGCTACCGGGGGGTCCACCGGTGACCCGTTGCGCTTTGGCTACACGCGTGAAAGCAATGAGCGACGCAATGCCGTGATGTGGCGTGGCTATGCCTGGGCCGGCGCCACCATGGGGCGCCGAACGGCGTATCTGTGGGGCGGCGCGGTCGGCAACCCCGCCCGCGCGCATCTGCTCAAGGAGCGTCTCTACCATGGCCTGTTCAATCGCCACATAATCAACAGTTTCGGGATGACCGAGCACAACATGGCCGAGTTTGCCGATGCCCTGGATCGCCTGCGACCGGAAATTGTCGTGGCCTATGTGGGTCCGATGGCACGTCTGGCGCGCTGGCTGCTCGACAACGGGCGCAAGCCCTGGCGACCACAGGCTATCCTTGCCGCTGCCGAGCCCTTGCACGACTTCCAACGCGACCAGATCGAACAGGCCTTTTCCGCACCGATGTTCAACACCTACGGCTGCCGCGAATTCATGCTGATAGCCAGCGAGTGCGAGCGGCGCCACGGCCTGCACGTGAATGCAGACCATCTGGTGGTGGAAACGGTCGTTGATGAAAAGACGATGCCGGGCATGGATGCCGGTGAGGTGACCATTACCGACCTGCACAACTTCGGCATGCCTTTCATCCGCTACGTCAATGGGGACATGGCCACCCCGATGCGCGAGTCATGCCGCTGCGGGCGCGGTCTGCCAATGTTGGCGAGCATTGACGGGCGCCGTCTGGACGCCTTGCGCAGCCCGGAGGGTCACATTCTTCCCGGTGAGTTTTTCCCGCACATGCTCAAGGATGTCGAGGGTATCGATCAATTCCAGGTCGTGCAGCGACAGATCGACCGCCTCGACATCAGCCTGGTGCGCGGCAAGGGGTTTGACGAATCGGCACTCGACTATATCCGCGACGAGACTGCCAAGGTGGTCGGGGCCAGCCTGAAACTGCATTTCGATTTTGTCGAACATATTGCGCCGGGCCGCAATGGCAAATTTCGGGTCACACGTTGCGAATTGGAATGAGCTTGAATATCACACATTGTGTCGAAACCCTGCATCGCGGGGGCCTGGAGCACGTGGTGCTTGATCTGGTGACGCAGCAGCAGGCGCAGGGTCACAAGTGTCAGGTGATCTGCCTGTTTGACGGCGGTCTTCTGGTTGAGCGGTTCGAGTCAATCGGCGTTCCCGTGCACGTGTGCAAGAAGCGGAGCGGGTTGGACTTGCGGGCGGCGTGGCGGATGCGCCGCCACATTCGTGCGCATGCAACCGACGTGCTGCATACCCATAACAGAACGGCGCATTACTATGCGGTACTGGCGACTCTGGGAAGCCGGCCGACGTCCGTTGTGTGCACCAGCCATGGCATGGGCGCCAGTGGTGAATCGGATCGCCGCGAGAAACTGTTTGCCTTGTGTGTGCCACGTACGGACCGCATCGTTGCTGTCAGCGAGATGGTGCGTCGTCGCATGCTCGAGCGTGGCATCCCCGCGGAAAAACTGACGGTGGCGCACAACGGAATCGATGTAGCGGAGTATGCCGAGCGCAACGCGCAGTCCGGAGCACGGCTGCGCCGTGAACTGGGCCTGGGTGACAATGTTCGCGTGCTGGGAACCGTGGGAAGGCTCAATCGGCTGAAGGACCCGGCGACCCTGATTCGTGCTTTCGCCGAACTGCACGCCAGACACTCGGACACCGTCTTGCTCATGGTTGGAGACGGGTCCTTGCGCGCGGAGATGCAGGCACTGGTGGCCGAGCTCGATCTTGCTGCGGATGTGAAGTTTCTGGGAGACAGGGAGGACGTTGCGGACCTGCTTGCGGGGATGGACATGTTTGTCATGTCGTCCATATCGGAGGGGTTCTCGATTGCCCTGCTTGAAGCCTGCGCCTGCAGTCTTCCCGTGGTGGCGACCCACGTGGGAGGCAATCCCGAGATCATCACCGATGGCATCAATGGCCGGCTGGTTGCCGCGAGCGATCCTGGCGCACTTGCTGCGGCCATGCTCGAGGTGCTGGACGATCCGCAATGCGCCCGGCGCTTGGGTGAGGCGGGCAGGGCCTGGGTCATGAAAAATGCGACGCTCACAGCCATGGCTGCGGGCTATGCGGAAATCTACGCTGAATCCCATCGGGGGACTGGCCCGTGAAGGTGCTGGCGCTGGGCAATCTGTTCCCCAGCCCATGGGACCCCCGCCGCTCGATGTTCAACAGGCAGCAGTTCGAGAATCTGGGGCGGCTCTGCGAGCTGCATGTCGTGGGTGCGGTGGATTTTCGTCAGCGCTTTCACCCCGCCAGCCCGGTCCCACCTTTTGAGCACTTGCAGGCACGCTGGTTCACCTTCTGGCACCTGCCGCGCTTCGGGCGGGACTGGCAGGCACAGTGCTGGCTGGCTGCATTGCAGGCGCGGCATGGACGCTGGATCCAACGGCAGCATTTCGATTGCCTGCTGGTGAGCTGGGCCTACCCGGACGCGGTCGCGGTGGCCGGTCTGGCGCGGCGGCTGAATTTGCCGTGGGTGGCAAAAGTCCACGGCAGCGATATCAATGGCCTTGCCGCATCAGGTCGGCGCCGTCGGCGTGTTGCGCGAGCGCTCGCCGATGCCGATGCGATAGTGGCCGTGAGTGAGGCCCTGGCTGACGGAGTGCGGCAGCTTGGCGTGTCCGAGGCACGCATCCACGTGCTCTACAACGGTGTTGACCGGCAGGCATTCTGCCCCGGCAGTCGCACCCGGGCATGCGCTGCACTGGGCCTGGACGCAGAATGCAAACGTATCCTTTACGTGGGCAACCTCAAGGCCAGCAAAGGCTGCCTCGATCTGCTCGATGCGCTGCCCGAGCTGGTGGCGCGGGAACCGCAGGCCCGGCTGGTGATGGTGGGCGAGGGGCCTGATCGTGCCGCCATCATTCGGCGTATTGGCACTCTCGGTCTTGGCGAGGCCGTGAGTCTGCCTGGTGCCGTGGCGCACCAGCAACTGCCCGACTGGTTTCGCGCATCCGATCTGCTCTGTTTGCCGAGTCATGCCGAAGGCGTGCCCAACGTGGTGCTGGAAGCCATGGCCAGTGGCCTGCCGGTCGTGGCTACCCGTGTGGGCGGCATTCCCGAGGTGTTGCCGGACGAGGCAGGCTTGCTGGTTCCGGTTGCGGACCGCGCTGCGCTGAGCCACCGCACTGCAACAAGGCCTGGCCCGGACGTGGGATACTGCACGCATTGTCGGCCATGCGAGCCGCTTCGATTGGTCGCAAAATGCCGAGCGTCTGTTCGGCATCCTGCAGGATGCCGTCGCAAGCCGAACCCACTGAGGTTCATTGATGTCCCGCAAGCCTTCCAAACAGGATCTTCTGCGCTGGTTGCCCGCTTCAATGGTATGGGTGAACGCGCCGCGCGCGGAGGGCCTGAACTATCTCAGCTTTGACGACGGTCCACATCCCGAGCACACGCCGCGCGTGCTTGATCTGCTGGCCGAGTTCGGCATCAAGGCCAGTTTCTTTGTCATAGGCCGTGAGGCCGAACGCTGGCCGGAGCTCGTCAAGCGCATTGCTGCCGAAGGCCATGCCCTGGGCAATCACAGCTGGAGTCATCCGCGCTTTGGAGAACTGACAGTGGATGCGCAGGTGGCCGAGATCGATCGTTGCGACGCCGTTCTCGAGGCATTTGACGGCCAGCGACGCCACCCGTTCCGGCCGCCACGCGGCGAATTGTCACCCGGGCTCCTGTGGCGCTTGTGGCGGCGCGGTCAGCGGGTGATCTACTGGACACGCGACAGCCTGGATTATCAGTCGCGGCCGCCTGCCGAGCTGGCTGCGGGATTGCACGAGCCGCCCGTGACCGCCGGGGATATTGTGCTGATGCACGATGATGCCGATTGCGCCCGGGTCATGCTGACGCAGTTGCTGCCGTACTGGCGCGATCTGGGTCTGCGCTTTGCGCCACTGCCGCCGCTGACAGAGGAGGCCAGGTGATGATTGTCGCACTGGGACTCGTGGTGTTGCTGATCGTGGCCCTGACGCTGTTCCTGGTCGCCATACGTGCCCGCAACATGCAGATATGGCTGGGCAGTCTGATCCGTCAGCGGCGTCGGCCAGCCGTGCAAGGGCCGGTGCACGTCATGTTCTGTTTTGTCGATCATTTCGAGCCGCAATGGGGCAGGCCGGACCTGGCCACCGAGCGCAGTCGCGTGGACCGCTGGTGCCGGGACTACCGCATACTGGCTGCGCGCCATCGCGATGCCGATGGGCGCATGCCGCAGCACACGTTTTTCTACCCGGAAGAGGAATACCGCGAGGAGCACCTGGCCAAGCTTGCCGACCTGTGCCGTGAAGGTTATGGCGAAATCGAAGTGCACCTGCACCACGACAACGACACGGAAGCCAACTTTCGCGAGTGCATCAACCGCTTCAACCAGACCCTGAGCGAGAAACATGGTGCCCTGGCCCGCGATCCGGTTACCGGACAATTGCGTTTCGCCTTTATCCACGGCAACTGGAGCCTGGACAATTCGCGTGCCGATGGTCGCTGGTGCGGACTCAACAATGAGCTGATTCTGCTGCGGGAGCTGGGCTGCTACGCCGACCTGACCCTGCCTTCGGCGCCCAGCGACACGCAAACATCCACCATCAACAGCATCTACTACGCGACCGATGATCCCGACCGGCCAAAATCGCACGACAAGGGCGAGCGGGTGCGTGTGGGCGGACAGCCGGTGGGCGACCTGATGATCATCCAGGGCCCGCTGGGCCTGAACTGGCGCAGCCGTCGCTTCGGCATCATCCCGCGCATCGAGAACGCAGACATCCGTCGCTCGTCGCCACCGACGACAGACCGTGTTGACGCCTGGGTGCGGACCGGTATCCATGTCGAGGACCGGCCCGAATGGGTCTTCATCAAGATTCACACGCACGGCACCCAGGATCACGATATGGACACCTTGCTCGGGGCGCCGGCCGAGGCCATGCACGCGCATCTGGAGTCCCGCTACAACAACGGCAAGACGCATGTGCTGCACTATGTGACGGCGCGCGAGATGTACAACATCATCAAGGCTGCCGAGGCCGGGCATGCGGGCGATCCGGCAGCGTTCCGCGACTTCGAACTGAAACCCCCGCCGGCAAGTGCCGGAGCTGGCTGACATGGGTGGCGACCTGGTCAGCGTGATCATGCCGGTGTACAACGCCGGGCGCTGGTTGCGCCAGGCGATCGATTCGGTGCGGGCACAGACACATGAGCATTGGGAATTGCTGGCCGTGGACGACGGGTCCTGCGACGAGTCACCCGAAATACTTGCCGATTTTGCGCAGCGCGACAGACGTATTCGGGTCCTGACTCAGGCCAATGCAGGGGTCGCCGCAGCCCGCAATCGGGCCATGGCTGAAGCCCGCGGGGACTACGTGGCCTTGCTCGATGCCGACGACTGGTGGCAGCCGCTCAAGCTGGAGCGACAACTCGCTTGTCTGCGCCGCAGCGGCAGCAGCATTTGCTATGCGCCCTATCAGCGTGTCGACGAACAGGGACGAGTGCTGGGCACGGTTGTGCCGCCCGCCCGCGTTACCCACCGTGACATGCTGGACAGCAACTACATCGGCAACCTGACGGGGATGTATGCGCGCCGCATCGGCGATGCAGTGTTCCGCGATATCGGCCATGAAGACTACGTGTTCTGGCTGGAGCAGGTGCGACGTGCCGGCTCGGCGACGCGCGTGCCCGGCACCGAGCCGCTGGCTGCGTATCGGGTGCGCGAGCACTCCTTGTCAGGCAACAAGTTGCGCGCGGCCCGCTGGCAATGGACCATTTATCGCACGGTCGAGCATCTGGGCGTGCTCAGCGCTGCGCGGCACATGCTGCGCTATGCTTGGCATGCACTGGCGAAACGTCGACCCGGTGTGACTGACGAGAGCGACGAATCATGAATGCGAGAGCTGTCACCACCATCATCATCAGCCCGCGTGATCGCTACACCGGCCTGCTTGACTGCATCACCGGCCTGTACCGGAACACGCCGCAGCCGTTCAAGCTCTGGGTGCTCGACCTGGACTACCCGGAGCGGGTCATGGCCCCGGTGCGTCGCTATCTTGCTGACAAGCCGGGTGCCCGGATCATCGCGCTGGGTCTGCGTGTACCGATGGCGGCTCTGGCCCGGGTCCGCAACGACATCGATACGGACAGCGTGGTGCTGCTGGACAATGACACGCGCGTCAGCGAAGGCTGGCTGCCGCCCTTGCTGGCGGCGCTGAAGGGCGATGTCGCCGTGGTCACGCCGCTTACCCTGGAGCGCCTTGGCGTGGATGCCGGTGCCGCGCTGCGCAATCATCTGTACACCGGTGATCTGCGCCGGGTCGAGGCGGAAGGCCGTTCCTGGCTGATTGAACAGAAATATCATCGGCGCATGCCGGTGGACGATATTCCCCGCGAGCCTGCCGACACAGGTACTTTCGAGCTGCATTGCGTCATGTTCGACAGCGCCACCTTCAAGGCTATCGAGCTTCCCGAGGCTGTCGTCCGTGAACATCTGGACATTGCCCTGCAGATCCGCGCGCGTGGTCAGCGCATGCGCGTGGAGCCGGCCTCGACCGTTATCTTCGACAACCTCGGCACACGCATGCACCGCAGCGACATGCGTTACTTCTGGTTTCGCTGGAGTCGAAGAAGAACCGCCCATTCAGCGCGGCTGTTCGAACAGCGCTGGGGGCAGCGCTTCTACACCGAGCAGGCCATAGACAACTGGGTGATCCGGCGCAAGAGCTTTCTGCTGGCGCGTTGGCTGGGCTTGCCCATTGGCGCCGCCAACAAGGTTGCCGGACTGGCCCGGCGCCTGTTCTGCCGCAACTGGGATCCGCTCACCGACGCCGAGGCCGAGTCGCAGCCGCTGGCTGCAGGTGAGCCGGCCCAGCTCAGTCACGTGGTTCGCTGACCTTTCCAGCGCACGGGACTGGTGGAGCAGGCGGTGTCCCGATGCAGTGGCGTGGGTCCAGAAATCCGGGCGATTGCGACTAAGGACCCTCTGATTGACCCTGAGCAGGTGTCACCCATGGTGTCTGTTCGCAAGTCAAGGCGCACTGGCGCAGGCAGGCTGGTGGCCTGTCAAGTCTGTGCAACGCAGGATTGTGGACAGACAACCTGGGCCCAACTTGTTGATTCTGAACGCCTGGGTGACGTCCAGAAAGCCCGCATCCCGCGCCGCGCGGCTTGTCCAGGCAGCCCAGCCTGCACGGCGCCGCGCGACACGAACTGCGGACTTTCTGGACGTCATGCCACCTACTCAGGGTCAATCAGAGGGTCCCTAACCGCCGTTGCAATCCCCAGCGGGTGGTGCTTGCGGGATCTTGCCGGCACGGACGGCAGCCTCGCGGCTGCGTTCGGCGCGGCTGCCGCTGCGGTCTCCGGGGAGGTCGCGGGCCACGGTTTGTGTGCTGTTGCTGCACCCTCCTCCCGGGTCGGAGCCGGGACCGGGGTCCGGCGGTGGCGACGGTGGCGGGCCGGTATCCTGCGGCTGCGTGCAACCGCCAGGCGGATCGAGTGGCCAGTCATTGCCCGGTTGCCAGTTCTCCAGCAGACAGCCGTTGGGATAGGCGATGACCTCCTGATTGGTGTCCAGGCTGGGGTAACGGTGGCTCGGGCCACCATGTGGCCAGGTCACAACCAGGTCGGCGGTGCTGTTGGGCCCGACGCCGGTGGCCAGCCAGGTTTGCGGGTGCTGGTTGCTGGCCTGCACCTGCAGATGGGCGAGCAGGGTGTTGGTGCCGGGCTTGTACCAGCGCACGTCGGCGCCGAGGCCGTCGCTGTTCAGGCCTTCGCCACGCACGCGCACCTTCATCCAGCGGTTGGATCCGGTATTGGTGGTGTTGCGCCAGATACCGGCATTGGTGCCGGTCTGGGTCTTGAGCACGTCCAGGCGGCCATCGTTGTCGAAGTCGGCCACGGAGGCGCGGCTCTTGGCCGACTCGCTGCCGGCGGTGGCAGGGCCGAGATCGACCCCGGTGATGGCGAAATGCATGTTGCCGAGGTTGTGAATCAAGGTGACCTGGGGCGCGTAGCTGGCGCCGGCGACGAGCACATCCTGCAGGCCGTCGTTGTCGAGATCGGCGGTCAGCAAGTTGCCGTAGCCGGTCCACCATGCGGTGCCGTGCATGTTGGCCAGGCCGGATGCGGCGGTGACATCGGTGAAGCTGCCGTTGCCATTGTTGCGGTACACGTGCATGCCGTCGACACCGTTCTTGGGCTCGGACATGGTGAGGATGTCGGTGTCGCCATCGTTGTCGAGGTCGGTCATGGCCATCAGGTTGGTGGTACCCACCAGGCCTGGCACGCTGACCCAGCTCAGGTTGCCGGCATTGTTTTTCCAGTAGCCGCCGGCGCCCGGCTGCAGCAGGTCGACCCAGCCATCGCCGTTGAGGTCGGCGGCATTGCGGTAGCCGGACTGGCCTGCAGCGGGGGCAATCGATGTGCCGTTGAGGGCATCTTCGATCGCGCGGTTTTCGTGCACGATGTCGAGGCGGTCGTCGCCGTTGATGTCGGCCACGATGCAGTGCTCGTTGCAGGCCGACTGCTTCTCGGTGAACAAGGGCGTGTGTGCGCCAGTGGGTGTGCCGTTGAGGTAGCGCGCCGCAAGCGTGGTGTAGTCCCAGGTCCAGAAATCCTGGCGGCCGTCGCCGTCGAAGTCGATCAGGGTGACCCAGCCGCTGCCACGCGGCAGGCTGGGATCTGCAATGTAGTAATGCACCTGGCTGTTGCTGGTCAGGTCGAATCGATTGGAGCCGTCACAGCGGTTCACCCAGAGCCGGCTGGTCGCAGGGTTCTCGTGATCGAATATCCAGGCGTCGTAGCAGCCATCGCCGTTGAAGTCGGTCCACATGGCATCGAAGCGGTAGTTCGAATTGGCCATCGTGTCCAGACTGCTCTGTGTGACATTCTGGAATGCGAAGGGCGGTGATGCCCGGCAAATGGTTGCAGCAAGAACGAGGGCGAGCGCAAACAGCCATGGCCCCATGGATTTCAGGGCATGCAGACTACCAGTGCGATGAAAGGGGCCGGGCTCCAGGGGTGAGTCCGGCCAGCAAGTCGCTTTGTGCATTGCGAGCAGCCAGTCAGGGGCCTGGTCGGCATCTTACACTTCTTGAATCCGGAAAAGTGAAACTCTTGTAAGCACGCGAGCCGCTCCTGCCGCTCTCATGCCTTCTGCGCCGGATTCAGGCTGGATGGGGCGTTTGCAGCGGCCCCGGTCAGTTGCGCACCGGCCTCATTGACAGCCGTTTGGCGGGTCGAGCGGCCAGCCATTGCCCGGCTCCCAGTTCTGCATCAGGCAACCGTTGGGAAAGGCGATCACTTCCTGGTTGGTGGCGATGTTGTTGTAGCGCTTCTGCGGGCCGCCGTATGGCCAGGTTATGACCAGGTCGGCGGTGCTGTTGGGCCCGACGCCGGTGGCCAGCCAGGTTTGCGGGTGCTGGTTGCTGGCCTGCACCTGCAGATGGGCGAGCAGGGTGTTGGTGCCGGGCTTGTACCAGCGCACGTCGGCGCCGAGGCCGTCGCTGTTCAGGCCTTCGCCACGCACGCGCACCTTCATCCAGCGGTTGGATCCGGTATTGGTGGTGTTGCGCCAGATACCGGCATTGGTGCCGGTCTGGGTCTTGAGCACGTCCAGGCGGCCGTCGTTGTCGAAGTCGGCCACGGAGGCGCGGCTCTTGGCCGACTCGCTGCCGGCGGTGGCAGGGCCGAGATCGACCCCGGTGATGGCGAAATGCATGTTGCCGAGGTTGTGAATCAAGGTGACCTGGGGCGCGTAGCTGGCGCCGGCGACGAGCACATCCTGCAGGCCGTCGTTGTCGAGATCGGCGGTCAGCAAGTTGCCGTAGCCGGTCCACCATGCGGTGCCGTGCATGTTGGCCAGGCCGGATGCGGCGGTGACATCGGTGAAGCTGCCGTTGCCATTGTTGCGGTACACGTGCATGCCGTCGACACCGTTCTTGGGCTCGGACATGGTGAGGATGTCGGTGTCGCCATCGTTGTCGAGGTCGGTCATGGCCATCAGGTTGGTGGTACCCACCAGGCCTGGCACGCTGACCCAGCTCAGGTTGCCGGCATTGTTTTTCCAGTAGCCGCCGGCGCCCGGCTGCAGCAGGTCGACCCAGCCATCGCCGTTGAGGTCGGCGGCATTGCGGTAGCCGGACTGGCCTGCAGCGGGGGCAATCGATGTGCCGTTGAGGGCATCTTCGATCGCGCGGTTTTCGTGCACGATGTCGAGGCGGCCGTCACCATTGATGTCGGCCACGACGCAGTGCTCGTTGCAGGCGGCCTGCTTTCCCGAAAAGAAGGGCGCACCGCTGGTTGCCGAGGCGGTGCCGTTGACGTAACGGGCGGCAAGATTGGTGTAGTCCCAGGTCCAGAAATCCTGGCGGCCATCGCCGTTGAAGTCGATCAGGGTGACCCAGCCGCTGCCGCGGGGCATGTCCGGGTTGGGGATGAAGTAGTTGACTGCCGCGTTGTCTTCCAGGGTGAAGGTGTTTGAGCCGTCGCAGCGGTTGATCCAGAGCCGGCTGGTGCCGGGGCTCTCGTGGTCGAAGATCCAGGCGTCGTAGCAGCCGTCGCCGTTGAAGTCCGTCCACATGGCGTCAAAACGGTAGCTCGAGCCCTGGATCTGGTCCAGGCTCTGCGAGGTAACGTTGGAAAAGTTCATGGCCCCGGCAGGCACGACTGGCGGAGCGCTGGTATCGAAGCCGCTCTGGAAAACCAGGTCTTCCGTGGCCGCGCTCGCGCTGCTGCACAGCAACAGGGCCACGAGGGCCAGCATCAATCGAGTATTTAACATGGACATGGTCGTTCTCTGCATTCGTGAGTGCCGTGCGTCATCCCTGAAATTGGGTGCAGCGGTACCGGTGCATGGCAGGAAGTCGGCCAGGCATTGGCAAGTCGTTTCAGGGGGTTGCACGAACTGCGAAGCCAGCTTACGGATATGTGCCGGGGGCGTTCGTGACGGGTGTCACGTTGATGTGCGGGACAGTGCTCTGGTTCTCAGATTGCCTGGGTCAAAGGTCGGAACTGTGACGCAAGCCCAAGACGCCTGGTGGCTTCGTTCAGCTTGGGCCGGCTACCGAGGCTCCGACGGGGCGTGCAAGGCAGCTCAGCGCATGGAATCGCCCGCTTGGGCGTGGCAAGACACGGGTCCATGGCGCTGGCAGGAGCCTTGGCCGGCCGTCCTCGCCCCGCTACCGTTGAGTCGCAGCTGCTGTTCGCCTCACTCAACTATTCAAGCAAGCTGATTCAAGACCGCGTTGCCTCGCTAGTCCGTTTGCCAATCGTCGAGTTCGCCGGGCTACGTTCTGCGACCCGGGACAAATGTTTCCATCTTGCCGGGCGACCGGCCCGGTTTCAGTCAGAAGGGTTCTGATCGCCGGTAACGCGCTGGTAGAGGGCATGAAAGCGCCTTGCCGTGAGCGCTTCGGTGTATTCGCCCTGTACACGCTGGCGAGCGGCCAGGGACATGGCAGCAAGTGCCGGTTCATCAAGCAGCATCTCGGCCAGCGCTTCGGCCATGGCATCGATATCGCCGGGCGCGACCAGCCGACCCGTTGTACCGTCAGTCACGATGTCCAGCATGCCGCCCGCAGCCGCTGCCAGCACCGGCAGCCCGCAGCCCATGGCCTCGACCAGAACCAGGCCAAAGGCTTCGCGACGCGCCGCATGCAGGAAAAGATCGCAGGCAGCGTACCAGTGCTCCGGATGGCGCTGAAAGCCGGCCAGGTGGATTTGCGGCGACAACGCCGGGTCGATGCAGTCGTGGATGAATTGTGTTCGAGACGCATCGCCACGTCCGAGGATCACCATGTGGGCGTCCAGGTGCGGATGCTTTCGCAGCATGCGCTGGAAGACCTCGATGGCGATATCGACGCCTTTCTCCCTGCCGAAGTGACCGGCAACGCCTATCAGCCGCCCGCTCGCAGTGACACCGAGTGCACTGCGATGGCGCGCACGTTGCTCGGCGTTCGGTGCAAATCGCCGGGTGTCGATCCCCAGGGGAATGCACACCACCTTGTCATCCGCGACCAGGTTTCGCTTCTGGTAGTGCCGTTGGCGTGCTTGTGAAGCAGTCACGATGGCCCGGGTCCGCAGACCGGCCAGGGCATTGCGAATCCTGTCGCGAACACGTGCCGACTCGAAGTCCAGGCTGCGATGAAAGCTCATCAGAAGGGGTGGCCCGAAAAACGGCATGGCCAGCGTGCAAATGAACTGGCTGGCAGCGTCGTGGCTGTGCAGCAGATCGATGCCGTGTTCCCGGCAGTAGGTGCGCAGTCGCCGCATGGCCACGTGATCAAGCAGTCCTTTCCGCTCCAGGCAGATGCTGCCCGCCAGGCCCGTGATCTGCCTGTCCGTGCCCATTTCCTCGATGCAGCACAGGTGGCTGTCGACGCCGAGTGCCGCGAGGCCGCGCGCCAGGCTTAGGATTGCCTCGCGACGACCGCCGGGGCGAAGCGACAGCGTGACGTGGAGAACCTTCATGGCCTGTTCCCGCAGATTCCTTGCTGGCTCTCGAGGCGAGATGCCGCAGCAAGTATACCGACTGGCACATGCCTGTGCTGGTATAGTTCCGCCAGGCATGACCAGAGGGTCCCCACGGATGAACGAACAGGCGAGCCCGTGTGCGGCTGCGCAGGAGATCCCTGCGCACTTTCATCGTGGTGCGCCTCTGCAGGCACACCAGCGCCGCCGCCATCGCGCCATTCTGGCGATGCTGGAGGGACTTGAAGGCAGCCTGCTGGATTATGGCTGCGGCTGGGGAGATCTGACCTGGGCCATGTCGAAGCAGGTCGGTCAGGCCTGTGGTGTGGATGTGGATCCGCAGCGCGTCGCGTTCGCCGCACAGGAATACGCCCCGGTGACGTTTTCCCGATGCGATGCCGGGTCCCTGGCTTTCCCGGACCAGCACTTTGATATCGTCACCTCGGTGGTGGTGATTCCGTTCGTGCCGGATGTGGATGCCTATCTCGAGGAGGTTCGGCGCGTACTGCGGCCCGGTGGTCATCTGATCCTGGCCGGACGCTCCATGCCGTGGCTGAATCGCTTGTGGCGACGCATGAGCGGGCAGGGTCTTTCGGCCCGCAGTGGTCTGCATGTGCTGACTGCCGCCGCCACGCAGTCAAGGCTGGAGCAGCACGGATTCCGTGTCCTGCGGCGTTCGGCGTTCTATGATCCGCCCTTTTCCGCACGACGCAATCTTGCCGACGTGGCCAACTCCGTGGTGGAATTTTTCGGCGATATGCTGGGGCTTGTGAACGTGGCGCCGTATCCGGTGTTTCTGGCCCGCCTGGAGTCCTGACGCGCCCGGATAACGGGCGAGATCACTGACGCGCCGCGAGCTTGCGTTCCCAGGCCAGTGCGGTGCTTACGATGAAGTCCAGATCGTCATGTTGCGCTTGCCATCCAAGCGCTTCGCGCAGCCTGTCACTGCGTGCGATCAGCGTCGGCGGATCGCCTTCGCGTCGAGGCTGCTCGACGATGCTGAGTTCCTGACCGCTTACGCGCGCCACCGCATCCAGCACTTCACGTACGCTGTAGCCATGGCCATAGCCGCAGTTGAGGGTCAGCGACTGGCCACCCTCGCGCAGATAATCCAGCGCCTTGATGTGCGCGTCGGCCAGATCGGTCACGTGAATGTAGTCGCGCACGCCGGTGCCGTCCGGGGTGTCGTAGTCGGTGCCGAAGATGGCCAGTTGCTCACGCTTGCCGACCACGTGTTCGCAAGCCACCTTGACCAGCAGGGTGGCATGGGGCGTGGACTGGCCAATGCGCCCCTCGGCATCGCACCCGGCCACATTGAAATAGCGCAGGATGACGTGGCGCAAATCACCGGCCTTGCTCAGGTCGCGCAACATGCCCTCGGACATCAGCTTGGAGCTGCCGTAGGGATTGATGGGCGCGGTGGGCGTGTCCTCGTCGGCAATGCCACCAGGCGGGATGCCGAACACGGCGGCGGTCGATGAAAACACGAAGTGGCGGATGCCTGCGCGCGAGCAGCACTCGAGAAGACTGCGCGTCTTGCAGGTGTTGTTGCCGTAGTACTTGAGCGGGTCGCGTACCGATTCGGGCACCACCGTATGCGCTGCGAAGTGCATGACCGTGTCGATGTCGTGCTGCGCGAGTGTTGCATCGACGAGCGCCTGGTCACCGACGTCGCCAATGACCAGTTCAGCGTCACCTGCGGCCTGGGCAAAGCCGGTGGAAAGGTCGTCCAGCACCACCACGGCCTCGCCGCGCTGGCGCAGTTGCAGCACGACATGGCTGCCGATGTAGCCGGCACCGCCGGTCACGAGGATGCTCATGGATACCTGTTGTGGCGAAAACGGGATCGGTCAATTCTGGCACGCCGGTGCGGCCGGCTCAACGACGAAGGGCCACGCTGAGGAAGATGATATTCTGCGTGCTGGTTTGCCCGATGGCATTGCTGTTGCGGCTGTAGTGGCTTGCATCCAGATGCCAGCTGAGGCGCTGGCTCATCTGCCAGGCGAGGCCCGCAGCGTAGGTGCGTGTGCGGTCATCCCGATCCAGCGTGTTGTAGCGCAGGTTTTCGCCGGCGGCCGAGATGCTGGCACGCCACAAGGGACGCAGTTTCCAGGACAGCGACACCCGCCCACCACTACCACGTCGGTCGAACTCGGGAGCATTATCGTAGGTGAGCTTGCGGTAGTACGGCGCGACGCTTGCTTCAAGACGCTCGCCGCTGTAGCTGTAGCCAAGCGAGACCGACCTTTCCAGATAACTCTGCGAGGTGACGCTGAGGTTGCCTGTGCTGATCCCCGTGGGCGGTACACCCGCCGACCCTGGGCTACCCAGAAGCGCCGCCGCGGCATCAGTGAACTGGCGCGCGAATGTACCGGTAAAACTGCTGCGGGCGCTGGCCTGCCAGCCCAGGGTGGCGCGCAAAAGCGGCCCGCCCGAGTTCTTGGCAATGCCCTGGAAATCAAGTCGGGAGTATCCGGCAGCGAGGTCCAGGTTGAGCTGGGCCAGCTGCGTGGTGTAGCCGGCATAGACATCGTAGCGCGTGAAATCCGGTGCTGCGCCGGCATCGGTGAATTTGACCTTCTGCACCTGCAGATTGCCGCTCAGCTGACGAGTCGGAGCAAAATCCTTGAACAGGCGCAGTGCGCTGCTGTAGCGGTTGGAGTTGAACTGCTTGGTCTTTTCGGCATAACTGTCCACGTAGCGCAGCTCGACCTGCCCGTGCAACGGCTTGCCGAGACCGAAATAGATGTTGGGGCCGGTAACAAAGGCATTGGTCTGCTGCCTGTTGCCGGGCGCGTCGGCGGCAAACTCGTTGATTGGCTGGCTGGCCAGCGCATCCTGGAAGGTCCAGTCCAGACGCTGCGGGGACAGCGTCCAGTTGACCTGTCCGTTGAGCGCGGCCCGTGTACTGTCGGAAAAGGCGCTGTTGAGGTAGTCGCGGTACTCAAGTGCGCCAGTGACATTGGCCTGTACCGTGGAGCCTTCCTGGGTGAGTGAAAAGCCCAGCCCAGGTATCACGATATTGCCGCTGACCGGGTCGGTCTCGCTGAGATTGATGTTGTCGTTGTGCTCGACGCCCAGGGTGAGCAACCAGTCCACAGTGGCGCCACGGGCTGGCATGGCAAGGCATGTCGCGATGGCAGCGGTGAGTGTGCAAACGGTACGGTGGTATGCGCGCATCTTGACCTCCTCGCCCGGATCGTGCTTCAGGGCAGGTGATTGAAAACCACGCCAGCCATCTTGCTGTCGTCGAAGTGGCTGGTTGCTTCTGCGATCGCGGTGGGTGTATCACGACCGGAACCGGCGACCAGCACCACGAAGTCGGCCATCTCGGCCAGAATCCGGGTGTCCGGGCTGCCCTGGACCGCCGGGCCATCAAGAACGAGGTGGCGATCATGGAAACGGCTGCGAAGGGAATCGACCATGGTGCGCATGCGCACTGAGGAGTAGTACTCGGCGCCCAGTTCCAGCGAGCGGTTGACGGGAATGAGCTGCAGCCGGGGAATGCCGGTGTTGTAGATGGCCTCGTCGATGGTGCGTTCCGGGTCATCCAGATAATCGATGAGATTGCCGCGCACGCAGTCAACGCCAAAGGCGCTGGCCTGGGTCGGGTGGCGAAGATTGCAGTCGATCAGCAGTGCCGACATCGACTCACCAAATGCAAAGGCTGCGGCAAGGTTTCGCGCCACGAAGCTGCCGCCCGAACGCGGGCTGACCGCCGCCACCAGGGTGACGAAATTGTGTTCGCCACCCATTTCCAGCAGGCGCGTGCGAATCTCGCGAAAGGCATCGGCGTAGATGCGCGCGCTCTGGCTGCGATGGATCAGCTTGCGCGAGTCCAGATCACTCACGGTCAATGATCCAGGCTGCACGGGTTTGCTCAGCTCGTGCCCGGGCGCTGTCGTGGCGGAGTGCTCGGAGTTTTGTGGTCGATGGTCGTTCATAGGATTTTCTGCAATCGCAGCAACATGACAACGAAGTAGGCGGCCAATACCGCAATCGAAATGAGTGCGGCGATGCGCACTCGCCAGACCTGTCGTTTGCGGTCGCTGGCGGTGGCGTATACCGGGACCGAGGCCAGCACCGGAATGCCGATGCGTTCCAGCTGCCGGGCACTGCGTGCGCGCGGGTCGAACCGGACCAGACAGAACAGCAGGCCCAGCGGGATGGCCATGCCGAGACCCAGCCCGGCTATGGCGAAGTGCAGCATGCGCAGGCCGGACGGGCGCAGTGGCAGGCTGGCGGGGTCCTGAACGCTGATGGTCAGACCACGATGGTCCTTGTCCAGATTCATCGACACGCGGGCGTTCTCGCGGCGCTTGAGCAGATCCTGATACACATCCTTGTTGACGTCGTAATCGCGGGTCAGAGCGGCCAGGTCATCGGCTGAGGCGTCGATGCGCTTGCTGCGCTCCAGTTCAGTGGCCAGCATGCGCTGACTGGCCGCCAGGCGTGCCTGGTTGCTGGCTATCTGGCGGCGGATGTCGGCCAGCTTGCTGCGCAGATCCTGGTACAGCGGGTTGAACTGGACGTTTTCATCCAGCGACGATGGTGTGCCGGCGACCTTGGCGGCCCGGCTGCGCTGCTTTTCCTGATCCAGTTGACGCTTGAGGTCGTCAATCTGGTGGCGAATGCGCACCACATCCGGGTAGTTGTCGGTATAGGTCAGGAGCAGGGTCTGCAGCTGGCCCTGGAGTTGTGCGATCTGCGTGCTGATCTGGCCCGTGCGGGTCTGCACGGCGGTAACCTCCGATTCCCCCGCAAGCTGGGATTGCAGCGAGTTCTGCTGCGAATTGAGCTCGGTCAGGTTCATGCGTGCGGTCTCGATGCCGCTGCGCAGGCTGCCTATGCGGCTGTTGGTATCCGAAGCATCGCCCGGGCGCGCATCGACATGGGTCTCGCGATAGTCCTTGAGGTTGGTTTCGGCTTCGGCAATCTTCTTGTGGTACGCCTTGACCTGGCTGTCGATGAACTGGAACGCATCACGGCTCTCGCGCATCTTCGCGTCCAGGCTCTCCTTGATGAACAGGCTGGCAAAGCGTCGCGTCACCTTGTAGGCGCGCTGTGCATCGGAATCGGTATAAGTGATCGTAATCAGCGAGTCGTGCTGCTGGCTGGTGACCTGGGTGCGGCCCTTGATGCCATCGATGATGCGTGCTTGCTCGACTGGCGAGGGCTTGTCGTCCATCCAGCCACCGACCTTCAGGATGTCATCCATGACCTTGCGGCTGTAGATGACTTCACGAGCGATGGATGCCCGGTTGGCAGCGCCGGTGGCCACGGCGCGACCTTCCATGAGTGGCGTGATGATGTTGCTTCTCTGCACGACAATCGATGTCGACGTCGTGTAGTTTTTGGGCCACAGCGCGCCCACGATCAATCCGGTCAGGGCGATGCCTGCGAAAATCAGCGCCATCGCCAGCACCCTGCGGCGACCCTCGCGCCACAGTACCGGTAACAGTTCGGTCAGGGGGGCGTCTTCGCCCATCGTCTGGATATCCTTCAATGTGGCGCGGATGGTCTGATTCACATTACACCCGGCGCGAGGCTCAGGCGACTGTCGCGGGCTTCGGTCAGAACGCGCGTTGTGGCACGGTGATCACGTCACCTGCCTGAACAGGGTAGTTTGTGCCCAGTCTGCCCTTGTTGAGTATGGCATCCAGATCCACCGGATAGGCGGTGGTCACGCCCTGCGCGTTCTTGTGATACAGCCTGGTGCGGTCGGCGGCGGCGAATTCGGTGACTCCGCCCGCAGCCAGTACGGCATCGAGCACCGTCATGCCCTGGCGCCAGGGTACCGAGACCGGCTGCCGCACTGCTCCCGTGACGCGCACACGCGACAGATATTCGTGGCTGCGCAACTGGGTCAGAATGACCGCCACCTGCGGGTCGCGCACGTAGTTCTTCAGTTTGTCCTGGATGCGGGCAGCCACCTGCTCCGGTGTCTGGCCGCCGGCCTCGATATCGCCCACCAGTGGCACGGAAATGCGGCCATCAGGGCGTACTGGCACGGTGACGCTCAAATCCGGGTTGTGCCACACGGAGACCTTGAGCACATCGTCGACACCGATGTGGTAGACCTTCACGGCCTGGGCGTCGGGATTGATGGTGGGGCCAGCCTGGTTGCCGGAGGTGCTGGCACAGCCTGCCAGAGCGACCGAAAAAGCCAATGCAATCAACAGCCTGATGGTTTTCATGGAAAGGCCTCCTGCTGAAAGTGTGAACAGTATCACACTTTTTTGTATAGGACATGAAGCTCGGATACTTACACTGCGTAATAGTCCCGGTACCAGTCCACGAAGCGCTGAATGCCGGTCTCCACCGTCGTTGCCGGCTTGTACCCCGTGTCGCCAACCAGCGACTCGACGTCGGCGTAAGTGTCGGGTACGTCACCTGGCTGCAGCGGCAGCAGATTTTTCTGCGCCTTGCGGCCCAGGCACGCTTCCAGCACTTCGATGTAGCGGGTCAGCTCGACCGGCTGGTTGTTGCCGATATTGTAGACACGATAGGGTGCAGCCGAGCTGCCGGGATCGGGGTGCAACGGATCGAAATCCGGGTTCGGCGCAGCGGGCTGATCCAGAACCCGGATCACGCCCTCGACGATGTCGTCGATGTAGGTGAAGTCGCGCGTATGCCGGCCGTGGTTGAACACGTCAATGGGCTCGCCGGCAAGGATCTTGCGGGTAAACAGGAACAAGGCCATGTCCGGGCGACCCCAGGGGCCGTAAACCGTGAAGAAGCGCAAGCCGGTGGTCGGCAGCTGATACAGGTGGCTGTAGGTGTGGGCCATCAGCTCGTTGGCCTTCTTGCTGGCGGCGTACAGGCTTACGGGGTGGTCGACCGGGTCACTGGTGGCAAATGGCAGCTTGCGATTGGCACCGTAGACCGAACTTGAAGACGCGTACACCAGGTGCTCGATGCCGCCGTGCCGGCAGGCTTCGAGAATATTCATGAAGCCGACCAGATTGGACTGCACGTAGGCGTGCGGATTCTCGATCGAGTAGCGCACTCCGGCCTGGGCAGCCAGGTTCACTACCCGCTGCGGCTGGAAGTCGGCAAAGGCCTTTTCCACGGCGGAACGATCTTCGATGCCGGCGTGGCGGAAGGAAAATGCATCGTTCGGTGTCAGGCGGGCCAGTCGGGCCTTCTTGAGGCTCACATCGTAATAGTTGTTGAGGTCGTCATAACCCAGCACCTCGTCGCCGCGCGCCAGCAGACGCAGGCTGAGTGCCGAACCAATGAAGCCGGCCGCGCCGGTGACCAGAATACGCATGCTTTGCTCTCCTTCAGAGCCTGCCGTCCACCGCTGCGCGCGGCAGGATCTGCTTGACGTCGAACAACACCGAGTCGGGCTTGCCCAGAGCGCGCAGGCCGGCGGCACCTATTTCGGCAAACTGGTGGTGGGCTACCGCCAGGATCACGGCATCATAGGTGCCGGCCTCGGGTGTATCGGTCAGGTCGAGGCCGTATTCATGCTGTGCTTGCCTGGCGCTGACCCAGGGGTCGTGCACGTCCACATGAACATGATAGCCACGCAAGGCCGTGATCACATCCACCACGCGCGTGTTGCGCAGATCGGGGCAGTTCTCCTTGAAAGTCAGGCCCATCACCAGGACCCGCGCATCGGCCACGTGGATACGGCGCTTGATCATCAGCTTGATGACCCGCTCGGCCACGTGCGCGCCCATGGCGTCATTGATGCGCCGGCCCGCCAGAATCACTTCCGGGTGGTGACCGATCTGCTGGGCCTTGTAGGTCAGGTAGTACGGGTCGACACCGATGCAGTGACCACCGACCAGGCCGGGGCGAAAGGGCAGGAAGTTCCACTTGGTTCCGGCTGCTTCCAGCACCTCGAGGGTGTCGATGCCCAGTTTTTCGAAGATCAGCGACAGTTCATTGACGAGCGCAATATTGAGATCGCGCTGGGTGTTCTCGATCACTTTCGCGGCTTCGGCCACGCGAATGCTCGAGGCCTTGTGGGTGCCGGCCGTGATCACGCGGCGGTACAGGGCGTCGACAAAGTCGGCGACTTCGGGGGTGGAGCCCGAGGTGACCTTGAGTATCGATTCCAGGCGATGCTGCTTGTCGCCGGGATTAATGCGTTCGGGGCTGTAGCCAGCGTAGAAGTCGTGGTTGAAGCGCAGCCCGGAGGCCTGCTCGATGATCGGCACGCATACTTCCTCGGTAGCGCCGGGATAAACCGTGGACTCGAAAATCACCACGTCACCGCGGCCGATGGCGGCACCGACCGTGCGGCTGGCCGAGCGCAGCGGTTCCAGGTCCGGTTGCCGGGCCGAATCGATCGGTGTGGGCACGGTGACGATGAACACGTTGCAACGGGCCAGATCAGCGGGGTCCGAGCTGAACTCCAGTTGCGCAACGGCCCGCAGTTCCTCGGTAGTCATTTCCAGCGTATGGTCCCGGTGCTGGCGCAACTCGCCGATGCGTTCGGCGTTGATATCGAAGCCCAGGGTGGGCAGTACGCGACCGAGGCCGGCGGCCAGCGGCAGACCGACATAACCCAGGCCGACCACGGCAGGGCGAATGTCATCGGGAAGTGCGGCGGGTTTCTCGGTCATGGGTGTTCCCTGATCCCGGGTCATGAATGGCGCGAAGTGTAGCAGGCTGCAATTGTGCGGCTTTCCGGCTATGATTCAAATTAGTTAACAGATTCGGGCCCGAGGCCCGGCAGACCTGGCAGGTGCGACATGGCGACTACCACGATCCAATTCTGATCCATACGCGCTGTTCGTGATGACACGGGACGCGCGGCGTCCTTTTTTTTTGCTCAAAAAACAGAATCGGCTTGATCATGATCCAGATTACTCTTCCTGACGGCAGTCACAAATCCTTTGAATCTGCTCCCAGCGTCGCCGAGGTTGCTGCCTCGATCGGCAGCGGGCTGGCACGCGCAACCCTGGCCGGCAAGGTCGATGATCAACTGGTGGATGCCAGTCATGTCATAGATCACGACGCGCGGCTGGAAATCATCACCGAAAAGAGTCCCGAGGCGCTGGACGTGATTCGTCATTCCACCGCGCACCTCCTGGCGCAGGCTACCCAGCGCCTGTTTCCGGAGACCCAGGTGACCATCGGGCCGGTGATCGACAACGGCTTCTACTACGATTTCGCCCGCAGCGAGCCCTTCACTCCCGAGGATCTGGATGCCATCGAAGCGGAGATGCGCAAGATCGCCGCCGAGAAGCTGCCGCTGGAGCGCTCGGAAATGGGTCGCGACGAGGCGGTGCAGTTCTTCCGCGACAAGGGCGAGGAGTACAAGGCCGAAATCATTCTCGACATCCCCGAGGACCAGACCCTGTCCCTGTACAAGCAGGGCGAGTTCATCGACCTGTGTCGCGGCCCGCATGTGCCCGACACCGGGCGCCTGAAGTCCTTCAAGCTGATGAAGGTGGCCGGGGCCTACTGGCGTGGCGATTCGGACAACGAGATGCTGCAACGGGTCTATGGCACGGCTTGGCTCAATGACAAGGATCTGAAGGCCTGGCTGCACCAGCTCGAGGAAGCCGAGAAGCGCGATCATCGCAAGATCGGCAAGCAGCTCGATCTGTTTCACCAGCAGGAAGAAGGTCCGGGCA
Organism: uncultured Gammaproteobacteria bacterium; assembly: GCA_963800395.1. Lineage (GTDB taxonomy): Bacteria > Pseudomonadota > Gammaproteobacteria > Xanthomonadales > Rhodanobacteraceae > DASSBG01. The sequence goes on from CAWDBD010000014.1 coordinate 145,046, forward strand.
TGGTGTTCTGGCACCCGAAGGGCTGGGCCATCTGGCAGCAGGTGGAGGCCTACATGCGCCAGGTGTACATCGAATCGGGCTACCAGGAAGTGCGGTGCCCGCAGATTCTGGATGTGTCGCTGTGGAAGAAATCCGGTCACTGGGACAACTACCAGGACAACATGTTCTTCACCCATTCGGAGAAGCGCGACTACGCGCTCAAGCCCATGAACTGCCCGGGGCATGTCGAGTTGTTCAAGACCGGCCTGCACAGCTATCGCGACCTGCCCATCCGCTACGGCGAGTTCGGCGGCTGCCATCGCAATGAGCCGTCAGGCGCATTGCATGGATTGATGCGGGTTCGCGCATTCACGCAGGATGATGGTCACGTATTCTGCACCCCCGAACAGGTCGAGTCTGAAGTCACCGAGTTCCACCGTCAGGCCATGCAGGTCTATCGTGACTTCGGTTTCGAGAACGTTGATCTGAAGATTGCCCTGCGCCCCGAGGACCGTATCGGCTCGGATGACATCTGGGACCGTTCCGAGGACGCCCTGCGCGCGGCGCTGCGGGCTGCGGGGGTGGACTGGGGCGAGCTTCCCGGCGAAGGCGCTTTCTACGGCCCCAAGATCGAATATCACATGCGCGATTCCATCGGCCGGGCCTGGCAGGTCGGGACCATGCAAGTGGACTTTTCCATGCCCGAGCGCCTGGGAGCCGAATACGTCGACGAGCACAGCAATCGCCAGCACCCGGTGATGCTGCATCGCGCCATCGTCGGTTCCATGGAGCGCTTCATCGGCATCCTCATCGAGCACCATGCAGGCAATCTGCCGCTGTGGCTGGCTCCGCAGCAGGCGGTGGTGCTGAATATCACCGATGCCCAGGCCGATTACGCCAGCGAGGTGGCGCAAAGGCTGAAACGGCGCGGCTTCAGGGTCGAGGCCGATTTGCGCAATGAAAAGGTCGGATATAAAATCCGCGAGCATACGTTAGGCAAGCTGCCTTACCTTCTGGTGGTCGGTGACCGCGAGAAGGAAGCTGGCAGCGTTGCGGTACGTACCCGTGCCGGTGAGGATCTTGGCAGCATGCCTCTCGAGAACTTCATGGCACGTATCGAGGCCGAAGCGCGTCCATGAACGGAACGCCGCACGGTCGTTTTCTGTCACTTTCCGGAGGATCGTAATATCGCCAACACTGACAACAAGACCCGCCACCGCCGTAATCACGAGATTCGCGTGCCGCAAGTACGCGTCATCGATGCCGAAGGAGAACAGGTTGGCGTCGTAGAGCGTGATGAAGCGCTCAAGATGGCGGAGGAAGCCGGTCTCGACCTGGTCGAAATTCAGCCCAACGGTGATCCACCGGTGTGCCGCATCATGGATTTCGGCAAGTTCAAGTTCGAAGCGCAGAAGAAGGCCCAGGCCGCGCGCAAGAAGCAGAAGCAGGTCGAAATCAAGGAGGTCAAGTTTCGTCCGACCACCGATGTTGGCGACTACGAGATCAAGATGCGCAACCTGCGCCGCTTCCTCGATGATGGCGACAAGGTCAAGGTCACCATCCGCTTCCGTGGCCGCGAAATGGCGCATCAGGACATTGGCCGCGATCTGGCCAAGCGCATCGAGCAGGATATTGGCGAGGAAGGCCAGGTGGAGCAGTATCCGCGCCAGGAAGGCCGTCTGCTGACCATGATGATCGGGCCTCCCAAGAAGGGTTGAGCCGGAACGGACTGCCGCCGGCAGTTCGCAACCGACGAATCACCCGCCGCAGATGGCGGGGCCATGCAGGCCCTGCCACGGGTCGCGGCTTGTCAGTGCTTGCACCGGCGGGACTCGGGGTGTCGGGACTCGGGACTCGGGACTCGGGGTTGGGGAGCAGGGTGCTGCTGAGCGTAGCGAAGCGCATCGCAGCGATACGCCCCGGGTTTGCACCCACTTGCGTTCAGGCGCACCCTCGGGCGGTGCAGAGCGCGCCAGACAACGGGCCCTGCCCCGAACCGGCATGCTTGCCTCGATTGCCGTTCCCCTATTCCCCCTCCCCGAATTTTAGGCTACAATTGCCGGTTCAGCCCGCTGGATGGGCTGCATTAGCCGATCCCGGCAGGAAGGAAAGCGCAGCCATGCTGCCGCCCGGATCAGTTCAAAAACAAGACGACTGGAGCACCACCATGCCCAAGATGAAGACCAAGCGGGGCGCAGCCAAGCGCTTCCGCAAGACCGCGACCGGCAAATTCAAGGCCGGCCATGCATTCCGTTCGCACATCCTCACCAAGATGTCGACCAAGCGCAAGCGTGCCTTGCGTGCCACCAATCACGTAGCAGGCGTCGACCACAAGTCCGTGGCGCGCATGCTGCCTTACGTCTGATCCGGAGCATCCATCATGGCACGAGTAAAGCGTGGTGTGACTGCCCGTCGGCGTCACAAGAAAGTTCTTTCCAGGGCCAAGGGCTACTACGGCGCGCGCAGTCGCGTCTATCGCGTAGCCAAGCAGTCGGTCATCAAGGCCGGCCAGTATGCCTACATCGGCCGCAAGCAGAAGAAGCGCCAGTTCCGCTCGCTGTGGATTACGCGCATCAATGCGGCGGCGCGCATGTTCGAGCTGAGCTACAGCCGCCTCATCAACGGTCTCAACAAGGCTGGTATCGAGGTTGATCGCAAAGTGCTGGCTGACCTGGCCGTGCACGACATCAGGGCTTTTGGCGCCGTGGCTGATCAGGCCCGTGCCGCCCTGGGCATGAAGGAAAGCGACAAGTCCAATATTGTTCAGCCGCAGGTGGAAACGGCAGCAAAGCCGAAGCCCAGGTCCAAGCCGGCCACCAAGCCTGCGACAAAGACCAAGGCCAAAGCCAAGGCCGAGCCCAAGGCCGCAGCCGCCAAGCCGGCCGCCAAGAAAGCCCCTGCCAAGGCCAAGAGCAAGGCCAAGGGCGACGATCTGACCAGGATCGAGGGTATCGGTCCCAAGATTGCCGAGCTCCTGCACGGCGCGGACATCAACACCTTCGCCGAACTGGCTGCGACCGACGCCGACAAGCTGAAGGAAGTCCTGCATGATGCCGGCAGCCGTTTTGCCGCGCACGACCCGACCACCTGGCCGCAGCAGGCCAAGCTGGCAGCCGACGGCGACTTCGATGGCCTCAACGAGCTGCAGGATCACCTCAAGGGCGGTCGCCCGGCCTGACATTGACACGCGCCGACTAGTGCGGTGAAGTCATGTTTCCCAAGCGGGGAAGGGCGCGAGTCCTTCCCCGTTTTCGTTTCTGCCTGGATACCTGACAGATGAGCGACATTGATGCGTTGACCCAATCAGCACTGGCCGATGTCGGGGCAGCCGACAGCGTGGACGCGCTGGAGCAGTTGCGGGTAGCGCTGCTGGGCAAGTCCGGCAGCATTACCGGTCAGCTCAAGCAGCTTGGCAAGCTGGCGCCGGAAGAGCGAAAGGCTGTCGGAGCCTTGCTCAACCAGGCGAAGCGGCAGGTTGCCGATGCGCTGGCCGAGCGGCGCGAAGTGCTGGAGCAGCAGGCGCTGCATGCGCGCCTGGCCAGCGAGCGTGTTGATATCACCTTGCCGGGGCGCGATGCCGAGCGCGGCAGCGAGCATCCGGTCATGCATACCATGGAGCGTATCGCGTCGATATTCGAGCGGCTCGGCTATCAGCGCGCCGAGGGCCCGGAAATCGAGGACGACTGGCACAATTTCGAGGCGCTCAATTTCCCGCCGCACCATCCGGCGCGCGCCATGCATGACACCTTCTACTTTGCCGACGGGCGTCTTCTTCGGACGCACACCTCCCCGGTGCAGATCCGTCACATGAAGGGTCGTCAGCCGCCGTTGCGCATCATTGCGCCCGGCAAGGTGTATCGCAGCGACTCCGATCAGACGCATTCGCCCATGTTCCACCAGATCGAGGGCCTGCTGGTCGACGAGACATCGAGTTTCGCCGATCTCAAGGGTACGCTCGCCACCTTCGTGAATGCCTTCTTCGAGCGCGATATCGCGATGCGATTCCGGCCAAGCTATTTTCCATTTACCGAACCGTCGGCCGAGGTGGACATTGCCTGGCCGCGCGCTGATGGCAGCGACCGCTGGATGGAAGTGCTCGGCTGCGGCATGGTGCACCCCAATGTGCTGGCCAATTGTGATATCGACCCGGAACGCTACACCGGCTTCGCTTTCGGCATTGGTGTCGACCGCTTCGCCATGCTGCGCTATGGCGTGGAAGACTTGCGTGCCTTTTTCGACAACGATCTGCGGTTCCTCAGGCAGTTCGCGTAAGTGCTTGCAAGACTCGAGATCAAGGCTCCCTGCCGCTTCGCTGCGTCAGCGGGAAATCCATATTCACCCGAGCCCTTTCCCTGGAGGGGAGGGCCTGAAAGAGCCCCGGAACGACCATGAAATTCTCTGAAAACTGGCTGCGACAACTTGTCGAAATTCCTGCCGATCACGATGCCCTGGTCGAGCGCCTGACCATGGCTGGCCTGGAAGTTGACGGGGTCGAGGTCCTGGGTGGCGGCCTGGATGGTGTGGTGGTGGGCGAGATTGTCGCGATCGAGCCGCATCCCGATGCCGATCGCCTGCGCGTATGCAGTGTGGCCGCAGGCCAGGCTGATCCGCTGACCATCGTGTGCGGCGCGCCCAATGCCCGTCTAGGCCTGAAGGCGCCACTGGCGATGGTCGGTGCCCAGTTGCCCGGTGGCATGAAGATCAAGCCTGCCAGGCTGCGTGGTATCGAGTCTTTCGGCATGCTGTGCTCGGCGCGCGAGCTGGAGCTCGATACCGATGCCGGCGGCCTGATGGAATTGCCGGCCGACGCCGAGACCGGGCAGCCCTTGCACACCTGCCTGGGTCTTCCCGACGCGGTGATCGAGCTGGGCCTGACACCCAACCGGCCTGACTGCCTGGGCATGGCCGGCCTGGCACGTGATGTGGCCGCACAGTTCGGCAGCGCGCATGTATGGCAGGCCCAGGCTGAAGCCCAGGTCGCATCGACAAGTCGGCGCGGCATTCGGCTGGATGCCGGGAGCGACTGCCCGCGCTATCTGGGCCGCGTCATCGAGGGCCTGGACATGGCGGCGTCGACACCGGCGTGGATGGCCGCGCGTTTGCGCCGCGCCGGCCTGCGCCCGCTGAGCCTGGTCGTGGATGTCGGCAACTATGTGATGCTCGAGCTGGGCCAGCCGCTGCATGCCTTCGATCACGCGCAAGTCGATGGCGATATCTTCGTGCGCCACGCCAGCGAAGGCGAGCAGCTGACCTTGCTCGACGACAGCGACGTGGTGCTGGACAGCTCGTTTCTGGTGATTGCCGATGAACACAAGGCGCTGGCAGTTGCCGGTGTCATGGGTGGACACGCTTCGCGCGTCACCGAGGGCACGAAGGACATCTTTCTGGAAAGTGCGCATTTTGCGCCGGCCGCCATCATGGGCCGGGCGCGTCGACTGGGCTTGCACACCGATGCATCACACCGCTTCGAGCGCGGTGTGGATCCGGAACTGCCGCGTCGCGCGCTGGAACGCGCCAGCGAATTGCTGCTGGACATTGCCGGGGGCAAGGCCGGGCCGGTGTGTGTGGCCGAGCGGCCGGCTGATCTGCCACAGCGCACGCCCGTTGGTCTGCGCCGCCAGCGCCTGGCGCGCGTGCTGGGCCTGCGCATTGACGATCATGCGGTGGAGTCCATCCTCGGCAATCTCGGGCTCGCGCCCCGGACAAGCGAAGATGGCTGGCAGGTGGTGCCGCCCAGTTGGCGCTTCGACATCGAGCGCGAAGAAGACCTGATCGAGGAAGTGGCGCGCATCCATGGTTATCCGCAGATCCCCACCCGCGCGCCTTCCGGCGACCTGGTGCTTGCGACCGAGTCCGAATCGCGGCTGTCGGCCCGCCAGATGGCCATGCAGGTCATCGCCCGCGGATACCACGAGGCGGTGTGCATGGCATTTGTCAGCGCCGACCTGCTGGGGCAGTGGCAGATGGACCAATCGGCCGTGGCGCTTGCCAATCCGCTCTCTGCCGACCAGGCGGTGATGCGGCCCAGTCTGTTGCCGGGCCTGGTGCAGGCGCTGAAGCGCAATCGGGCCCGGCAACAGGATCGCGTGCGTCTGTTCGAGACCGGCCATGTGTTCAGTGCAGCAGAAGCCGATGGCGAACCGCCCCCGGAAACGGCCATGCTGGCCTTTGCGGCCTGTGGCAGCGCGCACCGCGAGCAGTGGGGTGATTCACGCCGGGCCATGGATTTCCACGACATCAAGGGGGATGTCGAATCGCTGCTGATGATGAGCGGTACCCCCGGCAGTTGGCGCTTCGACAGCGAAAACCTGCCGGCCTGGCTGCATCCGGGCCGCGCTGCACGCCTGACCCGCGATGGCAAACCGGCTGGATGGCTTGGCGAGTTGCATCCGCAGTTGCTGGCCCGTCTGGATTGTGATGATGCCGTGTTCGTCGCCGAACTGGCGCTGCCCGAAGTCCGTCATCGGCGTTTGCCCGAGGCGCGTGCCGTGGCCCGCTTTCCGCAGGTTCGGCGCGATCTGGCGGTCGAGGTGGATACCTCGACAAGCTGGCAGCAGATCGCTGATTGCGTGCGCCAGGCGGCTGGCCCGCAACTGCTGGATTTGCGTCTTTTTGACGAATATACGGGGCCGGAGCTTGATCCGGGACGAAAAAGTCTCGCTATGGGCTTGATTTTGCAGGAGCGTTCGCGCACTCTTACTGATGAGGAGGTAGACGAACGCGTGGCCGCCGTGGTTGCGTCGCTGTCTGCCCATTGTTCGGCAAGACTGAGGGGATGACATGGCGTTGACCAAAGCGGATATGGCCGAGCGCCTGTACTCGGAGGTCGGATTGAACAAGCGGGAAGCCAAGGAGTTCGTCGATGCCTTTTTCGAGTCGATGCGTGATACCTTGGGCAAGGGGGAGCAGGTGAAGCTGTCGGGTTTCGGCAATTTTGACCTGCGCCAGAAGAAAGAACGCCCCGGACGCAACCCCAAAACCGGCGAGGAGATTCCCATCTCCGCGCGCCGTGTGGTGACGTTCCGCCAGGGCCAGAAACTGAAGGATCGGGTCGACGCCTATGCTGGACCAAAGCAGTAACGCCGAACTCCCGGCCATTCCGGCCAAGCGCTACTTCACCATCGGTGAGGTAAGCGAGCTGTGCGGTGTCAAACCGCACGTACTGCGCTATTGGGAGCAGGAGTTCCCCGCGCTCAAGCCGGTCAAGCGACGTGGCAACCGACGCTATTACCAGCGCCATGACGTCATGATGATCCGCCAGATCCGCGCCTTGCTGTACGACCAGGGCTTCACCATCACCGGCGCACGCCAGCGCCTGGAAGGCGAGCCGGCCCGGATGGAAGCCAGCATGTCCCAGCAGATCGTCCACCAGGTACGACTGGAACTGGAAGAAGTTCTGCATATCCTGCGTCACTGACTCCCCGCAGTCGTTGCGGGCTGCTACAATAGTCGTTCTGCAAGCCGCATGTCGGGGCGTAGCGCAGCCTGGTAGCGCACTACAATGGGGTTGTAGGGGTCGCGAGTTCGAATCTCGCCGCCCCGACCAATACGGCAAGCACAGGGAACCGGTTCCGCGAGGGGTCGGTTTTTTTGTTGCTGCATCGGCGGCAGCCGTGCCGCACGTCCGAGCCCCTGCGCGGCATTGAACGCGTTCTGCCATGGGGGAAACGGTGCCGGGGCCCTTTTCCGGACAAGGCGGCCTGTGGCGGCGTGGCAGCTACCATTCGCCGATGGCAAGAATGCCGATGTTCTGCGCGATTCATCAGCCATTGGCGACCAGTCCGGCAAATGACAGAAGGGGCCAAATGACCGACAAGGGGTTCTCCCGGCCGGCAACGAGGCGGTACACTGAGTCTGGCAGCGGGAGGGCAGCGATGAAGATGCATATCTGGGCACTTTGTGGTTCTTTCGGCTTGCTTTGCCTGATTTTTGCCATGCTGGCGTTCGGTGGCGCCGGCCAGGCGCAGCCTGGCGTGGCGACGCAGGCGCGTGAAGAGTCACCATTGGCGCAAACCTATATCGTGCTGGATCGGCACTTGTCCACAATGCTGCCAGCCGTCGGCAAGCTGTCCCGGGGTCTGGCGCGGACCTGTTTCGCCGATGCCTACCCGGCCATCAAGGCCGATCCCGACGTGGGCTTGCATCTGCTGTTCTCGGAATCGCGCGGATTCATGGCCGGATTGGCCAGACTGGCCTACTGGGGGGCGCCGATTCTGCTCCTGGCGAGCCTGCTGTTGTACTTTCTGCGTCCCAAGACCATTCATCTCATCAAGTCGTGAAACTTTTTTGCAGCCCGGTTGTGCTGTGGCGCAACATGGGGTATTGGACTTTCGGGCATAGGTCAAAAGTCACGTCTGGCTCGGCAAGCTGAGGCCCCGCTCCGCTTTTCATGCCGTTTTCTCATGCTGCGACGCAGCACAATCCTTGAGTGGTTGTCAAACAGCTTATTAGCAGATGCTGTTTGCTTTGCCGTCTCAGGCGGTCTAGGTTGATTGGGTTTTCCGCCCGGGGGGTGTGGAAAACGCTGATCACAGCGATGCCTTCCGGACCATCGGATGCGTATTGACGCAAGGAGCGATTGCGGGGAACTGTCTTCAACCCTGGACCTCGAATTCGATGCTGCTGTGGTGTTCAAGGACGAGATTCGCCGCGCTGGGCGACATGCTCTGGCGCGCACCCTTAAACATCTGAACGGGGATTTATCAGTGGACTCAACACAGGAAAAAGGCCTGCGCCGAAAGATGCTGGCCATTTCGACATGTACCTTGTTCGGGCTCGGCATGCTCGCCGCCGCGCCCACCTTCGCTGCCAGTACCCAGCACTTGTACCGGCAATCACTCAACAACGCGACTACCAACGGACTCAGCACGCAGTTCAGTCTGGGCAGCAACGCGTCCTTGCACGCCACGTTCTCTGCGCCAACCAAGCGCGGCACGACCACATCGCGCATGCAGCAGATGTATCGGGGTGTCCCGGTATACGGCCGCAGCGTGGCAGTCGAACGTGATGCGAGTGGCCATTCGCTGCTGGCAACGGGCGTGATCAGCCAGGGGCTGAGCGCCGACCTGGCCAGCGTCACGCCGAAGCTCTCCGCAAACCAGGCACTGGACATTCTGCAAGGCAAGTCCCGGCGTGGTGGCAGGATCCTTTCGGGTTTCGCCGATCAGCGCACTACCGATATCCGCAATCGCGAAGCCAAGCTTTACGTGTATCCGGAGGACAGCGGCAGCGCACGTCTGGTGTATCTGACCTCCTTCGTCAAGGACGGTCGCAATCCGTCGCGTCCGACCGCCATCATTGATGCAAGCACTGGTGCGGTCATCGAACAGTGGGATGGCCTGACCACCGCCAATGGCACCGGCCCTGGCGGGAACACCAAGGTTGGCCAGTATCAGTACGGTAGTGGTGGTCATCCCTACCTCAACATCACCCAGTCGGGCAGCAGCTGCAGCATGCAGAATGCCAACGTCAAGACCTACGACATGAACAATGCCTCGTCGGGGTCGGGTACCTTGTGGACCTTCACCTGCTCCAACAGTTCGGGTGATTCGGTCAATGGGGGCTACTCGCCGATCAATGACGCCCACCACAATGGTGGCGTGGTACACGACATGTACCAGGCGTGGTTCGGTTCGCCGCCCTTGAACCAGGTGCTGTACATGCGCGTGCATTACGGCAGCAACTACGAGAACGCGTTCTGGGACGGCACCGCCATGAACTTCGGTGACGGCGCCAGCAACTTCTATCCGCTGACGGCGCTGGATGTGACTGGTCACGAGATCAGCCACGGCTTCACCGAACAGCATTCCAACCTGCAGTACTCCGGACAGTCCGGCGGCATGAACGAGGCCTTCTCGGACATGGCCGGCGAGGCAGTCGAGTACTACGACCGCGGCACCAACGATTTCCTGGTCGGCGATGACATCACCAAGGGCAGCTCGCCGCTGCGCTGGATGTGCACGCCCACCAATGATGGTGGCTCGATCGATAGCGCCAACAACTACAACAGCGGCCTCGACGTGCACTACTCCAGTGGTGTGTACAACAAGGCATTCTGTGTCCTGGCCAAGACATCCGGCTGGACCACCAAGAAGGCTTTCGAGGTCTTCGAGCGTGCCAACGCGCTGTATTGGACGTCTACCGCCACATTCAATTCCGGCGCTTGTGGCGTCGAAAGTGCGGCTGGTGACCTGGGCTACTCCTCGAGTGACGTGGTCAGCGCATTCAATGCTGTCGACGTCAGCTGCCCCGGTAGCGGTGGCGGCGGCGGTGGTGGTGGTTCCGGCGGCGGCGCGCTGAGCAACGGCGTTGCGGTTTCCGTGCCGGCTACCAGCAGTGGCAACCTTACCGGTGACTACACCGTGGATATTCCGGCCGGTGCCAGCAACCTGCAGATTGCCATCTCCGGTGGCAGCGGTGATGCCGACCTGTACGTGAAATTCGGCTCCGCTCCGACCACGAGCAGCTACGATTGCCGTCCGTACAAGAGTGGCAACAGCGAGACTTGCACCTTCGCCACGCCTTCGACGGGCACCTATCACGTCAAGATCAATGCCTATCAGAGCTTCTCCGGCGTCAGCCTTCAGGCGAGCTGGACCACCGGTGGCGGTGGTGGCGGTGGTGGTGGTGGCGGCACCGTTCTGGACAATGGTGTCCCGGTCTCACTGCCTTCGACCAGCACCGGCAACTTCACCAGTGACTACACCGTGGACATCCCGGCCGGGGCCAGCAACCTGCAGATTGCCATCTCCGGCGGTAGCGGTGATGCCGACCTGTACGTGAAATTCGGCTCCGCTCCGACCACGACCAGTTACGATTGCCGTCCGTACAAGTCCGGCAACAGCGAAAGCTGCAGCTTCGCGACACCATCGGCCGGTACCTATCACGTCAAGGTGCGTGCCTACTCGAGCATCTCCGGTGTGAGCCTCCAGGCAAGCTGGACCACCGGCGGTGGCGGCGGTGGCGGCGGTGGCGGTAGTGGCGACCTGTCGAATGGCGTTCCGCTGTCCCTGCCGGCGACTTCCACAGGAAGCTTCACTAGCGACTACACGGTCGTCATCCCTTCGGGTACCAGCAATCTGTCGGTCTCGATCTCCGGTGGCAGCGGTGATGCCGACCTGTACGTGCGCTTCGGTTCCGCACCGACCACGAGCACCTACGATTGCCGTCCGTACAAGAACGGCAACAGCGAGACCTGCAGCTTCAGTGCTCCGCAGGCTGGCACCTATCACGTCAAGGTGCGTGCATACCAGAGTTTCTCCGGTGTGAGCCTGCAGGCCAACTGGTAACCATTCCGAGAATGGGGAGGGAGTAAACGCAGGGCGCACACGGACGTGCGCATCAAGACCGGGCCCGGCTGCATCGCGCAGCCGGGCCTTTTTTTTGCAGCGCGCACGAAGGGTGTGCGAGAAGCGGAAACCTGTGCAGGAAGGCGGGCACGCTGGCGAAAACGTGGCGTACGCCTATGGGCATGCCGCCACCGGGCGAGCCGGCGTGTTGTGCGCCCGCTGATAGTGCCGAGTCGTCAGCTTGCAATGATTTGCATGGTCGGTTCTCGCGCATGCGGGCCGCCTGCCTGGCGCGTCTGTACAGGAGGTTCGTACGGCCTGTCTGCGGTATTGCGTGGGGCAAGCTTGCGCGCGGACCGGCGGTTCTTCCGGCCCTTCCGGCGCTGGGGTTGATCAGCGGTCCCCGAAGCGCGGCGCCGTGGCGCCTCGCAGGTTCAGTGTTCGGCGGTGGTCAGCCTCCGCAGCAGCCAGACCGGCGGCGAGGGCAACTTGGCCAGCACGCCGTGCAGGCGCTCGGACGTGCGCTTGCGGGTGCTGGCGTCGTCGCTGCAACGCTGCCGCACCAGCCAGTAGCCGGCAAGCCAGGGGTGCTGGGCGCTGACGTCCATCGACGCCGGTTCGGGTGAATCCGGCGCCAGCGGGCAGTCGTTCTGGTCAAGCGCGAGCAGGAGCCGCGCAATGCAGATGCGCTGGTGCAGCCGTGTCAGGTCATCCAGGCGGTCGCATTGGTCGGGGTAGGGACCGAGCAGGGAGCGGGCGCGCGAATCGCCACGCTCGAACAGCATCATGCCGTAGGTCGGTTCGATCCAGTCGGTGTAGGTGGCATCGGTATCTTGCAGTTGCCGGGCTTCAAGCCAGGCCGCCTCGATGGCCTCGACTGCATCTTCGCGTCCGGCATCATCGCGCGCCAGTGCCATCTTGGCCAGCAGCCTGGCTGAATCGACGCTCGGGCCGTCACCGAGTGTGTGCCGAAGGACCGGCATCAGGCGCTCATAAGTCTCGGCGGCCTTCTCCGGGTGCCCACTGGCGCTTTCGACCCAGGCCAGATTGCTTGTCGCGCTCTGGGTCAGCTGATGATATTCGCCGTAATAGCGGCGCGCACAGGAAATGGCTTCGTGATAGACGGAGATGCTTTGCTCAAGCTGGCCGGCATCATACTGGGCAATGCCCAGGTCATTGAGCACATCGCATGGCAAGGTGGGAAACGCGTCGAGTTGGCGTGCGGCCTTGAGCGATTGCTGCAGCACCGGGATGGCCTCGGCCGAGCGGTCCTGCCCATCCATTGCCGCGCCCAGGATATCGAGGCCGTAGGCATAGTTGTAGCTGTCGGTCATGCCCGCCGCGCGGAGTCTTTCCAGAAGCGGTTTCAGTCTGGTCTCCGCCTTGTCGGGATGATTGGCCTCGACCTGTATGTTGGCCTGCTGTATCGAGACCTCGACGCGCAAGGGATCCAGCTCGGCCAGTCCGGCCTCGGCGGCCACGCGGTCGGCACGGCGCATACCACCAAGGGCATCATCCAGATGGCCAAGATCATAGTCGATACTGGCACGCGCCTTGATGGCGTGCGCGTATTCGGGAACCGGTTTTCCGACCTGCGCGAATGCGGCCAGCGCGTCATCGAGGGTATGCGCTGCATCATCCACGGTTCCGCGCTGCTGCTGCGTTTCGCCGATCACACCCAGCATCTGCGCACGCAATGCCGGACGATCGGCAAACTGCCGGCGAACGCGATTGGCGCCGCGTTCGAGCAAGACAGCAGCGGTTGCATCCTTGCCGGCGGCCAGGTCCGGCCCCGAGGCCTGGAAGATCTGCAGCATGAAATCTTTCACGGCATTGGCACTCTCCGCGTTGGCGCGGGCAACCTGCGCCTGCCACAGGCTGGCGGCTACACCGGCCACCACGGTCAGAAGCAGCACAAAACCGGCTGCCACACCCCACCGGTGTCGCCCCGCGAACTTGCGTAGCCGGTAGGGTGCGCTCTGTCGGCGCGCATTGATCGGACGCCCGGCCAGCCAGTTGCGCAGGTCGGTGGCCATCTCTCCGGCGGTGGCGTACCGCTCTGTTGTCGACGCCGCCAGCGCCCTGGACAGCAGGGCGTCAAGGTCGCCGCGCAGCAGCTTTGCACGATCGCGGAGCTTGTCCGTGCAGGCATGCGATGCCAAGGGCACCGGTGCCTGATCCGGGGAGCGGCTGGATTCGCGCGGTGGCGCGCCGGTCAGCAGGCAGTAGAGCAGCGCGCCCAGGCCGTAGACATCCATGCTGGTCGATGGGTTGGCGCCGCTGAACTGTTCCGGGGCCGCATAGCGTGGCGTGATCGCCAGCGTGCGTGTGGCCTGGTCGGCTTCGTCTTCGACCAGGCGGGCAATGCCGAAGTCCAGCAGGTAGACATGGCCGTCCGGGTCGACCAGGACGTTGGAAGGCTTGATGTCGCGGTGGATGACCAGATTGCGGTGCGCGAACTCGACCGTGTCGCACACTTCGAGAAACAGCCTGGCAATGTCGCGCACGCCGAGCTGCTGCTCGCGGGACCACTGGTCGATGTGCATGCCGTTGATGCGCGCCATTGCCATCCACGGCGTGCCGTCCTCGAGGACGCCGACATCCAGCAGGGCGGCGATATTGGGATGCTCGAGGCGCGCCAGGATGTCCTGTTCGCGCAGGAAACGCTCATGGCCATGGCCCGCCAGCGCGCCGAGGGTCAGCAGTTTCAGCGCGGCCGGTTGCGACGATGTGCCAAGTCGCCGCCGGGCGGCGTATACCACCGACATGCCGCCGCGGCCGATTTCCTCGCCCAGGGTCCATTCGCCAAGCTGGCGACCCCGCAAGTCGGGGGTTGGCTTGTCCTCCTCCAGGCGCCGCAACAGGAGGTCCGGTTTATCCAGCAGGCCCGCTTGCGAATCCGAGGCCAGCAGCCGTGCAACGCGCACACGCACGCCATCCGGCAGCGTCATGGCTTCGAGCTGCGCTGCGCGATGGGCTGGGTCGACCCCAAGCAGGCTGTCGAACACTTCGTCAGCCTGGTCCCACAGTGCCGCATCATCCCGCGGTCCAGGGGTTGCACTGCCCGAGCTCATGGCGCACAGCCCTCGATCTGTGCGTGCAAATACGCCCGTGCACGCGACCAGTGGCGCTTGGCGGTACTTTCCGAACACTCCATCAGTGCGGCGATGTCGGCAAAGTTGAGCCCGGCAAAACAGTGCAATTCCACCACTTCGGATTGTTCGCGCCTGCGCTGCTTCAGCTGGTCCAGGGCCCGATCCAGCGCCAGCACGTCAAGATCAATGCCGCTGTCGCTGGCCAGGTCGTCGTCCAGGGTCACCCGGCAGCGATCACCACCTCGCTTGAGCGAGGCGGCGCGACGGGAGTGATCGACCAGGATGAGCCGCATGGCGCGCGCGGCACAGGTGAAGAAGTGGCGCCTGTTTTCAAGGCTCAGTGCCGCGCCGGCGGTCATTTTCAGAAAGGTGTCGTGGACCAGCGCAGTGGGCGTCAGGGTGGCACTGTCCTGACGCAGGCGCGCCTGCGCGATGCGCCGCAGCTCCGGATACAGCTCGGCAAAAACGCGCCCCAGGCTCGCCTCGTCGCCAGCCTCGGCCCGCTTCAGCAGCTCGGTGATTTCTGCCATGCGTAGTCCCTGATGGGCATGCTTTTGTTGCCCCTTTCGCTTTGTACCGTGGATCCCCGAAAGCATGTGCGCGCCGCTGGCGCAATGACGCTCAGCATAGCACCGGCCAAAAGCAGATTGAATGACCCGATTTGGGTAGCGAATGCGAATGCGTCAATGGGGTTCACTACATTCGAGGAATCATCATGCTCGCACTACTCAGACATTCAGGGAATTTTTTCGGTTCGTTTCTGCTCGGCGCCAGCCTGCTGGCGCTGATGCTGGTCACAGGCAGCGCACGCGCAGCGCCACCCACCGTGTATACCGTGGGCAATACCGCCGCGGACCCCACTTGCGGTTACCCGCAGCTGCGTCTGGCGCTTGAGGCAGCGGCCATGCAGGTCGGCGGCTATGCCGAAATTCGCATTGCCAAGTCACAGGATATTTCGCTCGGCTACACGTGGCTGGGTCTCAACAGCGCGGTAGTGATCAGCAACCCGCAAACCGAAATCACCATCCGGGGCGGCTATGGTTCCTGCAGCGCGACATCACCAACACCGGGTCAGTACACGCGCCTGACCTATTACAGCAACGACAATGATGCCGGGCACACGATGCTGGCCATCTCCAACAGCACCGGCAATGCCCGCCGCTATCTGGAACTGGAAGCCATCCGCATGGAAGGCGCCTCGGATGCCAGCAAGGGCGGGCCGGGCGTTGGAGGTGGCCTGAAAATCACCTACAACGTCGAGCTAACACTCCGCAATTCGCGAATTTCCGGCTTCCATGCCAGTGCCGTGGGCGGTGGCGTGGCATTGGTCGGCGACTCCACGGTTGTGGACCCGTCGCACTATCCCAAGTTGGTCCTGCAGGACGACAGTTTTGTCAGCAATAACAGCAGTGACAATCTGGGCGGCGGCATCTATGCGGACTATGGCCGTGTGACGCTGGCTGGCGCGACGGTCATCGGCAACACGGCTGACAACGACGGCGGTGGGATCTATCTTCACGATCACGAGGATTCCGGCGGTCTGGGTGACGACAGCCTCTACGCCCTGGTCCTGTCCGGAACAGGCGAGGCGAACTTCATCAGCGGCAATGCGGCCGGCACAAGCACTTTCTCCGGCTCCAGCGGCAAGGGCGGCGGCGTCTACAGCCTGAATGGGCAGATCTTGTTCAAGGCCCATACCGGCAGCCCCCACTTCCAGTCCTATGTTGCAAGCAACCATGCCAACGTCGGCGGCGGCCTATTCGTCGACGGCCCGGCCCAGGGCGCTGGCGGTCCTTTCACGACGCTCCTTCTGACCGACACCATGTTCAGCGGCAACACTTCTCGCGGTGTGGGCGGTGCCCTGGTCATGCGCAATGCCGTGTATGGAGTCATCAATGGCCAGGGCCAGTGCGAGGTCGGTTTCGGCACGCCGCATGCAGCTCCGTGTTCCTACTTTGGCAGCAATGAAGCCGACGGCAGCGACGGCGCTGGTGTCATTCCCCGGGGTGGCGCCATGTACCTGACCAATACCCGCTCGGACGGGATGTCGCGCCCCATCGTCTACGTCCAGCGTACCTGGTTCGACGGTAACAACGATTCCAGCGGTCTGGCCGCCGTGGCTGCCGCTCGTCACGCCAGCGAAATGGTCTTCAATCGCAATATCTTTACCAACAACGATGCCCAGGACAGCGGCGGTGCCGCCTCGGCCTTGCTCTACAGCGACACCGGCAAGGATGTGGACTTCCGCTACAACACCGTACTCGACAGCAATTCCAGCACACGCATGTTCAACATGGACGGCGGACAACTGGACGTCACCGGCAGCATCCTGTGGGGCACCATTGACCACACGCATCCATTCCATTTCGTCTGGTTCTCTTCCGGTGGAGCCGACATGATTCACTACGGCTGCATCCTGATACGCGCCAACGACAGTGGTACAGCTGGCGTACCCGGTGCTTCGGCCCTGTGGTCGGGTCATGCACCCGATCTGGACTGGCGGTTTGCACCGCGCGGAGGTTCGGCGGCACTCGACCATTGCGATACATCGGGTGGCACGCCGCCGCCGGATGCCTACGGCCGCACTGCCCGTGATGTGGCGGGGATCGACAATCGCTGGGGCACGTACGATCTCGGCGGGGTCGAGCAGGACGACATCATTTTTGCCAACATGTTCGGTGCGCGACCGGACAACTGAGCGCCACGTCGATCGTGGTGGCCGGCGGCGTTCCCTGTGCGTCGCCGGCTTTTTTCTGCCGCACGGCCGCCGCGGCTGGCTGCAAGCGGTGCCCGGTGGCGGGTCGTCAGGGCTGCCCGGATACCGGTTCGAAGCGATTGGCCTCGCGGTTCTTGCGCACGCTGGCCGGATCCCAGATGCGTCCGTTCATGGCGATCCAGACACCCTCCGCGGCCGACTGCACTGCGCCCACGGCGCAGCCGATGTTGAACACGGCGTCCGAGCCCTGGAAGCGCGCCGGATTGAGCGCGCCAGTGAGCACGATCACCTTGTCCGGGATGCCGGCAAGCACGCGCGCGGTGGCAACCATGGTGTCGGTGCCGTGGGTGACCAGCACGTGTCGCTGGGGCTGCGCGGCGATGGTGCTGCGGATCAGCTCGCGATCATCGTCGGTGATTTCCAGGCTGTCCTTGCGCAGGATCGGTATGACGTTGAAGCGAAACGCAACTTCCAGTCGGGTGAGGATCTCGCCGATCTGCGGCGCGCCTATCTGGTAGTCGGACTTGGCGTCGAAGTACGTCTTGTCGATGGTGCCGCCGGTCGTGACGATGGCCAGTTCATGCATGGTGGGGATCCGATTCTCAGAAGTTGGTAGTTAGCGTGCGAATGTCGTTGTCTTCGGCTTCGTCCAGGTGCAGCAGTCCATGTGCCATGAACCGGCGCAGTGCCGCTGCGGAGCGGGCGTCGCCATGGCTCTGTGCGCTGTCCCAGTGTGCCTGTCGCCATAACAAGGCCGCGGCCATGATACGGGCCAGGCTGATGGCAAGGCCGCGCGCCAGGCCTTGCAGTCGGGAAGAATCATTGGCCGTTTTGTCGAGCAGCGCCTCACAGCGACCCAGTGCCTGGCGTATCGGCTCGGCCTGGTCGGCAGGTGCTGCGGCCAGCAGCGTCTCGACATGCTGTCGGAAGGGCGTGATGCCGCTGGCGGAAAAGGCGCGCAGCAGGTCCAGCGATAGCACGTTGGTTGTGCCTTCCCAGATCGGATACACCTGCGCGTCGCGCAACAGCTGGGGCAGGCCGGTGTCCTCGATGTAGCCGTTGCCGCCGAAGCATTCCAGTGCCTCACTGGCGATGGACACCGCCAGTTTCCCGGTCCACAGCTTGGCCAGTGGTGTCAGCAGGCGCAGCAGGGCGGCCTCGTGGTCTTCGCCGGCCCCGTTTTCCACGTGGCCCAGCAAATGCGTCACCTCGAAGCTCAGGGCAAAGGCACCCTCGAACTCGGCCTGCATGTCGGCCAGTGTGCGCGCGTGCGCTGGTTGATCGATCAAGGGCTTGCCGAAGGCCTGCCGCCGCTGCGCGTAGTCGCGTGCCAGCGCAATCGAGCGCGCCATGTGCGATACCGCGCAAACAGCATTCCAGGTTCGGGTAATGCCAAGCATGGGTGCTATCTGGCGCACACCGTGCTCGAGGTCGCCGAGGGGCCAGGCCGGCACGCCATCAAGGTGTATTTCTGCAGTGGGCAGTTCACGCGTCCCCAGCTTGTCCTTGAGTCGATCCACCGTAAGCCCGAGCCAGGCGCCGTCGGCATCGCGCGTCTGCACGAAGAACAGCGCCAGTCCATGGCCCTCATCGGGACGCGCCAGCGCCAGTGCGCACTCGCCCACGATGGCCGAGGTAAACCACTTGCGGCCATACAGGCGCCACTGGCCGTCGGCATCGCGTCGTGCCCTGGTCTCGGTATGGCTGACGTCGGAGCCGCCGATGTTCTCGGTCATCCACTGCCCGGACAACCACAATGTGTCGGCGTCCCGACTCAGGAAATGCGGCAGCAAGCGCCTGATCAGCGCGTCATTGCCCGAGGCGCGGATAGCACAGGCGGCGCCATCGGTCATGGCCAGCGGGCAGGTGTAGAACTCGCTGGCCATGTGGTACAGGTACACACGCGCAAACTGTTCCAGACGTGCCGTCGGATGCGTGTCGTAGCCACTGGCCACGAGCGCATGGCGGGTGGTGATGTCCGGGCCTTCGCGCCATGCGCTGCTCAGCTCGACCCGATCCAGGCGCCTGCCCCAGGCACCCCACTGGGTCAGTATTGGTTCTTCCCGGCGCATGGTCTGGCGCCTGGCAAAGGCCATCATGGCGTAGTCGGCCAGTGCCCGCAGGTCATTCTCAAGGGCTGCCCGTTGTTGTGCGCCCAGCGCGCGCTGCAGACACGACTGCAGAACGCCGTCCTGATCCAGCGGGTGCGGGAGTTGCGGGGCAGATTGCAGAAAGCTCATCCGCCCATTATGGCCCCTTCGATTCAGGCCTGCACGGCAGCGTGCTGCGCTGGATACGGCCGAGCAGGGGCCGAATCAGCCGGCCGCGTGACAGCTCATGCATTGCCCGGCACGCTCCGCATGCGGAAGCGGCGCTGCTCCGGGATCAGCGGCGCGGGCGTCGTCAGGTTGCCGAGCCAGTCTGCCGCTTCTTGCGGCTGCGGCCATCGAAGCCGGCGGCCAGGATCACCACCAGGCTGAGCACGATCTCGGCGCCTGCAAGCAGACGCAGATGCGGATGCGACCAGGCTTCGGCCACGCCATGACTGAAGTAGAACAGGCAGACAATAGCAACCCAGAGCAGGCCACGGCGCGGATTGCGCAATGCCAGCAGCGGCAGCAGCAGCGGCGCCAGGCACAGCACCAGCGTTGATGCCATCAGCGCCTGCGGCGGCGGCGCCAGCACCGCGTGCCACACGATCTGCAAGGCCAGCAGCAGTGACCAGGCCACGAATCCGACGATGCGAATGTTCATGCCAGCGCACCCAGCTTCATGGCCGTTGCCGCCACGCGCCGGCCCAGCGCCAGCGCCAGCGTGCGCTCGTCGTCGCTGATGGCGTTTTCGCCCTTGAGTCCTGCCACATGGCTGAGGCCGTAGGGTGTGCCACCAGTCTGCGTCGTGTTCAATGCCTGCTCGGTAAACGGGATACCAATCAGCAGCATGCCGTGATGCAGCAGCGGCAGCATCATCGACAGCAGGGTCGACTCCTGGCCGCCGTGCATGGTACTGGTGGCGGTGAACACGGCCGCCGGCTTGCCGACCATGGTGCCCGAAGCCCATTCAGCGCCCAGCGTGTCGATGAAGTGCTTGAGTGGCGCAGCCATGTTGCCGAAGCGTGTCGGGCTGCCAAGAATGAGTCCCGCACACTCTGAAAGATCGCGTTTTTCGACGTATGGCGCCCCTTCATCCGGTGTGGGTGGCGCGGCCTGCTCGGTTACCGGCGCCACCGGCGGGACCTGGCGCAGGCGCGCGCGACAGCCTTCGACTTGCGCCACGCCGCGCGCCAGCAACCGCGCCATTTGCGCCACGTGGCCGGTGCGGCTGTAATAGAGAATCAGGATTTCATGGTTCATGGACTGCGCCAACATTGAGCAAACTGCGTTAGTCTCGCAGATATCAACGCCCGATTGTGAGTTGTGTTTTGCCTATTGACCGCGAACATGCCGCTACTTTTGCACGCTTCATCTGGCAGCGCTTCGTTGATGACGAGTGTTTCCAGACTGCCGGCGCGCTGTCCTACACCACGCTGTTCGCGCTGGTGCCGTTGACGGCTGCCGTGTTCGGAATCCTGTCCGCATTCCCGGTGTTTTCGGTATGGACGCAGGATCTGACCGATTTCATATTCCGCAACTTCGTGCCCGCTGCGGGCGCCACGGTTCGGGAATACCTGCTGCAGTTCGTCGGCAACGCCAGCAAGATGACGGTGGTGGGTGTGCTGGTTCTTTTCGCCAGCGCGCTGATGATGATGTCGTCCATCGAGGATCGGCTCAATCGCATCTGGCGGGTGAAGAAGCGCCGTTCCAGCGTGGCACGCTTTCTGCTGTACTGGACTGCCTTGACGCTGGTCCCGATCCTGGTGGTCGGCGGGCTTGCGCTGTCATCGTACCTGTTTGCATTGCCGGTGCTGGGTGGTGCCAGCCTGCAGCCCGGCCTCAAGGACATCCTGCTGCGCATGCTGCCGTTCTTCACCACTCTGGTTGCGCTGCTGCTGTTGTACAAGCTGGTGCCGAATCGGCGCGTTGCCCTGCACCATGCGCTGATCGGGGCATTGCTGGCGGCGGGACTGTTCGAATTCGCCAAGTGGGGGTTTGGTCTTTACGTCAGCACTGTGCCCTCCTATGAGCAATTGTACGGGGCGCTGGCGGTGGTCCCGATTTTTCTCGTGTGGATTTTTCTGAGTTGGGTGATTGTGCTCCTGGGTGCTTCAATCACCGCCTCGCTGTCCTCGTTCGACTACCGGCCCCTGTCCGAGCGCCTCACGCCTGGGCACGAGTTTGTCGGATTGCTGCATGTGCTCAAGCAGTTTGTTGCGGCTCAGCGTGACGGCAGGACATTGCATGCCAGCGAGTTGCGCGAACGCGAGCAGTTCATATCAGACGATTTGCTGCAACGTTGCCTGGATGACCTTGCCGAGGCGGGATTGATACGCCAGACCGAGGACCTGGCCTGGACGCTGGGGCGCAGCCTGGATACAGCCAACCTGGCCAATGTGTACGAAGTCGGGGATTACCGCATTCCCCTCGACACCAGTTCCATGGCGCGCTGGAACGCCACCCTCCCTCAAGCGATGCAAACCATGCTGGTGGAACTGTCTGAAAGCCTGCGTGGTCAACTGGAGAAGACGCTGGACAGCCTGTACCCGATTGCTTCACCCTCTCAAGCCGAGCCAAGGGAACGTACCGAATGAAATTCCTGTTTGCCCTGATCATGCTGTCATTTGCCAGCACCTGCGCCGCTGCTGACAAGTCCGCCGAACCGGGGCACCCGCAGCTGGCTGTATCCACGCTCGCCGGCCAGCCGTGGCGGCTTTCCGACCAGCGCGGCAAGTGGGTGGTCATCAATTTCTGGGCGACCTGGTGTTCGCCTTGCATCAAGGAGATGCCGGAGATATCGGGTTTTGTCAGCCAGCACGAGCAGGTCGAGGCGATCGGCCTGGCCTACGAGGACAGTGACAAGGCGACCGTCGAGGCATTCCTGAAAAAACACCCGGTGGCCTACCCGATTGCCCTGGTCGATCCGTTCAAGCCGCCCGCGGACTTTGACACGCCGCGCGGCCTGCCGACCACTTACATCATTGCCCCGGACGGCAGCGTCAGCACAAAGCATGTAGGACCCATCACCGCCGTCGACCTGGCCAAGCTGATCGGCGTGAAGCCGGGCTAGCGATGACCACAGCACGATTTTTCATCTCGGGTCGTGTACAGGGGGTTTTCTTCCGCGCGTCCACGCGGGCGCAGGCACAGCGCCTGGACATTGCTGGCTGGGCCAGGAACCTGGCGGACGGCCGTGTCGAGGTGCTGGCGCAAAGCCCGGAACCGGCCGCCCTGGAGCAGCTGGCCGACTGGCTCGAGCAGGGGCCCGCCCAGGCTGATGTCGAATCGGTCGAGCGGCAGCGTGCGGATGCATCTCGGCTGAGCGGATTCCACATTCGCTGATTTGCCCGGTCATTTCAGAGAGGCCGCAGCGGGGCACGATCTGTTGCGGTACCAGTGGCCTGTGTCAGGGCTGGTGTTTCTCCCGCAAGCGGGGCCTCAGACCGACCAGATTGCATGGGCGCGTGCGGGCGTCGAGCTGGCTCTCGAGAATGTGTTCCCAGGCGGTTCGACAGGCCGAGGTGGAGCCGGGCAGGCAAAACAGGAATGTGCCGTTGGCGAGCCCGGCAAAGGCGCGTGACTGCAGCGAAGCCGTACCGATCTCCCGGAATGAGATGGCGCGAAAGATTTCACCGAAGCCGTCCATCACCTTGTCCAGCAGCGGTATCAGGGCTTCGGGAGTGGAGTCGCGACCAGTAAACCCGGTGCCGCCCGTGACCAGCACACCGTCCACGCGCTCGTCTGCAATCCACTGCGATATCTGCGCCCGCAGCTTGTAGCGGTCGTCTGGCAGCAGCGTGCGCTCGTGCAGGGAGTGCCCGGCGGTTGTCAGTTGGTCCACCAGGTAATCGCCGGAGCTGTCGTTGTCGGCGGTGCGCGTGTCCGACACCGTCAGTACACACAGCCGCAGCGGAATGAATTCAGCGTGCTGGCTCATCGCTTGCAAGCTCCAGAAAGAACCATTGGGTGTCATCCTCATGCCAGCCCGCACGTCGATACAGTGCCTGGGCCGGCTGATTGTCGTGCGCGGTTTCCAGGCTGATACGCATCGAACCGCAGGATCGCGCGAAAGCTGCCGCAGCCTCAAGCAAGGCCAGTCCGATGCCTTTCCGGCGTGCCTCGGGCACAACGTACAAATCATTCAGTACATGGGCTCGTGCCATGCGCACCGAGCTGAATCCGGGGTAGAGCAGGGTAAACCCGACGGCCGTGCCTTCCGACTCGGCCAGCAGGATCACGGCCTCCTCGTGCTGCAAGCGCTCGAGCAGATAGGCGCGGGCAGCGGCTGCATCGGGTGCTTGCCGGTAGAAGCGGCGATAGGCATCGAACAGTGGCACTACGATGTCCAGATCATCGCGGCCTGCCTGTCGGATTTGCACGGATGAAAGCGTGCTCATGTGCTTGCACTCAGCTGCTTGAGCTGGTCAGCCTGCTGCTCCCGTGCCAGGGGGTCAATCAGTTCGTCCAGATCGCCGGCGAGGATTTCCGGCAGGCGGTGCAGGGTGAGGTTTATGCGGTGGTCGGTAATGCGCCCTTGCGGAAAATTGTAGGTACGGATGCGCTGGCTGCGGTCACCCGAGCCAACCTGCAGCCGACGCGATTCGCTCTGTTCGGCCGTTTGCCTGGCACGCTTTTCGTCCAGCAGGCGCGCCTTCAGCAGGCTCATGGCGCGTGCCCGGTTCTTGTGCTGGCTGCGCTCGTCCTGGCATTCCACCACGAGCCCCGAAGGCAAGTGGGTAATGCGGATGGCCGAGTCGGTCTTGTTGACGTGCTGGCCACCGGCACCGGAGGCTCTGAAGGTGTCGGTCTTCAGGTCGGCCGGATTGATCTCGATGTCCTCGATCTGATCCAGTTCCGGCAGGATCGCGACGGTGGCCGCCGAGGTATGGATGCGGCCCTGCGACTCGGTCTCCGGCACGCGCTGCACGCGGTGGGTGCCGGACTCGAATTTCAGTCGGGAGTAGGCGCCGTCACCTGCAATACGCGCCACCACCTCCTTGTAGCCACCGCGCTCGCCGTGGTTTTCCGTCATCAGCTCGACCTGCCAGCGGCGCGTTTCGGCGTAGCGCAGGTACATGCGCAGCAGGTCGCCGGCAAACAGGGCGGCCTCGTCGCCGCCGGTGCCCGCGCGGATTTCCAGAAAAAGGTTGGCGTCGTCCAGCGGGTCGCGCGGCAGAAGCAGTACGCGCAGTTCGTCATCCAGCTCATCGATGCGTGCTTCCAGCCGCTGCACATCGGTGGCCGCCATCTCGCCCAGCTCGGCGTCGCCCAGCAAGTCGCGCGCTTCGGACAGCTCCTGCGTGGCTGCCCGGCGCTCCGACAATGCCGTGACCAGCGGGTGCAGTTGCGCATACTCGCGCGAAAGGTCACGGAAGCGGTCGTTGTTATCGATGATTTCGGGCTGCGCCAGCAGCAGCGCGATCTCTTCGTGGCGCTCGGCCAGCGCCTCCAGTTTGGCCTCGATCGCCGTGCTCATGACTGATTCTTGTCTACCGGATTCAGCCGGTAAAGACGTTCGGCGGCACGCAGCAGTTCACGATCACCTTCCAGCGCCGCCTGGTGAATGCTGGCGCTGGGCGTGTGCAGCAGCTTCTTGGTCAGGGTTTGCGCCAGATAGTCCAGCACCTCGTCATCACTGCGCCCGCTGGCGCGCAGCTTGCGTGCGCGCGCAAGCACTTCGTCGCGGTGGCGCTCGGCGTCGCGACGAATGGCCAGGACCGGATTGCGCAGTTCGAGTGCGCGGCGCCAGGACATGTAGCGCTCGACCTGCAGCTCGATGATCGCTTCGGCTTCGTGCGCCGCAGCCTGGCGGGAGCGCAGGTGCCCATCGATGACCTGGCGCAGGTCGTCGATGCTGTAGAGGAACACATCATCCAGTTCCGCCACCCGCGGATCGATATCGCGAGGCACGGCGATGTCGACCAGAAACATCGGCTTGCGACGGCGTTGCCGGATGGCGCTGGCGACCATGGCGCGATCCAGTATCGGCGTCTGCGATGCGGTCGAGGACAGCACAATGTCGGCCTCGGCCAGATGCTGCGGCAGGTCCGCCAGCGGTATCGCGTAGCCACCATGCTGGGAAGCCAGCTCCTGGGCGCTGTCCAGTGAGCGGTTGGCGACAATCAGCCGCCGCACATTCTTTTCTGCGAGATGCCGGGCGGCCAGCTCGATGGTGTCACCGGCACCGATCAGCAGCACGCAGGCGTCGGCGAGATCGGCAAAAACCTGTTCGGCCAGGCGGACGGCAGTAAAGGCCACGGACACCGTGTGCGCGCCGATGCGCGTATCCGTGCGCACACGCTTGGCCACGGCAAATGTGTGCTCCAGCAGCCGGTCCATCGGTGTGCCCAGCGTGCTCGCTTCGCGGGCCGCATGCCATGCCTGTTTCACCTGTCCGAGAATCTGCGGTTCGCCAAGTACCATCGAGTCAAGGCCGGTAGCCACCCGGAACAGATGCTGTACCGCCGCATCATCCTGATAGTGGTAGAGGAACTCATCCAGTTTGCCCGGGGTCACATGATGGTGGCGGTACAGCCAGTCCCGGGGCTGCTGCTCGGCACCGGCCTCGACCGTGCAACTGAGCTCGATGCGGTTGCATGTGGACAGGATAAGGGCCTCCTTGATGCCGTTTTCGGCGGCCAGGGCCTTGAGGGCAAGGCTTGTCGTTTCCGGGGCAAACGACACCTGTTCGCGCAGGTCGATCGGCGCGGTGAGGTGATTGAGTCCCAAAGTGACAAGCGGCATGGTGCGAGTGACGTGGTTGAGTCGGCTAAGCTATTGTACAGGCAAGTCCGCTGCTTACTGTGCCTCGCGGAGCGTTGCAAGGAGTTCTGATTTGTACACAATGCGCCATATTCTCTGCGGTCTGGCCACATTTGCCCTGGTGCCGCTGCTCGGTGCCTGCGCCAGCATGCATTCCGGAGCCGCGACTGCACCCGCGCCGGAACAGCCGCTTGCACGAATGGCGGTGCCCGGTGACAACGCCGACTCGCGCGCCATGGCTGCGCTTATGCAAGCCGAGTTTGCGCTTGGTGATGGGGATGTGCCGGCGGCGTCGCGCGCCTATGCGCGAGCGGCCTCCTTGTCGGCCGATCCGCGCGTGGCCGAGGCTTCTGCCGGTCTGGCGATAAGCCAGGGTGACCGACCCGGGGCAAAAACAGCGATCGAGCGCATGCAGTCAACCGGTGCCGATGCGGTAGCGATTGCGCGCAAACGTGCCCGCCTTGCCCTCCTGCGCGGGCATCGCGACCAGGCACGGGAAGAGCTTGCCAAGGTGCTGGCGCCGGGTGGCGAAGCGGCCTGGCGGGACTTTGCCAGGATTCTCGCCGATGCGCGTGATCCGGCCCTGGCCGGCACCTTGCTGGAACAGATGGCTGTGCCCGGGACACTGCCGGACGACGACCCGGGAATCTGGGTTGCCATGAGCCAGTTGGGTGAAAAGCTCAATCGCCATGCCTATGCGGAGCGCACCGCGGTCAAGGCCGCCACGCGCTTTGGTACCGCGCCTGCCTATGCCTGGGCGGGGCATCTGAAACTGGCTGCCGGGCATCAGGGCGAAGGCCTGGCACTTTATGCCAAGGCGGTATCCGCGGACCCGAATGATGCCCGGTTGCGACAGATGTACGCCGCGGCCCTGGGCAAGGCTGACAAGTACCGCGAGGCACTGGACGTGCTGAAAAAGGGTCCGCAGAACCTGGATGTGCTGACGGCGCAGGCCGCTTATGCGGCCCGTCTGGAGGACAAGGCCGAGTTGTTGCGGGTTTATGGCATATTGCAGAAGAACCGTGCCCGCTATGATCGCGACATCGCTTTCCTGCTCGGGCAGCTGGCCGAGGTGCTGGGCAAGCCCAAGGCCGCCATGGGCTTCTATTCCGATGTCCCCTCCAGCGACAAGAATGCTTTCGAAGCCACCGTGCGGCACGCCGTGCTGCTGGATGGCGCCGGCCACACGCAGCGTGCGCATG
Organism: uncultured Gammaproteobacteria bacterium; assembly: GCA_963800395.1. GTDB lineage: Bacteria > Pseudomonadota > Gammaproteobacteria > Xanthomonadales > Rhodanobacteraceae > DASSBG01. The sequence goes on from CAWDBD010000014.1 coordinate 172,181, forward strand.
AGCTGACACAGCAGTTGCAGCGCGACTATGTTGGCGACAACGAGCAACTGGGCCGCGCCTACATGCTCGATGCGCAGCTGTTCGTGAACCACAAAAAGTCCGACGCCGCTGTGGACGCCTACACCCGAGGACTTGCCGCACTGCCGGATGATACCGATCTTCTGTATGGTCGCGCCCTGAGTCTGGCGGATAAGGGAGACAGCAAGGCGGCAATCGCCGACTTGCGGCGTGTACTGGAGCTCAAGCCGGGTGATATCGACGCCATGAATGCCCTGGGCTACACCCTGGCTGACGAGAACCGGGATCTTGACGAGGCCGAGAAGCTGCTGCGCAAGGCACTGGACAGCAAACCCGACGAACCGGCGGTGATCGACTCCTGGGGGTGGCTGCAGTATCGCCAGGGGCACCTGCCGGCTGCGGAGAAATCACTGCGCAAGGCCTGGAATTTGCGCAAGGATCCGGATATTGGCGTGCACCTGGGTGAAGTCCTGTGGCAACAGGGCCGACATGACGATGCCCGCAAGGTATTTCGCCAGGTGCGCAAGGACGACCCGCAAAATGCCACCCTCGACGCGACCCTCAAGCGCCTGGAAAAGTGATCTGTTCGAGACGCTGTGCGGGACTGGTGCTGCTTGCATTGCTGGCGGGGTGCACCCCGGCCCCGGTGCGGCCCGACCAGGCGCTTCTGGTCGCCCAGGGTGCACGCGAGAGGCAGTTGCAAGGCCATGACCACTGGACCATTCATGCACGGCTCGGTGTGTCGGATGGTGAACATGGCGGCAGCGGTTCGCTGCTTTGGGTCCGGCGTGGCCGGACGTTCGATTTCGAGCTGCAGGCGCCGGTAACTGGGCGCAGCTTCCGCCTGCACGGGGAGCCCGGTCAGGTACGTCTGGACGGGCTCGACCAGGGCTCGCTGAGTGGTGGCGATGCACGCACGTTGCTGCTGCAGGCGCTGGGCTGGCAGGTCCCCATGACACAACTCGATTTCTGGGTGCGCGGCATGCGCGCACCCGGAAGTCAGGCCAGGCTCTTGTTCGACAAGGACGGCTTGCCGACGCAACTGATCCAGGATGGCTGGACCGTGAAGTATCGGGACTGGTACCCGGAGACCAACCCGCCGCTACCCAGGCGCGTGTTTGCCAGCCGTGGTGATGATCGCGTGCGCATGGTGATCAACAGCTGGGTCCTGCAGTGAAAAGCACTGACTGGAGCACATGGCCGGCGCCGGCCAAGTTGAACCTGTTTCTGCACGTGACCGGGCGTCGCGACGATGGCTACCATCTGCTGCAAACCGTGTTTCGCCTGCTGGACTGGGGCGATACCATCTCGATTCGTTTGCGCAGCGACGGCGACATCGTGCGTCATTCGGGTGCGGCGGGGGTGCCGGCCGAACAGGATCTTGCCGTGCGTGCGGCACGCGCGCTGGCCGCTCGCGCAGACACGGTGGTCGGCGGTGCCGATATCAGCATCGACAAGCAGATTCCGGTGGGTGCCGGACTGGGCGGAGGCAGCTCGGATGCCGCCACCGTACTGGTAGCGCTCAACAGGCTCTGGGAGCTTGACCTGGAGCTGGCCGAGCTGGCGGCGATGGGGCAATCCCTGGGAGCCGATGTGCCGGTGTTCGTGCATGGGCACAGCGCCTGGGCGGAGGGCACCGGCGAGCAACTGACACCGCTGGAGCTGGATCCGGCCTGGTACCTGCTGCTTGACCCGCACTGTGCGGTCAGTACGGCTGAACTGTTTGCGGCACCCGAATTGACACGTGACATGGCACCGGCGACAATTTCTGCCTTCAGGGATGGCGAACTGAAAGAGAATTGCTTTGAGCCTCTGGTGCGCCAGCGATACCCGCCGATTGCAGCAGCACTCGATTGGTTGTCCGATTTCGCATCGGCGCACATGTCCGGTACCGGCAGTGTGGTCTTTGCCGAATTTGCCAGCCAGGCTGCCGCACGCGGCGCGGCTCGCCAATGCCCGTCCCGGTTCACGGCCAGGGTGGTCAGGGGCGTCAACAGTTCACCATTGCTGAAACAAGTGCAATCCGATCATTGGGGCGTAGCCAAGCGGTAAGGCACGGGGTTTTGATCCCCGCATGCGCAGGTTCGAATCCTGCCGCCCCAGCCACTTCACAAACACGCTACGGGAATTGCGATGAAGGCCGAGGACGCGCCACGACTATTGCTGTTTACCGGCAGTGCCAATCGTCGACTGGCCGAAGATATTGGTCATCAATTGGCTGTGCCACTCGGCAAAGCCCTGGTCGGGCGCTTCAGCGACGGCGAGGTGCAAGTGGAAATCGAGGAGAACGTGCGCGGCCAGCATGTTTTCGTGGTCCAGCCGACCTCCGCCCCGACGGCCGAGAACTTCATGGAGTTGCTGGTGCTGATCGATGCGCTCAAGCGTGCATCGGCCATGACCGTCACCGCCGTGATTCCCTACTTCGGGTATGCGCGGCAGGATCGCCGGCCGCGATCGGCGCGCGTACCGATCACCGCCAAGCTGGCGGCGCAGCTCATCGGCACGGCCGATACCGATCGCGTATTGACGGTTGACCTGCACGCCGACCAGATCCAGGGCTTTTTCGATATCCCGGTCGACAATGTGTATGCCTCACCGGTTCTGCTTGCCGACATCTGGCGCCATCATGACACCGCCAACATGGTGGTGGTGAGCCCTGACGTCGGCGGTGTGGTGCGTGCCCGGGCACTGGCCAAACGCCTTGATGATGCGGACCTGGCCATCATCGACAAACGGCGACCCAAGGCCAACGTGTCCACCGTCATGAACATCATTGGCGACGTCAAGGGCAAGACCTGCGTGCTGATCGATGACATCGTCGATACCGCCGGTACCTTGTGCGCGGCGGCGTCGGCGCTCAAGGAGCAGGGGGCCAGCAAGGTAGTGGCCTACTGTGTCCATCCGGTCCTGTCCGGCAATGCCATTGCCAATATCGACGGCAGCGAGATCGATGAACTGGTGGTTACCGATACCATCCCGCTGCGCGCAGACGGCCAGAGTTGCGGCAAGATACGCGCCCTGTCCGTGGCAGAGCTGCTGGCCGAGACCATCCGTCGCATGGCTTTTGGCGAGTCGGTCAGCTCGCTGTATGTGGATTAGGGGTGGTCTGCCGGTAGAGCAGTCATCCGAAGCCAGTCCGGCACGGGCGGCCTGATCGCGGCCGCCGCAGCGGCCCCGTTCGTGGCCCGCACGCGCAGCCTGACAGCCCATTTCAGAGCTGCTTGCGGTACACGGGCAGTGTGCTGATATAATGAGCGGCTTTGCCGATTCGCGCTGCCGGTTTGCGGCACGCGACGCGGACAGAACCAAAATCAAACCGTCTCCCCTGGTCGCGGGGGAGATTTTCAGCCGCTGCAAGGCGGTTCTTTTCGGAAAAGGCAACATCAACATGGCCAAGTCTCAGACAATTACGGCCCAGATCCGCGACGATGCAGGGAAAGGTGCGAGCCGCCGCCTGCGTCGCGCCGGTCTGGTGCCGGGTATCCTCTATGGTGCCGGCAGGGATCCGCGCAACATCCAGCTCAACCACAACGAGGTGCTCCTCGCTACGCGTCACGAGAGCTTTTTCTCGTCGATCCTGGAGCTGAATTTCGACGGCAAGAAGCAGAAGGTGCTGGTGCGTGACTGGCAGACCCATCCGTTCCGTCAGCAGATGCTGCACATGGACTTCATGCGCATCCGTGACGACGAGGAAATCCGCGTCAGCGTGCCGGTGCACTTCCTCAATCAGGACGAGTCTCCGGCCGGCAAGACTGCCGGGGTCGTCATTTCGCACAACCTGACTGAAGTCGAAGTGGCTTGTCTGCCGCCCGATCTGCCGGAATACCTGGAAATCGATCTGGCCAACCTGGAAGAGGGCGATCTGATTCACCTGACCGACATCAAGATGCCGGAAAAGGTCAAGATCGTGGCGCTCATGCACGAGGATCACGATTACGTCGTGGTCAGCGCACACAAGATCAAGGTCGAGGTCGAGCCTGTCGAAACCGACGAGGCCGAAGTCGCCGAGGGCGAAGAAGCCGAAGACGGGAAGGCTGCCGAGGCATCGGCCGACGGCGAAGGCGGCGACGAGTCTTCGGAAGACAAGGACTGAGACGTCGATTCTGCCCCTGCCTGACGCAGCAATTGCTGCTATCAGGCAGGGGCAGCATGACGCATGGCGGGCCTCAAGCTCATCGCAGGCCTCGGCAACCCCGGGGTCGAATATCTGCAGACCCGGCACAATGTCGGGTTCTGGTTCGTGGATGCGCTGGCGCAGGCCGCTGGCGCCGAGTTTCGTCCTGACAAGAAGCTGGATGGTTTGACTTGCAGTATCAGTGTCGGCCCTGGGCCGGTTCGCCTGTTCAAGCCGACCACGTTCATGAATCACAGCGGTCGCGCGCTGGCTGCGGTCACGAGCTACTATCGAATCGAACCAGACCAATGCCTGATCGTGCACGACGACCTGGACCTGGCTCCTGGCGATATACGCCTGAAGTTCGATGGTGGCCATGGGGGTCAGAACGGCTTGCGCGACATCATCAAGGCGCTCGGCAGCAGCGGTTTTCAGCGTTTGCGTATCGGGATCGGTCATCCCGGCCACAAGGATCATGTCACCCCCTGGGTGCTGGGCCGGCCCTCGGCTACCGACGAGGAGGCCATCCTGGATGGCATGGCACGCGCCCGCGACGTCCTGCCGCTGGCGGTCGAGGGTGATTTGAACGAAGCCATGAAGCGGCTGCATACGGGCCGGGACTCGGGACTCGGGACTCGGGATTCGTAAAAGCCCCGCAAAAGTGGGACCTCAAGCCGTCCCGAGGGCTTGAGGCAGTTGGCCAGGGTGCGCGCAAGCGCCAGAAGCAACCATAGGCGTGGAGTCTGCGCGCTCTTCCGAGTCCCGGGTCCCGAGTCCCGAGTCCCGTATCCGAAGGAACAATAGGAGTCCCAACGAGCATGGGCATCAAATGCGGAATCGTCGGCTTGCCCAATGTCGGCAAGTCCACCCTTTTCAATGCGCTGACCAAGGCCGGTATTGCCGCAGCCAATTTCCCGTTCTGTACCATCGACCCCAATGTGGGTGTGGTGCCGGTACCGGATCCGCGCCTGCAGCAGCTGACCGATATTGCCCGGCCACAGAAGGTCATCCCGACGACCATCGAATTCGTCGATATTGCCGGCCTGGTTGCCGGTGCCTCGCAGGGCGAGGGTCTGGGCAACAAGTTCCTGGCCCATATCCGCGAGGTGGATGCGATCGCGCACGTGGTTCGCTGTTTCGAGCATGGCGACGTGGTGCACGTGGCCGGCAAGGTCGATCCCCTGGCTGACATCGAGACGATCGATACCGAGCTCGCGCTTGCCGACCTGGAGTCGGTCGAGCGTGCGCGTGATCGCGCCCAGCGCTCGGCCAAGGCCAACGACAAGCAGGCGCTGGCCCGGCTGCCCGTGCTGGACAAGCTGGCGGCGACGCTGGCGGAGGGTCGCAGCGCCCGCAGCATCGGGCTGGACGCAGAGCAGCAAGCGGTCATCCGTGACATGTCGCTGCTGACCCTCAAGCCGGTCATGTATATCGCCAATGTTCTCGAGGATGGCTTCAGCGACAACCCGCATCTGGATGCGGTGCGTGCGCATGCTGAAGCCGAGGGCGCGGAGGTGGTTCCCGTGTGCGCCGCCATCGAGGAAGAAATGGCGCAGCTTGATGATGCCGACCGCGATGAGTTTCTGGCCGATCTGGGGCTGGTCGAGCCGGGCCTGGACCGCGTCATCCATGCCGGGTACAAGTTGCTGGGTCTGCAGACCTATTTCACTGCTGGCGAAAAGGAAGTGCGTGCATGGCAGGTGCCCGTGGGGGCCACTGCGCCGAAGGCCGCCGCGGTCATCCACACCGACTTCGAGAAAGGGTTCATTCGTGCCGAGACCATCGCCTTTGACGATTTTGTCCAGTACAAGGGCGAAGCGGGCGCGCGCGAGGCCGGACGCCTGCGCAAGGAAGGCAAGGAATACGTTGTGCAGGAAGGCGACATATTGCACTTCCTTTTCAATGTATGAAACGCCACTGGCCCATCGGCTTGCGCGGAGGGCTGCTGCTGGCCGTGGGCGTGGCATTGCTGTGGTCGGGCATTGATCCGCATGATCGCCTGACATGGTGGCTGGAAATCGCCCCCATCCTGATTGCAGTGCCCATACTGGTCGCAACCCGATGGCGGTTTCCGCTGACCCCGCTGCTTTGCGTGCTGCTGGCGGTGCATGCGCTGATCCTCATCGTCGGCGGGCACTACACCTATGCCAGGGTGCCGCTCGGCTTCTGGTTGCAGGACCTGTTTGATTTCAGTCGCAATCATTACGATCGGATTGGTCATTTTGCCCAGGGTTTCGTGCCGGCCATACTTGCGCGCGAGGTACTGTTTCGTCGTGCAGGCTTGCACCGCGGCTTCCTGTCGGTGCTGGTGATTACCCTGGTATGCCTTGGTTTTTCCGCATTCTACGAGCTGGTGGAGTGGTGGACGGCCACGCTCGAAGGCAGCGCCGCTACTGATTTCCTGGGCACCCAGGGCGATCCCTGGGATACCCAATGGGACATGTGCATGGCGCTGATCGGGGCCTTGTTTGCGCAGGCGGTACTGTGGAAAGTGCATAATCGTCAGCTGCGAAATCTGGGAGACGGCCCATGCCGGGCAAGCAACGCGCAGTGACCACCCGCTTTCTGGCCGAGCCGACCGATGTCAACTTCGGTGGCAAGGTGCACGGTGGCATGGTCATGAAATGGATCGATCAGGCTGCCTACGCCTGCGCGGTGGGATGGAGTGGTGCCTACTGCGTCACGGTCGCGGTCGGTGGCATTCAGTTCGTCAAGCCGATCCTGATCGGCGATCTGGTCAGCGTGGAGTGCAAGCTGATTCATACCGGCAACTCCAGCATGCATTTCACCGTGGATGTGCGTGCCCGCAATCTGGAGTCTCAGGAAATCCGCCTGGCCACCAGTTGCGTGATCATGTTCGTGGCACTGGATTCACCCGATGGCAAGCCTACGTCGGTCCCTTCGTGGGAACCGCACACCGAGGAAGACCGAAAGCTTGCCGACTATGCCACGCGCCTTGTCGATATTTCCAAGGCCATGGAGCAGCAGATGGCGTCGGGCCAACCCGGCGCGTCAGCAGACTGAGCCCGCATGGCCCAATGTCGACGCCAGGATTGGCCTTCCAGTGGCGTGGATAACCGGCAGAACGGGTCTGGTCTGATGGCCGCCATGAGCGGGATGTCCGGCCAAAAAAAGCGAATAAATGAGCCGCGGTGTCAGGCAAGTATTGACACATGGCCCGCGCGTCGCGAAAATAGACAGCCTTTGTCGGCCCAAAAGCTCTTCTGACCGGTATTCCGCACCGAAATGAAGCCCGCTTCAATGCCGTCAACAACCGATTTGAACGCGACGCGCAAGCGGCGCGGCCCGGAGGGCGAAGGGCAGGATGCCCGGAGTCATCCACCTCCCGCCGGCGCCGAGCGCCGGAGTGGAGCCGGCAAGGAACCGGAAGCGGTACAAGCGAAGCAAGAGACAATTGATTTTCCGGAGGGATACCCAAGCGGCCAACGGGGGCAGACTGTAAATCTGCTGGCTTACGCCTTCGGTGGTTCGACAAATTCGTCTGGAACGAATTTGAACGCGACGCGCAAGCGGCGCGGCCCGGAGGGCGAAGGGCAGGATGCCCGGAGTCATCCACCTCCCGCCGGCGCGCAGCGCCGGAGTGGAGCCGGCAAGGAACCGGAAGCGGTACAAGCGAAGCAAGAGACAATTGATTTTCCGGAGGGATACCCAAGCGGCCAACGGGGGCAGACTGTAAATCTGCTGGCTTACGCCTTCGGTGGTTCGAATCCACCTCCCTCCACCAACAACGGATGATCGTACGGCTCGGGTGGATTTGAACCACCGATCATCAGAAAATGGTTCGACAAATTCGCCTGGAGCGAATTTGAACGCGACGCGCAAGCGGCGCGGCCCGAAGGGCGGAGGGCAGGATGCCCGGATTAATCCACCTCCCTCCACCAAAACACAGTACACGCGACGCGAAAGCGGCGCGGCCCGGAGGGCGGAGGGCAGGATGCCCGGAGTAATCCACCCCCCTCCACCACGATTTCGGATGCCGGCATCCGGGTTGCGGGAGTAGTTCAATGGTAGAACCCCAGCCTTCCAAGCTGATGATGCGGGTTCGATTCCCGTCTCCCGCTCCAGTAGCAATGCTCATGTAGCTCAGTCGGTAGAGCACTTCCTTGGTAAGGAAGAGGTCACAGGTTCGATTCCTGTCATGAGCACCATTCCACCGCGCATCTGCGCACACAATTCATTCATTTGGCTTCATTGAGGTCTGGCGTCATGTCCAAGGAAAAATTCGAGCGTACAAAGCCGCACGTGAACGTAGGTACCATCGGTCACGTGGATCACGGCAAAACCACATTGACAGCGGCGCTGACCAAGGTCGGTGCGGAGCGTTTTGGCGGTGAGTTCAAGGCTTACGACACGATTGACGTGGCGCCCGAGGAAAAGGCACGCGGCATCACGATCTCGACCGCACACGTCGAGTACGAGTCGCCGAACCGCCACTATGCGCACGTCGACTGCCCGGGGCACGCCGACTACGTGAAGAACATGATCACCGGTGCCGCGCAGATGGATGGCGCGATCCTGGTGGTATCAGCCGCCGATGGCCCGATGCCGCAGACCCGCGAGCACATCCTGCTGTCGCGCCAGGTTGGCGTGCCGTACATCATCGTGTACCTGAACAAGGCCGACATGGTTGATGACGCCGAGCTGATGGAGCTGGTGGAAATGGAAGTGCGCGAGTTGCTGTCGAACTACGACTTCCCGGGCGACGACACCCCGATCATCACCGGTTCGGCGCTGAAGGCGCTGGAAGGTGACGAGTCGGATATCGGTGTGCCCTCGATCATCAAGCTGGTCGACGCGCTGGACAGCTACATCCCCGAGCCCGAGCGTGACATCGACAAGCCGTTCCTGATGCCGGTCGAGGACGTGTTCTCGATCTCCGGTCGCGGCACGGTGGTGACCGGTCGTGTCGAGCGCGGCGTGATCAAGGTGGGTGAGGAAGTGGAGATCGTGGGCATCCACGACACCACCAAGACCATCGTGACGGGCGTGGAAATGTTCCGCAAGCTGCTGGACCAGGGCCAGGCCGGTGACAACGTGGGCCTGCTGCTGCGCGGCACCAAGCGCGACGACGTGGAGCGCGGCCAGGTGTTGTGCAAGCCCGGTTCGATCACGCCGCACACCAAGTTCGAGGCCGAGGTGTACGTGCTGTCGAAGGACGAAGGCGGTCGTCACACGCCGTTCTTCAAGGGCTATCGTCCGCAGTTCTACTTCCGCACCACCGACGTCACCGGCGCTTGCGAGCTGCCCGAGGGCGTGGAAATGGTGATGCCGGGTGACAACGTGAAGATGAAGGTCGAGCTGATCAACCCGATCGCCATGGAAGAAGGTCTGCGCTTCGCCATCCGCGAAGGCGGCCGTACCGTCGGCGCCGGCGTGGTGGCAAAGATCATCGAGTGACAAACCGGTACCGAGGTGCCGAAGTGGTAGGGTATTACGGCGCTGCTGGGCTTGACTGCTGGCAGCGAGTCGCTCCACGTTTGCTTCTGGCATAGAGGCAAGATCTGTGCCACAATGTGCGGCTCCGTAGGATTGGAGTCGGCTGACGCATCCGCGTCGCCTCAGGCCCACACTGAACTGTGGGCCTGATTTGTTGTGCGAACCAGGTGCTTGTATTCACCAGTACGGCAGTAGCTCAATTGGCAGAGCAGCGGTCTCCAAAACCGCAGGTTGGGGGTTCGATTCCCTCCTGCCGTGCCACTTACAGAGGACGGAAGACAGAGGACAGAAGACAGACGCAGCAGTATGAAGCACAGAAAACAGATGCAGTGGGCGCATGCTTCAACAGTCCCCTGTCCCCTGTCCTCTGTCCTCTGATTCTGTTCCCTGTCGCCTGTCCTCTGTAATCAGAAAATGAACAGCAAGGCTGAACAACAAGCGGAAAGTCTGGGCGCGGCCGATATCGGCAAGCTGGTTCTGGCAGCTGCGGTATTGGCGGCCACCGTCTACGGCTATTACTACTTTGGCGACGTGGCTTCATCACTGCGTTTTGTTGGTGTCCTGGCCGGAATTGTCATCACGATGGCGATCGCCGCGTTCACGGTGCCCGGAATGCGGGCCCGTGACTACATCCGCGAATCCCAGTTCGAGATGCGCAAGGTGGTATGGCCGACCCGCGAGGAAACCGTTCGTACCACGATCGTCATCCTGATTGTTGTGGTCATTATCAGTGCCTTGCTGGGACTGATTGACGTGATCCTGAAATGGGCGATTCTCGACACACTGTTGAAGATGGGTTGATAACGGCATGAGCATGCAATGGTATGTGGTTCACGCCTATTCGGGCTTCGAGCAGCAGGTCAAGCGCTCACTCGAGGACCGTATTGGTCGCTCCGAGCTTGGCGACAAGTTTGGCGAGGTGCTGGTGCCGACCGAGGAAGTGGTCGAGATGCGCGCCGGCCAAAAGCGTCGCAGCGAGCGCAAGTTCTTCCCGGGCTATGTGCTGGTTCAGATCGAAACCGACACTTCGGAAAAGAAAACACGCATCGACGACGAAGCGTGGCACCTGATCAAGGAAACCCCGAAGGTATTGGGCTTCATCGGTGGAACGGCGGACCGACCGCAGCCGATCAAGGAACACGAGGCGGAAACGATTCTGGCGCGTGTCCGTGAAGGTGTCGAGAAGCCGCGTCCCAAGGTTCTGTTCGAGCCGGGCGAGATGGTTCGGGTCACCGATGGGCCGTTCAACGACTTCAACGGCACGGTCGAGGAAGTCAATTACGAGAAGAGCCGCTTGCGTGTCGCGGTACTGATTTTCGGGCGTTCAACCCCGGTCGATCTCGAATTCGGCCAGGTGGAGAAAGCCTAAAGCCCGGGACTCGGGACTCGGGACTCGGGACTCGGAAGATCAAGAGCAACCACGCTTTTGCTTCTGCGAGTCCCGAGTCCCGAGTCTCCAGGTCCCGAATGAAGCAACTGAGGAGGAGTCCCGCAGTTCTCCGGAACGTGCAGACGCTTGAACTCCAGGAGCAATCGAAAAATGGCAAAAAAAGTAGCAGGTTACATCAAGCTGCAGGTCAAGGCCGGCCAGGCCAATCCGTCACCCCCCGTGGGTCCGGCGCTGGGCCAGCAGGGCCTCAACATCATGGAGTTCTGCAAGGCCTTCAATGCCGCCACGCAGAACCTGGAGCCGGGTCTGCCGATTCCGACCGTGATCACGGCCTACTCGGATCGCAGCTTTACCTTCATTACCAAGACGCCGCCGGCGGCGGTGCTGTTGCGCAAGCTGGCAGGCGTGCCCAAGGGTTCCGGTCGGCCGAATACCGAGAAAGTCGGTACGGTGACGCGCAAGCAGCTCGAAGAGATTGCCAAGACCAAAGAGCCTGACCTGACTGCAGCCAGCCTGGATGCGGCTGTCCGCACGATTGCCGGCAGTGCGCGCAGCATGGGCCTCGAGGTGAAGGGATAAGCCATGAAAATGACCAAAAAATACAAGGCCATGCAGGGCATGGTTGAGCCGGGCAAGGCCTATCCTCTGGATGAGGCCCTGAAACTGGTGCGCGAGAGCGCCAAGTCGAAGTTCGTCGAGTCGGTGGATGTGGCCGTGCGCCTGGGTATTGACGCCAAGAAATCGGACCAGGGCGTGCGTGGCGCCTCGCTGTTGCCTCATGGCACCGGCAAGGATGTTCGCGTTGCCGTGTTCTGTCCCGCAGGCGAAAAAGCCGAGGCTGCCAAGGCCGCCGGCGCCGATGCGGTGGGCATGGAAGATCTGGCAGAGCAGATGCAGGGCGGAGATCTCGATTTCGGTCGCGTGATCGCCACGCCCGACGCCATGCGCGTGGTCGGCAAGCTGGGTCAGACACTGGGTCCGCGCGGCCTGATGCCCAATCCGAAGGACGGCACCGTGACCGCTGATGTCGAGACTGCCGTGAAGAACGCCAAGGCCGGCCAGGTCAAGTTCCGCAACGACAAGGGCGGCATCATCCACGCCAGCATCGGCAAGGCCAGCTTCGAGCCCAATCAGCTCGCAGACAACCTCAACGCGCTGCTGGCCGATGTGATGAAGGCCAAGCCGTCCAGTGCCAAGGGCCAGTACCTGCGCAAGGTCTCGCTGTCCAGCACCATGGGCCTGGGCGTGATTGTGGATACGGCAAGCCTGGCCTCAGCAGCAACGAAGTAACGCTTCAAGGCTGTGGTGGGTTTCTACCACCAGCCCGTTGGATTTTGAGGGCCTCGCCTGCAAGGGCGTGAGCCGTCAAAGACCGCAGGTGGCGAAAAGGATTTTCGCTTTAATCGGATCGGCTGTTTGCGATCTGGCCTGCGTAGATGGTGATGGGCCCGGACTGGATTTATCTGGAACGGCCATCAGATGCAGGCACCCGGAACCCCGGGTGCCGACGGATCCGGCAGGAGCCACATGATCCGTTTGTCACTGGTTGCCCGAGGCATGAAGCCTTGACAACTTGTTCGGAGAAAAGCAATGGCGCTCAATCTTGCGCAAAAGAAAGAGGTCGTTGCCGAACTGGCGATCATAGCTGGCAGTGCTCAGTCACTGGTGGCCGCCGAATATGCCGGTCTGACCGTCGAGCAGCTCACCGAGCTGCGCAAAAAGGCGCGTGACGGCGGGGTGTTCCTGCGAGTAGCAAAGAACAACCTGGTCCGTCGTGCAGTGGAAGGAACCGATTACGAGTGTACGAAAGACAAGCTCGTCGGTCCCCTGCTGTATGCCTTCTCGACCGAAGATCCCGGTGCGGCCGGCCGCCTGGTGAAAGAGTTTGCCAAGGATCACGACAAGCTGAAGGCCAAGATCGTGGCCATCGGTGGCGAAGTCTACCCGTCGACCCATGTCGACGTGCTGGCATCGTTGCCGACCCGTGAACAGGCTCTCGGCATGCTGGTCCGGCTTCTCGCCGAGCCTGCCACACAGCTGGCCCGCGTCATGGCCGAGCCCGCGTCGCAACTCGCGCGTGCGCTCAACCAGGTCGGCGAGCAGAAGAAGGCGGCTTGACGGCATTTCGCCAATAGGCACAACACATTAACGTTCCAGACGTAATTTTCAGGAGTAATTAAAGATGGCTCTCAGTAATGATGAAATCCTTGACTCGATCTCGGAAAAGTCCCTCGTCGAGGTGATGGATCTGGTCAAGGCAATGGAAGAAAAGTTCGGCGTGTCCGCCGCCGCTCCGGTGGCCATGGCTGCCGGTCCTGCTGCCGGTGGTGATGCCGCCGCAGCCGAAGAACAGACCGAGTTCGACGTGGTTCTGGCCAGCATCGGTTCCAACAAGGTCAGCGTCATCAAGGCCGTGCGTGCGATCACCGGCCTGGGTCTGAAGGAAGCCAAGGACATGGTCGAAGGCGCACCGCAGACCGTCAAGGAAGCTGCCAGCAAGGCAGACGCCGACAAGTTCAAGAAGGATCTTGAAGAAGCAGGTGCGACCGTCGAACTCAAGTGAGTCCAGGAAGTACTCATCCCGTACAGTCCATGGATGGGCGTCGTCACGTGATCCAGTCCCTTTCGCAGGCGACCGGGTCATCGTGCTGACGGGATAGCAACATGGCCTGGGGGCGTCATCGCCCCCGGGCTTTACCCGTTTGACGGGAATGTGGTTTCCGGATTTGCAGTGGCTCCAGCACGACGCGAATCCCGAATCCCGATTCCCGGCTTTCAATCCCCGCTCCCGGACCCACTCCGGCAGCACCAGACCGCAACGGTGGCAGATCATGACCTATTCATTCACCGAGAAGAAGCGCATTCGCAAGGACTTCGGCAAGCGTGCTTCGGTGTTGGACGTTCCCAACCTGCTGAAGATCCAGACCAGCTCCTACCAGAAGTTCCTGCAAGACGGCGTTTCGCCCAAGAAACGCGAGGACAGGGGTCTGGAGGCGGCGCTGAAGTCGGTGCTGCCAATCTCCAGTTATTCGGGCAATGCCGTGCTGGAGTACAAGGACTATCGCCTTGGCGAGCCGGCGTTTGACGAGCGTGAGTGCCGCAGCCGTGGCATGACCTACGCTGCGCCGCTGCGCGTGACCGTGCGTCTTGTCATTTATGACAAGGACAGTCCGGCCAAGAACAAGAAGGTCAAGTACGTCAAGGAACAGGAAGTCTACATGGGCGAACTGCCGCTCATGACCGACACCGGTACCTTCATCATCAACGGCACCGAGCGCGTCATTGTCTCGCAGCTGCATCGTTCGCCCGGCGTGTTCTTTGACCATGACCGCGGCAAGACCCACAGCTCCGGCAAGCTGCTGTTCTCTGCCCGTGTGATCCCGTATCGCGGCTCCTGGCTGGACTTCGAGTTCGATCCCAAGGACGCCCTGTTTACCCGTATCGATCGTCGCCGCAAGCTGCCGGTGACGGTGCTGTTGCGTGCCCTCGGCTACAACAACGAGGAGATGCTGGACATCTTCTTCGAACACAACGTGTTCCATCTGGACAAGAAGGAAGGTGCCACCCTCGAGCTGGTCCCCGAGCGGCTGCGCGGCGAAACCCTGAACTTTGACCTGAAGGCCGGCAAGAAGGTGATTGTCGCGGCCAACAAGCGCATCACCCAGCGTCATGTGAAGTTGCTCAAGGAAGCCGACATCCCTCGTCTCGAGGTGCCGGACGAGTATCTGGTGGGTCGCATTCTTGCCAACGATATCGTCGACAAGAAGAGCGGCGAGATCATTGCGACTGCCAACGACGAACTGACCGAAGAGCATTTCGAACAGTTCCGCGAGGCCGGTATCGACAAGCTCGAGACCTTGTACGTCAATGATCTTGATCGTGGCCCGTACATCTCCAATACCCTGCGCATCGATCCGTCCAGCAACCAGCTCGAAGCGCTGGTCGAGATCTATCGCATGATGCGCCCTGGCGAGCCGCCGACCAAGGAGGCCGCTCAGAACCTGTTCTTCAACCTGTTCTTCACGTTCGATCGCTATGACCTGTCGGCCGTGGGCCGCATGAAGTTCAATCGTCGCGTGGGTCGCGAAGGTATCGAAGGTCCCAGCGTCCTGTATGACGAACGCTACTTCTCCTCGCGTGGCGATGCCGCGTCCAAGGAGCTGTACGCCGAGCAGGGCGAGGGTTCGGACATTCTCGACGTGCTCAAGGTGCTGATCGACATCAAGGACGGCCATGGCCATGTGGACGACATCGATCACCTGGGCAATCGCCGCGTGCGTTCGGTCGGTGAAATGGCCGAGAACACCTTCCGCATCGGTCTGGTGCGCGTCGAGCGTGCCGTGCGCGAGCGTCTGTCGCTGGCCGAAGCCGACAACCTGGGGCCGCAGGACCTGATCAACGCCAAGCCGGTGGCTGCGGCGATGAAGGAATTCTTCGGCTCTTCCCAGCTCAGCCAGTTCATGGATCAGAACAACCCGCTGTCCGAGGTGACCCACAAGCGCCGCGTGTCGGCACTGGGTCCGGGTGGTCTTACCCGCGAACGCGCCGGCTTTGAAGTGCGTGACGTGCATCCGACCCATTACGGTCGTGTCTGCACCATCGAGACGCCTGAAGGCCCCAATATCGGCCTGATCAACTCGCTGGCAGTGTACGCGCGCACCAACAGCTACGGTTTCCTGGAGACCCCGTACCGCAAGGTCAACAAGGGCAAGGTGACCGATGCCGTCGAGTATCTTTCGGCGATCGAGGAGGGCGATTTCGTGATCGCCCAGGCCAACGCACCGTTGAAGGACGATGGTTCGTTCATCGAGGAATTCGTGGCCTGCCGTTACCGCGGCGAGTCCGAGTTGCGCCCTGCCAGCGAAATCAACTACATGGACGTTTCGCCGATGCAGACGGTATCGGTAGCCGCCGCACTGGTGCCGTTCCTGGAGCACGATGACGCCAACCGCGCATTGATGGGTGCCAACATGCAGCGCCAGGCCGTACCGACGCTGCGCAGCCAGAAGCCGCTGGTCGGCACCGGCATCGAGCGCGTGGTGGCGCGTGATTCGGGCGTGACCACCACCGCACGTCGTGGTGGCGTGATCGCGCAGGTTGACGCCGCACGCATCGTGGTGCGCGTCAACGAGAAGGAAATCGGTGACAACGACGCCGGCGTGGATATCTACTCGCTGGTCAAGTACACCCGCTCAAACCAGAACACCAATCTCAACCAGCGTCCGCTGGTGAAGGTGGGTGACAAGGTTGCCGTGGGCGATACCCTGGCTGATGGCTCGTCCACCGATCTGGGCGAACTGGCCCTGGGCCAGAACATGCTGGTCGCCTTCATGCCCTGGAACGGCTACAACTTCGAGGACTCGATTCTCATTTCCGAGCGCGTGGTGCAGGAAGATCGCTACACTTCCATCCATATCGAGGAGCTGACCTGTCAGGCGCGCGACACCAAGCTGGGTGCCGAGGAAATCAGCGCCGACATCCCCAACGTGAACGAACAGGCGCTGGCGCGTCTGGACGAATCGGGCATTGTCTATATCGGTGCCGAGGTCAAGGCCGGCGACATCCTGGTCGGCAAGGTCACGCCCAAGGGCGAGAGCCAGCTGACGCCGGAAGAAAAGCTGCTGCGTGCCATCTTCGGCGAGAAGGCGTCCGACGTGAAGGATTCCAGCCTGCGGGTACCGCCGGGTATGGACGGTACGGTCATTGACGTGCAGGTATTCACGCGTGACGGCATCGACAAGGACAAGCGTGCGCACCAGATCGAGGAGTCGGAGCTCAAGCGCATCCGCAAGGATCTGGATGACCAGTTCCGCATTCTGGAAGGCGCCATCTTCAGCCGCCTGCGCGGCCAGTTGCTGGACAAGACGGTATCCAGCGGCCCTGGCGACATCAAGCGCGGCGGCAAGATCACCGACGAGTACCTTGATGGTCTGAAGAAGGACGAGTGGTTCAAGATCAACGTCAAGGACGAGACGGCTGCCGAGTTCCTGGAGAACGCTGCCGAGCAGATCAAGCGTCACAAGGCGGCCTTCGACAAGCGCTTCAAGGAGAAACAGGTCAAGATCACTTCCGGTGATGACCTGGCCCCGGGCGTGCTGAAGATGGTCAAGGTGTATCTGGCCGTCCGCCGTCGTATCCAGCCGGGTGACAAGATGGCTGGCCGGCACGGCAACAAGGGTGTGGTCTCGATGATCGTGCCTGTCGAGGACATGCCGTACCAGGCCAATGGCGAGCCGGTCGATATCGTGCTCAATCCGCTGGGCGTGCCGTCGCGCATGAACATCGGACAGATCCTGGAAACCCACCTGGGCTGGGCAGCCAAGGGTCTGGGCCACCGTATCGGCGAAATGCTGGACGACCAGGCCAAGGCCGCGGATCTGCGCAAGTTCCTGGACAAGTTCTACAACCATGACCTGAAAGAGCATGGCGAGCGTGTCCATCTGAAGTCGTTCAAGGATGCCGAGATCATGGAGCTGGCCGGCAATCTGCGCGATGGCGTACCCATGGCCACGCCGGTGTTCGACGGTGCCGACGAAGCCGAAATCAAGTCCATGCTGAAGTTGGCGGGACTGCCCGAGTCGGGTCAGACGACCCTGTATGACGGGCGTACCGGTGATGCATTTGATCGGCCGGTGACCGTGGGTTACATGCACATGCTCAAGCTCAACCATCTTGTGGATGACAAGATGCATGCGCGCTCCACAGGTCCCTACTCGCTGGTTACCCAGCAGCCGCTGGGCGGCAAGGCGCAGTTCGGTGGCCAGCGCTTCGGCGAAATGGAGGTCTGGGCGCTGGAAGCGTACGGTGCCGCCTACACGCTGCAGGAAATGCTGACCGTGAAGTCCGATGACGTGCAGGGCCGCAACCAGATGTACAAGAACATCGTTGACGGTCGCCACGAAATGGTTGCCGGCATGCCCGAATCGTTCAATGTTCTGGTCAAGGAGATACGCTCGCTGGCCATCGACATCGAGCTGGACTAGAGCCGTTGACTTGCGGGACTCGACATTCGCGAATCGCGACCCGGAAAAGCGCAGGGCATTTGGTTGTCACGCTTTTTCCGGGGCACGGGACCCGGGCGACGAGTACCGCGGAAGAGAACGACATTCGGGCCGCAAGACCCAATTCAGGATATAGCTCCAATCGGAGACTCAAATGAAAGATCTGCTCAATCTGTTCAATCAGCAACGCCAGCCGCAGGACTTTGACGGCATCAAGATCGGTCTGGCTTCGCCGGACCTGATCCGCTCGTGGTCGTTTGGCGAGGTGAAGAAGCCCGAGACCATCAACTACCGCACCTTCAAGCCGGAGCGTGACGGCCTGTTCTGCTCGGCGATTTTCGGACCGGTCAAGGACTACGAGTGCCTGTGCGGCAAGTACAAGCGCATGAAGCATCGCGGCGTTGTGTGCGAAAAATGCGGCACCGAGGTGACGCTGGCCAAGGTGCGTCGTGAGCGCATGGGCCATATTGACCTGGCCAGTCCGACCGCGCACATCTGGTTCCTCAAGTCCCTGCCTTCGCGCATCGGCCTGATGCTGGACATGACGTTGCGCGACATCGAGCGGATTCTGTATTTCGAAGCCTTCGTCGTGGTCGATCCCGGCCTGACGACGCTGGAGCGTTGCCAGCTGCTGAGCGAAGACGAGTACCTGGCGGCGGTGGAAGAGCATGGTGACGAATTCGATGCCCGCATGGGTGCCGAAGCCGTGTACGAACTGCTCAAGAACCTGGATCTCAACCAGGAAATGGTCGAGCTCAAGGAAGCCATCTCGGCCACCGGCTCGGAAACCAAGCTCAAGCGCCTGACCAAGCGTATCAAGCTGGTCGAAGCATTCATGGAGTCCGGCAACCGTCCCGAATGGATGGTGATGACCGTGCTACCGGTGCTGCCGCCGGATCTGCGTCCGCTGGTGCCGCTGGACGGTGGTCGTTTTGCCACCTCGGACCTGAATGACCTTTATCGCCGCGTCATCAATCGCAACAACCGCCTGCGCCGGCTGCTGGACCTGAATGCGCCGGACATCATCGTGCGCAACGAAAAGCGCATGTTGCAGGAATCGGTGGATGCGCTGCTCGACAACGGCCGTCGCGGTCGTGCCATCACCGGCACCAACAAGCGCGCGCTGAAGTCGCTGGCCGACATGATCAAGGGCAAGCAGGGCCGTTTCCGCCAGAACCTGCTGGGCAAGCGCGTCGACTACTCGGGTCGTTCCGTGATCGTGGTTGGTCCGACGCTGCGTCTGCACCAGTGCGGCCTGCCCAAGAAAATGGCGCTGGAGCTGTTCAAGCCGTTCATTTTCGCCAAATTGCAGGCGCGTGGCCTGGCCGCCACCATCAAGGCGGCGAAGAAGGCCGTGGAGCGCGAAGACGCCGAAGTCTGGGATATCCTCGAGGAGGTCATCCGCGAGCACCCGGTCATGCTCAATCGTGCCCCGACCCTGCATCGTCTCGGCATCCAGGCGTTCGAGCCGGTGCTGATCGAAGGCAAGGCCATACAGTTGCATCCGCTGGTCTGTACCGCCTTCAATGCCGACTTCGATGGCGACCAGATGGCCGTGCACGTGCCGCTCTCCATCGAAGCGCAGCTCGAAGCGCGCGCGATGATGATGTCCACCAACAACATCCTGTCCCCGGCCAATGGTGATCCGATCATCGTGCCGACCCAGGACGTGGTGCTGGGCCTGTACTACATGACCCGGCAGCTGGCCGGCGCTCAGGGCGAGGGCATGGTGTTCTCGGACATCGCCGAGGTGCGCCGCGCCTACGACAATGGCGTGGCCAAGCTGCATGCCTCGGTCAAGGTCCGCATCCGCCAGGTCGACATCGACGAGGCGGGCGAGAAGACTGCGACCCGCAACATCATCGAAACTACCGTGGGCCGCGCCCTTCTGGCTGAAATCATGCCCGAGGGCCTGCCTTTCGAGCTGGCCAACACCGAATTGAACAAGAAGGCAATCTCGAACCTGATCAACTCGTGCTACCGCCGCCTGGGTCTGAAGGATACGGTAGTGTTTGCCGACAAGCTGATGTACACGGGCTTCCGCTTCGCCACCCGCGCCGGTATCTCGATCGGCATCGACGACATGCGTATTCCCGACGCCAAGAAGGACATCCTGGAAGAGACCGAGAAGGAAGTGGTCGAGATCCAGGAGCAGTACCAGTCGGGACTGGTCACCGCGGGCGAGCGCTACAACAAGGTGGTCGACATCTGGTCGCGCACCAATGAGCGCGTGGCTGCCGAGATGATGAAAGGCATCGGCAACGAGATCAACATCAACGCCAAGGGTGAAGAGGTCCAGCAGAAGTCGATGAACTCGATCTTCATCATGGCCGATTCCGGCGCGCGTGGCTCGGCGGCGCAGATCCGGCAGCTGGCCGGCATGCGCGGCCTGATGGCCAAACCGGACGGCTCGATCATCGAGACGCCCATCAAGGCCAACTTCCGCGAAGGCCTGGACGTGCAGGAATACTTCAGCTCCACTCACGGCGCCCGAAAGGGTCTGGCCGACACCGCCCTGAAGACCGCCAACTCCGGTTACCTGACGCGGCGTCTGGTCGACGTGGCCCAGGATGTGGTGGTTACCGAGGTCGATTGCGGCACCGATCAGGGTCTGACCATGACCGCCATCGTCGAGGGTGGCGATGTGGTCGAGGCTCTGCGCGATCGCGTCCTTGGCCGAGTCGTGGCCGAGGATGTATACGGGCCCGGCGATGATACCGATCCGGTCGTGACCCAGAACACGGTGCTGGACGAAGCACTGGTCGACATGCTCGACGAGAAGGGTGTGCAGTCGGTCAAGGTGCGCTCGCCGATCACGTGCCAGACGCACTTCGGCGTGTGTGCCAGCTGCTACGGTCGAGACCTGGCCCGCGGTTATCTGGTCAATATCGGTGAGTCCGTCGGTGTCATCGCGGCGCAGTCGATTGGCGAGCCGGGTACCCAGCTGACCATGCGTACGTTCCACATCGGTGGTGCGGCATCGCGTGCTGCCGCCATCGACAACGTCACTATCAAGACCACCGGCAAACTCAAGTTCAACAACATCAAGACTGTGCGCCACACTGAAGGCCACCTGGTTGCGGTGTCGCGTTCCGGCGAGCTGAGCGTGATTGACAAGAACGGCCGCGAGCGCGAGCGCTACAAGCTGCCGTACGGTGCTTCCATCACTGCCAATGATGGCGCCGAGGTCAAGGCTGGCCAGCGGGTAGCCACCTGGGACCCGCATACCCATCCGATCGTGGCCGAAGTGGCGGGCACCGTGCGCTTCATCGATTTTGTCGACGGCATCACCGTGCAGTCGCAGATCGACGAACTGACGGGTCTGGAATCGGCTGTGGTTACCGACCCCAAACGACGCGACAAGTCTGCCAAGGACCTGCGTCCGACGGTGTGCCTGGATGACAAGAAGGGCAAGGAGCTGATGCTGCCAGGAACCGACATTCCGGCCCAGTACTTCCTGCCGCCAGGCGCCATCGTGTCGATCCAGAACGGTGCCGAAGTCGGTGTCGGTGACGTGGTTGCGCGTATTCCGCAGGCCACCTCCAAGACCCGTGACATCACCGGCGGTCTGCCGCGTGTGGCCGACCTGTTCGAAGCGCGCAAGCCCAAAGAGCAGGCGATCCTGGCCGAGACCTCGGGTATTGTCAGTTTTGGCAAGGACACCAAGGGCAAGCAGCGTTTGGTGATTACTGATGCCGCTGGCGAAAAGCACGAAGAGCTGATTCCGAAGTGGCGTCACGTGATCGTGTTCGAGGGCGAGCACGTGGAGAAGGGCGAGACCGTTGTCGACGGCGAGCCCAATCCGCACGATATCCTCCGATTGCTGGGCGTCGAGCCCCTGGCGGCCTACCTGGTCAAGGAAATTCAGGATGTGTACCGCCTGCAGGGCGTGAAGATCAACGACAAGCACATCGAGGCGATCATTCGCCAGATGCTGCGCAAGGTCGAAGTCACCGAATCGGGCGACACCCGGTGGTTGCGAGGAGAGCAGGTCGAGCGCGTACGCATGACCGATGAGAATTCGCGCCTGGCAGCCCGCAAGGAGCGTCCGGCGGAATTTTCCTCGGTGCTGCTGGGCATCACCAAGGCCTCGCTGGCTACCGAATCGTTTATTTCCGCGGCCTCCTTCCAGGAGACCACGCGCGTCCTGACCGAGGCGGCCGTACGCGGAACGCGAGACGGCTTGCGCGGACTTAAAGAAAACGTTATAGTTGGTCGGCTAATCCCTGCGGGGACAGGCCTGACCTACCACAAGCAGCGCAAGCAAGAAGAAGGCGCACTGAGCGCATCCGACCTGGAGACCCTCTCCGGCGGCAGCGATCAGGCCGAGGCTCCGGCCGAGGCAGCCGACGCTGCGGATGGTGGCACGGACTGACCCGCAACAGGTGTGAAGCCCACACCTGAACATTGAAATACGAAATGAGGCACAGGACGTGCCTCGTGTTCGAGCCAGGATGGCTGCATATGTCTTGCCAGTGGCAGGCATTGCATGTTACAGTTCCGCTTCTCGGCAGACCGGTTTTCCGGCCTGCCTTTGTGTTTCTCAGGATACCCATCGCATGGCGACGACAAATCAGCTGGTGCGCAAGCCGCGCAAGAGCAAAAAAGACCAGAGTGATTCCCCGGCACTGCAGAAATGTCCGCAGCGTCGTGGCGTGTGCACTCGCGTATACACCACCACCCCGAAAAAGCCGAACTCGGCCTTGCGCAAGGTTGCCAAGGTGCGCCTTACCAATGGCTTCGAGGTGATCAGCTACATCGGTGGTGAAGGCCACAATCTGCAGGAGCATTCGGTGGTGCTGGTCCGTGGCGGCCGCGTCAAGGATCTGCCGGGTGTTCGTTACCACATGGTTCGCGGCAGTCTCGACTGTGCCGGCGTCAATGCCCGTCGCAATTCGCGTTCCAAGTACGGCGCCAAGCGTCCCAAGGACTGAGGCCGAGGAAAACAAGCATGTCACGTAAAGGTTCACATCCACCGCGCACCATCCTTGCCGACCCCAAGCACGGCAGCGAGATGATTGCGCGTTTCATCAACATGGTGATGAAGAGCGGCAAGAAATCGGTCGCTGAAAAGATTGTCTACGGCGCGCTCCAGCATATCGGCGAGAAAAGCGCAGAGCCGGTCGACCTGGTCGAGAAGGCGCTGGAAAACGTCGCTCCCGCGGTCGAGGTCAAGTCCCGCCGCGTGGGTGGTGCGACCTATCAGGTTCCGGTCGAGGTTCGTCCGGGTCGCCGTCTGGCGCTGGCCATGCGCTGGGTGATCGACGCCGCACGCAAGCGGGGTGAAGTCTCGATGCCGCGCAAGCTGGCTGCTGAATTGATGGAAGCTGCCGAAAGCCGTGGTGGTGCCGTCAAGAAGCGTGAAGAAACGCACCGCATGGCCGAGGCCAACAAGGCCTTCTCGCACTACCGCTGGTAGTGGGTGAAGCCGGCGGCTAAGCCGTCTGCAAATGGTAAAGAGTGAAGTTGGCCGCATTGCGGCCTGCAAATGGCAAGAGCAGAGGCAGGTCATCGCGACTTTTGCCTTGAACAATTGACAGTGAGCGCAGCGCACGAAGTGATCGACTTTCCGTTGGCATGACGTGCAGCGAACGACTTCACCGAATCAAGAAACGAAACAGGTATCAGGTAACTATTCAAATGTCCCGCACCACACCACTCGAGCGCTATCGCAACTTCGGCATCATGGCCCACATCGATGCCGGCAAGACCACCACGACCGAGCGCATCCTGTTCTACACCGGTATTTCGCACAAGATCGGCGAGGTGCATGACGGTGCGGCTGTCATGGACTGGATGGAGCAGGAGCAGGAGCGCGGCATTACCATTACCTCGGCCGCCACGACCTGCTTCTGGCAGGGCATGGACGGTTCGCTGCCGCAGTATCGGTTCAACATCATTGACACTCCGGGGCACGTTGACTTCACCATCGAGGTCGAGCGTTCCTTGCGCGTGCTGGATGGCGCGGTGTTCGTGTTGTGCGCCGTCGGCGGAGTGCAGCCGCAGTCCGAGACTGTGTGGCGTCAGGCCAACAAGTACAGCGTGCCGCGTCTGGCTTTCGTCAACAAGATGGACCGTACCGGCGCCAACTTCAACAACGTGGTCAAGCAGCTGAAGTCACGCCTGGGTGCCAACCCGGTGCCGATGCAGGTGCCGATCGGTGCTGAAGACAACTTCGAGGGCGTGGTCGACCTGGTCAAGATGAAGGCCATTTACTGGGACATGGAAAGCCAGGGCACCAAGTTCGAGTACCGCGATATTCCCGACGAGCTGAAAGACGTCGCCGAGGAAGCGCACAGCTTCATGGTCGAGGCTGCCGCCGAGACCACCGAAGAGCTGATGGACAAGTACCTCGAAAGCGGTGACTTGAGCGAGGAGGAGATCATCAGTGGTCTGCGCCAGGGTACGCTCGAGACCAGCATCATTCCGGTCTATTGTGGTACCGCGTTCAAGAACAAGGGCGTTCAGGCCATGCTTGACGCCGTGATCGAGTTGCTTCCTTCACCCGCTGATCGTCCGCCGGTCAAGGGCATCGACGAGCGCGAGAATGAAGACAGCCGCAAGGCGGACGACAGTTCACCGTTCTCCGCGCTGGCGTTCAAGATCATGACCGACCCGTATGTCGGTTCGCTGACCTTCTTCCGCGTCTACTCGGGTGTGCTCAACTCTGGCGACTTTGTCTACAACCCGATCAAGATGAAGAAAGAGCGGGTGGGCCGCATCCTGCAGATGCACTCCAACGATCGCAAGGAAATCAAGGAAGTCCGTGCCGGTGATATCGCTGCCGCGGTGGGCCTGAAGGATGTGACCACAGGTGACACGCTGTGCGACCAGGGCCATGTCATCACGCTTGAGAGGATGGTGTTCCCCGACACGGTCATTTCCATGGCGGTCGAGCCCAAGACCAAGTCCGACCAGGAGAAGATGGGTGTGGCACTGGGTCGTCTGGCGCAGGAGGATCCGTCCTTCCGCGTGCATACCGACGAAGAATCCGGCCAGACCATCATTTCGGGCATGGGCGAGCTGCACCTGGACATCCTGGTAGACCGCATGAAGCGCGAGTTCAACGTCGAGGCCAATGTCGGCAAGCCGCAGGTCGCCTATCGCGAATCCATGCTGGAGCCGAGCAAGGCCGAGGGCAAGTTCGTGCGTCAGTCCGGCGGCAAGGGCCAGTATGGTCACGTCGTTCTGGAAATGGAGCCGCAGGAGCGCGGCAAGGGCTACGAGTTCGAGAACAAGATCGTCGGCGGTGTGATTCCCAAGGAATACATCCCCGCTGTGGACAAGGGTATCCAGGAAGCGATGGCCAACGGCATTCTTGCCGGTTATCCGATCGTGGACATCAAGGTTCGCCTGGTGGACGGTTCCTTCCATGAAGTCGACTCCAACGAAATGGCATTCAAGATTGCCGGCTCGATGGGCTTCAAGGACGGGTTCTCCAAGGGCAAGCCGGTACTGCTGGAGCCGATGATGAAGGTCGAGGTCATCACCCCGGAGGAGTATCTGGGTGATGTCATGGGCGACCTGAGTCGACGTCGCGGCCTGCTTCAGGGCACCGAAGATGGCGCCACCGGCAAGACCATCAATGCGATGGTTCCGCTGGGCGAGATGTTCGGATACGCCACCACGCTGCGATCGATGAGCCAGGGACGCGCCAACTACTCCATGGAATTCGATCACTATGCCAATGCGCCCAACAACATTGCCGAAGAGCTGATCAAGAAATCCTGATTCGCGGTAAAGACAAACAATTAATCGAGGTTTGAGTCATGTCCAAGGAAAAATTCGAGCGTACAAAGCCGCACGTGAACGTAGGTACCATCGGTCACGTGGATCACGGCAAAACCACATTGACAGCGGCGCTGACCAAGGTCGGTGCGGAGCGTTTTGGCGGTGAGTTCAAGGCCTACGACACGATTGACGTGGCGCCCGAGGAAAAGGCACGCGGCATCACGATCTCGACCGCACACGTCGAGTACGAGTCGCCGAACCGCCACTATGCGCACGTCGACTGCCCGGGGCACGCCGACTACGTGAAGAACATGATCACCGGTGCCGCGCAGATGGATGGCGCGATCCTGGTGTGTTCGGCCGCCGATGGCCCGATGCCGCAGACCCGCGAGCACATCCTGCTGTCGCGCCAGGTTGGCGTGCCGTACATCATCGTGTACCTGAACAAGGCCGACATGGTTGATGACGCCGAGCTGATGGAGCTGGTGGAAATGGAAGTGCGCGAGTTGCTGTCGAACTACGACTTCCCGGGCGACGACACCCCGATCATCACCGGTTCGGCGCTGAAGGCGCTGGAAGGTGACGAGTCGGATATCGGTGTGCCCTCGATCATCAAGCTGGTCGACGCGCTGGACAGCTACATCCCCGAGCCCGAGCGTGACATCGACAAGCCGTTCCTGATGCCGGTCGAGGACGTGTTCTCGATCTCCGGTCGCGGCACGGTGGTGACCGGTCGTGTCGAGCGCGGCGTGATCAAGGTGGGTGAGGAAGTGGAGATCGTGGGCATCCACGACACCACCAAGACCATCGTGACGGGCGTGGAAATGTTCCGCAAGCTGCTGGACCAGGGCCAGGCCGGTGACAACGTGGGCCTGCTGCTGCGCGGCACCAAGCGCGACGACGTGGAGCGCGGCCAGGTGTTGTGCAAGCCCGGTTCGATCACGCCGCACACCAAGTTCGAGGCCGAGGTGTACGTGCTGTCGAAGGACGAAGGCGGTCGTCACACGCCGTTCTTCAAGGGCTATCGTCCGCAGTTCTACTTCCGCACCACCGACGTCACCGGCGCTTGCGAGCTGCCCGAGGGCGTGGAAATGGTGATGCCGGGTGACAACGTGAAGATGAAGGTCGAGCTGATCAACCCGATCGCCATGGAAGAAGGTCTGCGCTTCGCCATCCGCGAAGGCGGCCGTACCGTCGGCGCCGGCGTGGTGGCAAAGATCATCGAGTGACAAACCGGTACCGGGGGCCCGAATGGCCGAGGCGTTTCGACGCGCTTTGCCCTTCCGGCTCCCCGGTCCCGACGCGATACGGTGAAAACCGGTCGCTTACAACCAGCAACACTGCTCTTTTGACAGGACACGAACATGGCGAACCAGAAAATCCGCATCCGCCTCAAGGCGTATGACCACAGGTTGATTGATCGTTCGGCAAGCGAAATCGTAGAGACCGCCAAGCGCACCGGTGCTACGGTACTTGGCCCGATTCCGCTGCCGACCAAGATTGAGCGTTACACGATTCTGGTATCGCCGCACGTCGACAAGGACGCGCGCGACCAGTACGAGACGCGCACCCACAAGCGGGTAATGGACATTGTCGATCCGAACGACAAGACCGTCGACGCGCTGATGAAACTGGATCTCGCCGCTGGCGTGGATGTACAGATCAAGTTGGGGTGAGTCGGCATCAGGCGCGATGCCCATGCATCGTGCGCCGCTGAACAGCCCCTCAGGATGGCGGGGTTGGTGACCGGAACCAGAGATGGTTGCTTGCCGGGAATTAGTAACGAGGAAGCAGGAACAGGGGTGTGACAGGGCATGATTCGCTCATTGGCAGTCCCCGTTTCCGGCTCCCGTCCAGGAACACAACGAGAAAAGTCATGACTATTGGACTTGTAGGCAAAAAATGCGGCATGAGCCGTGTCTTTACCGAGGACGGCACCTCGATTCCGGTGACGCTCATCGAAGCGACCCCGAATCGGGTGACCCAGGTAAAGACCGATGAGAACGACGGCTACCATGCCGTGCAGGTGACCGCTGGCAGCAAGCGTGCTTCGCTTCTGAGCAAGCCCGCCAAGGGGCACTATGCCAAGGCAAAGGTCGAGCCGGGCCGTGGCCTGTGGGAATTTCGCCTGAGTGCGGATGATGCGGGCAAGTACGAGCTTGGCAGCGAAGTCAAGGTTGATGACCTGTTCGAGGCCGGGCAGATTGTCGATGTGGCGGGTATCAGCAAGGGCAAGGGTTTTGCCGGCGCTATCAAGCGCCATCACTTCAGCCATCAGGATTACACCCACGGCAACTCGCTGTCGCATCGTGCGCCAGGATCCATCGGTCAGAACCAGACTCCGGGTCGCGTGTTTCCGGGCAAGAAGATGGCCGGCCACATGGGCGCGGTTCGGCGTTCGTCGCAGGGCCTCGAGGTGGTTCGTGTTGACGCCGAGCGTCATCTGATTGCGGTCAAGGGCACGGTGCCCGGCGCGACTGGCGGTGACGTGATCATCCGCGCGACGCGCAAGGGTTGAGGAGAACAGTCATGGAAATCAATGTGACAGACGGCAAGCCGATGAAGGTCTCCGATACCATTTTCGGTGCCGACTTCCGCGAGAGCCTGATTCACCAGGTCGTCGTGGCCTATCGCAACGGCGGGCGTGCGGGTACCAAGGCCCAGCTCAGCCGCGGCGAGATGTCCGGCACCACCAAGAAATCCAAGGCCCAGAAGGGCGGTGGTGCCCGTCACGGCGCGCTGACCGCACCGATCTTTGTCGGTGGTGGCAGGACTTTCGCGGCCAAGCCTCGGGATCATTCGCAAAAGGTCAACCGCAAGATGTATCGCGGCGCACTGCGCTCGATTCTGGCCGAGCTCAATCGTCAGGATCGTCTCAGTGTCGTCAATGAGCTGGACATGGACACGCCGAGCAGCAAGGGCCTGCTGGCCAAGCTGGGTGACGCAGTGACTGATGCGGGGCGCCTGGTTGTGGTCTCCGAGGCAGGCAGCGAAGCCTTGTACTTGTCGGCCCGCAACCTGCGCGACGTTCATGTGATTGATGCGGACGTGCTGGATCCGGTCAGTCTGGTCGGCGCCAACAAAGTGGTCATGACCGTGGCCGCTGTGAAAAAAATCGAGGAAAGACTGGGATGAGCACCGAGCGCATCATTTCTGTTCTGCAGGCACCGCACATTTCCGAAAAGAGTGCGCGTCTGCAAGAACATAACCAATACGTGTTTCTGGTTGCGCCCGACGCCACCAAGAGCGACGTGAAAGCGGCCGTCGAGCAGATGTTCGAAGTCAAGGTCGAGAACGTCAATCTTGTCAACGTCAAGGGCAAGCAGAAAATGTTCCGTTTCCGCGTCGGTCGCCGTCGCGGATCGCGCAAGGCCTATGTGCGCCTGGCCGAAGGCCACGGCATTGATGTCATGGCCAAGGCCTGAGCAGCAGGAGTCACTACAAGATGGCACTGATCAAACTCAAACCGACCTCTCCGGGTAATCGCGGCACCGTTCGCGTCAAGACTCCGGGCTTGCACAAGGGTGCGCCTTACGCGCCGTTGACCGAGTCCAAGTCGCGTACCGGTGGTCGCAACAATCACGGCCGCATCACGACCCGTCATCGCGGCGGCGGTCACAAGAAGCAGTACCGCGTGATCGACTTCAAGCGCAACAAGCACGGCATTGCCTGCCGTGTCGAGCGTATTGAATACGATCCCAACCGGACCGGTCATATCGCTCTGGTGTGCTATGCCGATGGCGAGCGTCGCTACATCATCGCTCCCAAGGGTGTGAAGCCGGGCGACCAGCTGATGGCTGGCAAGGAAGCGCCAATCAAGCCGGGCAACAGCCTGCCGCTTGCCACCATCCCGGTGGGCACCACGGTGCACTGCATCGAGATGAAGCCGGGCAAGGGTGCACAGATTGCGCGCAGTGCCGGGGCTTCGGCCCAGCTGGTAGCGCGCGAGCTTGGCTATGCCACCTTGCGTCTTCGCTCCGGCGAGATGCGCCGCGTGCTGGTCGATTGTCAGGCCACCGTCGGTGAGGTGAGCAATTCCGAACACAGCCTGCGCAAGCTGGGCAAGGCCGGCGCCAAGCGCTGGCGCGGTATTCGCCCGACCGTTCGCGGTGTGGTGATGAACCCGGTCGACCATCCACATGGTGGTGGTGAAGGCCGGTCCTCGGGTGGCCGCCATCCGGTCAGCCCTTGGGGTGTGCCCACCAAGGGCTACAAGACGCGCAAGAACAAGCGCACCCAGAAATTCATTGTGCGCCGTCGCAAGTAACAGGAAGCCGTCATGCCACGTTCATTGAAAAAAGGTCCTTTCGTTGACCTGCATCTGCTGAAAAAGGTCGAGTCCGCCTCTGCCGCCAATTCGCGCCGACCGATCAAGACCTGGTCGCGCCGCTCCATGGTAGTGCCCGAGATGGTCGGTATGACCATCGCCGTGCACAACGGACGAGTCCACATGCCTGTGCTGATCAACGAAAATATGGTCGGTCACAAACTCGGTGAGTTTGCGGTGACTCGTACGTTCAAAGGTCACTCCGGTGACAGGAAGGCCAAGTGATGGATACCAGCACACAAACACGGGCCGTATTGAAGGGTGCGCGCATCTCCGCACAGAAGGTTCGGCTGGTTGCCGACCTGGTGCGTGGCATGCCGGTGTCCAAAGCCAACGACACCTTGCAGTTCACCAACAAGAAAGCGGCACACATCGTTCGCAAGGTACTGCTGTCGGCAGTGGCCAATGCGGAAAACAACCTCGGCGCTGATGTCGACGAGCTCAAGATTTCGAGCATCTTCGTGGACGAGGGCCCGATGATGAAACGCATGCGTGCGCGAGCCAAGGGACGCGGAACCCGCATCCTCAAGC
The DNA here is from genome assembly GCA_963800395.1 of uncultured Gammaproteobacteria bacterium. GTDB lineage: Bacteria > Pseudomonadota > Gammaproteobacteria > Xanthomonadales > Rhodanobacteraceae > DASSBG01. The sequence goes on from CAWDBD010000014.1 coordinate 202,750, forward strand.
GCAGCAGCCACATCACTGTCGTCGTCGGCAACTGAACGGGAAAATCAGATGGGTCATAAAGTACATCCCACGGGTATTCGCCTCGGCATCTCCCGGGACTGGAACTCCAAGTGGTACGCGAACAAGCGTGATTTCGCCAGCTACCTGGAGGCCGACCTGAAGGTGCGCAAGATGCTGCAGGACAAGCTGGCCCAGGCCGGCGTGTCGAGCATCAAGATCGAGCGTCCGGCCGAAACTGCTCGCATCACCATCCACACGGCACGTCCGGGTGTGGTGATCGGCAAGAAGGGCGAAGACATCGAAAAGCTGCGCCAGCAGGTCACCGACATGATGGGCGTACCCACGCACATCAATGTTGCCGAGGTGCGCAAGCCCGAGCTTGACGCGCAGCTTGTTGCCGAGTCGATCGCGCAGCAGCTGGTACGCCGCATCATGTTCCGTCGCGCCATGAAGCGCGCCGTCGGCAACGCCATGCGCCTGGGTGCTCTGGGTATCAAGGTACACGTCGCCGGTCGTCTCAACGGCGCCGAAATTGCGCGCTCCGAATGGTATCGCGAAGGTCGGGTGCCGCTGCATACGCTGCGCGCCGATATCGACTACGGTTTCGCCGAGGCCAAGACGACCTACGGTGTCATTGGTATCAAGGTCTGGGTGTACAAGGGCGAAATCTTCGATTTCAGTGCTGTAGGCAATAACGAAGAAGAGGATGATCGTGGCGGCCGAGGTGGTCGCAAGGATCGTGGTCCGCGTGATCGTCGTGAAAAGCGCGGGGGCCGTGAAGGCCGCGACCGCGCTGCGAAGTAGGAAACAGTCATGTTGCAACCAAAACGAACCAAATACCGCAAGATGCACAAGGGCCGCAACCGGGGTTTGAGCTATAATGCCAATCTGGTCAGCTTCGGCCAGTTTGGGCTGAAAGCGACCACTCACGGCCAGATCACCGCTCGCCAGATCGAGGCTGCGCGCCGTTGCATCACGCGCTATGTCAAACGCGGTGGCAAGTTGTGGATTCGCGTCTTTCCCGACAAGCCGATCACCAAGAAGCCCATCGAAGTGCGTATGGGCAAGGGCAAGGGTTCGGTCGAGTACTGGGTTGCTCCAGTGCAGCCGGGGCGCATGCTTTATGAAATCGAGGGTGTGGACGAAGGCACCGCGCGTGAGGCATTCCGCCTGGCTGCTGCGAAGCTCTCCGTGCAGACCCAATTTGTGACAAGGGCGGTGCTGTAATGGATATCAAGGAGCTTCGTTCCCAGTCGGCAGACCAGTTGCAAAGTCATTTGCTGGATCTGCGCAAGGAACAATTCAATCTGCGCATGCAGAAGGGTTCGGGCCAGCTGAGCCAGCCCCACCAGTTGCGTCGCGTGCGGCGCGAGATTGCCCGCACCAAGATGTTGCTGGGTGAGAGCAAGGCCACTCAAGGGACGCCGTCATGAGCGAGAAGAAGAAAATCGAGCGCACCCTTGAAGGGCGCGTCATCAGCGACAGCATGAACAAGACATTGACCGTTCTGGTAGAGCGTCAGCAGCAGCATCGCCTGCTGGGCAAGATCCTGCGCCGTTCCACCAAGCTGCACGTGCACGACGAGAACAGCGAGGCGAACAAGGGCGACCTGGTTCGCGTCGCCGAGTGCCGCCCGCTGTCCAAGACAAAGCATCACCGACTGGTCGAAGTTCTCGACCGGGCGCAACAGTAAGCGAGGGTTTGAATCATGATTCAGATGCAAAGCACGCTTTCCGCAGCTGACAACAGCGGCGCCCGCCAACTGATGTGCATCAAGGTGCTGGGCGGATCCAAGCGACGCTATGCCCGTATCGGTGACGTGATCAAGGTGTCGATCAAGGAAGCGATTCCGCGTGGCAAGGTCAAGAAGGGCGAAGTGTACAGTGCCGTTGTGGTTCGTACGGCCAAGGGCGTGCGCCGCTCCGATGGCTCGCTGATCCGTTTTGACGGCAATGCTGCGGTCTTGCTGAACAACAAGCTGGAGCCCATTGGCACACGTATCTTCGGACCGGTCACCCGTGAACTGCGTACCGAGCGCTTCATGAAGATCGTGTCGCTGGCGCCGGAAGTACTTTGACGGTCGGGTTCCGGTTTTCGGGATCCCGGGACTCGCAAGAGCAGCTTGCGCTTCCTTTGGCCAGTTAACCTGCAGATTTCAAGAGATTCAGGGTTATGAACAGAATCAAGAAAGGCGACCAGGTCGTCGTGACAACAGGCAAGAACAAGGGCCAGCGTGGCGAGGTACTGCGTGTGGACGGCGAGCGTGTGTTCGTGTCCAACGTGAACCTGGTCAAGCGGCATACCAAGCCCAATCCGCAAGCCCAGCAGCCCGGCGGCATTATTGAGCGTGAAGCATCGATCCACATCTCCAATGTGATGCCGTTCAATACCGCTACCGGCAAGGGTGACCGTATCGGGTACAAGGAACTCAAGGCCGGTGGCGAAGGCGATCGCCCGCGCAAGGTGCGCGTGTTCCGTTCCAACAATGAAATGCTCGACGCCTGAGGAAGATGTAATGAGCCGTCTGGAAAAAATCTACCAGGAAGAAGTGGTGCCGAAGCTGATGAAACAGTTCGGTTACAAGAACGTCATGCAGGTGCCGCGCTTCTCCAAGATCACGCTGAACATGGGTGTTGGCGAGGCCGTGGGCAACAAGAAGGTACTGGAAAATGCCCTGGGTGACATGACCAAGATTGCCGGCCAGAAGCCGGTGACTACCAAGGCCCGTGTGTCGGTGGCATCGTTCAAGATTCGCGATGGCTGGCCCATTGGCTGCAAGGTGACGATGCGCCGCCAGCGCATGTGGGAATTCCTTGACCGTCTGATCCATGTATCCCTGCCTCGTACACGCGATTTCCGCGGGGTATCCGCTCGCTCCTTCGACGGCAGTGGCAACTTCAACATGGGTATCAAGGAACAGATTGTGTTTCCCGAGATCGAGTACGACCAGATCGACGCGATCCGTGGCATGGACATCGCCTTTACCACTACCGCAAAAACCGACGAGGAATCCAAGGCGCTGTTCGCGGCCTTCGGCTTCCCGTTCCGCAATTGATGTATGACGTGGTTGCAGATTCGGGATTCGGGACAGGCAAGGTGAAGACCCTGTCGAGCCCTGTTGCTTCGAATCACCAGTCCCGAATCCAGAATACCAAGGATTAAAGATGGCAAAGAAATCTATGATCGAGCGTGATCGCAAACGCGCCAAGCTGGTAGCCAAATATGCCACCAGGCGGGCCGAGCTGAAGGCGATCGTGATCAACCCCGAGTCCAGCTACGACGAAAAGATGGAAGCGCAGGCCAAGCTGCAGAAGCTGCCGCGCGATTCCAGCCCGGTGCGCATGCGCACCCGTTGTGCTCTGACCGGTCGCCCGCGTGCTGTTTACCGCAAGTTCGGGCTCGGCCGAAACAAGCTGCGCGAAGCCACCATGCGTGGTGATGTTCCGGGCCTGCGCAAGGCGTCGTGGTAACACGACCGGGTTTGGCGTCAGGAAAGCGGGATTGATTGAGCAAGCGCTCACACAGTCCGGTTTTCGCGGTCGCCCGACCGCAACAACGAATTTCCGATTTTCGGATATCGATGCAATTATCAGGAATTGAAACATGAGCATGACTGATCCCATTGGTGACATGTTCACCCGCATTCGCAACGCCCAGTTGGTGGGCAAGCCGCAGGTGAAAATGCCCTCCTCGCGTCTGAAGAAGGCCATTGCCGGCCTGCTCAAGGACGAGGGTTACATTCTGGACTTCACCGAGATCAAGGACGGCAACAAGGCCGATCTGGACATTCAGCTGAAGTATTTCGAGGGCAAGCCCGCCATCGAGAGCATCCAGCGCTTCAGCCGTTCCGGGCTGCGCGTGTATCGTGGCAAGGAAGATCTGCCGCAGGTGCTGGGTGGCCTGGGCATCTCCATTGTTTCCACCTCGTCGGGTCTGATGACCGACGCCCAGGCACGCAAGAAAGGCGTGGGCGGCGAAGTCATTGGCCTGGTGGCCTGAGGGGAGCACAGACATGTCACGAGTAGCCAATCAACCGATCGCTCTGCCCAAGGGCGTCGAATGTCAAATCAGCGAGGCCGGGATTTCCGTCAAGGGTCCCAAGGGCAGTCTGAGCATGAACGCCCTGCGTGGCGTGACGGTGAGCCAGGACGAAGGTCACCTGTCCTGCGTCGCCGACAAGCAGGACAACGTCAAGTTTGCCGGCACCACGCGAGCCCTGCTTGCCAACATGGTGCAGGGTGTCAGCGAAGGATTCGAGCGCAAGCTGCAGCTGGTCGGCGTCGGTTATCGCGCCCAATTGCAGGGCAACAACCTGAATCTGTCGCTCGGTTTTTCGCACCCGGTCGAATTTGCCATGCCCGACGGCATCACGCTGGAGACGCCCAGTGCCACGGAGATCGTGGTCAAGGGTGCCGACAAGCAGCTGGTCGGCCAGGTTGCCGCCAAGATCCGCGCACTGCGGCCACCCGAGCCCTACAAGGGCAAAGGTGTTCGCTACGCGGGTGAACGTATCACCATGAAGGAAGCCAAGAAGGCGTAAGTGTCACCCGGCCGATGAACACATCGCGCCAGGCGACAAGACCGTCGATCCGCTTCGGAGAATGACAGTGAACAAGAACAAAGCCAGACTGCGCCGTGCCAAGTCCACGCGCATGAAAATCAGGAAGCTCGCCGTGCCGCGTCTGAGCGTGCATCGCAGCAGCCAGCATCTCTATGCGCAGGTGTTTTCTGCCGGTGGGGACAGCGTCATCGCCGCTGCCTCGACCTTGCAGAAGGATGTGCGTGAGGGCCTGAAGAGCACCAAGGACGTTGCTGCGGCGGTTGCCGTTGGCAAGGCCGTGGCCGAGAAGGCCAAGGCCGCCGGTATCGAGTCGGTTGCATTTGACCGCTCGGGTTTCAAGTACCACGGCCGCATCAAGGCGCTGGCCGATGCGGCCCGCGAGGCAGGATTGAAGTTCTGACCGCAAGCGGGAAGCAATAAGCGGTCAGCGGAAGAATCCATCGTCAAATGCTTTTTCTGCTCACCGCTCACGTAATACACAACAACTCCAAGCGGCCCTGGTGCCGTAAGCAAAAGTCTCCGCCTTGTCGGAGCAGACAGGAAACGACATGTCCAGCAATGATAGAGAAAGTGCTGACGGCCTTCAGGAAAAGCTGATTACCGTCAACCGAGTGGCCAAGACCGTCAAGGGCGGTCGGCAGATGAGCTTTACCGCATTGACCGTGGTCGGTGATGGCGAAGGCAGCGTGGGCTTCGGCTATGGCAAGGCACGCGAAGTGCCTCTGGCCATTTCCAAGGCCATGGAGCGTGCCCGTCGCAACATGATCAAGGTCAGCCTCAACAACGGTACGCTCTGGTATGCCATCAAGGCCAACCATGGCGCGGCGCGTGTTTACATGCAGCCGGCCTCGGAAGGTACCGGCGTGATCGCCGGTGGCGCCATGCGTGCCGTGCTGGAAGTGGTCGGGGTGACCGACGTGCTGGCCAAGGCGGTCGGTTCGCGCAACCCGATCAATCTGGTGCGTGCGACCATCAAGGGCCTCAAGGCCATGTCCTCGCCCAAGCAGATTGCCGACAAGCGTGGCAAGACGGTCGAAGAGGTGATGTCATGAGCAAGGCCAGCGACAAGACAGTGCGCGTCCGCCTGGTCAAGGGTCTGGCTGGCGTGCAGAATCGGCATCGCCTGAGCGTGCGCGCTCTGGGCCTGCGCAAGGTCAACGACGTTCGCGAGCTGAAAGACAGCCCGCAGGTACGTGGTCTTATCAACAAGGTCTACTACCTGGTCCGGGTGGAAGATTAATTGATCAGTCCGGCCATGATTGGTCGGAATTTCAGGCACAAAGCCTGTTTGGAGAATGCATCATGCGTTTGAATGACATCAAGCCAGCCGACGGTTCGCGCAAGGCGCGCAAGCGCGTCGGTCGCGGCATCGGTTCGGGATTCGGCAAAACAGCCGGTCGCGGCCACAAGGGCCAGCACGCGCGTGCCGGCAACACCCATACGCCAGGCTTCGAGGGCGGTCAGATGCCTTTGCAGCGTCGTCTGCCCAAGGTGGGATTCCATTCCCGCAAGGCGGATCAGTCGGCTCAGGTCTTCCTGTACCAGCTGAACAACCTCAAGGTCGACAGCATCGATCTGGAAGCGTTGCGCAAGGCCGGTCTGGTACACGCTGGCGCCAAGCGCGTGAAGATTGTCAAGAAAGGCGAGATCGAGCGTGCGCTGAAGGTTTCCGGCGTACTGGCTACGGCGGGTGCCAAGGCTGCCATCGAGGCTGCCGGCGGCAGCGTCGAGTAAATACGGGATCCGCGTGAACAAGAGGACACTCTAAGTGGCGAAGACGCAAGGCAACAGCCTTCTGGGCTCCATGGGCAAACTGACCGAACTGCGCCAGCGCATCCTGTTCGTGGTTGGCGCGTTGGTGGTGTTTCGACTGGGTTCGTTCATTCCGGTACCGGGTGTCAACCCGGAGGCCATGGCGCGCCTGATCGGCAATAATGGCCTGCTGAGCATGTTCAACATGTTCTCGGGTGGTGCCCTGTCGCGCTTCTCCCTGTTCGCACTGGGTGTCATTCCCTACATCTCGGCGTCCATTGTGGTGCAGATGTTTGCCTCGGTTCTGCCGAGCTGGCAGGCGCTCAAGAAGGAAGGGCAGGCCGGGCAGCGCAAGCTGACCAGCTACACCCGCTGGGGCACCGTGGGCCTGGCCGCGTTCCAGTCCTTCGGCGTGGCCGTGGCGCTGCAGAAGCAGGGTTCGGCCGGTGGCGTCGAGATTGTCTTCACGCCCGGTTTCGGATTCATCCTGGCCTCGGTGGTCTGCCTCACGGCCGGCACCATGTTCCTGATGTGGCTGGGTGAGCAGATGACCGAGCGCGGTATCGGCAACGGCATTTCGCTGCTGATCTTTGCCGGCATCGTGGCCGGGCTGCCGGCCGCGGTTGCGCATACGCTGACCATGTCGCAGAGCGGCGAGCTTTCAAACTTCAAGGTGATCCTGGTCGCTGTCATCGTGCTTGTGGTTACGGCCTTCGTGGTGTTCATGGAGCGTGCGCAGCGGCGAATAACAGTCAACTATGCGCGGCGTCAGGGTGGCCAGCAGGCCTACATGAACCAGAGCTCGCATCTGCCACTCAAGATCAACATGTCCGGCGTGATCCCTCCGATCTTCGCCTCCAGCCTGATCATGTTCCCGGCCACTGCGGCGTCGTGGTTCCACGATGCCAGCCAGATGCGCTGGCTGCAGAGCGTCACCGCGGCCCTGTCCCCGGGCGAGCCGCTGTACATGCTTCTGTACGCCGCCATGATCATCCTGTTCACCTTCTTCTATACCGCGATCGTGTTCAACGCGCAGGAGACGGCGGACAATCTGAAGCGCTCCGGCGCCCTGATTCCGGGTATTCGCCCCGGCAAGGCGACGGCCAATTACATTGATGGCGTGCTGACTCGCCTCACCGGAGTCGGGGCGCTGTACCTGACTGCAGTGTGTCTGGTCCCGACTTTTCTGCAGACCGCCTGGCACGTCCCGTTCTATTTTGGTGGCACCTCATTGCTGATCGTGGTGGTCGTGGTCATGGACTTCACGTCCCAGATCCAGGCCCATCTGGTCAGTCATCAGTACGACAGTTTGTTGAAAAAGGCCAATCTGCGCGGTCGTTGAGACCGGCAACTGGCTCTGAGTGCGGGCGGCAGCGCAGGTTGCCCGGGTTGCTCTGCGGAATCAATAGGGGTTCCGTTGGCGGCACATTCACGTTATAATTTCTTGTTCACTGCGCTGGTTTTACTTTTGGAGAGCACACGTCATGGCGCGTATTGCGGGCGTAAACCTGCCCATTCACAAGCATGTCTGGATCGGGCTGCAAAGCATTTACGGTATTGGTCGTTCCAGGGCCCGCAATATCTGCGGCGAACTGAAGATCGATCCGGCCACCCCGATCAAGTCCTTGAGCGAGGGTGAGGTCGAGCAACTGCGTACAGCAGTGGCCAAATTCACGATTGAGGGCGATCTTCGCCGCGAGGTCGGCATCAGCATCAAGCGGCTGATGGACTTGGGTACCTACCGCGGTCTGCGTCATCGCCGTGGCCTGCCCTTGCGCGGTCAGCGTACCCGAACCAACGCGCGTACCCGCAAGGGTCCGCGTCGTCCGATCAAGCGCTGAGAAGCGCTTGCACGAGTCCAGGAACAGATAAGATTATGGCAAAGCCGGTCAAGTCCAGAAAGAAGAACAAGCGCGTCGTCACCGACGGCATCGCGCATGTGCATGCTTCGTTCAACAACACCATCATCACCATCACCGACCGTCAGGGCAATGCCCTGTCCTGGGCCACATCGGGTGGTGCCGGATTCCGCGGTTCACGCAAGTCGACACCGTTTGCGGCGCAGGTTGCTGCCGAACGTGCCGGGCGTGCCGCTCAGGATTACGGCCTGAAATCGGTCGAGGTCCGCATCAAGGGTCCAGGCCCGGGTCGCGAGTCGGCCGTGCGCTCCTTGAACTCGCTGGGCTACAAGGTAACCAACATCATTGACGTGACGCCGATACCGCACAACGGCTGCCGTCCACCCAAGAAACGCCGGGTCTGAGGGAAAAATCATGGCACGATATCGTGGAGCAACCTGCAAGCTGGCCCGTCGCGAGGGCACCGATCTGGGGCTGAAGAGCCCGGAGCGCGCCGTCGACACCAAGTGCAAGCTGGAAACCAAGCCCGGCCAGCACGGTGCCAACCGCCGCATTCGCCTGTCCGATTACGCCGTTCAGCTGCGTGAGAAGCAGAAGGTCAAGCGTATTTACGGTGTGCTGGAACGCCAGTTCCGCAATTACTACAAGAAGGCAACCCACTCGAAGGGCAACACTGGCGAGATCCTGTTGCAGCTTCTCGAGACGCGCCTGGACAACGTCGTCTATCGCATGGGTTTTGCCGTGACACGCGCACAGGCTCGCCAGCTGGTTTCGCACCGCGCCATTCTGGTCAACGGCAAGCGTGTCAACGTGCCGTCCTACCAGATTTCAGCCGATGACGAAGTGGCTTTGAGCGAACGTGCTCGCAGCCAGCTGCGCGTGACCGAAGCACTGGCCTTGTCTGACAGCATGGACCTCAAGCCCGATTGGGTCGAGGTGGATGCCAAGAAATTCTCGGGTGTGTTCAAGATGGTGCCGGAGCGGGCAGATCTGCCCTCGGACATCAACGAGAACCTCATCATCGAGCTTTATTCCAAGTAATTTTTCAGGAGTCTGCTACATGGGAGTCGCATCGACTGGCGTGCTCAAACCCGGTGGGTTGAGCGTCGAGCAGCTTGGAACCAACCGTGCCAAGGTTGTCGTAGAACCTTTGGAGCGTGGTTTCGGGCATACACTCGGCAACGCGCTGCGCCGCGTCCTGCTGTCAGCAATACCCGGTTGTGCCATCGTCGAGGTGGAAATGGACGGTGTGCTGCATGAATACACGACGCTTGATGGCCTTCAGGAAGACGTCATCGAGGTTCTGCTGAACCTCAAGGACGTTGCCATCCGCATGCACGGTACGGATGAAACCACCTTGACGCTGAGCAAGAAGGGCAAGGGTGTGGTCACGGCGGGTGACATTACCGTTGATCATACGGTGGAAATCGTCAATCCGGAGCAGGTGCTCTGTCACCTGACCAAGGACATTGCGCTGAACATGCGCCTCAAGGTGCAGCGCGGCGTGGGCTACGTGCCGGTGACCTCGGCCAATGCCGACGACGACCAGGATTCAGCGCGTCCGATTGGTCGCCTGCCCCTGGATGCGTCTTTCTGCCCGGTGCGCCGTGTGTCCTACGAAGTTGATTCGGCTCGTGTCGAACAGCGTACCAACCTGGACAAACTGGTGCTGACCATTGATACCAATGGCACCATTGATCCGGAGGAAGTGGTGCGCCAGTCCGCAGAGATCCTGATGGACCAGCTGCATATTTTCGGTGACTTCAGCCATCGCGAAGCGGCGCAGGAGAAGGACGAGTCGGATGCGATCGATCCCTTGCTGATGCGCCCGATCGACGATCTGGAGCTGACCGTGCGTTCGGCCAATTGCCTGAAGGCGGAAAGCATCTACTACATCGGCGATCTGGTACAGAAGACCGAAGTGGAGCTGCTGAAGACGCCCAACCTTGGCAAGAAGTCGCTCAACGAGATCAAGGAAGTGCTGGAAAGTCGCGAGCTGAAGCTGGGCACGCGATTGGAAAACTGGCCGCCGGCAGGTTTGGCGCCGGGCATGCAGTTGGACTGAAGAGCGGGGAGTAGGGCGTCGGAAGTGGTGAGTCGGCGAGGTTTTTCGCGATTCTCCCAGTGAGGACGTCCCGCTTGGCAGGTAGCACGCAAACTGACATGTCAATCGTTGCCACGAGTGCCACGATTGACGCAAACAGACTGAGAAACGGAAGAAAACCATGCGGCACATGAAATCGGGGCGCAAGCTCAACCGCAACAGCTCACATCGCCAGGCCATGTTCAAGAACATGGCAGCGTCGCTGTTCAAGCACGAACTCATCCGGACCACCTTGCCCAAGGCCAAGGAACTGCGCCGAGTGGCCGAGCCGCTTATCACGCTGGCCAAGACTGATGGCGTGGCCAATCGCCGTCTGGCCTTTGCCCGGCTGCGTGACAAGGAAGCGGTTGGCAAGCTCTTTTCCGAACTGGGGCCGCGCTATACCGAACGCCCTGGCGGCTACCTGCGCATCCTCAAGTGTGGCAATCGCGTTGGCGACAATGCGCCGATGGCCTACGTGGAACTGGTGGATCGGCCAGAGGCAGCTACTGTCGCTGAATGATAGCGCCGTGCTGACCAGCTGCATCAATACTGGGGCCTCGACGGATTGCACGTCGGGGCCTTCGTTTATGCGCCTGACTTGTCACCCACCTTCGAGTGCATTTCTGCTGACAATTGCGCGGCCAGGCGTTAACGTAGACCCTACGTTTGCCTCGAATCGCGGAAGAGTTTCATGACCTCCAGTGTACGCCCCTCGATGCGCACGGCCTGGCTGCTCGGCTTTCTGGCCTGCGCCGGCCTGATCGCCTACGCGTTGTACGTGCAGTACTACCAGTACATTTCGCCATGCCCGTTGTGCATTTTGCAGCGCATTGCCTTCATCGGCATGGGTGTGGTGTTCCTGATTGGTGGCCTGCATGCGCCGCGCAGCGCGTGGCGCCGGGTCTATGCCGCATTGCTGGCGCTTTTTGCGGCCGGTGGTATCGGTGTGGCTGTGCGACAACTCTGGTTGCAGTCGCTGCCGGCCGACCAGGTGCCCTCGTGTGGCCCGGGACTGGGATACATGCTGGATACCTTCCCGCTGGCGCAGACCCTGAAAATGGTGCTGTCCGGTTCGGGAGAATGCGCGGAAGTGCATTGGCGATTCCTGGGCCTTGCCATGCCTGCCTGGTCCCTGATCAGCCTGCTTGTGCTGGGCATCTGGGCCTTGTGGACAGCGCGCCGCCCGCGCCGTCCGAGGCTTTTCCGTTGATGAACGAGCATTCGCCCGTGCATGCCATTCCCGAAGACGCCATCTGGCAGCCAGATAGCTGGCAGGGCAGGGACGCGCTGCAGCAGCCCAGGTATGACGACGCGGCAGAACTTGATGCGGCACTGGGCAAACTTGCCAGTCTGCCGCCGCTGGTCACGTCATGGGAAGTGCTGGCGCTGAAGAAGCTCCTGGCCGAAGCACAACAGGGGAAACGTTTCCTGCTCCAGGGCGGCGATTGCGCCGAAAACTTCGATGACTGCAATGACTCGGTCATAGCCAACCGTCTCAAGGTGCTCCTGCAGATGAGCCTTGTGCTGGTGCATGGACTGAAGATGCCGGTTTTGCGCGTGGGTCGTTTCGCCGGGCAATACGCCAAGCCACGCTCGTCAGAATCGGAGACTCGTGGCGATGTGACCCTGCCGTGTTACCGCGGGGATATCGTCAACGGTCCGGAGTTCTCGCCGGAGGCTCGTCGTCCGAACCCGGGACGCATGATCCAGGCGCACGCGCGATCGGCCATGACGATCAATTTCGTGCGCGCCCTGATTGACGGCGGATTCGCGGATCTGCGCCATCCCGAATACTGGAACCTGGGCTGGGTGGAGCATTCGCCGCTGGCTGAAGAATACCGGCACATGGTCGACAGCATCGGCGGCTCCCTCAAGTTCATGGAGACCCTTGCTGGCGAATCGCTGGAGAGCTTCTCCCGCGTGGATTTCTATACCTCGCACGAGGCCCTGCTGCTGCACTACGAGCAGGCACAGACACGTCAGGTACCGCGGCAATGGGGCTGGTTCAACCTGTCCACGCACTTGCCATGGATCGGCATGCGCACGGCCGCGCTGGACGGTGCCCATGTGGAATATTTCCGCGGCATTCGCAATCCGGTAGCGATCAAGGTGGGTCCCACCATGCCGCGCGACCATCTGCTGCGCTTGCTCGACGTGCTCAACCCGAGCGACGAGGCTGGCCGTATCACCTTGATTCATCGCATGGGGGCGGGTCGGATCGACGAGTGTCTGCCCTCACTGCTGAGGGCGGTCAAGGATGCCGGGCGCACGGTACTGTGGGTGTGTGATCCGATGCACGGCAATACCGAAAAGACCAGCAATGGTTACAAGACGCGCAAGTTCGACAACATTGCCAGTGAACTGGCGAAATCCTTCGATCTGCACGAGGCTGCCGGTACCCGGCTCGGCGGAGTGCACCTGGAACTGACTGGCGAGGACGTCACCGAGTGCACCGGTGGTGCCCGCGGACTGAGCGAAACCGATCTGACCCGCGCCTACAGGAGTCATGTCGATCCGCGCCTCAACTATGAGCAATCGCTGGAACTGGCGATGATGATCGTGCGCAAGTCCGGCGGCCGTATCGGCGCCTGATATCGCGGCGTGTCGTTCAATGGCGCGCTCCCTTCGTCAGCAGCACGCCATGAAACGAAGCGCACCGTTTGGCGCGGGTTTTTCGCCCGTGCGCTTCACTTCGTTCGGCAGCAGCCTGCATCAGGCTCGGCGTCGCCCCGGCGAGCATGACGCTGCGCATCCTGCGTCCGGTTTACTCAACCGGCTCCGGCTGCGGCTGCGGCACGGTAGCGAGGAAGCCGGGGCGCTTGAAGACAGGGTTGTGCTGCTCGAAGCCGTAGGCGATCGAGATCAGTGTCGGCTCGCCCCATTTGCGGGTCATCAGCACGATGCCAACAGGCAGTCCGTGGACGAAGCCGGCAGGAACCGTGATTGAAGGGTAGCCGGCGACGGCAGCCGGTTGCGATGCGCCGCCCACCGTGGGATCGCCGCTGAGGATATGGTCGCCCAGCACCAGGTCGGTTCTGAACGCCGGGCCCCAGGAAGGGGCGAGTAGCGCATCCAGATGGTGCGCTTCGAGCGCAGCATCAATGCCTTCCGGGCCGGCCTGGCGCTTGGAACGCTGCAATGCGTCAGTGTAGGCCTTGTCGGTGATTGGACCCTTTTTTTCGGCCATCAGAAACAGCTCCTGCCCGAACCATGGCATTTCGCTGTCAGCGTGTGCCTTGTTGAAGGCGATCAGATCTGCGAGGTCGTGAACCTTGAGATTCTTGCGGGTCGCCAGATAGGCCTTGATGTCGTGCTTGAAGTCGTACAGCAGCACGGTGAATTCGTCGTCGCTCAGGTCGCTGACATGGGGCAGCTTGACCGGGTCGACGATCACCGCTCCGGCCTTTCTCATCACCGCGATGGCCTTGTCCAGTACGCGGTCGGTATTGGGCTCGGCGCCGGCATACTCGCGCAGCACACCGATGCGCTTGCCCTTGAGCCCGTCCGTATCAAGAAATTTGCGGTAGTCGGTGGCGTGCTGGTCGGCCTCGGCGGTTGCCTTGTCCGCGGCATCGCTACCGGCCATGACCGTGAGCAGGGCAGCCGCGTCAGCCACGCTCCGGGCCATGGGACCGGCAGTGTCCTGATTGTGGCTGATGGGCACGATGCCGGTGCGGCTGACCAGCCCCAGGGTTGGCTTGATACCGACAATGCCGTTCATTGAGGCCGGGCAGATCACCGAGCCATCAGTCTCGGTGCCGATGGCAAGGGTCGTGAAGCCGGCGGCCACAGCAGCGCCGGATCCGGCGCTTGAGCCGCATGCGTTGCGATCCAGCACGAACGGATTGTGCGTCAGCCCACCACGCCCGCTCCAGCCACTGGTGGCATGGGTGGAACGAAAATTGGCCCACTCACTCAGATTGGTCTTGCCCAGAACGATGGCGCCCGCCTTGCGCAGCCGGGCCACGATCGATGCATCTTGCGGTGCTGGCGCAGCGGAAAGTGCTTGCGAGCCGGCCGTGGTCAGCATCTGATCACCCGTGTCGATATTGTCTTTCAGCAGCACCGGTATGCCGAGCAGGATGCCCCCCTTGCCATCAGCCCGGTCCTGGTCACGCCGGCGTGCCTGGGGCAGGGCATCGGGATTGAGTTCTATCACCGAGTTGACGCGCGGGCCGGCATGATCGAAGTGGGCGATGCGCCAGATGAACTGGCGGGTCAGGTCCAGCGCGCTCAAGCTGCCGCCGTGCATGTGCTGTTGCAACTGGCTGACGCTGAGGTACGCCGCCGGGGCGTCCTGACTGTGCGGCAAGGCACCAGCAGCACTGGCACTGCTCGAAGCCGGAGCGACCTGCCCCGCAGCGCAGGCCAAGGGGATCATCAGCAGCATCGCCAATGACCGCGTGATGACATTGATTGCCTGCATGCCTGCCCCCTTGAAGCCGCGAATTGAACCCGGCACAAGCGCCACTGCAATGACGTCTGCAATCCGGACCGCACTGGCGCCCCCGTTTGAACGCCGGCCCATCCAGTGTAGCGGAAAGTGGCCAGGCGACCGGAACAATGCGCTTGCGCCGCAGCGGCAGACGTCAATCGGCCACGAACATGGCATCGACCGCGCGAATCTGGTATTGCGGTCGCCGCGCAGGCGCGGCATGCTGTTTGGGCAGGACAACTCATTATCCATGCGGGGAGCAGCATGAAAAAGAAAACGATGATCGGACTGGCGCTGGCAACCTTCGTCGCCGGCCTCGGTATGGGCTACGCCGCCGGCAACCAGCCCGTTCAAGGCATGTATCACGGCGTAAAGAAGAAGCAGGCAGCCCAAAACCTTGCCGACGTGGCCATGGCGCAAGCCGGCGAGAGTGGCAGCTGGGAGCGAATCGCGGTCGGCCGCGTGTACTACCTGGGTGGCATGAAGGCCAAGGGCCAGGCGATCTTTGACGCCTACCTCAACGGCAAACATGCCGACAGCGACCTGTATCGCATTGCCCGCATCTATCAGGAAGCCGGTGATTGGGGCAAGGCGCGGCCGATCTTCGATGCGTACCTGCAGCGCAATCCGGACGAAGCCAAGGATCTGGCCGAGATTGGCGCGGACTACATGATCAACGGTGATCGCACCAAGGCCGAGCAACTGTTTGATCGTGCGATCAAGCTTGAGCCGGACGAAGTCTGGGTCACCATCGCCATGGCCAGTGGCTATCTTGGGGTCAGACCGCAGTAGAAGCCTGGTGAATGATACGGGCTAGGCTCTGTTGGCGTGCATGGCGGCGGCCAGCGCACGCCATGGCCCGATATCCCAATAGCCGCGTGCCTGTCCCGAGGGTGAGGGCAGCACGTATACGGCGGTGGCGTGAATGCGATCAGTCTGTGCGCCATAGCTCGTAATCTTGTGGCCCAGCGCGGCGCGTGCCGCATTCTTGCTGGTGAAGGCGATCCTTTCCGGGGCGTACTGGCGGATCCTGTCGATCAGCGCCGGTACGTCAAAGGCCCCGTTCGGCAGCTCGCTGTCGTTGCCGCTGTGGCACTTGGCCAGATCGGTCAGGCCGATGCCCAGCTGTGCCAACTGACGAAACTCCGATGGCACGAATTGCCGCGGCGTCAGGCTGGCCTCATGCAGCGCACGCCAGAAGTAGTTGCCGGGATGAGCATAGTAGGCGCCGTCGGCTGCCGAGCGCCGACTGGGAGCGGTGCCGCACAACACCAGCTTCAGGCCGGGCTGCAAGACATCGGGCAGGATGGCTGTGCTGTTGTCATCCATCGTCAAGCAGGAAATCCTGGAACTGGAAACGCCCGTCGCGCAAGACCGACTCGCCGCTGGCAAGCTCAAGCGGGGTAGCAAATAGCGGGCCGCCGTGCGCCAGCGTGTGAAACTCGCCGTTCTCCCCGCACTGATCGACATGCCCGGGCAGCGCAGCCAGCAATGCATCGTCAAACGGGCGCCCGCAAAAGGCGGCATCCAACTGCTCGGTATCCACGCACACCAGTCTGGCGCGATGCCCGGCATCGACAAAATGTTGCGCCAGCTGCCGTGAATCCTCATGCCACAGGGGGAACACCGAGCCCCAGCCGCAGGCTGTCATCTGCTGCTCGCGCCATGCGCGCACGTCAGCCAGATGGATGTCTCCAAACGCGCATTGGTCCAGTCGGGGCCAGCGCTGACGAGCTTGGGCCAGAGCAAGCCGCCAGCTCTCCAGGTACGCTTCGTTGCGGCCCGGCCAGTCCATCTCGGCCACTATCACGGGCAGATTCAGCGCTTCCGCCTGGGCCTCGAGCACGCTGCGGCGGATGCCGTGCATGGCAATCCGGTCGTGTTCCCGATTGACCGTCGTCAGCAGTGCCACGACGTTCCATGCCGGATCATCGCGCAGCCGCTGCAGCGCCATGAGGCAGTCCTTGCCGCCGCTCCAGGACACAAGTATCGGTCGGGTGCTCATGCCGACATTGTAATGCCCTCCAGTGCGGCATTGCCGGTGCTGGATCGGTGAGGTGCCTGCTGGTGCAACACAGTGTTGCTGCAACGCCTGTTGGCAGCCCGCGGGTCGAGCATTTACGGTAGGCAGTCAAGCAAGACGATTGCCTTTGAGGCACTCGCCAAATTCGGTTATCCACAAAGGGAGTAGTCATGTCACTCAAACTGCACGTTGTGATCTGTTCCACCCGGCCCGGTCGGGTTGGCCCATCCGTGGCCCGCTGGTTTGATGAGTTTGCCCGGCAGCACGGCAAATTTGATGTGGAGCTGGTGGATCTGGCCGACTTTGATCTGCCGGTATATGACGAACCTGCACACCCTGCCACGCAGGACTACAAGCACGAGCACACCAAGCGATGGAGCAAGAGTGTGGACTCGGCCGATGCCTACGTTTTTGTCATGCCCGAGTACAACTACAGCCCCACGCCGGCGCTGGTCAATGCGCTCGATTACGTCTACAAGGAATGGAACTACAAGCCCTGCGGTATCGTCAGCTACGGTGGTGCCTCCGGCGGCCTGCGCGCGGCGCAGGCGGTCAAGCTGCAGCTGACCACCCTGAAACTGGTGCCACTCATGGAAGGTGTGATGGTGCCGATGGTAGCCAAGCAGGTGGACGATGACGGTCGCTTTCGCTCCAACGAGTTGATTGACAAGTCGGCCCACACGCTTCTGGGCGAATTGCAATTTTGGGCCGAAGGGCTCAAGGCCATGCGCGACAAGGGCCGCTGAAAGCGAAAAGCGTCGACGCGGGTGTGCCGGCATGCCCGCGCGGCGCAAGGCGCAGCCACCGGCCCTTCATCAGCCCAGATTGCGCTCGATTCGGCGGTCCGGAATGAGCCAGATGATGGCGACACCGACGTACAGCGCATCGGCGATCCAAGGACTCACGAATGCCAGCGGAATGGCAGCCGCGTAGATCATCACCGATATCTTGTTCTTGAAATCGTTGCCGAGTGCCCTGGCCAGGGTGGATTCCTTGCCGTGCAGGGCAACCAGGCGGTGCGCCAGGATGTAGAACGCGATGGCAGCGAAAAGAAGTACCACGCCGTATAGCGCGGTGGGTACGGCAGCAAAGTGATTTTCACCCATCCAGGCGGTGGCAAAAGGAACAAGGGTCAGCCAGAATAGCAGGTGCATGTTGGCCCACAGCACCGTTCCGTTGACGCGCTCGACAGCATGCAGCAGATGGTGATGATTGTTCCAGTAGATGCCCACGTAAATGAAGCTCAGCACGTAGCTGAGCAAGACCGGAACCAGTGACTTCAGGGCCGCCAGGCTGGCGCCCTCGGGGATCCCCAGTTCCAGCACCATGATGGTAATGACGATGGCCAGCACGCCATCGCTGAATGCCGCCATCCGATTGCTGTCCATCACGCTCCCCAACTCCAGTCAAATATTCACGCTGCGGAAAAATGTCAGTGCCTGCCGGGCTCGCTGAATGCCTTGCCCCGGCAACGATACGATCATGCATGCATATGGTATTTGATTTGCGTGTGCCGACTACTCGGGCGTCAGTCGCACGTTCGCACGGTTGTCTCCGGGCAGCGGAATGAACTCGGGATCACCTTCAACCATGGGATAGCGTTTTTCCTGCCAGGCCTGACGTGCCTCCTGCAGGCGTTGTTCGGAACTGGCGACGAAGTTCCACCACAGGTAGCGCGGAGCATCCAGCGGTGCGCCTCCGAGCAGCACCACGTGCGCGTCGCGCCTTGCCTTGAGCACACGTCCCTTGCCCGGCGAAAATACCGCCAGTGTGCGCTCGCGCAAAGCCTCGTCGCCTGCATCAACCTCGCCGTCAATCAGGTAGGCGGCACGCTGTTCGTGCTCGTCCGGTAACGGTAGCTCGCTGCCGGCCGGGAGGTGGGCATCCACGTAGAACAGCTCGCTTTGCGTCGATACCGGAGATCGCAGGCCGTAGGCCGTGCCGGCCACCACGCGGCCGCTGACGCCATTGATGTCCAGCGTCGGCAGCGTGGTGGCCGTGACGTGTTCGAAACCGGGCTCTCCGGTTTCATGCTGCAGGGGCAATGCCACCCACAGCTGCAGCCCGTGCATGGCCAGGGGTTTGCCGCGATCCTCGGTCGCGGTGCGCTCGGAATGCACGATCCCGGCACCGGCACGCATCCAGTTGACGTCACCGGGCTCGATGATCTGGGTATTGCCCAGGCTGTCCCGATGCTCGATACGTCCCTGCCAGAGGTAGGTCACCGTGGCCAGCCCGATGTGCGGGTGCGGGCGCACGTCCATGGCCTTGTCGGCGGCCATGGTGACTGGCCCGAAATGGTCCATGAACACGAACGGCCCCACCGCGCGGTGCGACTTCGGCGGCAGCACGCGGTGTACCCGAAAGCCGTCACCGAGATCGTGGGAAAAGCCGGCCAGATGTTCACTGATCAGATTGGACATGTTGTACCTCCATTTTTTCGAACGCGTGCTCGGGTGACGGTTGCAACCGGTTCATCCCACTTGGGCCTCGCGCGTGATTTCGCCCATCCGGCCCGATTGGTAGTCGGCAAAGGCCTGGCGCAGTTCCGACTCATTGTTCATCACGAATGGACCGTAGCGCGCCACCGGCTCGTTGATTGGCGTGCCGCCCAGAAGCAGGGCGCGGGCCGTACCTTCGCCGGCATGGCGCAGGCGTACCGCGTCACCGCTGCCGAGTTGCGCCAGTTGGCCGTCAGCAATGAGCTGGTCGTCGTCCCCGACTCGCATGGCACCGCCGAACACATAGACCATGGCCTGCTCGCTGGCGGGCAGGTTGACGGTCACATCCGCACCCGCCTCAAGCGTCCAGTCCTGGAACGTGATCGGGATGCGCGTGTCGATGGCCGCCGATACACCCAGTGCTTCACCGGCAATCACGCGAACCCGCGCCAGACCATCATCGCTTTGGCCAACGGGAATTCGAGCGGCGGCCAGTTCCTGGTAGCGCGGCGTGTGCATCTTGTCCACGGCCGGAAGATTGATCCAGATCTGGAATCCATGCACCCGACCGCCGTCACGACGGATCTCGGCCGAAGGCATTTCGGAGTGAATGATGCCGGCACCGGCCGTCATCCACTGCACGTCACCCGGTCGCAGGGTGCCCTTGTGCCCGGCGGAGTCCTCGTGTTCGAACTCGCCCTCCAGCATGTAGGTGACGGTTTCGAAACCGCGATGCGGATGATCGGGTGCGCCAACCGCTTCGCCGGGGCCATAATCGGCAGGCCCCATTTCGTCGATGAGCAGAAATGGATCCAGGTGGGATATCTGCTCGGTAGGGAATGGACGACGCACGACAAAGCCGCCGCCTTCGCGCTGGCTGTGAGCGGTGATGATGCGATCAACGGCCCGGGTAACGGTATTCATGCAAATCTCCAGGGAAAGATGATATTGACGCTCAAGGATAGGGCTATGCCATTTTGCATCAAAGGTGCTTAAATAGGCATCAGTGTTGCAGAAATGGAACAATGCCATGCCTGAACAGCAGGATCTCAACGACTTGGCCTACTTTGCATGGGTGGTCGATGCGGGTGGTTTCGCGCCTGCAGGGCGCCGTCATGGCGTGCCCAAGTCCAAGCTGAGTCGGCGCATCAAGGCACTGGAAGAGCGGCTGGGTGTGCGCCTGCTGCAGCGTTCGACGCGACGCTTTTCCGTGACGTCCACCGGGGAGACCTTTTATCGGCATTGCAAGGCGGTGCTGCAGGAAGCCGAAGCGGCCCATGAAGCGGTCAATCTCCGCCACGGCGAGCCTTGTGGTGTCGTTCGCCTGAGCTGCCCGGTCACCTTGCTGCATTTTGCCATAGGCGACATGCTCAATGATTTCCTGCGCATGTACCCTAGGGTCAGCGTGGAGCTTGACGCCGACAATCGCCGCGTCGATGTGATCGGCGAAGGCATGGATGTGGCCCTGCGGGTTCGCTTCCCTCCGCTCAAAGACAGCGACCTGGTGATGAGAAAGCTCGGTGCAAGCCACCAGATCCTGGTGGCTACGCCGACCCTGCTGGATGAACTGGGCCGACCCTCGACCCCCGAGGATCTGGCCCGTTTGCCGAGTCTGGCCACGAAGACGCACAAGGCCAACCCGCAATGGCAGCTCCTGAATGTCCGGGGGGAAGAACGGCGTATCGAGTATAGTCCCCGTCTGGTCAGCGATGACATGCATGCGCTGCGCCAGGCCGCCCTGGCGGGGCTCGGAGTCGTGCAGCTTCCCGTGATGGCGATCCGCGAACCGCTTGCCGCCGGCGCCCTGGAACGGGTGTTGCCGGAATGGGCACCACCGCCAGGCGTCGTGCATGCCGTGTTTGCTTCACGGCGGGGCATGTTGCCCGCAGTGCGCAAGCTGGTTGATTTCCTGGCCGAGAAATATCAGGTGCACGACGTGCGCTGATCCGCGCCTGCCGGAATTGCACGCGCAGCTGTCTGACAGTACGGGCAGATCCTGTTTGCTTGAGTCAGCTCCCCCCCCCTGTGCTAGCGTAAGAAGGCTACTGTGGAAAGGAGAAATGATTATGGAGAAGTTCTTTCGGCATCTGAGTATGCTCATTGTCATGGCGTTCGTCCTGGCAGGCACCCACGCGTTCGCGGGCCAACCGTATTCCTTCCAGATGCAGCTGGCGGTAGATGGCCGGGTGGTATCGACCCCGGCAGCAGTGGTCGCTGTCGGAGCCCCGGGAGAAATCGAAGTGACGTCGAAGGATGGCAATGCTTATCGGTTCCAGATCAATCCCAAGCATGCGGTCACCAAGGCGGGCAACACTACGGTCATGGTTCAGTTGCGTCTGCTTGAGAAAGAATCTTCAAAGGACGCATGGAGTTTGATTGCCTCTCCCGAAATGATGGGTAATCCCACGGCGGATGAGCCCATGACGCTGCACATGGCGCACACGACTGCGAACGGTGTGCCACTGCAACTTGACGTTCGGGTCGTTCCGGGTGATCGCCTCGAATCGTCAGCCTCGAGGACGGCGCTGGCGCGTTTTGGCGGAGTGCACCCCAATATGATCAAGACATGCGAAGACTGCGATAGCGGGGACACACTTTGTTGCACCAATGCATGCTGCAGCGACTCCGCGAACGGGTGCGATGAGGTGTGTGACCCGTAGGCGCGTGTGTACAAGAGCGACGTTTCAAGTTTCTACCCGTGCTGCCGTGCTGCAGCCCGGATTGCGGCGCGCTGCCACTCCATTCTGGCTTCGCCTGTTCGCCGATCCTGCTACGGGAGTTCGTAGGAGCGGCCGTTGGCCGCGATGTATGAACCGGCAGGCGTTGTGCATGCCGTGTTTGCATCGCGCCGGGGCATGTTGCCCGCCGTCAGGCAACTGGTCGATTTTCTGGCCGAAGGCTATCGAAAACTGGCGGTCAAGTAGCGCGATCCGGGCTTGCGGCGGTTTCCGTTCTCAGCAGCGGACCACGCTCGCAACCCGGTTTTTCAGGGTTCGAGCGGGTTCGATGCTCTGGCTTGATGCGCCACGTTCAAGGCCGTGCCATCCCTGGGCAGTGGCATGACACGGCCCAGGGTCCCGGTTCCCCGGGCCCTGGCATCAAGCCACCTGTCGCGAAGCCCGCTTGCGGTCGCTCTCGGTGAGATGCTTCTTGCGCAGGCGGATGCCTTTTGGTGTGACTTCGACCAGCTCGTCGTCCTCGATGAATTCCAGTGCCTGTTCCAGAGACATTTTCACGTACGGCACCAGAGTGAGCGCGTCGTCCTTGCCTGAAGCACGCACGTTGGTCAGCTGCTTGGCGCGCAGGGCGTTAACGGTCAGGTCGTTGTCCTTGGCATGGATGCCGACCAACTGTCCTTCGTAGACAGGCGTATTGGCGTCAATCAACATGCGGCCACGCTCCTGCAAGTTCCACAGCGCGTAAGCCGGTGCGGTGCCGGTGGCGTTGGAAATCATCACGCCGTTGTTGCGCTTGGCGATGGCGCCGTCGGCGCGGGGACCATAGTGGTCGAACACGTGGAACAGCAGGCCGGTACCGGCGGTAATGGTCTTGAACTCGGTCTGGAAGCCGATCAGGCCGCGCGCGGGAATCAGGTACTCGAGTCGCACTCGTCCCTTGCCGTCGGGCTGCATGTCCTTGAGCTGTCCCTTGCGCGTGCCAAGACGCTCCATGACGCCACCCTGGTAGGGTTCATCAAGATCCACGACCAGCTGTTCCCAGGGTTCCTGCGACTTGCCGTCGATCTCGCGCACGATGACTTCCGGGCGTGACACGGCCAGTTCGTAGCCCTCGCGACGCATGGTCTCGATCAGTACGGACAGGTGCAGCTCGCCGCGGCCGGAAACCTTGAAGCGGTCCGGGTCGGCGGTGTCTTCGACCCGCAGGGCCACGTTGTGCAGGGTTTCGCGCGTCAGGCGTTCACGAATCTGGCGGCTGGTGAGAAACTTGCCGCCGCTGTTTTCCTTGTGACCTGCGAAGGGCGAGTTGTTGACCTGGAAGGTCATCGAGATGGTCGGCTCGTCGACAGTCAGCGCTTCCAGGGCTTCGGGGTTGCCCGGTGCGCACACGGTATCGGAAATCCCCAGCTTGTCGACGCCGGAAATGGCGATGATGTCACCGGCCTCGGCCGATTCCACTTCACGACGCTCCAGCCCCATGAAACCGAGTACCTGCAGAATCTTGCCCTGGCGCTTTTTTCCGTGACGATCGACGATCGCGACCGGCATGTTGGTGCGTGCGCTGCCGCGCTGGATGCGACCGATACCGATCAGGCCCACGTAGCTCGAATAGTCCAGCTGGCTGATGCGCATCTGGAAATCGCCATCGGGATCCACGGCGGGCGGATCGACGTGCTTCATGATGGCTTCGAACAGGGGCGTCATGTCACCGTCGCGCACGTCCGAATGCATGCCGGCATAGCCATGCAGGGCCGAGGCATAAACCACGGGGAAGTCGAGCTGCTCGTCGGTGGCACCGAGACGGTCGAACAGGTCAAACGTGGCGTCCAGCACCCAGTCCGGGCGCGCGCCGGGGCGGTCGACCTTGTTGATTACCACGATCGGCTTGAAGCCCATTTCGAAGGCTTTCTGGGTCACGAAGCGCGTCTGCGGCATGGGCCCGTCCATCGCATCGACCAGCAGCAGCACCGAATCGACCATCGACAGCACGCGCTCGACCTCGCCGCCGAAATCGGCATGGCCCGGGGTGTCGACGATATTGATGCGGTTGCCGTTCCACGAAATGGCCGTGTTCTTGGCCAGAATGGTAATGCCGCGCTCGCGCTCCTGGTCATTGGAATCCATCGCCCGGTCCGGCAGCACCTCGCGTTCGGCAAGTGTCGAGGACTGCTTCAGCAGCTGATCGACGAGGGTGGTCTTGCCGTGGTCGACGTGGGCGACGATGGCGATGTTGCGGAGATTTTCGATGGACATGGACTGATCGGCACGACCAGTAGGTCACGCCGCCTGCAAGAGAAAGGTAGCCGCACATTTTACCGGATATTCGAGCGCAGATGTGAACCTCCCCCATATGAGCTGCTCGGGCGGGCCTGGTCTGCGCAGCAGACGCGGGTATCGCGACGTTCAGCGTGGTTGCGCTTCGCCGCCCTACACCAGGCTTCTGTCAATCGTGGCCAGGAATGCATGCAGGGCGTGGCTGCGATAGCGGCGGCTGTGCACCACAATGGACAGGGGGCGTTCGAGATCCAGGAATGGCGTCGGCAATATTGCCAATTGCCCATGGGCGGCAGATCCTTCGACGGCCACCCGTGGCAGCAGGGCCATGCCGAGGCCCGCAATGGCAGCCTGCTTGATGGCTTCGGTCTGGCTCAGCTCGAGCACCGTCTGCCCGGCGGGCAACTGCGCCAGAATCCGCTCGCTGTGCCGTCGAGTGGCACTGCCGGGCTCGCGCAGTATCCAGCGCGCGCCCCCCAGGTCGTTCGGGCGCAACCGTTTGCGCCTGGCCAGGTGGTGGTCGGGCCCGACGCAAACGGCCAATGAGTCTTGCCGCCATGGCCACACCACAAGTTCCGGATCATGCGGTGAGTCTTCGACGCAGGCAACGTCAAGTTGCTGCGCCAGAATCTCGGCAACCACCTGGTCGGTGTTGTCGATTTCGACTTTGATACGTACCTGCGGGTGCTCAGACACGAATCTGCCCAGGAGTTCGGCCACACAATAGTTTCCTACGGTATTGCTGGTGCCCAGGCGCAGTTCGCCTGTGATCGGGCCGCCGTCGAGGCTTTTGCCAAATGCGTCCAGGCGGCTGAGTATGTCTTCGGCCTGTGGCAGAAGTTCGCGGCCCCGGCTATTGATGACGAGTTGCCGCGGGGCACGATCAAACAATGGTTGGCCAAGTGCCTGCTCCAACTGCCCCAGGGCCATGCTGGCAGCCGGTTGGCTCAGATGCATTTGTTGCGCGGCTGCACTGACGCTGCCGGTGCGTGCGATGGCAGCAAAGACTTGCAGTTGACGGGGCGAGAAGGGCAGCATGCTGACCATCATATATCAAAATTAGTGATATAGCGTATAAATAATATCCATTAGACTGATATTGAGCCAGCTCCGATACTGCGCCCATCGCTTATTGGATACGAGTCATGAACACGACTGAGGCTCTCGGCCCAAGGCCGACAGAACAACGCGCAAGCCGTTTCGTTGCATTGCTGTGCCAGGTGCCTGGCCTGGCCTTGGCCCTAGGCCTTGGGGTGGCGGGCCTGTGGTTGTCGGGGCTGCCACTTCTGGCCAGGTGGCAGGTCAGCGCGCTGACCCTCGCCATCGTATTCGGTATGGTGCTTGGCAATGTTTTTGGCGTCCGTCTGCCAGCAGCGCTGACTCCGGGTGTCATCACCGCGCAGCAGAAACTGCTACGCCTCGGGGTGGTGCTGTACGGCCTCCGGATCAGTTTTCAGCAGATTGCTGCGGTCGGTGTGCACGGGCTGATCATCGATACCGTCATCGTCGTGGGCACGCTGGTATTGGGTACCATGATTGGTCGCCGTTTGCTGGGGCTGGACCGCCACACCGCGATTCTGGTCAGCAGCGGTAGCGCCGTCTGCGGTGCAGCGGCGGTGCTTGCTGTCGAGCGGGTCCTGAAGCCCGACCCGGGCAAAGTGGCCATTGCCGTGGCGACCGTGGTGCTGTTCGGCACCATCGACATCTTTGTTTATCCGTGGTTGTTCGGGTACGCGGGCCTCGATGCCAGTCAGTTTGGTCTGTTCACGGGTGCTACCGTGCATGAGGTTGCGCAGGTGGTTGCGGCTGGCAGCGCCATCAGCCCGGCGGCTGCCGACACCGCCGTGATAGTCAAGTTGACCCGGGTAATGATGCTGGTACCCGTGCTTTTCGCGCTCAGTTGGGGCGAGTCGCGTGGCAGCACAGCCGCGCCCGGCGGCAAGGCGCGCATGAGTGTGCCGTGGTTCGCTCTGGTGTTCGTGGCGGTCGCAGGTGTCAACTCGGTCATCAGTCTGCCACCCGCTCTGCGTGAAGCATTGCTGACCATCGATACCCTGGCACTGGCCGCTGCCATGGCCGCGCTGGGCCTGGAAACCCGCGTTGCCAAGCTGAAGGCCCTGGGTCCTCGCCCGCTGGTTCTGGCGATCGTGTTGTGGTTATGGTTGATCGGCATGGGTCTGGGGCTGACGCATCTGCTGGCGTGAATTGGGTAGTGGGAAGTAGGGAGTAGGGAAGCGGTTGGTGCAAGCACGCGGGTTCGGCAGAATGATGCTGCCGAGACGTATTTGCTCTGCCACTCCCCACCTCCCTCTTCGGTGCGCCTCGCTTTGCTCAGCAGCACCCTGCATGCAGGTCAACCGTCTGGGTGACGCGGCACTCCACGCTCCTGCTCTCCCACTTCCCACTCTCTTCCTCAAGACAGCCCCGTGAGGTAATACAAGCCAATCACCACAAACACCGCCAGGGTCTTGATGATGGTGACGGCGAAGATGTCCTTGTAGGCCTGGCGGTGGGTAAGACCGGTAACCATCAGCAGGGTGATTACCGCGCCGTTGTGGGGCAGGGTGTCCATGCCGCCCGATGCCATCGCCGCAACGCGGTGGAAGACTTCCAGCGGAATGCCGGCGGCGTGGGCGTTGGCGATGAAGGTGTCGGACATCGCTGCCAGGGCGATGCCCATGCCGCCGGACGCCGAACCGGTGATACCGGCCAGCGCGGTAACCGTGACCGCTTCGTTGACCAGAGGGTTGGGAATCGAATGCAGCGCATCGGCAACCACACGGAAACCGGGCAGGGCCGCGATTACGGCACCAAAACCATACTCGGATGCCGTATTCATCGACGCCAGCAGGGCACCGCCAATGGCGGCCTGGCTGCTCTTGGTGAATTGTTGCGTGACCGGCCGCCAGGCAAAAGCCAGCACGCACACGATCCCGGTCAGAAGTGCTGCTTCGACGGCCCAGATGGCACCGATCTTCGAGACCTCCTGCACCACCGGCGCGGCCTTGCCCATGATCGACGGGGAAAACGCGGTGCTGCTGCCGTACCACTGCGGTATCCAGTCGGTAAACAGCTTGTTGATCACCCCCACCAGAATCAGTGGCGTGATCGCCAGCAGCGGGTTGGCCAGCTTGTCTTGCTCGAACGGTGCGGGCTCATTGAGCAGCTCGGCGCCGCCGCTGTAACCCTCGCCGTGGCGCGCGGCACTGCGGCGCCGCCATTCCAGATAGCTCATGCCGGCAAGGAAAATGAACACCCCACCCATGGTGCCCAGCCATGGCGCGGCCCAGGAATTGGTGCCGAAGAATGCCGTCGGGATGATGTTCTGGATCTGCGGCGTACCGGGGAGCGAATCCATGGTGAAAGTGAATGCCCCCAGCGCGACGGTGCCGGGGATCAGGCGCTTGGGGATATCGGATTGGCGAAACAGTTCGGCCGCAAACGGATAGACCGCAAACACCACGACGAAAAGGGATACGCCACCGTAGGTCAGGATCGCGCACACCAGCACGATCGACAGGATGGCGCGACTGCGGCCGACGATGCCGATGGTGGCGGCGACGATGGACTTGGAGAACCCGGAAATCTCGATCAGCTTGCCGAACAGCGCACCCAGCATGAACACCGGAAAGTAGAGTTTCAGGAAGCCGACCATCTTGGTCATGAACAGGCCGGTGAACATCGGCGCGACCAGCGACGGATCGGTCAGCAATACCGCGCCCAGCGCCGCGATGGGCGCGAAAAGGATCACGCTGTGGCCGCGGTAGGCCGCCAGCATCAGAAAGGCCAGTGCGGCCAGAACAATCAAGAAAGACATCCACCCGTCCCCGAGTCTAGTTGGCGGCCCGAGTATCGGCGCAAAGGCGCAACAGTCCCACTGGACCAAGGTACAAGTGTCGTGCACGCCGCGGCTGGCTAGGATAAGTCTCAACTCAATGGTCTACCGCGCGCATGCATGGCGTGCCGGGGGCCGCCGCGCCGTCTATTTCGAGTATGGGGACAGAACCATGAAACGTCAGATTCTTGCACTTGCCATCAGTACCGCCCTGCTGGTCCCGTTCGCCGCCATCGCGCAGCCGGATTCAGGTGCCGGCCAAAGCAGCCAGTCGTCCGATAATGCGCAGAACAAGAAAAAGACCGAGGCCGCACAGCGCGAGGCCAAGGAACTGGGCACGGTCACGGTTACGGCACGTCGCCGCAGCGAGGATCTGGAAAAGGTTCCGGTCGCCGTCAGTGCCTTCAGCGCCGAGGACATGAAGGACATGCAGGCCGTCAACATTGACGGGCTGCAAGGCTCGGTACCCAACCTCAACATCGTCCAGGGCCGTGGTTCGTCGGGTAACGTCAATATCTTCATTCGCGGTATCGGTCAGCCCGATGCCCTGCAGAGTTTTGACCCGGGTGTCGGTTTCTATGTTGACGATGTCTATTACTCGCGCATCAACGGTGCCCTGATCGACCTGTTCGATGTCGATCATGTGGAAGTCCTGCGCGGACCGCAGGGCACGCTGTACGGAAAGAACTCCACCGGCGGTGCGGTCAAGATCGTCACCAAGAAGCCCAGCGACTATCCCGAGGGTTCGGTGGAAGTGACCGTGGGCGATTACGGGCGGATCAACACCAAGGCCTATTTCAGCGGGCCGCTGGGCAAGACCTTGTCCGGCTCGATTGCAGCAGGCACGTTCAAGAATGATGGCTACGTGACCGATCCCGATAACGGCCGTCATTTCAACGACGACGACACGAAGTCCGTACGCGGCAAGCTGGATTTTCATCCGTCCGACAACTTCAATGCCGTCCTGTCGATGGACTACACCCGCCAGAATACCGCTCTGACCATGGGCCGACCCACCGCACCACTGGTGAGTGTGGATCTTGCCACGGGTGGCGCCGGCGTTCTGCTTGTGCCCGGCAGCGGCGACTGGAACTACCACGCGCGGACCTCATTCGGCCCGGGCAAGGGCCAGAAGCTGACCCACAAGGGCATGGACCTGCACATGAACTGGGTGCTCGGCCAGAACTGGAACCTTAAGAGCATCACCGCCTACCGCAAGCTGGATACCGATGCCTATATCGACATTGATGCCTCCGAGTTCCAGCTTGGCGATGTGCTGGTAGCGCTGCGGCAGAAGCAGACCAGTCAGGAATTCCAGTTCCAGTTCGACAACCATGACAACCTGCAGGCTGTGCTGGGTTTCTATTACATGAAAGAAAAGGTGCCTTCGCACCAGGAAGCCTATGCCAATGATTTTCTCACCTACGCCGGCACACCGCTTACATTCCTGCGTACCATCGACGATGACCTGAACACCACCAGCTATGCCGGTTTCGGCCACGCCAACTGGCAGTTCGGTGATGGCTGGAGCCTGGCTGGCGGACTGCGTTACACGCACGAGAAGAAAGACTACTTCCGCACCACCTCGACCTTCTTCGGCGCACCGCTGTCGGCGTTCGATTCCACCTTTGCCTTCAATGCCGGCAAGAGCTGGTCCGCGCTGACTCCATCGTTGAGCCTGCAAAAGCAGTTTACGCCGCAGGTGATGGGCTATGTGTCTGCCAATCGCGGCTTCAAGTCGGGTGGCTTCAATGGACGTGCCAACAGCCCGGCTGATGTCAGCAGCTTCGATCCGGAATACGTATGGACCTACGAGGCCGGCCTGAAGATGCGTTCGGCCAGCGGCCGTGCACTGGCCAATGTCGCCGTGTTTCACAGCAACTACAAGAATTTCCAGGCGCGCGTGTCGGAGATCACCAATCCGAATGACCCGATTCCCAACTTCAGCTTCCCCGTGCTCAATGCGGCCAAGCTGACCATGGACGGCATCGAGTTCGAGGGCTCCACGCTTCTCGGTGAATCCACCCGGCTTCAGGCCCAGATCGGCTATCTGGATGCCAAGTACGACCGGTTTGATGACCCGCGCACCACGCTTAACCCATCGCTGGCCGGCCTGCACGCCCACGTTGCCTTTGCTCCCAAGTGGACGGCGCGTGTGGCCGCCACGCATACCTTCAACCTGGACAACGGTTCGGCGCTGACCTTCGGTGGCGACGTGTCCCACCGTGATGATGTCTGGCTCAGTGTCGACAACCGCCCGGGCCTGATGCAGAAGGCCTACACGCTGACCGGCCTGTTCGGTGTGTTCGATTCGGCTGACGGTCGCTGGCAGGTGCGGGCCGGCGTACGCAACCTCACCGACGAGACCTACAAGACCGATGCCCAGGAATTCTCCAGTGTCGGCAATATCCAGACCGCCTACTACGGCTGGCCACGCAACTACTACGTCAGCGCCCGCTACAATTTCTTCCAGTAGCCTGTTTGCGGGACTCGGGACTCGGGACTCGGGACTCGGGACTCGGGACTCGGGACTCGGAAGTCGGGAGTCGGAAGTCGGAAGTCGGGAGTCGGGAGTCGGAAGTCGGGAGTCGGAAGTCGGGACTCGGGATCGGAGTCGGGAGTCGGGAGTCGGGAGTCGGGGAGTTGGTCCGCGAAGGACGCCAAATGCGCAAAGGAAAGCATGTCACCCGGGTAAAGTCGCATGACGAGAGAACTTCGTCATCCTGGGGCGATCCGCAGGATCGAACCCGGGATCCATTTTCCAGCTTGCGGGATCGGCGATGGCGCCCAGTAGCGAGTCATGTGGGCGCGGGAGCATGAACCCGGGACTCGGGACTCGGGACTCGGGAAGGCAAGCATGCCGGGATCAGTCTCCCCCGCTTGCAGGGGGAGATCGAGAAGGGGCGTCAGGCCCGCACGCTGGCGGTGCGCTTGGTGGCATCCGCCAATGGCATACGGAAAACGGCAATCGCGAGCACGCATGAAAATGACCATCACTTCCCGCCTGCTGACGATTGGCCTGGCCCTGACTGTTCTTGCCGCCTGTGCCAAGGAACCGTCGCGGAGCCTGCCAAAGCTCGACATCGATCCGGCGCGGGTCATGGTCGCCGGTCTTTCATCCGGGGCCTACATGGCCACCCAGAGCCATATCGCATGGCCGCAGGTATTTTCCGGTGCAGCGCTGGTCGCGGGTGGGCCCTATGGCTGCGCTGCCGGTGACCTGGGTCGAGCCTTGTCCGCGTGCATGAAGGGCAAGCCGGCCATTGACCTTGCCGGCCTGGCTGGCGAAGTGCGGCAGCGATCCGCGCAGGGCAAGCTGGGTGATCTGAGCGCTTTGGCGGGCGATCACGTTTATGTTCTGCATGGCCGCAGCGACGACACCGTGGCCGAATCGGTGTCGCGCGATGCCGCGGGCTTGTACACGGCCTTGCAGACGCAGCTGCCCGCCCTGTCGAGTCTCGATGTGCAGTGGGATGGTGGTCGCGCGTTTGGCCACAATCTGCCGCTGGCAAGCAGTGGTGATGACTGCGCCGAGTCGGTGTCGCCGTTTCTGGGGCACTGCGGGTTCGATGCCGCTGGCGAGATCTTCGCGCACCTCTACGGCAAGCCCACGAGCCAGGCGCAAACTGCACAGGGTGAACTGCGCAGTTTCAGCCAGAAGCAGCTCAATGGCCATTTGCCTGACACGTATCTGTCCGACACGGGTTATGCCTATGTCCCGCGAGCCTGCCTGGCAGGAACGCGTTGCGGCGTGCTGGTGGTGTTCCACGGTTGCCAGCAGAACGCCGAAGCAGTGGGCGAAACCTTCGTCCGCGATGCCGGCTTCAATCGCTGGGCAGATGTCTACAATGTGGCGGTGCTCTACCCGCAGACCCGCGCCACTTTCGCTCCGCTCAACCCCAAGGCCTGCTGGGACTGGTGGGGCTTCTCGGGTGACAACTACGACACTCGTCAGGGGCTGCAGCAGCAATGGTTGATGCACGCGCTGGCGGCGCTGGGTGTGCCGCGGGCCACCCGGTGAGCGAAGGCAAAAAGCTTCTCGCGCGCGCAGCGCTTGCCTGATCCTGTCCGCCGGTGCCGAACCCGGAGCACTCCTGCAAGGTGCTCATCGCGAGCAGCGCCAGTGCGTCGAGATCCACTTCGTCATGCCTGCACGGGCGCCAGTGCCGGCATGGTTCGCTCGGCCCCTGGCTCTTGCATCCGCGTCTGCGTTCAAGCATGTTGCCTACTCTCCCAGTGAAGTCTGCATCTGCCATGCAACCCGTGCCTGACCGACGGCGTTTACCGACATGCTGAGCGCTGCCACCGTCATCGTGGCCGGCCTGGTGTGGCTGGGCGTGCTGTTCGCCGTGGCCTTGTACGGGGAGCGCCACCCCGGTGTGCTGAACCGGCGCTGGGCGATCATCTATGCGCTGTCGCTGGCGATCCACTGCACCTCCTGGACCTTCTACGGTACGGTTACCCAGGCCAATCGTTCGGGCTGGTGGCTGCCGCCGACCTTTGTCGGCGCAATCGGGCTCTATGTGCTTGGCGCAGGCTTGATGGTTCGCCTGGTAAAGCTGGCGCGGGAGCACAACGCGTCCTCGCTGGCCGATCTGATCGCTGCGCGCCTGGGTCGGCATTCGGGACTGGCCGCGCTGGCCACGGCGGTGATGCTGCTGGCCATCATTCCCTACATTGCACTGCAGTTGAAGGCAGTGGCCATGAGCTATGGCATCGTGGTCCACGGCCAGGTGCCCGGTACCCCGGCGTGGCAGGACAGCGCCCTGTACGTGGCACTGGCGATGGCGCTGTTTGCCATGATGTTCGGTACCCGTCGCGCGTCGACGGTGGTTCACAATCGCGGCCTGGTGCTGGCCGTGGCCTTCGAGTCACTGTTCAAGCTGGTGGCCATGCTGGCTCTTGGCGCCATGCTGCTGTTGCCCTGGCATGGCTTGCCAGCCGCACCTGTGCAGGCTCCGCCGCCGGATACGAGCGGCTTTCCCAGTCTTATCCTGCTTGGCGCGCTGGCCATGTTTGCCATGCCGCACCAGTTTCACATCGGCGTTACCGAGTGCCGTGATGCGGACCATGTGCGCACCGGCCGCTGGCTGTTTCCCGTGTACCTGTTGCTGATTGCCTTGCCCATCCTGCCACTGGCGCGGCTCGGTGACGCGGTGCTGGGTCCATCTGGCGTGTCGTCGGATCTGTACGTGCTGGCCCTGCCGTTGGCCGAAGGGCATCACGGTCTGGCCCTGCTGGCCTTTCTGGGCGGTCTGAGCGCCGCGACCAGCATGGTTGTTGTGGCCACCCTGGCGCTAAGCCTCATGGTGGCCAACCACTTCATCGCCCCCGTGCGTGTGCGTGCCGGTTGGGGCCGATCGGAGAGCCGTGACCTGCGCGGTGCCCTGCTGATGCAGCGTCGTGCGGCAATCCTGGTCATCGTTTTGCTGTCCTGGGCCTACAGCCGGGCGCTGGCCGGCAACGACGCGCTGGCCGACATCGGCGCCATCTCGTTCTCGGCGCTTGCCGGCCTGCTCATTCCGACGCTCGCTGCCGTATGGCGCCCGCAGTTGAGTGCACGAGCGGTGGGTGCCGGGCTGCTCGCCGGTACCGTGGTATGGCTGTATGTCCTCTCGCCAGCGCTGTTCGCGCCACAGCCGGCCTGGGTCGTGGCTGGGCCGTTCGGCTTGCAGTGGCTGGCGCCGGACCATTTGCTGGGTCTGCATCACTGGAGCCGCCTGGCTCGCGCCGTGGGCCTCAATCTTTCGGTCAACGCCGTGGTGCTGCTGCTGGTGGCCCAGACCCGATGGGGCCGTGCCCGCACGGGTCGCCCTCTGGGTGGTGTGGAAACACACGAGCTGCGCGCGCTGGCGACCCGGTTCCTGTCACCGGAGCAGGTCGACGGGCTGTTTGCCGGCGCGCTTGAGCGGACTGCAGACAAGGGCTTGCTGGCTGCCGTCGAGCACGAGCTTGCGGCCGTTATCGGAGCATCTTCTGCACACCTGCTGCTGGATGTGATGCGTGAGCGGCGTCACGAGGACCTGGATCAGGTGGCGGCGATTGTTGGCGAAGCCTCGCAGGACCTGCGCTTCAACCAGCGCGTCCTCGAGGCCGCGCTGGAGAACATGAGCCAGGGCATTTGCGTGGTCAATGGCGAACTGTGCGTGGTGGCCTGGAACCGCACTTACGCCGAGATGTTCGATTACCCGCCCGGCCTGCTGCGGATAGGCTGTCCCGTGGCCGAGCTGATGTGGCACAACATTGGCGCAGGCCTGATTGGCCCTGCCGATCCGAGACGTGCTGCCGAGCGGCGCCTGGCGCATATGCGCCGCGGCACGCCGCACCACTCCGAGCGCAGCCTGCATGATGGCTCGGTTATCGAAATACGCGGCAACCCCATGCCCGGCGGGGGTTATGTCGCCACTTTCACCGATGTGACGCGCTTTCGAATCACCGAAGCCGAACTCACACGCAGCAACGAAACGCTGGAGCAACGTGTCAGCGAGCGCACCCGCGAGCTGGCGCTGGCCAGCGAGGCGGCGCAACGCGCCAATGAAGCCAAGAGCCACTTTCTGGCCGCCGTCAGTCATGACCTGCTGCAACCTCTGCACGCCGCGCAATTGTTTTCCCAGGCGTTGCGCGAACAGCTGGACGGCTCAGGGGGTGCGGCGGCGACTGCACGCCACCTCGGCGATTCGCTGGGGGTGACCGAAGGGCTGCTTGCCAGTCTGCTCGATATTGCGCGTCTGGAGGGGGATCAGCTTGAATGCAGGCCGCGTGATTTTGCATTGACCGAGGTGATGGATCCGCTGGCTGCGGAATTCTCGGCGCTGGCAAGCGAGCGCAGTGTTCCATTGCGTGCGGTGTCTACTGGCGTTTGGGTATATTCGGACCCGCAACTGTTGCGCCGGATTCTGCAGAACTTTCTTGGCAACGCTCTGCGCCATGCCCACAGTGGTGAGGTTCTGCTCGGCTGTCGGCGGGACGGCGCCGACATTCGCATTGAAGTTAGGGATACCGGTCCGGGCATCAGCAAGGCCGAGCAGACGCTGATCTTCGAGCAGTTCCGTCGTGGCAGTCAGGCCAGCGGCCAAGGTCTGGGTCTGGGATTGGCGATTGCCGAGCGCATGGCCGGCTTGCTGGACCATCGCCTGGAACTGCGATCATGGCCGGGGCGCGGCAGCGTGTTTTCGGTGCGGGTGCCGCGCGCCAGCAGGCCACTGCAGCCGCGCACCAGACGCAAGCGCACGGATGTAGCCGAGCAGGGCGCAGGCCGCGCACTCCTGGTCGACAACGAGCCCGAAGCACTGGGCGCACTCGAGACACTCATGCAGTCCTGGCACTGGAGTGTGGCTGCTGTGTCAGGTCCCGAAGGCCTGTCCGCGGTGCCATGGCAACCCGATGTGCTCTTGCTGGACTATCATCTTGACCATGGCGTGACCGGGCTGGATGTATTGGCTCGCTTGCGCGATGAATACGGCGAGTTGCCGACCGCGATCCTCACCGCCGATCGCGATCCCGCTTTGCGTCAGCGCCTGCTTCAGGCAGACGTGGCCGTGTTGTACAAGCCGGTCAAGCCGCTGGCACTGCGTCAATGGCTGCGCCGCGTCAATGCGGCTCGGTCCCCTTGACCAGCCCATGCTGCGGGAATCACGGCATGGGTCGCGATTGGCGAGTCACCCGTCATCCCGGCGCAGGCCGGGACCCAGTTTCAAACATGGTGCAAAGCACACAAAACCATGTTCGGAATGCTGGCCACCCCAACCAGACTGGATAACCAGCCGTTCGGCGGTTGTAAAGCGCTTCCGGCCTGCGCCGGGATGACGGACTTGGAGTGTGCCTACAAGGCTGGTGGATTCAGATCCAGACTATGCATGAGGTTGCTGGCCTGGGTACGGTTGCGTACACCAAGTTTGTCGAAGATCGCCGTGGCATGCGCCTTGACGGTACGCTCCTGGACCCCCAGCTGATCGGCTATCTGCTTGTTCAGCAGACCCTCGGAAAGCAGCCTCAGTACCCGAAATTGTTGTGTGGTGAGACGCGCAAGCCGTGGTGCCAGTTCCCTGTCCTCGGCCTCGCCGGGTTCTGCCGCAACCTGGTCGGCCAGCGATGGCGGGATCCATTCGCCGCCATCGAGAACGCTGCGGATCGCTGCGCTGATCTCACCGTTGTCGGCGCTTTTTGAGATGAACCCGGCCGCACCGTGATCCAGTACGCGGCGGACGATGCGCGGCGTGTCGTGGGCCGAGACAACCAGCACGGCCACGCCGGGATGCTGGCCACGCAAGGCTGCCAGGCCGGACAGCCCGTGAGCCCCGGGCATGTGCAGGTCCAGCAGCACCAGTTCGATGTCGCTGGACTGTTCCAGTGCGCACAGTGTGTCGGCAAGGTTGTCGGTTTCCGAGATGTCTTTATCAGCCACTACCGCAGCGGCGGCCTGACGCAGGGCCACGCGAAACAGCGGGTGATCATCGGCAATCAAAAGTCGTTTCATGCCCTGATTGTAGCTTCAGGGAGGCCGAGGCGAGCTCGATCCGGGATTTGGTCCGGACACGGTTTGCGCCATGCCGTCACGCCGAGCGTGCCGCCGACCTTGCGAAAATGCGCTGCTGCGGCTAGCTTTGGACCCATGCGCACTGTCTACCACGCGGAAAACCTCATTGATGCCCATCTGCTCAAGGATGTGCTGGAGCGTGATGGCATTCCGGCGTTCATTGCCGGTGAATACCTTACTGGCGGAATTGGGCAGTTGCCGGCGCGAGATCTGATCGCGGTGATGGTGCCCGACAGCAGCATTGAACAGGCCGAGACGCGGGTGCGCGAAGTCGAGTCCATGCTGGCCGAGGCACGTACCGAGCCTGACAGCGCCACTGACGCCGGGGAGGTCAAATCCTGGCCCGGCACGGGTAGCGTTTTCGCATGACGGTGGAAGGCGCCGGTTTTCACTCGCTGATTCGTACCATCCCGGATTTCCCGCAGCAGGGAGTCGCGTTTCGCGACATCATGCCGATGCTGGCTGATCCGGCTGCATTCAAGCACTGCATCGACGCTCTGGCAGCGCCGTGGCTGCAGTCGGATGTCGAGCTTGTGCTGGCAATCGAGGCGCGCGGATTTCTGTTCGGCAGTGCCCTTGCGCAACGCCTTGGTGCAGGACTTGTGCCCTTGCGAAAGGCAGGCAAATTGCCCGGTTCGGTGGTGGGCAAAGACTACGTTCTCGAGTACGGCAGTGCGCGGCTGGAAGCGCAGAATGATGTGGTCGACGCGGGCGCGCGGGCGGTCATCCTGGACGATGTCCTGGCCACCGGTGGCACACTGGCCGCATCTCTTGAGCTGGCGCGCAGCCTGCAACTCGAGGTGCTTGGTGCGTCGGTCGTGATCGAGATTGCCGCACTGGATGGCCGCAGGCAATGGCCCGGTGACGGCCCCCTGCACGCGCTTGTGCAGGGCTGAGGCTTTCAACCATGGCAAGTATCGAGTCGCGCGGTCCCCGACAGATTTTTCGAGCCCTTGTGTGGTCGCTCAAGGGTTTGCGTGCCGCGTGGCGACACGAGGCCTCCTTTCGACTCGAGGTCGGCCTGTCCGTGGTACTGGTTCCACTGGGTCTGTGGCTGGGGCACGGTGGTGTGGAGAAGCTGCTGCTGGCAGGATCGCCATTGCTGGTGATGTCCGCCGAACTTCTGAATTCGGCCATCGAGGCGGTCATTGACAAGGTCAGCCCGGAATACAACGAACTGGCCGGTCGCGCCAAGGACATGGGATCGGCAGCGGTATTCATGCTGATGATGCTCGTGGTGTTGACCTGGGGTTTGCTGCTGCTTCCGCGCATGCTCGTGTAACTTAGGAATTTGGGCAGTAGAAACACAAACGGCTGCGGCTCGTGGTTTTGGCCAGCTTTTCCGCTCATTTTCGTTAAATAGCTACGGCTATTCGCCTCAAATGATCGAAAAATCTGCCTCAAAACCACTTTGCCTCGCTCACTTGGTTGCTACCGCCCAGGCTCCTAGCCGTCAGTGCGATCTTGCCCGGGCCGGTTTCATCACCGCGTCTGGCTGCTACAATATTTTTCTGTCATTCGGGTTCACCAGCGGGTCGCGCTGTGGACCACCAATACAAACGGAGTGGAAAGACATGCGAATCACGGTCTTCCGGGCTTTGCTTGGCAGCATGCTGGCAGCAGTCCTGTGGGTAAACCTTGCTCCTGCGAGCGAGGCCATTTCCATCGAGAATCTTGCGCGCGAACCGGCGCTGCAATCGGTGACGATGAGTCCGGATGGCAAACATCTGGTGGCCCTCATCCCTTCACCCAAGAACAAGGACGAGACGGCGCTCGCCACATGGGACCTGTCCAATCTGAGCTCCAAGCCAACGGTGGTCACGCCCTCCGGCGAGCACATGAAGTTCATTGCCGCCTACGCGCTGAAGGCCGACAAGATCCTCGCCGTAGCGCGTCAGGAGTGGACCGGCCAGCTCGGCGGGTGCGGGGAAGGAAAAGTCACCGGAGCGACCAAGACCTTCATCAGCAAGGCATATCTCACGGGAGCCGGGCAGAAGAACTTCAAACAGGCGTTTGCCAGCGACAGGCACAAGACCGGGGTGAGCAAGCAGACCGAAACCTGCTTGAAGCTGGCGGGTACGGCGTCACTTGTCGACATGCTTCCCCTGGATCCGAAACACGTCATCATCCAGCGCTTGAGCAGCCTCAGCCTGTCCTCGAGCTACTACCTGTATGACCTGAAAACCGGAGAGGCCAAGCTGCTGTTCCGTGGGGGGGGACGCGCCTCGCCCGCTCTGTTCGATCCGCGTAACGGCGATGTACTTGTCAAGTCACGTGTCGAGCCCAAGGGAGACGACTACGAGCAGCAGTTCCTGTTTCTGGACCCCAAGTCCGGCGAATTCAAGCTGCAGGACCCTCTGACCACCCAGCTTTCCAACCGGCATGCCGTCAGTGTGGTCGGCATTGATGATGACAGCGGCAAGTACTATGTGCTGACCGACCAGTTTTCCGACAAGGTCCAGGTGCGCATGTATGACGCCGCCAGGCAGAAATACGATCCAACGCCTGCCGTTGCGCAGAAAGACTATTCCATCACGGGTCTGGTTTTTGGCAAGCAACCGAGCAATTTCAACAAGGTTCTGGGTTTCCAGATCGGCGGGCCGCATCTGCAGACGATCTACATCGACCCCAAATTCAAGGCCATCCAGGCCAGTATCCAGAAGGCCTTTCCAGATCAGCAGGTGAACATTTCCAGCTATACGGATGGGCTGTCCAAGGTCTTGTTCACTGCCTCGAGTTCCAGTGTTCCGGTGAGCTATCACATGCTCATGGATGGCAAGCGAATAGTGAACCTGGGCAAATCACGTCCATGGATAAAGAAAGGCCTGACCGGCGAAGAGCGCTGGGTCACTTACAAGGCACGCGACGGGCTGGAGATTCCGGCGATTCTGGATTTGCCGGCCGGCTGGAAAAAAGGCGATGATCCGGCGCCAGCGGTGATCATGCCGCACGGTGGTCCGTGGGCGCGTGACTACATGGGCTGGGATGCTCCCGGCTGGGTGCCCATGCTTACCTCGCGCGGCTAT
Source organism: uncultured Gammaproteobacteria bacterium (assembly GCA_963800395.1). Lineage (GTDB taxonomy): Bacteria > Pseudomonadota > Gammaproteobacteria > Xanthomonadales > Rhodanobacteraceae > DASSBG01. Next base: position 242,256 of record CAWDBD010000014.1, read on the forward strand.
GCCGTGCTGCGACCTCAGTATCGTGGTTCCGACGGCCTGGGGCGCAAGCTTTGGCTGGCCGGAGACGCACAGTGGGGCAAAGAGATGTCGGATGATCTCGATGATGGTGCGGCCTGGCTGGTATCGCAGGGTATCGCGGCCAGGGATCGCATCGCCATTTTCGGTTATTCCTACGGCGGCTTTGCGGCGGTGGCGGCCGAGGTGCGCAAGCCATCGCCCTATCAGTGTGCCATCGCCGGTGCACCTGTTGCGGACCTGGGGCGCCTGGGCACGACATGGAGTTCTAATCGCCTGCAGCGCATCCTGCAGGGAACGACCGTCAAGGGCATGGATCCGATGAGAAATGCGGACAAGGCGCACCTTCCCATTTTGTTGTTCGACGGCGATCGTGACGTGCGCACGCCGGGGCGAATTCATGCCGAGCCTTTCTACGATGAGGTCAAGAACAAGGTCAAGGCCCAGTTCCACTGGATTGCAAACATGCCGCACAGCATGCCGTGGTATCCGAGCCAGCAGCGCGAGACGCTGGAACTGATCATCAACTACCTTGACAAGGATTGCGGTCTGGCTGGCAATCACTGACTCGATGACCAGGCCTGCGCAGGGCTGATCAGCAGGGGGCATTGGCCGGGTTGCTGGTGGAACATCCGGCTGCCCGCAATGTCGGTGCCGGGCCGGGTATGCGCAAGTCATGCCCGGCCATGGCACTGTCATGGCAGTGTGACGGTTGCGACCTTCATTCAAGATCGCCCTGCCCGAGGGTGCGGCAGCTACGGTTCCGGGTCCGCATTTCGACTTGCATTTGCTTGCTGATGAAATTACATTGGCTTAACGTACCTTTGACAGCGTACGTTCAGCTTTTGTATCCATTTCATCAGGGGCTTTACCATGACCAGAACCGAGCAGTTCGCGCTAAAGCGACTTCCCCTTGCTATTGCCATCGTTGCAACACTGCAGATGGCACCGGCCTTCGCAGCTGACCAGCCTGCGTCGCATCCGTCTCCGTCCCAGTCCACGGCTCAGCAGTCGGATTCGGGCAATCAGGATGCCCAGACGACCAGCAAACAGGATCAGGCCAAGCAGGACCAGGCGCAGAACCTTGGTGGCATGACGGTCACCGGTTCGCTGCTCAAGCGGCCGGAATACCAGACCACGGCTCCGGTTCAGGTGATCAATCTGAAGGCCGATCTGGCGACAGGCGCATTCGATACTGCCGACCTTTTGCAAACGGCGGCCGTTGCGTCCGGCGCCACGCAGATCAATGGGCAGTTCAGCGGTTATATCGTGGACGGCGGTACTGGCGTGAAGCCGATCGACCTGCGCGGCCTGGGCGCCAATCGCACCCTGGTACTGCTGGATGGTCAGCGTCCGGGGCCTGCCGGCACTCGCGGCGCAGTGGGCTCATTCGACCTCAACGTGGTCCCCTCGGTCATTCTGGGGCGTGTCGAGATCGTCAAGGATGGTTCGTCCTCGATCTATGGTTCCGATGCCATCTCCGGTGTAGTCAACCTGATCACCCGCAAGCGTATTGACGGCGTGGAAATGAATGCTTCGGTTGCCGTACCGCAGCACGGCGGCGGTCAGCAGACGACGGCTTCCATCGGTGCCGGCTGGAACTTCGACTCCGGACATGTACTGGTGGCCGGACAGGTGCAGAAGCAGTCCCCGCTTGCGCTTGGGGACCGGAGCTTTACCAGCTGCCCTCAGGACCTCGTGTGGGGCGCGGATGGCCAGCGCATCGATCGCGCTGATCACTCCATTCTGCAAGGTACCTCCCTGGCCGGTTGCGACAACCTGTACGCCAACACCATCCTGAGGTATGCGGATGGTTATCACACCCGGTATGTGCCATCCAAGGATGGCAGCACGGACGGTCCGTTTACCGGATACCATCCACGTCCGTACCCGTCGACGCGCTACGACGACGGCAACCCGGATGGGGCCTATTACGAGGATGTCCTCAATTTTCCGTTCTCGGGGAATGAGTGGCTCATCAACAAGAACCAGAACTCGAGCCTGTATGCGAGCGCCGGTTTCAATTTCGGTGGGGTGAACTGGGACAGCAGCCTCCTGTTCAACCACCGCGAGACCAGAACACGGGGTTACCGGCAGTTCTTCCCGCTCGTCGTGTCGGACGGTGGTCCGATCCAGAGCGACTACAGCAATCTCTACCTGCCGATCATGCCGTACCCGTCCAATGACAAGGTGGATGTCGACTACCTCTACCTGACTTCGAAGCTGTCGGGTCTGTTCGAGTCAACCGACAGCTGGTCGTGGGAAGTCAATGGCAGTTACAGTCGCTCCCATGGCACGTATGGTCATGTTGGCATCGATGCCAGGGTCACCGGCGATCTGACCAGTCCCGCCAACGAGCGGGGTACTCCGCCCATCAACTATTTTGATCCGGGCATCCTCAGCGGCGAACGCATGGGCGACCTGGTGAACGCCATCGGACTCAAGACGCAAGGCGAAACGACCTACAAGCAGCTTGATTTCAATGCCTTGTTCACGGGCAACCTGGCCACCTTGCCGGCAGGCGACGTGTCTTCGGCATTCGGTCTGGAATTCCGGCAAACCAGGATCAACGATCAACCCGACCCGAACAATGCGGCAGGCTATCGAGTGGGGTTACACCTCGGCTCAGGTCACCAAGGGCGCAGACAATGTTCGCGAAGCATTTGGCGAGGTCGGCATCCCGCTGCTGAAGGGCTTGCCGGGCATCGAGTCGCTCTCCGTAGACGTTTCCGGGCGGGTGTTCCGCTACAACAGCGTGCGCAATTGGGATCATGTGTGGAAGACCGGACTGAGCTGGCAGATTTCGCCGACCTGGCGCGTTCGCGGCTCACTGGGTACCTCCTATCGCGCGCCCGGCCTGTACGAGCTGTACCTGGGCAACCAGACCGGATTCCTCAGTCAAATGTCGGTTGATCCGTGCATCAACTGGAGCGACAGCACCAACGACAACATCAGGGCGCACTGTGAGGCCGCCGGTATTCCGGGTGACTACGGCGGTGCCGGCTCCAGCGCCACCAGCCACCAGGGTGGCGGCAAGGGTTTTCTGAATCCCGAAACCTCCAGGGCAAAGTCGGTGGGTATTGTGTGGACCCCGACCTTCGGCAACTTCAACATGGCTCTTGACTACTTCGATTACGACATCAAGGGAGAAATCTCTACCTTGAGCGCGAGCACCATCGTTGGCAGTTGCTATTCCCGTCCGGTCTATCCGAACAACTTCTGTGACCTGTTCACCCGCAAGCCGGCGAGTGATCCGGGAAGTCCGTTCATGATCACGGACATCTATGCGACGTTCATCAATCTCAATCAGGAACGTACACGCGGATATGACTTGCAGATGGACTACAGCGACGACTTCGCGTTCGGCAAGTTGTCGGCCGACATGCAGGTCACCTATACCCTCCAGGACACGCTGCAGGAGTTCGATTCGGCGGCAGCGAGCGGCTTCAGTGCTACCAATTTCGTCGGTGACATCGGTCGGCCCAAGACCGTTGGCCTGGGTCATGTGAGCCTGAAGCGGGGCGACTGGACCTACTCCTGGGAGGGTCGCTACACCAGCAGCACGGACCTGAGCCAGTATTACGATGCCACCTTCAACTACTTCGGCTACGACAATGCAACGCGTGACATCAAGGCAAAGTGGCAGTTCCGCCACAGCGTTTCCGTAGGCTACGACAAGGACAAGTGGGGCATCCTGTTCGGCATTCGCAACCTGTTTGACCAGGAGCCGGACACGATTTCATCCGGCCTGTTCGCACGCAAGGGCAATGTGCCGCTTGCGGGCTCGCAGTACGACTGGTTCGGCCGCACGTTCTTCCTGCGCACGCACTACGATTTCTAAGCGAGAAGAACTGCGTTGAATATGGGAGGCGGCCTGGTGCCGCCTCCTTTTTTTTGACCGGGGGCGTACAAGCCCAGGTCATGAACGCCCTGCGTGAGCTGTCAGGGCAGGCGATGCAACAGCCTTGTTCGGGTGCTTGTGAGCCGGCTTGCAAAAAATTGCGCCAGCAGCGCGCTGTGCTGCAGCACAAACGCATTGACTCTATGATGGCAGTCAGTCAAATGAGGGGCAGACCATGAAATTCATTTTCAAGCTGATTGTTTTGTTTATCCTGATCCTGATCGCATCAGGTGCCTGGGTCTGGTCCGGGCAATACAATATCGGAGCCGATTCACCGCACTGGAAACTGACCCGGCAGGCTATCAGCACCTTGCGCGAGCGCTCCATTGAAACGCGATCGGAGAACATCCGTGTGCCCGATCTGGATGATCCGGCACTCTTGTCCGAAGGTGCCGAACACTATTCGGAAATGTGCACCGGCTGTCATCTGGCCCCGGGCATGGATGAATCCGAGATGCGCGAGGGGCTGTATCCCACGCCGCCCAATCTCACCCGCTTCGCCCCGGCGCCAGCCGAGGCCTTCTGGGTGATCAAGCACGGCATCAAGATGAGCGGCATGCCTGCCTGGGGCAAGACCCACAACGACCAGAAGATCTGGGCCATGGTTGCCTACCTGCAGAAGCAGCCGACCCTGACAGCGGCCCGCTACCGGGAGCTCGCCGGGCAAAAGGAAGAGCAGGTGATGTCAGGGCACGATGATGATTCAGACCAGCCTGATCATGCGGGCGGTGTTGAAGCCGACGATGCCGTCGGCGAGCCCGCCATGGCGGCCAGCGTCCCGGCTGCTCCGCAATCCAGCCCGTAAACGCCGCGTCCGGCGTTCCGCGAGTGTCATCCCGGCGCAGACCGGGATGACTCGGGCTTGCCCGGTGACACTGTCTGCGCCCCGGGCGGGTGCTCGGGAGACGGTTCACGGAGCACCGGGGCGCCATGAAAAACGCCGGGCAGAGCCCGGCGTTCTTTCAGCGGCCATGTGAAAGGCGTTATTTCTGCGGCGATCCCATTGAGCCGTTCTTCATCGAGTTTTTCTCCATCATGTTCTTCTTTTCCATCATGCGCTGCTGGCGCATGGTGGTCATGTCGCCCTTGCGAAAACCCAGCACCAGGGTGATCTTGTCGCCCTTGTTCACGTCGGCAAGGCTGGCGGGTGGAAAGTGGACAATCAGGTCCATGCCTTCGGAGTTGACGGCCATCTTGCCGGTTTTCTTGTCTACCGACGTCACAGTCGCGGGCATCATGTGATGGCCCTGCATATGCATGCGGTGCATCCGGTGCTGTCCCTTGCGCATGGCTTTCATGCCACCCTGCTGCATCTTGTTCTGGGGCTGCATGGACTGATCGGCCTGACTGTCCTGCGCGAGTACGGCGGTGCTGGAAAGTCCGAAAGCCATGGCACCCACGATAAATGTCGAAAGAAGTTTACGAGTTAGCATGTCGAGCCTCCTGGTGGCACGTTTGTGTCGAACGGGTGGTATGAGCACTCCTATTTCATACCAATCCACCTGCAGGCAGGCTGAATGAACGTGCGTGCATTGCGCTTCATGATCCTTGCCTGCTTCTCTGAATCGGTGTGATACAGACGGACTGGATGCACCGATGCTGGCCGCAAGCCGTGGCGATTCTGCAAGAAATGTTAGCCCCTGGCGGGCCTTGAATGCTTGACTCTGGACCATGCTCCAGGGTTTATGCTGTGCGCATGAAGACTTCATCACCGTCGCATCTCAGCATTGGTGCCGTAGCCCGCGAGGCGGGTGTCGGCATCGACACCATTCGTTACTACGAGCGCGAAGGCTTGCTGCCCGAGCCACGAAGGCGGCCGTCCGGATATCGTGATTACGACGTCAAAGCCGTTACCCAGCTGCGTTTCATTCGCCGCGCCAAGGCACTGGGGTTCAGCCTCGCTGACATCCGCGAGCTGCTGACCCTGTCGCAGGACCGCGAGCAGGGCGTGGCCGGTGTCAGGGCGCGTGCTGAGTCACGGCTGGAGGAAATCAATCACCGCATGGACGAGTTGCGCCGAATGCAGCGCGGTCTGAGGCAGCTCATAGATGCCTGCCCCGGTCAGGGTGAACTGACTGCCTGTCCCATTTTGACGGCCCTGGTGTCGAAGGAGATTGCATGAACAGGAAAAAGACCGAATCACCTCCGGTCGCTTTTGCCAGCGACGACGGGTATGCCATCGATCCCAACTGCGGGATGCGCGTGGACGTCGATTCACAGCGTCATCTTGATCATGCGGGCAAGCGCCACTTTTTCTGCAGCGACGGTTGCCGCGACAAGTTCAAGGCCGACCCGGAGGCTGTCCGGGCCAAGGGTCGCCGGCGTGAAATCGACAAGGGGCGCATGGATCCGGTATGCGGCATGCGTACGGATCCGGAGCATGCGGCCCATCATGCCGAGCACGATGCCCATGTCTACCACTTCTGCTCGGAGGCTTGCAGGAAAAAATTCCAGTCCAATCCGGATCGCTATCTGGGCGACGCACCCGCTGCGCCGCCGGCAGCCAAGGATGCCATCTACACCTGTCCGATGCATCCGGAGATCCAGCAACAGGGGCCGGGCGACTGCCCGATATGCGGCATGGCGCTGGAACCGATGATGCCGGGCGCCGAGGACGATGACGGCGAAGTGCAAGCCATGTCGCGACGCTTCTGGACCCTGGTGGCATTGACCGTGCCGGTGTTCGTGTTGGCCATGGGGCCGCATCTTTTCGACTGGCATCTGCCATCGCCGTGGGCGGCCGTGTCCGGCTGGGTCGAGGCGGTCTTGGCCAGCGTTATCGTGTTGTGGGGCGGGGCGGGATTCTTCCGGCGCGGCTGGAACTCGCTCAAGCCGTGGAATCCCAACATGTACACGCTGATCGCCTTGGGCACCGGCGTAGCCTGGCTTTACAGCGCAGTGGCATTTCTGTTGCCGGACATTTTTCCGGCCGGGTTCCGTGATGCACAGGGCCGGGTGGGCGTGTATTTTGAATCGGCGGCGGTGATCGTGACCCTGGTCTCGCTGGGTGATTTCCTGGAGTTTCGTGCGCGCCGGCGCACTGGCGATGCGCTCAAGGCATTGTTGAACCTTGCGCCGAAAACCGCACGCCGCGTAGCCGACGACGGCAGCGAGTCGGATGTGCCGCTGGACGATGTGCACTCCGGCGACGTGCTGCGGGTACGCCCCGGCGAAAAGGTTCCAGTGGATGGCGTCGTCATCGAAGGTCAGAGCCATGTGGATGAATCGATGCTCACCGGGGAACCCATACCGGTCGGCAAGACCGCTGACGATACGCTGACCGGCGGCACGGTCAATCAGGATGGCGGCCTGACCATGCGCGCTGAAAAAGTCGGCAGCGAGACGATGCTGGCGCAGATCGTCAACCTGGTGGCGCAGGCACAGCGCAGCAAGGCGCCGCTGCAGCGTGTGGCCGACCGGGTGGCCGGCTGGTTCGTGCCGGCGGTCGTCGCCATTGCGGCGCTGGCGTTCGTGATCTGGGCACTGGTGGGGCCGGAGCCACGCCTGGCGCATGCACTGATTGCGGCCGTTTCCGTTCTGGTGATTGCCTGCCCCTGTGCGCTGGGTCTGGCTACACCGATCTCGATCATGGTGGCCAGCGGGCGTGGCGCACAGCATGGCGTGCTGTTTCGCGATGCCGGCGCGATCGAGGCCTTGCGCGAGGTCGATACTGTGGTCGTGGACAAGACCGGCACCCTGACAGAAGGCAAACCGACTCTGCACGAACTGGTGATCCTTGGCGACTTGCCGCGTGAACGGGCGCTGGGATTGGCGGCCGCACTGGAGCAACCCAGCGAGCATCCACTGGCGCGCGCGATCCTGGCCGCGGCCGCCAGCGAAGACATCAAGATACCGGACGTGCATGACTTCACCGCACCAACCGGGCGGGGTGTCCGGGGTCGTGTGGACGGGCACCAGGTCGCACTCGGCAATGCACGACTGCTGAGCGAGATCGACATTGCTCTGGATAAAGGTGTCGAACAGCGCGCGGAAGCGCTGCGCAGCGACGGTGCCACGGTGATGTTCCTGGCCGTGGACGACGAGGTGGTTGCCTTGCTGTCCGTGGCCGATCGCATCAAGGATGGGGCAGCCGAAGCGATCCGCGCCTTGCATGAGGAAGGCCTTGCCGTGCTGATGCTTACCGGCGACAACGCCACTACCGCCAAAGCGGTTGCCGATGCACTGGGCATCGATGACGTGCGCGCCGAGGTGTCTCCGGCGGAAAAGGCAGATGCCGTCAAGGCACTCAAGGCGAAAGGAAGGCGCGTGGCCATGGCGGGTGATGGCATCAACGACGCGCCGGCGCTGGCGGAGGCCGATATCGGCATTGCCATGGGCAGTGGTACAGACATTGCCATGGAAAGCGCCCAGGTCACCCTGGTCAAGGGCGACCTCCGTGGACTGGTGCGGGCGCGATCATTGTCGCGAGCGACGGTGCGCAATATCCACCAGAACCTGTTCTTCGCCTTCGTTTACAACGCGCTGGGGGTGCCACTGGCCGCAGGTGTACTCTATCCGTTCCTCGGCATTCTTCTTTCGCCGATGATTGCGGCCCTGGCGATGAGCCTGTCATCGGTATCGGTGGTGTCGAATGCACTGCGCTTGCGCAATGCCGCACTGTAGGATCGAGCCATGCGCGCGAGCCTGGAGATGCGGGGAGCTGTCAGCGGTGAGCAGTGAGCGGGCATGCCGCTGATCGCGCACGAATCGCTGTTGGCGGGGCGGGCGTAGCGTGGTCCTGCAGGACTTCCAGGCGAATTACCGCTCCCTGCTCACCGCTCCCTGCTCACCCTGCTGCAACGGACCGGGCAGGGTGTCCGGGGCCACCGCCCCGCCGGAAATGATGAAGGCCATGGCCTGGTCCATGGTCCAGTCGGTCGGCGTCAGCTCCTCCACGGGCACGATTTCCAGATAGCCGCCGGTGGGGTTGGGCGTGGTGGGAATGTAGACCGCGGCCATTTCCCGATCGCTGTGCTCCTCTCTCATCACGCGGGTGACGAAACCGACCACCTTCATGCCCTGGCGCGGGAAGTCGACCAGTACCACGCGTTGGGTACTGCCGGGCTTGGACTGCAACACGCTCATCAGCTTCTTGGTACCACCATAGATGGTCTGGACCAGCGGGATTCGCTGCAGCAAAGTCTCGAAAGCGCTGATGAGGCGCTGGCCGACCATCAGGTTCGCCAGCAAGCCGATCAGGTACAGCACGCCCAAAGTCATCAGCAGCGCCAGAATGTGCAACAGCCAGATGCTGTTGAGCCATGCCGCGGTGGCCGGCGACAGCAGGTTGATGCCGTTGATAATGGTGGCCACAAGAGGTGCGCCCAGCCCGGCGAGCATGCTGAGCACAAACCCGAACACCATCCAGGTCACCCACAGCGGGATCACGGTCAGCAGTCCGGTAAGCAGATAGCGCTTCAGTCGCAGATTTTGCATGACCTCATTGTACTGCCAAGACAAAGATCAAAGAGCCGTGCGTGGTTTTCAGCAGCCCGGGGCGCAGCCGGCACCCTGCTGGATGGTGGCCGCACGGATCGACACTGATACCGAGTGAGCCAGATGGGCATGGGTCACCCAGACTCTTGCCGAGCAAACCGCTTTCCGCCCTGATATTGCAGACAGGAGAACAAAACCAGTCTACCGTCATGCTGCGCGCAGAATGACGGCGTTTTACGAACCAGTGTGAAAGAAAACAGCCCCTGAGTCAGGGGCGATCCGTGGGGCAGCCACGGATGGGGTGTGGGGGGGCATGCCGGGGCCCGCAGTTTGCGCAGCAAACTTTGGGGTGGTCATGCGCAGCATGACCATGGCCTGCGACTCCACTTGCTGCGATCAGCAGTGTTCTATGGTCCGAGTTCACGCACGACCCGGAAGCCGACATGGGTGAAGCCGTCGTCGTTGTTCTCGCTTGTCATGGTGCCATCGTTGGCAATGATGGGCGCCTTGTCACACGGGCCTGTGCAATAGGTCCACTCACGGGCAGCCTGGTCGAATTGCATGCCATCAGGATGCTTTTTTCTGGCGGCCAGCCATTGTTTCCGGCTTGGCAGGCGGTACCTGCGACCAGAGGTCTGCGACAACCAGCCGATGTAGGCGCGCGCATCGCGCCAGCTGACGCAATAGACCGGCTGGGACGCGGACTGCTTGAATCCCGGGTCGGCCCAGTTCAGGCTGCGAAACCGGGAGAAGAACTCGCCAGCGGTGCGGCATGATGAAGTCCTGCGGCCGCTGACCCTAACGAAGCGGGCATACTCCTGCCGGGAGACAGGCTGCTTGCTTATCGCAAAATTCCTGCCCCCGGATTCGCTGATGACCGCGAATGACGCATCGCCGGTGCCAGCTTGCTCTGCTTGTTTCCGGTTTGGCCGGTTGCCGGAAGCATGTCTGTTTGTGGCGCTCACTTGAAGGTTCGGCACGTCGAGGTCCATGGCATCGGCCAAGGGGTTCAGACGATCAAGGTTGGCCTGCGACTGCCGCGATGCGCGGTCCAGTGCGTTTTGCGTGCGGTCCCTGATTCGACGTACGAAAGCTTGCCAGAAGATCTGTTGTCGAACCCCGGCGCGGTCGGCCAGCTGCTGTGCCTTCAGGTACAGCTGAAGCGCCTCGTCAGTCCGCTTGTCGTCCAGTGCGTCAGTGATCTTGTCTGACAGCTTCTGATACAGGGCGTCGAGACCGGCGAGGGCCTCGGGGTTGCCCGGGTAGGTGTGCAGGATGCGTGCGAAGCGTTCGCCGGCATTATTGCCGGTCGGATCGACCAGTGCTCCCAGCGATAGCCGGATGTTGCCCTCGCGAATGAGCCGGTCCAGCTCTGCGGCCGTGAGGATGGGTTGCTGGAATGACATGGCCTGGGTAGCCGATGCGGTGCTGGCCATGGCCGCCGCTGCTGCCGCGGCCTGAGCATTGATCTGGCGGTCGCGTACATAGGCCAGCAGCATCAGTCCCGCAATGGTCAGCAGCACCGCAGCGATACCCACCAGTACACCGTGATGGCGGGTGTTCCAGCTCTTCCAGGCAAGATACCAATCACCATGGCCGGAGCCACCGGCGAGCACCGTCGGTGCGATGGCATCCAGTGCTTCGCGCATATCCTCGGCACTACCGTAGCGGTCCTCCGGAGCCTTGGCCATGGCCCGGTCAATCAATGGCTGCCAGATGCGCTGTGCGGGTGGCAAGACAGGTACCGGGTCTTCGACATGGGCGATGGAAACCGACAGGGCATCCGGGCCCTGATAGGGCATTTCACCTGTCAGCAGTTCGTACAGCATCACGCCCACGCTGTAGATGTCCGTGCGGGCATCTGTCGGCAGTCCGCGGGCCTGTTCCGGACTCATGTAGCCCGAAGAGCCCACGGTCGCCCCGGGTCGGGTGAGGCGAATGCCGGAGGGGGTGCTCAGGGCAATGCCGAAGTCGGCCAGCTGCGGATTGTTGTCCTTGTCGAACATCACGTTTTCCGGCTTGACGTCGCGGTGGATCACGTGGCGCTTGTGCGCGTACGAGAGGGCCTCCAGCAGTGCACGGATGATGCTGATGATCGTGGCCGGATCACGTCGGCTGCGCAGTTGTGTGAGGTCCCCGCGGGGCAGCCATGGCATGCTGAAGTACGCTTCGCCGCTGGCCGCGCGACCGACATCAAAAATGCGCACGATGTGCGGGTGGTCCAGGCGTCCGATGGTGCGCGCCTCGTTTTCGAAGCGCTGTACTGCCTCGCTATCGCGATTGTGCTCGGGCAGCAGCACCTTGAGTGCGACTTTGCGCCCCGCGCCCAGTTGCTCGGCCAGATACACCATGGCCATGCCGCCACTGCCGATGCGGCGGATGATCCTGTGGCCGGGGATGTTCGGGAATTCCGATGGCACGGCGTCGCTCAGGTGAGGGTGTCAGCGCTTAGTGTACTGTTCAGCTGTCAATCCTTGGCACCCGCCGCGCTTTCACCTTCCGTGGCTTCGTCTCTTTCCTTGGGCGGCGGGGCCGGCGACAACTGCACCTCCTTGAGTGCTTCCTCGGGCAGCGCATAGGAATTTTGCAGGTATTCCTGTTCGCTGATGATTTCCGGGTACTGCGCGCCGCGCAAAGCCTGTACGGCGAAGATTTCCTGCACGCCGCCGGTAAACTTCAGGAAGGCCACGGTGTTGCCGTTTTCGATATTCACCACCCAAACGCCGGAAAGCCGCTCGCTGTTGTCGTCGGTGATCGGAATATCGGTAAACGGGTTGCTTTCGCGCAGCTGTGACAGACCAATGAAGGCCAGCGGACCCATGAAGTCCATGCCGCGCGCAAAGCCGGGTACCCGTCCCACGTCAGTACGCTTGCCAGTCTCCGGGTCTACCTTGACCAGCGCGCCGCGACCCGATTCCAGCACCCACAGCTTGCCGTCGTACCAGCGCGGTGAGTGGGGCATCGACAGTCCGCGGCAAAGGATTCGTTCGCCTTCAAGATCTATCAGCAGGCCACCATCGCGTTTGTTCTCGCGCCAGCCTCCCGGGGTATTGGCATCACCCAGACTGGTCACGTAGCGAGGTTTGCCATCACGCATGGCCAGGCCGTTGAGGTGGCAGCGGTCCTCGGGCGCGTAGTGGCTCACGAAGGAGGGCCGCCAGCGCGGCACGAAACTGGATTTGGAATCCAGTGTGCACAGGCACGAAAACAGCGTATTGACAAACCACAGGTCGCCGTCGCCGTCCCAGGCCATTTCGTGGATATCGATGGCGCCGGTGAAATGGCCGCGTCGCGCCAGATAGACCGCATCGTGGCGTGGCGGGTCCTGCAGCCGTGGCGCCACCGCCGGCATGTTGCGGAACTCCGCGATCTCCATGAACGCACCCAGCGCCAGGCGCTCATTGTCCGCCGCCATGCCCATGGGCCTGTTGAAGGTGCGGAAATGGGTGTTGATGGCCTTGCCATCGGCGCGCAGCAGCACCAGCTTGCCGGCCTGATAGGTGCTGACCGCCAGCGAGCTCCTGAAGTGCTGCAGGATTTCGGGAAAATTGGAGGTGTGGACGCTGGCCAGCACCTGCTTGGGGTCTTGCGCTGCTGCCGGTTGCCCGGCATTGGCCGCAACGGCCGTGTCCGGGTCGTTGCCGTAGCTGGAGTTGTCCGGCTTGTCGGTGTTGTTGTCGGCGTGGCTCATTTCAGTTTCGCACCTCGGAAATAACGCACGCGAACATCCAGTCCGCGCGGGCTCTTGCCAATGTACACGAAATGCGTCTTGCGCCACTCGGCCCTTTGAAATACCTCGCGGAAGCGGCTGTTTTCCAGCTCCAGAAGGACCCCGATGCACGGGTAGTCATTGCCACACGCGTAGTCCTCCAATGCTGAAAAAGAGCGCGTCAGCAGGTTGAAAATCAGACGGGTGTGTCGCCATTGCTTGCCAACAAATGCACGCCAGAAAAACACGGGCTGCCCCAGTTGCGGTGGCGTCATGGGCAGCGACGTGCACACGCCGGCGATCTCGCCATCGGCATCCCGCGCCAGCATGACAACCTGCTTGAGGCGCGCCCTGGCCTGCGACTCATCCGGTATCGCGCCCTCGCGCTTCCAGAAGGCCAGCAGATCTTCGGCATCCTGAGTGGTGATTTCCGGCCAGACCGTGGTCAGACGGAACGCCGGCCTGCTTTGCGCTGCCGCGGCTTTATCACTATTTGTCATGCACTGGTATCCCTGATTCAATCGAGCTGGCGGGCCGCAGCCGGCCCGCAACCATGCAAGTTGAACACATGGCGTGCCAGATTTCACCCCGGTCTGAGCAGGACATCTGCCGGGTCCGCGCAGGTATGCAATGGCGGGTGCTGGCGCTGCGCAAAAAAAACGGACCGGGCGAGCGCCATCAGGCGCGCTCACCCGGTCCGCCACAGGGCCTACGGGCTTTCGAAACCGTTGGCAAAGATGATGTCGGCGCCTCTTTCGAAAGCACCGATATCGGGTGCAGCGCCGATAGTCCGAGTGAACCCTGATCCGCGCTGGTCCACGGTGTTGCTGTTGGCTGTGCCCGCATCAATGGCCGCACTGGACGGCAGGACGGCAGTGGTGAGGGTAAAGCCTCCGTTGTCCTGCAGCGGTCCGAGTTTCGGGTCACCATCGCTGATGGTATCGCCCGGCGTGGTTGTGTACTTGGTGAGGCCAATCAGGTTGTGATCGCCGGTAATGGTCGCCGGGGTGGTGCTGTTGCCGCGGATATCCGAGTTCAGGTTTCCGCTCGTGCTGTGGATCAGGAAGTTGCCCGAAACGATGGTGCTGGACATGCTCACGGCAGTTCCGCTCTTGATCAGTATGCCCGCACCATACTTGTCATCGCCGGCGTTTTTCTCCGTGTTGCCGGTGATGGTGCAATTGTTGATGGTGCTGGAGTTGCCAAGATAGAGGCCGCCGCCGTACTTCGAACTTGAGGCCAGGGACTTGTTGTTGGCAATGGTGCTTTCGTAGATTCCCGTCGTGCCAGCGGAGCGGCCCAGCAGCATCGCCGCAGCGGCGTCAGCCTGGTTGCCGTAGACGGTCGAGTTGAACATGGTGGTGTCTCCGGTGATCCACGCACCACCGCCCACGTTCAGGCCGACCGAACCGCCACTGACCTTGTTATTGCCGATATTGGCATATTTCGTGTCCAGACCCTGCCCCGAGTAGATGCCGCCGCCACGTACAATCGTGCCGCTGGCCGTACTTGCACTGCTGCCGACGACCGAACCGTACTTGATGTTGACGCCACCCTTGGCGTAGATACCACCGCCCAAAGCGCTACCCGAACTGGCGATGGCGTGGCCGCCGGTAACCACGCTGCCTGAAAGAACCGAGGTGTAGCCTGCACTGTAGATCCCACCACCCTCTGCCTTCCCGCTGGCGGTATTTTGGGTTGTGCAGTACTTGATCCTGGTGGAGTCGGAAAGCACCACGTTGCCTGCTGAAAAAACGCAACCGCCAGGACTCCGGGTGGTGGACGTCGATGAAAATTTGCCGTTTTCGACCGTTACCCCGGACAGGGTCAGCGTGCCGGTGCCGCCATGCACCAGCGGCGTGACAGTGTTCTGGCCGCTGATGTACGGATATTTGTGGTTCGGATTGCCCTGGATGGTAAGGTCGTCCGCTGAAGTGACAATCGAGCTTGAGAGGTTGACCGTGCAACTGAGCCCGCTCATGTCGATGGTGTCGCCGCTGGCAGCAAGGCCGACAGCCGCACGCAGGCTGCCGGAGCCGGTGTTGTTGCAGTTGCTGACCGGTATGGTCACCCCGGTGACGACGCTGGGCGCCTGGGTGCCCAGCAGGCGCTGCATGGCTGCCTCAGCCATGTCGGCCTGGCGGCCGCTCAGCGTCGGCAGGTGCGTGTTGCCACTGTTCTGTCCGCTCAGAAGGAGCCAGCGGTGGTTGGCTTCCCGCAGCTTGTCTGCGTTGCCATTGGCCAAGGCCGGGCCGGCCAGGGTCATGGCCATGGTGGCTGCGAGGCAGGCGGCCAGCGGTCTCTTGCGGAAACGCAGGCAGTGACTGACACCCTGCCCCCCTGTGGATTGACGTGTCATGTGCAATTCTCCCTTTGTCCAATGCATTGGCGGATCCGGATGAACCCAATCAGGCTCAACGGTATTCGGGACTGCGAAGGGCCATGAGAGCAAGATGATGTTCATGTTCTGTTCATAATTTGAGCGCAAGCAAAAAAAGGCCCGCAGCGTTAGCCGCGGGCCAGCATTGATTGCGTTTGTGGCTTGCGTTTCTAGGGATTCTCGAAGCCGTTGGCGAAGATCGTGTCGCCACCCATCTCATAGGCACCGATATCGGGGGATACGCCCACGGTGCGGGCGTATCCGGTGCCACGCTGGTCCGTGGTAAACCCGTTGGACACGCCTGTATCGATCGCATCGCTACCCGGCAGGACCGCGTGCGTCCAGGTCAGGCCGCCATTGTCCTGCAACGGCCCGAGACCGGGAGCGCCGGTGACAATGGTGTCGCCAGGATAGGTGAGCCCGGAAATGCCGATCAGATTGTGATCGCCGCTCAAGGTGGCGTTGCTGCCGCTGTTGGCCGCATCGATGTCCGAGTCCGGCGAGCTGCTGTCCGATTTCGCTATCTTGTTGTCCGAGATGATCGTGCTGGAAAGATCGACGTTGACATCATGTTTCACCGACAGACCGGCCCCGTACTTCTTGTCAGCCGGATTGCTCTCGATGTTGCCGGTCACCGTGCTGTTCTTTATCTCGGTGTCATAGCCGGCATAGATTCCGGCGCCGAATCGGGAGTCGGTGGCCGTGTTGCCCGAAACGGTACTGCTATTGATCACCAGCGCCTGGGTAGCATTAGGGCCCAGCAAGTCCAGGCCGCCGACGACCTGTGCGGTATTGCCGGAAATGGTGGTGAGCCGAACGCTGGCATCGCCCCGGCTTATGATGCCGCCGCCGAAACTCTCACCGGTGCTTGATCGGGCTTCGTTGTTGCTGATCGTCGTGTACTTGGTAGCAAGGCCATGGTCGGTCCTGAGGCCACCACCCTGGGCAGAGGATGAACCGGATTCGGCAAGATTGCCGTCGAATACGGCGTATTTGATTGTTGCAGCACCGCCGGTTTGGGCGCCGCCTCCCGATACAAATGCGCTGACCGCAGTGGCATTGTTGTCATTGACACTGCTGGCACTCTGCACGGTCAGGTCCCCGGTGGCGTAGATGCCACCGCCGATAGCCGAACCACTGCCGTAGGACTGGGCTGTGTTGCTGTCCACCGTCGACTGGTTGCGGATGATGGTTCCGTTCTGGCTCCAGATGCCGCCACCCTGGGCACTGCCGGCGCCGTCGGTGAGGGCCTTGTTTGACAGCACTATTGAGCTGTTGTCGACCACGACACCGGCACTGGAATGGATGCCGCCACCCTGGGCGCCGCCATCGGAGGTGGCGTGCGCGCCGCTGGCGAGGACCGTACTGCCGTCCAGTGTCACCGATCCGTATGCAAACACCCCACCGCCTTGAGCGGTTCCGCTGGAGGTGGTTCGTACTTCGCAATCTCCAAGAAAGCTATTGTTTTCCAGCACCACATCACCACTGGAGAACAGGCAGCCACCCCGGCCGAATGGGCCGGAACTCGAGAAATAACCGTGTTCCACAGCGAGTGAGTCGAGGGTTAGCGTGCCGGTCCCGGTGTGCACCAGCGGGGTGATGTTGTTCTGGCCACTGACAATCGGATATTTGCTGTCGGTCTTGCCGAGGAGCGTCAGGTCATCGACCGAAGTGACGATCGAACTGCTCAGGTTGATGTCGCAATCGGGCAGTCCGCTCAGGTCGATGGTGTCACCGCTGGCTGCCGAACCGATGGCGTCGCGCAGACTGCCGCTACCGCTGTTGTTGCAGTTGCTCACGGTGATGGTCGCTGCAGTACTGCGCGCGGCATGCGGCGCTGGTGCCGAGTGATGCTGGGCGGTGCCGCTGACCGCGCCTCTGATCAGGGTGGTTTGCGGGTCTGCAAGCTGCGGGGCGGTGTGAAGCTCGGCAGGCGCGGCTGCTGCGGCGCCCCCCATGCCCAGTGCCATGGCCATGGCCAGTCCCCTTGCCAGTGCCGTGCGCCGGCCCAGGCGGCGGCTCTCAAGATGCTGATTTCCCATTTTTGTACTCCCTTATTAAACGAAACAAGTTCATTCAATGTACGGAGCGAATCAGGAAAACCGGACACAGCCGGGGACAACCTCAAAACGGCTGCGAACGCATGGGACAGCAGCCACTTGTGTTCCTACCGTCCGGGCTAGGGACTCTCGAAGCCGTTGACGAAGATGCGGTCGTTGCCAAGTTCGAACGCGCCCACGTCGGCGCGTGCACCCACCACCCTGTCGAAGCCGCCGCCGCGCTGGTCGGTCGTGTCGCCGCCGGCATCGCCGGCATCCACGGCCAGGCTCGAGGGTTTGAGTGCATGGGTCATGGTGGGCCCGCCGTTGTCGGCCAGGGGCTCAAGCCCGGGGTTGTCGCTGACGATACTGTTGGGCGGGTAGCTTGGGCCGACGAAGCCGATCAGGTTGACGTCGCCGCTCAAGCTGACATTGCTGCCGCCGTTGGCTGCATTGATGTCGGATGGGGTCAGGCTGCCGTTGCCCAGCTTCAAACTGTTTCCGGAAATGATGTTGCTGACAAGATCCACTTGGGTGTTACCTGCTACGGACAGGCCTGCACCGTAAATGTTGTCGTCGGCATTGCTTTCGATGTTGGCGGTAATGGTGCTGTTGAAGATTTCTCCCGCGTTGCCCATGTAAATACCAGCGCCGAAGTTCGATTCGGAAGATACATTGCCCGATATGGTGCTCTCCTCGATGCGCAGCGGCTGATTGGCATGTGAGCCGAGCAGATCGATCCCACCAACAAGCTGGGCCGAATTGCCGGCAACGGTGGAATGGTGCATGTACACATTGCCCTGAGTCCAGACGGCACCTCCGAGACTGCTGCCTTGCGGGGAAGAGGCCTGGTTGTCACTAATGGAGGAAAAGCCGATTGAAAGCATGCCTGAGCCGAGCTCGATAGCGCCGCCTCGGGCGCTGACGTCAAACGAGTACGCAGTGTTTCCGCTAACCTGCGAGTATTTCACATCGGCGCCCGCGCCGGCATGGATGCCGCCGCCGAATGCGCCGCCCCCCACGGAAATGGCCGAATTCTCAAGCAGCTGCGCATTTCCGTGCAGATAGGTCCTGCCGTTGCTGCAGATGCCGCCACCCTCGACGCTGCCGCCGCCGTTGGCCTGGGCCTCGTTGTAGGCCACCACGGTGCGGTCGTTCACATCGACATCGCCATTCGACCAGATTGCGCCACCACCGGCATCGCCACTGCCGGTGTTCGTTGCATGGTTGCTTAGCACGAGGCTGTTGCTGATCGTCACGCCGTAGAAGCCGGACACCGCACCGCCTTCGGCCGAGCCCGTGCCATCGTTGACGGCCTGGCAATACTTGAGGGTGGTGTTGTCGATCACCAGCGTGCCGCCTGAGGCAATGCAGCCGCCGCGTGCAACCGGCGTGCTGGTGGCGGTCCTGCCCTCCACGAAACTCATCCCCGACAATGTCAGCGTGCCGCTGCCGTTGTGCACGAGAATCGTGTGCTGGTACTGGCCGCTCACGGTCACTTGCGTGGCGTCGGTGGTATCCTGGAGGGTAAGGTCATCCACCGAGGTCACGATCGAACTCTGCAGATTGATGGTGCAGTTCGGGAGTCCGCTCAGGTCGACGGTAGCACCGGAGGAGGCGCTGGTGACGGCTTCGCGCAGGCTGCCAGAACCGCTGTCGTCGCAGTTGCCGACCGTGATGCTTGTTGCTGCGTTGTTGCGCGCTGAATGCGGCGCCGGCGCGGCGCTGTGATGCGCGTTGCCGGTAACCGAACCTCTTATCAATGCGGTCTGCGGGTGTGCAAGCTGCGGGGTGGCGTGAAGGTCGGCAGGCGCGCCAGCTGCGGCACTCCCCATCCCCAGCGCCATGGCCATGACCAGTCCTCTCGCGAGCGCCGTTCGCCGGCCCAGGCGTTGGCGCGCAAAATCCTGTTGTCCCATGCTTTTGCTCCATCTTGAAACGAAATCAATTCGTTCAATGTACGGAGCGAGTCCGGGAAACCGGCCACGACTGGGGCAGCCTCAGAACAGCAGCGTACTCATGCGGCGGCGGTAGCGGCCGACCAGTTCGGCATCGTCGAGCATGCTGAAAGCGGCTACCAGGCGCTTGCGAGCCTGGCCTTCGTTCCAGTCGCGGTCGGCCTCGAGCAAAGCGAGGAACTGCTCCAGCCCGGCCTCGGCATTGCCTTCCATCAGCAGGCGCACGCCGAGCAGGTCGCGGGCCTCGTGGTCGTTCGGATCCTTGTCCAGACGTGCGCGCAATTCTGCGGCCGGGGGCGCGTCGCCCAGCGATTCGGCCAGGCCGATCTGGTCGCGGAGGCGCCTGGCGCGCGCATCGGTTTCCAGATTGGCCGGCAGACCAGCCAGTTCCTTTCTGGCCTCGTCAAGCTGGTCGGCACGCAGCAGTGCCTGCGCCAGATCGAATACTCTGGCCTTGTCGTCCGGGTGCTCGCTCATTTCCTGGCGAATGCGCGTCACTGCCTGTTCGGGCGGCTCGGGCGGGCCTGGTACAGAAGTATCACCGCCGCCAGCATCGGCACCGATGATGCCGGGTTTCTCCACGTGCTTGTCCAGAAACTCGCGGATCTCGCCTTCGGTCTTGGCTCCGGCAAAGCCGTCGGCAGCCTGTCCGTCCTTGATCAGCACCACGGTCGGAATCGAGCGCACGCCGAACATGCCGGCCAGGGCCTGCTCCTTGTCCACGTCAACCTTGGCCAGGATGAAGGCGCCGTTGTACTCGGCAGCCAGCTTCTCCAGTATCGGACCCAGCGACTTGCACGGTCCGCACCACTCGGCCCACAAATCGACCAGGACCGGTGTCTTGGTCGAGGCGTGGATGACCTCGGTCTCGAAATTGTCCTGGGTGGCTTCGATAACGAAGGCCGGTTCGGCATTGGCGGTGGTGTTGCGGCTGTCCATGGTGTTCCCTGATTGTTTCGACTCGGTAAGCCTATCTTGTGGCCTGCCCAGCCAAAAGCAAGCCGTGCAGCCACTTGCGGGCCAAAGGCCTGCGATCGATTGAGGATGGGAAAGAGTGGCCTGGCTGCACCGGGCAGGCTGTGCAGCCGACGCCGCGAGTGCTCTGCCAGCCCCGGCGAATGGGCGCAGGTGACGGCCCGGGCTCCCGCCACGCTTGGCGCGCATGTTGCACTGCGGTACGCTGCGCTATCGCACCGATTGCCGACTCATTGAACATGACAGACAGCTACGACCCGCATGCGGTGGAACAATCCGCGCAGGACTTCTGGAACCGGACACGCGCCTTCGAGGTAAGCGAGGACGCCACCCGGCCAAAATACTACTGCCTGTCCATGTTGCCTTATCCGTCCGGTGCGCTGCATGTGGGGCATGTGCGCAACTACACGATAGGCGACGTGATCAGCCGTTTCCAGCGCGTGCAGGGCAAGAATGTCCTGCAGCCGATCGGCTGGGATGCCTTCGGTCTGCCGGCCGAAAACGCGGCCATCAAGAACAACACCGCGCCGGCCAAATGGACCCGCGCCAACATCGAGCACATGCGCGGCCAGCTCAAGCGCATGGGTTTTGCCTACGACTGGTCGCGCGAATTCGCCACCTGCGATGCCGACTACTACGTGCATGAGCAGCGCATGTTCACGCGGCTGTTCGAGAAAGGCCTGGCCTACCGAAAAAACTCGATCGTCAACTGGGACCCGGTTGACCAGACCGTGCTGGCCAACGAGCAGGTCATCGACGGACGCGGCTGGCGTACCGGTGCGCTGGTGGAAAAGCGCGAGATCCCGCAGTGGTTTCTCAAGATCACGGACTATGCCCAGGAGCTTCTGGACGGTTTGCAGGATCTGGATGGCTGGCCGGATTCGGTCAAGACCATGCAGCGCAACTGGCTGGGGCGGTCCGAGGGTCTGGAGATTCGCTTTGATGTGAAGGACAGCGACCAGTCGCTGAGCGTATTCACCACCCGTCCCGATACCCTGATGGGGGTCACCTTCGTCACGGTGGCGCCCGAGCATCCATTGGCGCAACGCGCGGCGGCGGACAGTCAGCGGGTTGCCGACTTCATCGCCGAGTGCCAGCACGGTGGCACCACCGAAGCCGAGCTGGAAACGCAGGAAAAGCGCGGCGTCGATACCGGGCTGAAGGTGATTCATCCGATCACCGGTGAGGAGCTTCCCGTCTGGGTGGGCAATTTTGTGCTGATGGCCTACGGCACCGGCGCCGTCATGGCCGTGCCCGGGCACGACGAGCGCGACCATGAATTCGCCCTGGCGCATCTGCTTCCGATCAAGATGGTGATCGTCGATGCGGGCGTGATCGATGCGCTGCGTGAACTGGAGCATGACCTGAACCATGGCGTTGGCGCCGATCCGATGAGCGATGCACTGCATGGCACCAGTACCGATGCCCATGACAGCAGTGCCGCGGTACGTGTTGTCGAGGAATTCGAGCGAGGCGTGATGGAGCGCGCGGCTTTCGTCGAGCATGGCACCCTGGTCAACTCGGGGCCCTTCGATGGCATGCAGTTCGAGCAGGCTTTTGCCGCGATTGCCGAGCGCCTCGAGAACGAGGGCCGTGCTGTGCGCAAGGTCAACTGGCGCTTGCGCGACTGGGGTGTCAGCCGGCAGCGCTACTGGGGTTGTCCGATCCCGATCATCCACTGCCCGGACTGCGGTGATGTCGCCGTGCCCGAAGCCGACCTGCCGGTACGTTTGCCGGAAGATGTGGCTTTTTCCGGGACCCGGTCGCCGCTGAAAAGCGATCCCGAGTGGCGCAAGACCCGTTGTCCGAAATGCGGTCGGGATGCCGAGCGCGAGACCGATACCTTCGATACTTTCATGGAGTCGAGCTGGTATTACGCGCGCTATACCAGCCCCGGCGCGGCAACCCAGGTCGATGAGCGTGCCAACTACTGGCTGCCCGTGGATCAGTACATCGGCGGCATCGAGCACGCCATCCTGCATCTGCTCTATTTCCGCTTCTATCACAAGCTCATGCGCGACGCCGGCCTGGTGCAAAGCGATGAGCCGGCCACCCGGCTTCTGTGCCAGGGCATGGTGATTGCGGAAACGTACTTCCGCGAAGGAGAAGACGGCAGCCGCGACTGGATCAATCCGGCCGATGTCGATGTGCAGCGCGACGAGCACGGCCGGGTCACCGGTGCCGTGCTCAGGGCCGACGGCGGCGAGGTCCGGATCGGCGGCATCGAAAAGATGTCCAAGTCGAAAAACAACGGTGTCGATCCGCAAGCCATGGTCGACAAGTACGGGGCGGATACCGTGCGCCTGTTCTCGATGTTTGCCGCGCCGCCGGATCACTCGCTGGAATGGAACGAGGCCGGTGTCGAAGGCATGGCTCGTTTCGTTCGCCGCCTGTGGCGCGCTGTCGAGGATCACAGTGGCGGCGCCGCGCATGGTTCTGTCTTCGGGCAAGCGGGCGCCGCAGGCAAGCAGGCGCAGCCGGAATACACCTCAGCGCAGAAAACCCTGCGCCGCCAGCTTCACGAAACCATCGCCAAGGTCAGCGATGATTATGAACGTCGCCACAGCTTCAATACCGCGATCGCCGCATTGATGGAACTGCTCAACAACGTCAGCCGCTTTGACGACCACAGCGACCTCGGCCGCGCGCTGGTGCACCAGGCGCTGGAATCGCTGGTGCTGATGCTCAACCCGATCACTCCGCACCTGAGCCATGCGTTGTGGCAGAAGCTCGGGCATCCTGAATGCCTGATCGAGGACCAGGCGTGGCCGCAAGTGGACGAGTCGGCGCTGGCGCGCGATACGCTGACGCTGGCGGTACAGGTCAATGGAAAATTGCGAGCAACCATCGAAGTCGCGGCCGAAGCATCGCGTGAAGACGCCGAGCAAAGCGCGCGTGCCGAACCCGCGGTACAACGCAGTATCGAGGGCAAGACGGTGCGGAAGGTCATTGTCGTGCCCGGCAAGATCGTCAATATTGTCGCCAACTGAGGAACTCGAATGCGCAACTTGCCCAGCACAACTGTTCGATTCCTGCTGCTTTCCGGCCTCACGTTCCTGTTGGCGGCGTGCGGCTTTCATCTGCGCCAGTCGGCCGCCCTGCCGGCGGGCATGCAGCAGGTGCATGTATCGGTGGTCGGTGATGCCGATCTGGCCGATCAACTGGAAAGCGAGTTGATCCAGGCGGGTGCGCAGATTGCCGACAAGTCCGGGCCCGGAGTGGCCGAGCTGAATGTCGAGGCACGCTTCGAGACCCGAGCGCTGACGGTCAGCAGCTTCGCGCGCGTGCGCGAGTTCAGCGTGTCCTACCGCAGCCGCTTCGTCGCAACCGGCATGGACGGTGCGCAACTGCTTGCCCCGCAAACGCTCGACATGCAACGCGAGTTCACCTACGACCGCACCCAGGCACTGGGCACTGCAACCCGCGAGGAGCAGATTCGCGCCAGCCTGGTGAAGGACATGGCCCGCGCCATCCTGCGTCGCCTGCAGGCCGCCAGCAAGTAGGCGGCACCTCCCTGACAATTTTTCCTACACTTGAAACTTCTTTCAAGTGCCGGATAAAAAAGCGCTTTCGACAGCAGAGTTGATATTTCCAGCAATTTGATTGAGCGTCACCGAGAAATTTTCTCAGTGCGCGCAGTCCCCCATGCTTGTTTGAATGAAAGCACAGTCTGCTTGCGCCAACCGTGATGCACCGCTCAGTTCGGTGTCCGGAGGGGTTCATGGTCGCATCAGATTTTGCCAGCAGGGCCGGGCCCTGCATTCAATCATCTCGGGATAGGGGAGTGTCATGGAGGTTCTGTACTCGGTTCTGCACCGAAGCCGCGCGCTTTGGTTCGTGTTTCTTGCCACAACGCTGGTCACGGCCGGCATCAGCCGTGCTGACACGGTCAGCGACGCCGCCGCAGTCTGGCTGATTGGTCAGCAAATTCCCAGCAGCTCGTCCACAGCACCGGGCGCATTTCCGTGGCAGCCGGGTGGTGCGGCAACGAGCAACACCCAGGGCGCCACTGCGCTGGGACTGCTCAGGGCATACGAGCGCAGTGGCAATGCCAATGATCTGAATGCCGCGATCGCCAATGGCGATTGCCAGATCGCCGGTGACAGCTGCATCAGCGGTTGGGACTACGGCGACGGACACCATCACTTTGCCACTCACGACCCTCTGTTTCTGGTGCAGTTGTCGCTGGATTCAGGTGATCCGAAGTATGCCCAGTTCGTCGACGACGAATTCTGGAGCCGGCTTGCCAATGGACAGTACGGTGCATCTGCCAACCTGAGCGCGTCCGGATATGCCAATGCCGTGCTGACTTCTCGGACCGGCCAGGGTTACGCCGATCTTGTGGGCTGGGATCTTTCCAAGGCCGCCATTGCAGCCAGCCTGGCCGGGGAGACCGCGACACGCGATGCCTTCATGCAGGCCATTCTCGGCAGCCTGAACGCATCCGATTCGAGCAATACGACCTTCGATGTGATCGGTTTGGCCGGCGCGGTATGGGCCTCGGCCGAAACCGGCGTCGATCTCAATCCCACAGGCGGCAAATGGGCGAGCGCCAACAGTACTGCCGATCTGGCTGCCATGCTGGCCACCTATCAGGCACCGGGTGGTGGATTCGTGGGCAGTACCACGGCCAGTGGCGGCATCGTGGATTCAAATACCGATACCCAGACCACGGCGTTTGCCATGCAGGCACTGGATGCGGTTGACTCGGTGCAATACGCAAGCGCGGTCCAGAATGGCTTCGCCTACATCTCCGGCATGCAGCAGTCCAGCGGCGAATTCCTTTCTGCGCCTGGCGCCGCAACCGGTGCGCCAGGCAGTGTCGAGCTGCAGGGTGAGACGCTTGAGGCCTATGCCTCGATCGTGCAGCGACCGCAGGACGTGTATGTCGACGATGACTATGCTGGAGACGCCTTCGGCACATCCGAGAGTTTCACCCATCCGCAGGTCAATGGTGGCAGCGCCACCACTGTCGTGTTTGGTCAGGACGCCTTCGCCACCATCACCGATGCGCTGGCCAATGTGGCCAACGGCGGCAGCGTGTATGTGGCAACAGGGACCTATGTTGAAGGCAGCGCCGCGAGCCAGCAGAACCTGGTTGTCACGCGCCCTGTCAATCTGATTGGCGCCCAGGCGAGTGTCGATGCACGCAACCGCACCGATACCGGCGCGTCGATCATCGAGCCCGGCTTTGCGAATGCCAGCTTGTCCTATTCGAGCCAGGGCGATCAGGTCATTGTCCAGATTGCCAGTGACGATGTGCGCCTGGATGGTTTCGTGCTGGATGGTGACAACCCGAACCTGAGCAGCGGCGTGGTCATGGGTACGGCTGATCCTGACGTGGATTCGGGCATTTATGCGACCGGCTCCCATATCGACATCAGCAACAATGTGGTGCGCAATCTAGTTTATGCGGGAATCTACAATTACAACTATCCGGCTTCAGTTCCCGCGGGTGTCGGCAACGCCATCCGTCACAACTGGATCCGCAACATCGATGCACCCTCGGAATGGGGTATCGGTATCGCCGTGTTGTGGAACTACTACGCCGATATCGACGCCAACCTGCTGACCAACGTGCGTGTCGGTATCCAGACGAACTTCTTCTTCAAGCCCACTGCCAATCCTGCTGTTGACGCACAGATTCGTGACAATGAAGTACACGCCTCGGCAAACGCCATCTACCACAACTACCAGGATGCCTCCGGTAGCGACGTTGCCTCGCCATGGACCATCGCTGGCAACCAGATCCTTGCCGAGAACAACCCGGACCAGGGCGGCATCTGGACAGGACTTGCATTCCAGGGGCTGTACGCGGGTACCGCCGACATTCACGACAACGGGATTGATGGCAGTGCGCTGGCAGGCTCCGCACGCACGCGCGCCGGCTACCGCATCAATCTGATCACCTCGCCATTGGCCAGCAGCACGTCGATTGCGGGTGGCACGGTCAGCCATGTCGATTACGGTGTGCTGGCGACGGATGGCGCCTACTACGCGGGGGCCCTGGACGACATGGGTTTCAGCGGCATCGCATTTGACGATGTTTCCATCGCAGCCTTCTATGTCGAGGACACAGCGCTGGCCGGTTCGGAACCGGTCGACAACGCACCGAAAATCACGGTGGGTGCGGGCAATACCTTCAACGCAGTGGCGCACGAGGCCGCCCTGGCCGGCCCGCAGGCCAGCATTGCCTTCGCCGCAGGTGCGCCATTGTTCAATACGGTCCTGGTGCGTGCGGCCAACGACGGCCATCGCCCCGGCGAGGCTGATTCGAACGGCAATGTGCGTCATGTGGAAAATGCCATCATCAATCAGGGCATCGCCATCGCCGCCAGCAGCGGCACGGTGGACGTCGACGGAGGCACGTTTGACCAGAACGTAGTAGTCAACAAGGGCGTGACGCTGCATGGCGCGATGCACGGCATTCCCGGCTTTGACGCGTCGCGTGACGGTAGCGGCGAAACCACGATTTCGCCGAGCAGCGGCTCGGTCTTCAGCATGGCCGCCGACAATGCCGTGGTCGATGGTTTCACTGCCAGCATGGCCTCCGGTGTGGCAGTCACGTCGGGCGGTTCAAGCCGTGAAGACATGCAGTTCACCAACAACCGCGTGGTCGATATTGCCGACGGTGTCGGTATCCGCTTCGAACCGGGCGAAGGCAGCCCGGCCAGTGGCCTGACGGTTTCGGACAACCTGTTTGCCAATATTGCCGGCTCGGGGACCAACGGCTCGGCCATCGAGCTCTACAAGGGTACCCGTGATGCCACGGTCAGCGACAATCACTTCGACAGCATCAAGAATGTCGCGGTGCAGGTGAATGGCGGCAATGGCACGGTCCAGAACACGACCATTTCCGGCAACGTGATCGGTGATTCCCAGTCGGTCGGCTCCAGCAATGCCTTTGTAGCCACCAACGTCAGCGGCATGTCGATCACCGGCAATGCCGTTTCCGGGGTCTCGACCGGACTGTTTGTCTCCGATCAGGATTCGCAGCTCGAATTCAGCTGCAATACTGTCGATAGCGCAAATCGCGGCATCTCCACCTACGATTTCTTTGGTGGAACGATCAACACTGACGTGCGCATCTTTGACAACGCCATCACCGCCAGCGCGGTAGCGGATGTCAACAACAGCATGGCGCAGACGCTGACTGTCGGTTCCAACTGGTATGGCGGAAGCGAAGCGGTCGTCACCGGCAACAACGTGCAGGTTGCCAGTGCACTGGCCACCAACCCGATCGGCAATGCGGCCTGCGGCAACAACAGCACCGCCACGATCATGGTGTACGCCGGTGACCAGCAGCATGCCCTGATCACCAGTGCCTTCGGCAGCCCGCTGGTTGTACGCGTGCTCGATGCGCTGGGTGGTGCGGTGATGGGCGAGCCGGTGACGTTTGCGCCGCCCGCGAGTGGCGCCTCGGCAAGCCTCGCTTCGGTCAGTGGTGCCAGCAACTACAACGGCGAGTTTTCAACCACTGCCGTAGCCAACGGCACAGCAGGCTCCTACAACGTGCTCGCCTCCAGCGGCAGTCTGTCACCGGATGCCAGCTTCACGCTTCACAACGAGCGTGTCGCAGCCAGCATCATCCTGGATCCAGCCGCGCTCAGCTCGGTTTACGACGGCAGCCCGCATGCGGTCGCCGCCACCACGGATCCATCCGGCCTGAGTTATTCGGTGACCTACGATGGCAGCAGTACACCGCCGACCAATGCCGGAGAGTACTCGGTAGTCGCCACCATCACCGATCCCGGCTACGTTGGCACCGGCAGCGGCGAGCTCACCATCGCCAAGGCAGAAGCCAGCGTGAGCCTGTCCGACCTGACTCAGGTGCATGACGGCAACGCGAAGCCCGTCACGGTGTCAACCACGCCATCGGGCCTTGCCGTGGACGTGACGTATGACGGCAGCAGCACGGTGCCGAGCGCAGTGGGCAACTACGTGGTGGCAGCCACGGTCAACGATCCCGACTACCAGGGCTCGGCAAATGGTGTACTGCACATTACCGAGGCTCCGCTGAAGGATCTGTCGGTGACGATGACCAATGGCCGAGACTACGCCCAGTACGGACATGTGCTGAGCTATGCGATCGTGATCAGCAATGTCGGCAACGAGGACATCACCGGGGCCACGATCAACGACGTGTTGCCGGCGAGCTTGTTGCCCATCGAGCCGGTGACCTGGCACTGCTTCCCGAACCCGAACGCAAGCTGCACCGCGATCAGCGGCACGGGCGACCTGTCCACCACGGCTGATGTGTTGGCCGGTGGCAGCGTGACCATCATTCTGGATACCGTGGTCAATGACGATAAGGGTCTGGGTTCCGACCAGATCCAGCTCACCGCGACGGCCACGGCCAGTGGCGATATGAATAGCGCCAACAACAGCGCTACCGACCTGACCCAGGCGGTGATCTTCCGCGCGGGCTTCGAGGTGGGCGGCGACGGCGCTCAGGCGCTGATGTCGACCATTGTTTCTGGTGACCGCGCAAGCCTGGACGCCAACAACAGCCAGATGCTGGATCTGCGCCGGGCATGGGACAGCACAGACGGTATCATCGAGGCTGCGCGCCTGCGCACCGGGAACGGTGACCGGGTACGCGTCGAGGCCCTGCATCTGGGTGCGCGACTCTGGGTACGCCTGGCGGGGCAGGTCGGGACCAAGGCACAGCTCAGCGCATGGACCGAAGTGACGCCCGGTACCGCGCAGCTTGCGCTTGGCCTCGCTGAAAGCGGCAAGCGGACCATGCTGCTGCTGGTAGGCGGGTCCCGGGATCTGCAGCTGCAACTTTCCGACGGCGCAGCCACACTTCAGGTGTGGGGTCCGCCGACCACGGATGGCTGAGACGGAGTCGCGGCCGGGGTGACCCGGCCGCATGGCCCGTTCCTGACGTCCCGTTGTGACGTGTAAACCCCGACCGCCGGTTGCGCAAGGAGCGCGATCGGCGGTTTTTTTTGGGAGTGGGGAGTGGGGAGTGGGGAGTGGGAAGTATCGTGTGGGGCGTGGTGTCGCCATGTCGTCATCCCGGCGCAGGCCGGGATCCAGTGACAAACATTGTGCGCAGCACACAACATTGGCGTTGAGTGCTGCGCACGGATATTGACTGGGTGACCAGCCGTTCGGCTGTTGCAAAGCGCTTCCGATCTGCGCCGGGACGAGGATGCCGGGCACGCTGCCCCGAGTCCCGAGCCCCGAGCCCCGAGCCCCGAGCCCACTCCCCACTCCCCACTCCCCACTCCCATCTCTCGATGCGCTACCCTCTCCGGTTCACGCAGTAGCCATAGTCCGCGCATGCCCATGAGACCCGAACAATTCAGCCGCGCGCTGGCCGATCAGGAACTGCCGGCGGTGATCCTGCTGGCGGGCAGCGAGGAACTGCTGGTGCTGGAGGCGGCTGATGCCGTGCGAGCGCGCGCCCGCGACAGTGGCTGTGCGGAGCGTCAGGTGCTGGATGTGGATGGTCGCTTCGACTGGGACAGCCTGGCGCGTGAAGGCGCCAGCATGTCACTGTTTTCCGCGCGGCGCCTGATTGACCTGCGCATGCCCGGTGGCCGTGCCGGCAAGGCCGGCGGTGCGGCACTGGCCGAATGGGCGAAGCACCCGCCGCAGGACACGGTGTTGCTGATCACCTGTGATACCTGGAGCAAGAAGCACGAGCTGGCCTGGGTCAAGGCGGTGGACAAGCACGGCTGGTTTGTGCCGTTCTGGCCCATTCGCCCGGAGCAGATGCCGGGCTGGGTCGCGGCGCGCATGCGTCAGCGTGGCCTGGAGGCCGATGCGGGTGCGGCGCGCCTGCTGGTGGATCGCACCGAAGGCAATCTGCTCGCCGCTGCCCAGGAAATCGACAAGCTGGTCATGATGGGTATCGAGGGGCCACTTGACGCCCGAACGCTTGGCGGGCTGGTGGCTGACAGTGCCCGCTTCGACGTGTTCAAGCTGACCGACGCGGCTCTGGCCGGCGATTCGAAACGCGCCTTGCGCATGCTGGGCGGCCTGCGCAGCGAAGGCGCCGAACCGATCATGATGATGGGTTGGCTGGTGCGCCAGATCGAGACCGCCATGCGTCTTGCCAGTGCCGGTGATTTCGATTCGCAGGCGCGCAAGGAGGGTCTGTGGGATGCGCGCAAGCGTCAGTTCCAGGCGGCACTGCGCCGGGTGAATGCCGGGCAATGGTCGCGCTGCCTGCAGCATGCCGGGCTCATTGATCGTATTGCCAAGGGACGTGCCGAGGGTGATGTATGGCGCGAACTGGATCGCCTGGTGCTGGCGATTGCCGATCCGGCTGCGGGCACCGTGGCGGCCGATCCCACGCGAATCGAAGCATGATTGCGATTTTCGGCGGCACCTTCGATCCCCTGCATCTGGGTCACCTGCGCGTGGCCTGGGAGGCGTCCGAGACACTGCAGTGTCCGGTGCGTCTGGTGCCTGCCCGGATCCCGCCACATCGCGAGCAACCGGTGGCTGACGCTTCCCAGCGTACCGCCATCGTGCGTGCGGCACTGGCGGGGCAGCAGCGACTGCTTCTCGATACCCGCGAACTGGATCGTGACGCGCCGTCCTGGAGCGTGGATACCCTGCTCAGCTTGCGCAGCGAGACCGGAGACAAGACGCCTCTGGTGCTGCTGGTGGGTGCCGATGCATTCAGCGGATTGCCGAAGTGGCACCGCTGGCAGGAATTGCTGGCCCTCGCGCACATCGGCGTACTCACCCGACCCGGTCATGCCGGCGACCTTCCACAGGCGCTGCTTGATGCCTTTCCGGACTGCGCCTGCGATTCAGCCCAGGCGCTTCATGCCTGTGCCGCGGGGCGCGTGCTGCACATGCCGGTCACGCCGCTGGACATTTCCGCCAGCCAGATCCGGCACTTGCTGGCCAGCGGCCGGGAGCCGCGCTACCTGGTTGCGGACGCCGTGCTTGAACAGCCGGACCTGCTTGCACCGTATCGGCAAGGCGGGCGCGGCCCCTCTGCGTGAGCCGTGTCCCAGCATTCGCCTGCCAGTTGTCCTATACTTCAAGTGCATCAATAGGGTGCAAAGGAAACCAGAGGTACAGGACACTTGTCCACCAGCAAGCAGCGCGACAACTCGCGCACAAAAGCCACAGCAGCCGCACGAGCTGCTGGGCAGGGTGCCCCGAAAAAGGCACGTTCCCCGCAGGCCGCCGACGCGGCCAGAACCCCCGGACGCAAGAGCAGGGACAAGGCCCGCGAAGAAGCCGACTTTGCCCGTCTGCACGATCTTGTCATTGCCGCTCTCGAAGACATGAAGGCGCGCGACGTGCATGAAGTCGATGTGCGTGGCAAAAGCGATGTCACCGATCTGCTGGTAGTCGCCTCGGGTACGTCATCACGGCATGTACGCTCCATTGCCGAGGAGGTCGTCAGCAAAGGCAAGCAGGCCGGCATGCCGCCCCTCGGTGTTGAGGGCGAGGACGAAGGCGATTGGGTGCTCGTCGACATGGGCGATATCGTGGTGCACGTCATGCAGCCACGTACGCGCGAGTTCTACGGGCTCGAGCGCCTCTGGGAAGTGGGTGATGACATGGCCGGCGATACCGCTGCCATTCGCTGAGGCGTGCACACCCGGATACTCGCTGTAGGCGATCGCATGCCCGGCTGGGTGGCCGAGGGTTTCGGCGAATACCGCAAGCGACTATCGCACGAGCTGCCGCTTGATCTGATCGAGATTCGTCCGGGCGTGCGCGGCAAGGGGCGGGACGACGCACGCGCCACGGCTGACGAAGGCACTGCCGTGCTCGCAGGCCTGACGCGGGATACCCATGTGGTGGCGCTGGACGGGCGGGGCAAGCCCTGGAGCAGTGAGCAGCTGGCCGAGCAGCTTGCCGGCTGGCGCATGTCGGGGCGTGATCTGGCCTTTGTGATCGGCGGCCCCGATGGACACGCCGATGCCGTCCTGCAACACGCCGACCAGCGCTGGTCGCTGGGCCCGTTGACCTTGCCGCACATGCTGGTGCGGCTTGTGCTTATCGAGCAACTTTACCGCGCCAACAGCTTGCTCAAGGGCCACCCCTACCATCGCGGTTGATCCATGCGCATCTGGCTCGAGACCTGTCTGGCTGAAGGCGGTTGAATAGCCTGGCCGCTCGCTTGCTGCCTGTCGAAATCCGGGGATTGACCGGGACGCGTCTGTGGGAAAGGGCGAAAGTGGATCCCGGGTTTCCTCGCTCCTCAAAGCGCGGTCATCCATGCCCGCTCCCCGCGTCGCCTGCGGCGGCCCCGGGATGACGATCCTTCCACAGCCGTCATCCTGGACGGCGCGCAGCGCCGATCCGGGATCCATTTTCGAGACATCGGGACGAAGCGTGCGCTGGGCCTGTGCGGCGTTGTGAAGATGGAAACGCGGATTCGCTTGCCGGTGACATGGTGACAACGGCCGCGCTAGCCGTGCCTCCAGTTACCATACGCGGATGAAGACCCTCGACCAATGGCTGGCCTGGCAGCAGCAGGTGCATCGGCGCGAAATCGACCTTGGCCTTGAACGCCTGCGTATCGTCTGGCAGCGACTGGGTGCGCGACGACCGGCCGCGTGCGTGATCACGGTAGGAGGCACCAACGGCAAGGGCAGTACCGTGGCTCTGCTGGAGGCCATGCTGACGTGCGCCGGGCATGCGGTGGGCTGCTACACCTCGCCGCATCTGCTGCGCTACAACGAGCGCATTCGTCTGCGTGGCGAAGACGTGGGCGATGAAGCCCTGATCAAGGTGTTCGAACGCATCGAGGCGGCGCGCCAGGATACCCCGCTGACCTGGTTCGAGCATGGCACGCTGGCCGCGCTGGAGCTGATGGCCGACGCCGGTCTGGACGTGGCGGTACTCGAAGTCGGGCTGGGCGGTCGCCTGGATGCTGTCAACCTGATCGATGCCGATGCGGCCATCGTCACCTCCGTGGGCATCGATCACGTGGACTACCTGGGTCCGGATCGCGACAGCATCGGCCGCGAGAAGGCCGGGATCTTCCGCCGGAACCGACCTGCCATCGTCGCCGATCCGCAGCCGCCGGCGGGTCTGCTGGAATCGGCCCGGAGCTGTGGTGCCACACTGCTGCGATTTGGAGTGGACTTCGAGGTGGTCAGGCAGGCCGATGTATGGATGTGGCGAACTCGTGATGCCGCATGCGGAGCCATGCCGATCTCGTGCTCGATGCACGGGACCTTGATCGATCCGGCCGCAAACAGAACCTGGCAGCCGCATTGATGGCGCTGTGGAGCTTGCGCGATCGGCTCGGATGGCAGGGGCAAGCCAGTGCCGATGCTGCCGCGGGCATTCAGCCGCCCGGACGGGTGCAGCGACTGCCCGGCCAGCCGCAAGTCATCGTGGATGTGGCGCACAATCCGCAGGCCTCAGAGGCGCTGGCCGAATGGCTGCGCTCGAACGATTGCCGAGGCCGTACGCTGGCCGTGTTCAGCGCCATGGCCGACAAGGATATTGCCGGCATTGCCTCAGTGATGGGCCCGCTCATCGATCACTGGCATGTGTGTCCGTTGCCCGAAGCCGGGCCGCGGGGCCTGGACAGTGACGCGGTGAAGCATCGCATCGGCAATGGCTGGCCGCAGGCCGAATGTACGGCCCATGCCAGCGTCGGCGCCGCGCTGGCTGCCGCCTGCGGCCAGGCCGGACCCCATGACAGGGTGCTGGCGTTCGGCTCTTTCGTTCTGGCCGGGGCCGTCCTGCGCGAGCGGAACCAACCGGTCGCCTAGGTGTGATCTCCAGTAGGTTGTTCAGTCAGGACCTGGCATGGGAGCAGCGGATCGGCATGTTCGTCATCCTGGGCGCTGCGTAGCGGCGATCCGGGATCCATTTTGATCTTGATGAATGATGCCGTGAGGTGGACTGTTCAAATGGATCCCGGGTTTCCTCGCTCCTCAACGCGCGGTCATCCATGCCCGCTCCCCGCGTCGCCTGCGGCGGCCCCAGGATGACAGGTGAATGGATATTCATCCGCACATCAGTCGCGTTCCACTGAACAATCTGGTGGGTTTGCATGCCTAAACCGCTATAATACGGGCCTGATGAGCCAGCTGGTGTGTTGATGGATCCTGCCTTGAAACAACGTCTTCTGGGCGCAGCCGTGCTGATTGCACTGGCGGTCGTGTTTGTGCCGATGTTTTTCCCCGGTGCGCCGCCGAAACCCGAATCCGACAACGTCAGTCTGGAGATTCCTGCGGAGCCCGGCAGCGAGTTGAAGAGCCAGGTTTTCCAGCTGGACGTGCCCGCTCAGAGTGACGCGCAGTCCGCCCAGTCTGCGCCGACCGCTGCGGCCAGTGCGCCCGTGCCGGTACCGACTCAGGCACAGGCTCCCGCCGTCAGCCAATCTGCAGCGGTGCCGGAGACTGCTGCAGCGCCTGCAGAAGCCGAGAACAAGCCCGCGACGCCAGTGGGTACCGCTGCGGCCACACGGTTCGCCATCAGCCTGGGTGTTTTTGCCAACACCGGCAATGCCGACTCGCGTCTGGCCAAGGCCAAGCTGCTGGGTTATCCGGCGTACATGGAAACCGTCCAGATCAGCGGCAAGCCGGCACATGCCGTGCGTGTGGGACCATTTGATGGGCGCGCTGCAGCGGAAGCGGCACGCCTGCGCCTGAAGGCGGAGATGCCAGGTGACAAACCCAGCCTGGTGGCGCTGGGTGGTTCAAGCAGCAAGGATGCGCCAGCCAGTGCGGTCGCCGACAATGCCGCCGGGGGCTGGGCGGTGCAACTGGCCGCATCGCGCAGTCGGGACGATGCCATGCGCTTGCGCGATACGGTACGCAAGGCCGGTTTCGAGGCTTTCGTGGACGACACCCGGGACAGCGAAGGTACCTGGTGGCGCGTACGCGTCGGGCCGCGCACGCAGCGTGCCGATGCCGAGGCATTGAAGAAGGCCATCAAGCGCAAACTGGGCAGGGATGGTCTGGTGGTGGCTCATCCGTGAGACATGAGCGTATTAATGCCGGTCAGTCGGTGGGCAAGTTGAGAGGCTTCGATCGTGCGGACGGGACTCGGGACTCGGGACTCGGGACTCGGTCTTGTCTCCGGTCGGGCCTTGGAGTCTGCGGTGATCCAGCATGGACCGGCATTGCCCGTTTCGCGCCAGGCAAGTTGTTCCAGGGCCATGAACTGGGCTGACTACGCCATCATCGGTATTCTCGCGCTTTCCGTCCTCATGGGGCTGTGGCGAGGGCTGATCAGCGAGGTACTTTCACTGGGCGTGTGGATTGCCGCGGTGTGGGTAGCCTGGGTGTTCGGTGACGATGTGGCTGCATTGATCGGCGATTCGGTCAGCCTGCCGTCGGCGCGCATGGTGCTGGGCTACGGTGCCTGTTTTTTTGCCGTGCTCATCCTCGGCGCCTTGCTCAATTTCGTGCTGCACAAACTGGTCGAGGGCACCGGCTTGAGCGGCAGCGACCGCATGTTCGGCATGCTGTTCGGCTTGCTGCGCGGTGTGCTGGTGATCGTTGTGGGTGTCATGCTGCTGGGTTTCACGCCATTTCCGCGCGATCCCTGGTGGCAGCAGTCGCAATTGCTGCCCAGCTTTCGTTCCGCCGCCACATGGTTGGGCAAGCGATTGCCGGACAAGCTGGAAAAGTATCTTGATTTCAATCCTGCCGTTGTATCCAGGGCCATGGCCAACGAGTTGGTGCCAGTGACGGCGCGTACCGCCGGTGCCCCGGCCGCTGCGGCGAGCGCGGGTCCTGCCCTGCAAATAAAAGAGAATTGAGCGATGTGTGGAATTATCGGAATAGTTGGCAAGCGTGACGTGGCCACGGCCCTGTATGACGGCTTGACCGTGCTGCAGCATCGCGGCCAGGATGCGGCTGGCATTGCCACCCAGGACGGGTCGCGGTTGTGCCTGCACAAACGCATCGGGCTGGTGCGCGACGTGTTCCGCCAGGCCGACATGCAAAAGCTGCGTGGCAGTGTCGGTATCGGCCATTGCCGCTACCCGACCGCGGGTAGCGAGAATGACCAGGAGGCTCAGCCGTTCTACGTCAACTCGCCCTGGGGTATTGCCTTCGGCCATAACGGCAACCTGGTCAACAACGAAGCGCTGCAGCGAGAGATGTTCGAGGTTGATCGTCGCCATATCAATACCGAATCCGACTCCGAGATCCTGCTCAATCTGCTGGCGCATGAATTGCAGGAGCAGGGCAGGGACCTGCTTACGCCGGAACATTTGTTCAAGGCCGTGGCCGGCGTGCATGCGCGCGCTCGCGGGGGCTATGCGTGCGTGGGGCTGGTGGTGGGATGGGGCCTGGTAGCCTTTCGTGACCCCCATGGCATCCGGCCGCTGGTACTCGGGCAGCGTCAGACCGACCATGGCACCGAATTTGCCGTGGCGTCCGAGTCGGTGGCCCTGGATATCCTGGGCTTCCAGTTGATGCGCGACGTGGAGCCCGGCGAGGCGGTCCTGATCACCGCCGAGGGCGAGTTGCACACCCGTGTGTGTGCCGAACCTCAGGCGCACACCCCGTGCATATTCGAATACGTGTATCTGGCCCGTCCCGATTCGATGATCGATGACGTGTCCGTGTACAAGTCGCGCTTGCGCATGGGCGAGAAACTTGCCGAGCGCATCAATGCCGAGTGGCCCGATCACGATATCGATACCGTGATACCCATTCCCGACACGGCGCGCACTGCAGCCAGCACCCTGGCGGTCGAACTGGGCTTGCCGTTCCGCGAGGGCTTCGTCAAGAACCGCTACATCGGCCGCACCTTCATCATGCCCGGGCAGGTGGAAAGGCAGAAATCGGTGCGTCGCAAACTCAACGCCATCGATCTGGAGTTCCGTGGCAAGAATGTGCTGCTGGTGGACGATTCCATCGTCCGCGGCACCACCTCAAGGCAAATCGTGCAAATGGCTCGCGAGGCCGGCGCACGCCGGGTGTACTTTGCATCGGCCGCGCCGCCTGTACGCTATCCCAGCGTGTACGGCATCGACATGCCGGCAGCAAGCGAACTGGTTGCCTCGGGTCGCACTATCGAGGAGATCCGCCAGTTGATCGGTGCCGACTGGCTGCTGTACCAGAACCTTGATGATCTGATCGACGCCGTTGCCGAGGGTACCGATCACATCCAGCGCTTCGATACGTCCTGTTTCTCGGGTGAATACATCACCGGCATCGACCCCGAGTACTTCAAGCGCCTTGAAACCCAGCGCTCCGACGCCGCCCTGACCACCCGCCGCACCAGCACCGCACCGGCCTGAGCTCGCAGCGCACGAGCCGCAAGCGCTGCCATTGCCTGGTCGATCATGGCAAGCTGCACCCCATGCGAATCCTGCACATCGGAAAATTCTGGCCACCGTTTGCCGGCGGCATCGAGCGGCTCGCCTGGGATGTGTGCACGGGGCTGGCCGCAGACGGTGTGCAGGTGGATGTGCTGGCACACGCCGAGCCTCGTTGCTGGCGTTCCTCCGAGCATCTGGACCATGGCGTTCGCGTGCACCTGGCCGCTTGCCTCGGGCAACTGGCATACGCACCGGTCAGCCCCTCGTTCGGACTACTGCTGCGGCGGCTGATCATGCGTCAGCAACCGCAGCTGCTGCACATGCATCTGCCCAATCCGTCGGCCTTCTGGGCATTGGCATTGCCGGCGGCGCGGCGCCTGCCGTGGGTGCTGCACTGGCATTCGGATATTGCCGGGGTGGAAGCGCCCGCCTCGGTGCGGGCGCTGTATCGTGTGTATCGGCCGTTCGAAACGGCGCAGTTGCGGCACGCGACCCGCATCATCTGCACCTCTCCGGAATACCGCCAGCGCAGTGCCACGCTGCGCCCGTGGCTGGACAAGACCTGCGTTATCGCGCCGGGCTCGCCACCGCTGCCGCCCGTGTCGGATGCAGCTAGGAAAAGCGCCGAGGCGCGCTGGCCCGGCCAGGGCTTGCGTCTGCTGGCGCTGGGGCGACTGAGCCATTTCAAGGGTTTCGACGTGCTGCTGCGTGCACTGGCGCAGGTGCCCGGCGTCCAGTTGCTGCTGGTTGGGGATGGCGAGTGCGCACCGGCCCTGCGTGCGCAGGTGATCGAGCTGGGTCTGGGCGGGCGCGTGCGTCTTGCGGGTACCCTGGTCGGTGCCGAGCGCGACGCCGTGTACCAGGCGGCGGAGGCATTCTGCATGCCGTCCACGGCGCGCAGCGAATCATTCGGGCTGGTGCTGCTTGAGGCCATGAGCGCGGGCCTGCCGATTCTCGCCAGCGCCATCGAGGGCGCCGGCGTGTTGCACGTGCTCGACCATGGCCGTGCCGGGCGCCTGCTGCCGCCGGGCGACCCGCAGGCGCTGGCCGCAGCACTTGCCGACTGGGTGGCGCAGCCGCAGATGCGGCGCGAGCTGGGCATGGCCGGCTATCGGCGCTGGCAGCAGCAATTCACCCTGGATGAAAGCACCAGCCGGATCAAGGCGCTGTACCAGGACATTCTCCAGTAGGCGGGGCAGGCCGGCATGCATCGCGCCGACCTCACGACCATCGTGCAGCCCTGCCTCTGTCTCAGGTCGTTGCGGTCTCGGCCTCGTCCGCAAACAGCATGCGCCAGCAGATAGACCAGTGCCGGCACCATCTGCAGCATCAGTCGGTTGATTGAAGTGAAGTCGCTGGCCCAGGCGCCCGCGCCGGTGAGGAAGAACAGCACGAACAGGAATGCCGCTCCGCCCAGCAGACAGATCGACATCAGGCCCAGCCCGCTGCTGTGCCGCAGCTGGTGCCATCGCCAGACCAGCAGCAGCGGCGCAAGCCAGAACAGCAGGTGCCAGTTGGGAATGGCCAGCAGGCTGCGTGCCACCGCGCCCGCCACCGGGTGCCAGCCCAGCGAAAGGTTGTTCAGGTCGGTGATCAGCAATTGGTTGGCATCGACATGAACCCAGCCGATGCCGGGCAGGGGCAGGCCGACGCCACCAAAGGCCACCCCCAGTGCCACCACGGTCAGCAGCGCCAGGCCCGCCAGCAGCTCACCACGCCGCCAGCGCCAGGGCAGCAGACCCAACAGCAGCACGGCCAGCCACAACAGCATCCACACACCGCCCTCGACCTTGAGGGTAGGCAGCGACAGACCCATCATCAGCGACAGGAGCAGTGCCCCGACATGGCGTGTGCGTTGCCACTGCAGCCAGCAAAGCAGGGTGAACCCGAAGACTGCGGCTACCCAAAGGTCGGCATAGCCGGCCAGCGCGGCGTGGGTGTTCAGTATCGGCAGGGAGCCCAGCGCATAGGTGGCCAGCAACGCGGGAGCGAAACGGCAGCCGAATCCGCGCAGCATGCCGTAGGTGCCCAGCAGCATGGCCAGCCACAGCGCCGGCCAGAGCGTCGTGAATGCCGGGTCACACCAGCAGCCGGCACCGCTGGCGAACCAGACCTCCAGCCGCGCCAGCATTTCCGGATAGGCGGGTACCACGTCGGTATGCAAGGACGGAGATGCCGAGGTCAGCCAGCGCGAGAAATCGACGAAAGGCACCCACTGGTCCAGGCCGAACCAGGTTTTCGGTTTCACCGACCAGGCCAGCCAGGCATCCCACGGGAACAGCGGGCGCAGGCGTGCCTCGTCAAACAGCAGCCAGGCGTGCCATGCCAGCAACACCAGCAGTATCGCCGCCAGCACCCGCCAGAAGCGTGAGACGGCGGGCTGAGGCATGTGGGCTTCGTGCGGTTTGCGCCAGTAGCAGCCGCCTGCCGCAAGCGCCACCCCGGCGACTGCCAGCCAGGGGCCAAGTTGCTGCACGCAGTGTTGCGGGCTGACCAGTCCATCGAACAG
The DNA here is from genome assembly GCA_963800395.1 of uncultured Gammaproteobacteria bacterium. Taxonomy (GTDB): domain Bacteria; phylum Pseudomonadota; class Gammaproteobacteria; order Xanthomonadales; family Rhodanobacteraceae; genus DASSBG01. The sequence continues at coordinate 282,405 of CAWDBD010000014.1, forward strand.
CAGCAACAGCCAGCCGAGCAGCAGCATGCCAGCCAGCCAGCCGCCACCGGCCAGTGCGCACCAGGCCGCATGTCCGCGCGGCCGACCGCACAGTGCCAGCCATGCGCCCATGCCCAGCAGCCAGGGTGCGATCCAGGCCAGAACCATCATGTGCCGGCTCCGGAACGTACGCTGAGCAGCAACATGTCACCCTTGCGCCACAGCAGGTCACCGTGAATGGCGTAGCCACCCCGGCTAAGGCGGTTGCGGAAACCATCCCAGCGCCAGCTCATGTCCTGGTCGTCGATCAGCAGCAGGTTGCCGTCCGGGATGGCGCCCGCTGCCATGCCCGGTGACAAGGGTGCCACGTTGTAGGGTCGCAGGAAGAATCCCAGGCGTACCGAGTCCGTCTGACCCGGGGTCCAGTACAGGACGTGTATGCCTGGCTGCTGCCGGGCCAGAACCGCACGCACCTGTTCGGCGCGGCGCTGCAGCGGACGGTCGGCAATCACCGTGCTGCGTTCGGTCCAGGGCTTGCCTGCATAAAGCGCTTTGCTGAGGGCATGGTCGCGCTGCATCTGCCCGAGCCAGCCCAGGTCCAGCAGCAGCCAGCCGGCCACCAGCGCCACCAGTAGCACGCGTCCGCCGCCGCCACGCAACAAGCCGAATAGCCAGGCGATCAGCACGGCGCCAGCCAGGACCAGCGCCAGTACAACAGTCGGCGCGCTGCGCCAGTGATACGGCGTCGCCGACTGGTTGGCATTGATGCTGCGCATCGACCATGCGTTCCACGCCAGGAAGCGGGTGACAAGCGCATGCCACAGGCCGCCGATCGATCGCGACTCCAGGCTCATGTCCTGAAGCACGAACGGCTGAAAGGCAAATCCCGGCGGGGTCTGGCCGGGCATCGGGTATTCGCTGAAACCCAGTTCGGTGACCTGACCGCGCCAACCGGCAACCTGCGACAGATCCAGGGTTGATGCGCCGATACCGGGCCAGGGCAGGGTGACGCTTCGCACATCATCGGGTTTGCTGCGGGTGCGGAAGATGAGGGCAAGCTCGAGGGTGCGCGGAAAGTGTTGCAGCCGGTAGCGGAGCAGGGTCATTCTGTCGGCGTCGATCGCGTCTGCCAGTTGCCAGGATTGCAGGCCTTGCGCGTACTTGCCGAGCTCACTGACCTGCAGCCCGGCGTCGGATCTGCTGGCGTCACCGGCAATACTGTGGAGTTCCTGACCGGCAAACTGACGGCCGTGCTCGGCGTGCCACGGCGTACCAAGCCGGATGCCGGCAGCCCATGCCAGAACCAGCAGTGCCCACAACAGCATGCTGGCGCACGCCAGCAACACGCGCCTCATGCCTGTTGCTCCAGGCGGTCCAGTTCCGTGGCGCTGAATCCGGCGGCAAGCCGGGCCTCGCGATTGAACGGCGGCTTCAGTGGCGTGGCCATGCGGCTTGCGAGCAATTCGCGGAAGGTGGCTTCAGGTTCGCAGCCGGCACGTTTGCAGCACCAGGCAAACCAGCGCGAGCCGGCTGCCACGTGCGGGATTTCCTCCTCCAGGATCACCTCCAGCACGGCCACGCTGGATTCATCGCCGGCGGCGCGGAAACGCTCGATCATTCCCGGTGTGACATCCAGGCCTCGTGCTTCCAGCACCCGGGGTACCAGGGCCATGCGCGCCAGGCACGAATCGGAGGTCTTGCAGGCCATGTCCCACAGCCCGTTGTGCGCATCGAAGTCGCCGTAGCGGTGGCCGCAATCGGCCAGGCGCTCCGCCAGCATGCCGAAGTGCCGTGCCTCGTCGGCAGCAATGCCGACCCAGTCGTCGTAATAGGCGCGTGGCATGTCCCGGAAGCGGTACACCGCATCCCAGGCGAGGTTGATCGCATTGAACTCGATATGTGCGACCGCGTGCAAAAGGGCGGCGCGCCCATCCGGGCTGCCCAGCTTGCGTCGGGGCAAATCACGCGGCGGAACCAGGCGCGGCCGGGGAGGCCGTCCGGCGACTTTTTCTGCCGCCAGGGGTGCCGCAGAATCATGCTGCAAAGCCAGCTCGCCGGCACGCCACGCGCTCAGCGCGCGCGCAGTCAGGTCGAGCTTGCGCTCGGGCTGCGCCTCGGTCAGGCATTCAAGTGCAACAGTGTCCAGGGTTCGCATGGCGTGCAGGCTTTTTGCAGGGGGTATTGCGCCTTGCCAACCACCATCACCCCCAGACAATGCGCGCGGCAGCATTATGACACAGGGAATGGACGCAACCGACCCGCCAAATCGGACAAATGAGCCACCTCGTTGCTGTCCGAATCTCGGCGCTTCGTCATTGCGGTCGGCGCGCCGCAGCGACCCGGGGACTATCCCGCACAGCCGGGTTGAGGTAGTGCGCACAGTTCGGGGCGGAATCAAAATGGATCCCGGGTTTCCTCGCTCCTCAAAGCGCGGTCATCCATGCCCGCTCCCCGCGTCGGCCTGCGGCCGGCCCCAGGATGACGGTATGTGGTGTTCGGGTCCGTGGCCGGTAACAGGGGCAAGGAAGCGTGCGCGTCGCGTCGGACAAGGTCAGGCGGCGTCGCTCGTGCCATCATCCCGGAAAATGCCGAGCGCCAACCCGCACGCCGCCATCCTGGTGCCAAACGCCAACCCGCACGCCATCACGCTGGGCCCGAACGCCAACCCATTGCTGTCACCGCGGTGCCGAGCGCCAACCCATTGCCGTCATCCTGGGGCCGAGCGCAGCGAGGAACCCGGGATCCATTTTGCAAGAGTCCGGCATGCCTGATGCATCACCGGGCTGGCATGTCGTGCGTGACTATCCAGCCTTGAGACGACCTACCGTCCCTCGGCCTTGTCGTCTTCAGGCACGGGTTCATTCTCCTCGCGCAAATCGGACAGCTCCGATTCCAGCATGGCCATCTTCTGCACCAGGCGCCGCAGGCGTCGTTCCTGATGGGAGCGGTCGATATCCATCTTCAGCAGGCGCACCATGACCAGGGCCAGGCCGATGATGATGGGGAGCGCCGGCGGGTAATACACGTGGGTGAGACGCCCCAGCCAGTCCACCAACTGGGGGAAAAAGCCCAGCACCAGCGCGGCAGCAGCCACCAGAAGCCACCACAGCGCGTAGGGCCCGTGCAGACGGTCGCAACGCACCAGATAGAAAATGGTGCCGGCCAGGCCCAGGCCGATAATCGCGGAAATCCAATGAATGCTCATGTTCTGTCCCTGTGTTGCTGTTGCGTTCCATGGCTGCGATCAAATCTTGCCAGACAAAGCACCGTGGATGCCAGCATATATCGTGCCACGGTGGGCCAGGAGGAAAACACCCGCGAGATGCCATTGCGACGCGGCGACATGGGCGTCTCGATCTCGGCCAGGCTGAGACCATGCAGCTTCAGCAGCATCAGCACGCCGATATCCTGGTAGTCCAGCAGGCTGGCATCCGGTTGTGCAAGAATTTTCACCGCACGCGGCCCATACGCACGCAAACCGGAAGTGAAATCACGCACCGGAATGCCCGTGATCAGGCGAAAATAGGCCCAGGCCAGTCGTTTCGCGGTCGACAGGCGGGCTTCGTAGGAGCCAATCATCACGTCCACGCCCCGGGTCTCCAGTTCCCGCATCAGCACCGGCAGGCTGGCCGCATGATGCTGGCCGTCGGCATCCATGGTCAGCACGTGCCGGTAACCCTGGCACAGCGCAAAACGCAGTCCGGTCTGGGTGGCACCCCATGCGCCGAGTTGCTGCGACAGGTGCAGGACATGCGCGCCGGCGTTCTTTGCTTCCATCGCCGTGGTATCGCTGCTGGCGTCATTCACCACCAGCACATCCGCGCCCAGCACCGCGCGCGCCTCCCGCACCACCTCACCGATGCTGGCGGCTTCATCGCGCGCAGGCATTACCACCAGGCAGTGGCGCAGGGAGGCAGGGGAAAGAGGCACGATAGTCCGAGGGGATTAAAGCCACGATTGTCCCGAGTAGGGTACGGGCAGTCAAATCGCGGGACTCGGAACCCGTGTTGACGGTCGAGGACGAAGGGCAGGGTCGAGGGTCGAGGGACGAGCGTCGGAGGCTCTTCAGCAACCCGTCAAGCTGCTTTCAAAGTGAAATCCACATGTACCGCGTCGTAGGGAAACTTCACGCCGCGCGGTGTACGCACAACAACACCCGCAGCGGTCAGCGCCGTGATGTCGCCATGCACCGCTTTCACGTCACGCCCCACAAGGCTGGCCACGGCGCGTATCGACAGCGCACCTTGGCCAGCCATGGCATGCAGAATTTCCCATCGCTTGGCCGTGAGCACTTTCCACAACAAATCCACGCTGGAAAAACTGATGAATGCGCCCTGTGCTTCGCCGCGAAAGGCGTCCGCCATGCGCTCCATTGCCCTGGTTCGGCTGGAAATGCCCAAGGTTACAGTTTTCATTGTGTGGCCTCCCAGGTTTTCACATCGTTCCAGAAGTCCGCCTGCATGCTTGGCAGGTCGATGAAGTGGTAGTCTGTTTCGCGCCCTCCGGCGTGCTTGTGGTCACCTTTGCCTGCCTCGTTGTCATGGCGCAAAACGCATGTCCCGTCGGATACCAGTGCAAGGCTGTAATTGAAGTCATGCACACTTCCCGGCAGCGGTTGTGGCACATGCCACACAAGAACTTCAACAAATGCGCTCTGCGACAGGACATGGCGTTCGTGAAGCAGCAGGGTCGCTTTCATGTTGGACAAAATGACAACAAGGACGCTCGTTGTCAATCCCTCCAACACCCACGATTCCCGGGTTCGCCACGATCTGGCTGCACCAGCTTCAACCGCTGGGTGCCGCACAAACTGGGCTGCCGACAGACCAAACCGCGTCTCATCCCGGCCAAAATCAACGTCATCCCGGCGCAGGCCGGGACCCGGTACAAAAAGCGTGCGCAGCACACAAAACCTTCTGCGGCCGCCCCTCACACCCACCCAGGCACAAATCGACCCGTCAACCTGTCCGCTTCTTGACGCCCCCTGCGTCAATCACTGTGAAGCGGGGGAGCAGACACCGCAGAAAGCGTTCGCAAGCCCCTGTTGGGGCAGGCAAACTGTGTTTAACATTGTATTGACAGGACCACCAGCAGCATTTAGGCTGCAACATGAACAGCCCGGAAACAGCGCAATCCGCGCCGCTACCGGACGACATGGGGTGGTCCGCAAACGCGTGATCCACGGGAGAAACCAGATGAATCGCACCAACACCAAAATGAAATTGCTGGCCCTGGGCCTTCTGGGTCTGGGCGGCATCGCCGTCGCCGGCAGCGCCGCAGCACAGACCTGCCCGAGCAACCCGGTGCCGCCGTGGAGTGGCAAGACTGCTCTCAGCGGTGGGTCTGTGACTATTTCCACGGGAGGCTTGGACGCTTCCTCCTGCAAGTTGGATACATCAGTTGGAACTTCTGCTGTATCACTTGCGACCGTGAATGACACTTCGCCCAGCAACGAGCCGCGTTATCGAGTCCAGTTTCTCGTAAACGCCGCTGCGCTCGGAACGATCGGCAGCTTGGACGGTGTCCAGCTATTTAATGCCAATGCGCAAAGTTCATATCCGGCATCGGGTGGTCGCCGACCGCTCGTTACTGTTTCGCTTTCGCCGGCTGGTAGCGGTACTGCTCGCCTCACGATTATTGCTTCATGCAACAATTCCGCATCTGCGTATCGTTGCATCACAAGCACGCCGGCGCTGGCTGCTGGCACGAATCGCCTGGAACTGGACTTGCAAGTAGGGGCCGGGAGCGCGGGCGTGTTGAGGTATTGGCTGAATTCAGCGGCCGGTACCTCTGAGCCGACCCCAACTGGCACAATTACCAATCTCGACAATGCAGGCTGGGTTGGAGTAAATGACGCCTTCATGGGTCTCAGTGCCGCGACTCCCGCATTTCGATCTGCGCACAATGGACAAGTGGTTAGCTTTGACACATTTGATTCTCGCCGACAGACCTATATCGGCCATTGATGAATCTATAGCATTTCACGAACTCAAATTTCAAATATAGGGAGTATCAGTTAAAATGAAAACATCGAAAATATGCGTGTTGCTTGCATCACTGACCGGAATCCTGTTTGCTGCCTCGGTCGGCGCACAGACGTGTGCTAGCCCCAGTGCATTTAACACCCCCCCAACTGGGCCAACCGACACAGGCACCACGTGCGGTGCTTCTGATGAGGTCGTTCTGTTTTGTGGTTCGTTGGACTCGAGCGGCAAGAATGACATTATCTACCAGATCAACGTTGGTCCGAGCAAGACCGCGACGAACATTACGATTAGTGGTGGGGCTGCCGGTTTCACGCCAACCCTTTTCATCTACTCAGATGCCTGCAATACAGCTAACAGCTGTGTCGCGACCGGGGACACAGCTACTCCAGCAGACCTTTCGGGTGTCGGCACGGGAACGTACTTCATGGCGTTGACTGCTGGTTCAGCGGAAGCTTCGGGTGCCTGCGGCGGATACACGATCACTGCCAATGGAACGCTTCCGGTTGAGTTGAAGGGATTCTCCGTAGATTAATTCGGTTATGCTGAAAAAATAAACCTGCCCTGGCGTTTGCTTGGGCAGGTTTTTTTATGGGAACGTTATGATGACTCCGCTGCTATTCCTTGCTTCTTTGTTATCGCTTTCGAGTACTGCCATTTCACCTCTAGAATCTAGCTCCTGCGATTTTGGCGTTGTGCATCCGTTTAATCACGTGACGTGCCAGGTAACGGTGGATAATCCCACTGATTCGAATTGGGTCATAGAAGAACTGAAAGCGGCAGACGAGGGGATTGGCGTACGCACCGCGCTCCCGTTGAGAATACCTGCGAAATCAAGTAAGAGGCTAGTGTTGACTTGGGATTCCGCTCAGGCGATGGGTCAAAAGAGGCTCACTGCGCGGTTCGGAGCGAAGGAGAAAGGTCGCGATGAATCGATGCAATTTTTAGTACGCGGCTCGGCCTTTGTCTATACAGTTCTTGATGAACCAGCAACTAAACTTGAACTTGGCACAATTGCCGTTGGTTCCGGGGAGCAGAGGGAACATGTTTTTCAAAGCAGTGATGTAACTAACTTCCGAATTACGAAAGTCATTTCAACACCCAAGTTTGTGGCGATCAAGTTGGGTGGAGATGGAAAAAAATTGACGGTGGGCCTATCCGAAGAGGCCCAATGGGGCATGCAATCTGGTTTTTTGCGGTTGGCCACGAATGTGCATGATGAGCCGGAAATTCGACTGCTAGTTACAGCGAACGTTCTCGGTGACGTGAGGCCGGCGGACAACCCATACTCATTGGGAGTATTGCGCACCAACAATGATAATCATGTGGCTGTGCAGGTCTCGAGCGTTGACGGGAAGCCGTTCAAGATAGGTAGCATTTCACTGGATCGAATTTCTGGTACGGTGAAGGTTAGTAGTTGTACAAGCGAATTACCTGACTGCAAGCTGATTGATCTGAAGATTAGCAAGAAACAGCCGACTGGAAACCTGGGCAGTCAGATGCACATACACTTGCCAGACCGAGGCAAAACGTTGACGGTGGGTCTATGGGGCATCCTTTTAAGTCCGACGACAGAAGTTCGAGACCTAAATAAAGCGCAGGAAGCTGCATCCGAAGGCGCCAAGTCCAAGGCGGTCACAGGGAAAATGGATATCACCAAGGTGTTGAAGTCGGCAATGAGACCTCCTGCGAGGCCGCCGGCTAATCCGCCTGGGCAAGGTCCTATATTGCGCTGGTCCGTGGCCAACGAGCAGCCGTTGTACGGGTATCTGATCTATCGCGCCGATCAGAAAGACGGGCCCTGGCGGCGGGTCAACGACGAGATCATCCCGGTGCTGGGCCATGACGATGCCGAGTCCAGCTACGCCTGGCGCGATACCAGTGCCACGGCGGGGCAGACCTACTGGTATTTCATCAAGACGCTGGCCAATGATGGCACCAAGAAACGGCTGACCGAGGCGCAGAAGGTAGTGGCGCATTGAGGTGAAGCCTTCGCGGGTTGGGCGGCGGGGCCGGCAGCGCTGGAATTTTCCGGCAATGCGCTTGCGGAAATCTTGTACTCACACTGGTATCTACCTTGTATCTACCTGGTGGAGTAAAGCATGCGCGCGACAATCAGGAGGTGGGGCAATAGTGCCGCCATTCGAATTCCGGCGGCGCTGCTGGAAATGACCCGAATCGGGGTCGATTGTGAAGTCGATATTCATGACGACGACGGGCGCACCGTGATCGATCCGGTGCACAGGCAGCACGATGACCTGGATCGGCGGCTGGTGACATCAATTCGGACAATGTCCATGCCGAGGTCGATACGGGCCCGGCTGTCGGACGCGAGGCTCCTTGATGTCGCCGGACCTGTGTTCGGGCGGCGGGGGACGTCATGTGGCTGTTTTCAGCCCACAGGCAGGACATGAATGAGGCGGCGTGACGCAAAGCGCACGTCAACGGGGATCGCGTTCGACGAAACGGCCGCTGACAAATTTGTGCAAGACGCTCGACATCAATGTCTGGTAGGGGATGCCTTCCCGGAGCGCATATTCTTGTAACAGTTCAAGATCCTTCCCGGACATGCGTATATTCACCCTCTTGTTTTTTTTGAATGTCTGGCGCGCCGCGTCAATATGAGTGTTGCGCATTTCGGGGGTCAGAACAGACTCATAGCTACCCTGTTCGTAGGCTTCAAGAATTTCTTTCTCTTCAACCGTCAGATTGGATTTATTGCTCATCAGATGCCTCCAAGTATTTCCTGGTGGCCTTTCGACTTGGGATAATCGTTTTCAGGAAGTAGTGATCGGCAGATTCCACGAATGGCACCAGCCACGCGTAGTCATCCATGTTCACTATCAAGATCTTCTGGTTCGGATACCTGCACGGATTATGATGCGCCACAACATCAAGCAAGCCACCATTTCCGATCAAGAAGACGATACGCTCAAAGGAGACGCCACGAACCCTTATGAGCCACTCGTTCTTCTCCGCATCCCAGTCGAAGGCTTTCATTCACAGAATTTAGCACAATGTGTGCCGTATGTGAACATGTGACGCAGATGGAAGCATGCAGGTTGGGGTGAGCTTTCGAACCCCAACAACTCGTGAGCCCACACCCTGCACCAAGCTTGGGTTCGCCTGCGGCTAGCTGCCACGTGCCGCCGGACGATCAAGGCACGCCAATGCCTGCAAATTGCGCTTGTCTTCATCCACCCGCAGCACGCTGCCTTGTTCGTACCAGTCGCCGAGCACGATACGCTGGCCGGGCTGGCCGTTGACATCAAGCTCATGTACGGCCGGACGGTGCGTGTGGCCGTGGATCATGTGGCGCACGCCGGCCTGCTTCAGTGCCTGGATGACTGCAGCAGTCGGTGACATCCATGATGGCCATGTCGCTGCTGCCGGTGTGGGCCTTGCTGGCATCGCGCGCCTGGGCGGCGTAGGCCCTGCGGGTAGTCAGGGGCTGGGCCAGAAACTGCTGTTGCCACTTCGGGTCGCGGACCTGGGCGCGAAAGGCCTGGTATTCAATGTCGTCCGTGCACAAGGTGTCGCCGTGCATCAACAGGGTCGGTGTGCCGTGCAGATCGATGACGGTACCGTCGTCCAGCAATTGCATGCCGCAACGGTGGGCGTAGTCAGTCCCAAGCAGAAAGTCGCGATTGCCGGCGATGAAATGGATGGGTACGCCGTGGCTGCCCAGCTCGTGCAGTGCCGAGGCAACCCGTGCGGCCAGGTTGCTGTCGTCGTCGTCCCCGATCCAGGACTCGAACAGGTCGCCGAGGATATACAGGGCATCGGCGCGGCGCGCTTCTCCGGCGAGAAACTGCTCGAACAGTTCCAGGATTTGCGGCCGGGCCTGGTCGAGGTGCAGATCGGAAATGAACAGGGTGCTCATGTGCTGAGCCGCTTGCGGCGCGGCCGCATGCTGGTGTTTGCGGGTTGGTGGTTGAGCCGCGCAAGCTTGCGGGCTGTCCTCGCAAGCTCTGCACCGGCGCGCTGCTTTCGCATCACCACGGCCTCCGACAGGCGGGATGATTTGCGCGAACCGTCCCAGCCCGCATGCCCGTCATCCCGGCGCAGGCCGGGATCCAGTCTGGTTCATGTGCGAAGCACTCAACAAGGTTTTGTGTGCTCCGCACGGTGTTGATACTGGATCCCGGCCTGCGCCGGGATGACGGCGGAGCGCGGTAAGGTTGCAGGGTCGTGGACTGCACCGACTGGTTTTGTGTGCTGCGCACGGTGTTGATACTGGAACCCGGCCTGCGCCGGGATGACGGCGGAGCGCGGGGGTGTCGCATGGTCGTGGCTTGCGCCGGGATGAGCATGTGCGGCTTGGCTGCCCTGCATGGGTGACCTGGGCCAGAAGATGGCTGCGTGCCGGGGCAGCCAGTGTCGGATACTGGCGCATGTCGCACGCCGGATCAGTCCTTGCCCGTGTTGGCTGATGAGACGGCGGTTGCAGGAGGCGGGGCAGTGCTGGTGGATTTGGCCGGGGGCGTGTCAGTGATGACCCTGGCACCCTGAATGACCACCAGAGGTTTGGGTACGTCGCCGCTGAAGGGGCCAAGCGGGATGGTGGGCAGGGCAGCGATCTTGTCGATCACATCCATGCCCTTGATGACCTTGCCGAATACCGCGTAGCCCCAGGTCAGGCCGTTCTGTTTGCTGACGAAGTCCAGGCGGCGGTTGTCGACCATGTTGATGAAGAACTGCGAGGTGGCCGAGCGCGGCACTTCCGGTGCGCGCGCGGCGGCCACGGTGCCACGCAGGTTGCTCAGGCCGTTGTCGGCTTCATCGGGAATGGCCGGTCGGGTGCGGCGTTGTGCGAGATCGCGATCATAGATGCCGCCCTGGACGAGGAAGCCCTTGATGACCCGGTGGAATACCGTGCCGGAGTAAAACCCGTCGCGAACGTATTCGAGAAAATTGGCTACGGTCCTGGGTGACTTGTCCGGATACAGCTCAAGCGTGAAGTCGCCTTGCGATGTCTTGAACTCGACTTGCGGCTTTGTGACCGCGCTGCTGGCCGGTGCCGGCGCGTCCTGCGCAAATGCCGCGGCGGGCAGCGCGAGCATGATCAGGGCAATGAGGATTCGAGGCATGGGCTGAGCTGTTTGCGGCGATTGCTCCATGATACGCGTTTGCGAGCTGCGAGCCCAAATGCCGCGAGGCACCAGGTCACTCCGCCGCAAGCCCCGCGACAGTCATCTCATCGCAGGCCTTGTCCCCGTCATTCCGGCGCAGGCCGGAAGCGCATTTCACCACTTGTCATCCCGGCGCAGGCCGCAGGGCTGGCATGTCAACGCAGTCCCCCATACGTCATCCCGGCGCAGGCCGGGATCCAGTCGAAGACCGTGCGCAGCAGCACTCAACCTGGTTTTGTGTGCTGCGCACGGTCTTCATACTGGATCCCGGCCTGCGCCGGGATGACGGTGGAGTGCGGTGAGGTTGCCGGGTCGTCGCTCGCGCCGGGATGACGGCGGAGAGGAGGGTGGTTGCTGGAACCCGGCATGGTTTCCGGATGCGCCGCGCGCTGTACTCTCGCCCGAGGTCCGGGTCAGCTGTTGCGTTCGGCGGCGTAGCGGATGAGCTGGCGCAGGAGGTCGGCTTCGGGGCCATGCTCGGCGATGGCGGTCGAGCGCACGATCGGTGAGCTCGGCGAGATGTTTGCGGGATGCGTCGAGTCCCAGCAGGGACGGGAAGGTCGGTTTTGCCTGGCGCGCGTCCTTGCCGACCGTTTTGCCCAGGGTGGCGCTGTCGCTTTCCACATCGAGGATGTCGTCACGGACCTGGAATGCCAGGCCCAGCAGTGCCGGCACATCGGTCCAGGCTGTCCAGGCTTGCCTGGTCGGTGCAACCGCCTGCCAGTGCGCCCAGGTGCACCGATGCACGGATCAGTGCGCCGGTCTTGCATTCGTGCATGAACTCCAGCGCCGGCAGGTCGAGCGTGGTGCCCACCGCGCTCAGGTCCAGCGCCTGGCCACCGGCCATGCCGCCCGAGCCACAGGCCGAGCCCAGGCACTCGAGCATCTGCAGACGGATAGCCGGCGCGATGCTCCGGGTGGCTGTTGTCGGCGAGTATTTCGAATGCCAGCGCCTGCAGCGCATCCCCGGCGAGGATGGCCATCGCTTCGCCGAAGGCCACATGGCAGGTGGGCCGGCCGCGGCGCAGCTCATCATCGTCCATCGCCGGCAGATCGTCGTGGACCAGGGAGTAGGCGTGGATCAGCTCCACCGCACAGGCAGGCGCATCCAGCGCAGGCCCCGGGTCGCCGCCAAACTGGCCGCCGGCGTAGACCAGCAGCGGGCGCAAGCGTTTGCCTCCGCCGAGCACGGCATGGCGCATCGCCTGATGAAGCAGTTGCGGGGGCGAGTCGGCACGCGGCAACACCTTCTTGAGCGCGCTCTCCGCCCGCTGGATCAGCGGTTTGAATGACACGACCGGGTCAATCGTCGTTGTCGTCAAAGGGCTCGGCACTGTCCGGGTCTTCGGGGTCTATCAGCAGCTTGACGCGCAGCTCGGCCTGTTCAAGCGCACTCTGGCAGTCGCGAAACAGTGCCACACCACGTTCGAAGGATTTCAGTGACTCGTCCAGACTGAGCTCGCCTTCTTCAAGGTGGGCGACCAGTGATTCAAGCTCGTCCAGCGATTTCTCGAAATGCGCGATCTGGTTCTTGTCTTTTGCGGGCTTGGCCATGCAGAACATGCCGTGTTGGGGTCTGGTTACACATGATAACGCCATTCGGGGCGCACTCCGAGAGGCGCGAAGAACCGGTCGCCTTCCTCGCTCAGGCACAGGCCGGCCACGGCCAGCAAGGTCTCGTCCTTGAAAATCAGCGGGCAGTAGGGACGCAGCCATGGCGGCAGGCCGTGTTGCTGGAAAATGTATCGCAGCTCGCGGCCGCAAGCATCACCGGCCGGGTGCAGATACTCGCCACCACGGCGCAGGCGGACGGTGAGTGCGCCATCCGCCAGCTTGCGGGGAATGGCATCGTGTGGCAACGGGCTTGCTGTAGCGGGTGCGGCAATCAGATGCAAGCTTCCCAGCGGCAGGTCCACAGGCTCGCCGTGCCAGTCGTGGTGCCAGTCGGCAGCCACGCTGGGCAGCGGCTGCATGGCGTGCATGCGGCCTCGCCACAGGCGCACGTCAGTCCCGGGCCAGTGCAGATGCGGCACCCGATCCGGATCGGCCTGCGCGATCTGGCGTTCCAGATCATGGCGCTGCGGGACGGTGGGTGCATTGAGCCCTTGCCCGTGCAGCCAGCGTTCCAGCGTCAGGCCGCGCAGGGCCCGGGGTTGCGCAAGCCAGTCGCGGGCATCGAGGCTGCCATCAGCCGCGACCTGCCTGTCCAGCAAGCTGACCTGCTGGTCGAGGTAATCGCGCGTATCGGCGCAAAGCTGCCCGGACTGGATGATGGATGCCGTGGCTTGCGGAAGCTGATTGCTGATACGCGGCATGATTTCCCGGCGCAGCCAGCTGCGGGTCATGTCCGGGTCGTCGTTGGCCGGGTCGTCGACAAAGTCGATGTCATGCGCGATCAGCCACTGGTGGATTGTCTGGCGTGATACCTCCAGCCACGGCCGCCACAGCGAGCCTTGCGCCAGCGGGCGCCACTCGCGCATCCCGGCCAGTCCGTGCGGTCCGGCCCCCCGCAACAGCTTGAGCACGATGGTCTCGGCCTGGTCATCGCGGTGGTGCGCCAGCAGCAGGACTTCGCCGGCGGCCAGGTGCTCGGCGAAAACAACCAGGCGCGCATCGCGTGCCGCAGCTTCGGGGCCGCGACCGGCCTGCATGTCGACATCCGTGCGCACGACGGTCAATGCGATATCGAGACGAGCACACATTTCCCGACAATGGTTCGCCCAGGCTCCTGACTGCGGGGACATGCCATGGTCGACGTGCAGTGCCCGCAGGCCGCGCTGTCGGGCTTCGGGGAGGCTGGCCAGTACGTCCAGCAAGGCGGTCGAATCGCCGCCACCACTGAATGCCACGCACAGCGGAAAGCCGGGGCGCTGCTGCAGCGCATCGCGGGTATGGCGAGCAAGCCAGTCCATGCGGTGCTCAGGGGCGCTCTGCTGGCGTCGGGATGGTGGCGGGCAGCAGCGCCGGATCCAGGCGTACACCGAACCAGTTGAAACCCCAGTGCAGGTGCGGCCCGGTTGCCCGGCCACTCATGCCCACCGCGCCAATCACCTGCCCCTGACGGACGTGCTGGCCAGTCTTCACGTCGATCCGGCTCATGTGCAGGAAGGACGAGTCCAGGCCGTAGCCGTGGTCGATCAGGACCGTTCCGCCGGTCAGGTACAGATGCCTGTCGGCAAAGCTGACGACGCCGGCGGCCGGGGCGTGGACCGGGGTTCCGGCGGGTACCGCCATGTCCAGCCCATAGTGGGGCGACTTGGGAACACCATTGTCGATACGCTGGCTGCCGTAGACACCCGTGATGCGAGCCCCCGCAACCGGGCGTTGAAAACCGTCTAGAAAATCCTCGCGCGCGTCGTCCCGAACCCGCGCCCTGGCCACCCGCGCTTGTTCACGTGCAATGCGCGCAGCAATTTTTGGCCTTGGCGTCACCGTTTGCCGGGGCAGCCCGTTGACGCGCTCGATCCGGTAGTGGCGCTGTCTGATCTGGCGAGTGAGCGTGGAGACGCGGCCATCCGGATGGCGAATGGTCAGATCGATGCTGTTCGGCGCGTCGCGGTCCAGGCCGAATACAAAGATGCCGTCATCACCCACGCGCAGCACCCGGTCGTGGTAGGCGATCTGCGTGTCGTGGGCGGCATGACCGATGACCAGTTGACCTTGCTGCAGGATTTCGGGCAGTGTCACATCTGCTGCCGCGGCGGTGGTGCCGATGGCCGGCAGCACGCAAATCAGTGCCCAGAGGGTGGTCCTGGCAAGCTGCGCAGCCATCTGCGTTGCGCCTTGCCGGCAGCAGGTGAAGCCAGTGCCCCATTCGACGCAATGCTGGCAGGAGGGCGCCATGAGGCCAAACCCGAGGCCGGTCTTGTGCGCAGCCTGCTTTCATCAGGGGGTATCCTTCTCGGCTTTTTGGGGCCGGCACCTTGCCAGTTTGAATTGCTCGGGTACAGGGTCTTCGCCACCGTGGCACAAGGGTTGGCAGCGGGCAATGCGCCAGGCAGCCAGAATGCTGCCCCGCCACGAGCCATGGCGCGCGATGGCCACCCTGGCGTAGTCCGAGCAGCTGGGATAAAAGCGGCAGCGAGAACCCAGCAGGGGGCTGATCCAGCGCTTGTAGACAGCCAGCAAAAACAGCAACAGTCGGCTCACGATTGCGCTCCACGGTCCATCATGCCATTGTGGCGCGCTGGTAGATGCAAATCGGGGTCATATCACAGTACAATGGCAGGCTTCGACAAGTGAACCAGGCGACGCTTGATCCCGGTGCAAAAGTGCACTATAACGCGCGGCTGCCGCTTCATACACGGTGACATCACATGGCAACATCCAAATCACGCTCCAGCAAGACCGCGAGCAAAAAGAAATCCGCAGCAAGCAAGAAGGCACCAGCCCGCAAGACGGCTGCCAAGAAGACGGTCACGAAGGCGGCAAGCCGGAAGAAGACCGTGAAGAAGGCTGCGGCCAAAAAGGCTCCTGCGCGCAAGACTGCTGCGAAGAAGACCGGCGCCAAGAAAACCGTCGCCAAGAAGTCTGCGGCAAAGAAGGCTGCGGCGAAGAAGCCTGCGGCGAAGAAGGCTGCAGCCAGCAAGTCGCCTGCCAAGAAGTCCGCTGGCAAGAAGACAGCCAGCAAGAAGGCCGCAAGCGGTACGCGCAAGTCGAACGGTGGAGCAGCGGTTCTGGCCAAGCCCAGCGACAGCGGCATCACGCGCGAGGAAGGCCGCTATGCACTGCCTTCCAACTTCGAGATCGAGTTGCCAGCCAACTATCACCCGAAGGCCAGGGAAGAGTACATGGGGCCAAAGCAGCTGGCGTATTTCCGCGCCAAACTGCGCGAGTGGCGAGACCAGCTGGTCGAGGAGTCGCGTCAGACCATCGACAACCTTCGCGACGAGGTGCGGGACGTGGGCGACGAAGCCGAGCGCGCCACCCGCGAGACAGAGAACTCGCTGGAACTGCGTACCCGTGACCGTTACCGCAAGCTGATCGCCAAGATCGACAAGGCACTGCGCCGCATCGAGGACGGGAGCTACGGTTACTGCGAGGAGACCGACGAGGAAATCGGCATCGATCGTCTCGATGCACGGCCCATCGCTACCCTGTCACTGGATGCGCAGGAACGCCGCGAGCATCTGCGCAAGCAGATGGGCGACTGAACACACTGGCCCTGCGTCGCAGGGCCAGCCTCGATGCCGCCAACCGGTGCCGACCCGGGTCCGTCATCCCGGCGCAATCCCCTGTACGGTCCCCTGTACGGTCCCCACGGTGCCATTCCCGGTGTCGTCATCCCGGCGCAATACACAAGGCTGTGACCCCCACGCAAGATCCAGGGCCGTCATCCCGGTCTGCGTCCGGACGACAGGCTGTCAGTGTCATGTCATGCCTGAGCCGGCTGTGCGGCATGCTTTGCCTGGCAGGACCTCAGTTGCTTGACCCGAGGGGACAAGCGCGAGTTGCCTTGAGGGAGCCGCGAGTCGGTTCCTGTGCCGGGGCTCCAGCCACTGTCCTGGCTACGCAGGCCGGCGATCGCGCGGCAGGTGGTGCACCAGGAACTCCATCTGGTCGGCAAGGATGTTGCGATTGGACAGGATCAGATGCTCGACCCAGCTGGGTCGGAACGGCACGGCCAGGAGCGGCATGCCGGCCTGTTGCGGCGTGCGGTTGGCCTTGCGCAGGTTGCAGGCGATGCAGGCGCTGACCACGTTTTCCCATTCGTCCTTGCCGTTGCGCGACAGCGGCATGACGTGATCGCGTGTCAGTTCGCCACGGTTGCAGTGGTTGCCGCAGTACAGGCACAGATGGCGGTCGCGGGCGAACAGCGCGGGGTTGCTCAGGCTCGGAGCGGGGTCAGCCGAAGAGGCATGGCAGCGACCGGTGCTGGCGACGATCGGGTGCAGACTGATCGTGCTCTGGCAGCAATCGCGACGGCTGTGACCACCACGCACGGTCAGACACGGATCTCCCAGGGTCCACGCCACGGCTTCACGAACATACAGGCATACGGCATCCTGCCAGCTTATCCAGTCGAGGATGCGGCCGGTCACGTCCAGCGACAGCACGCGCGTGGAGTGCAGGCTGGCAACCGCGCTGACCACGGCATCCAGCTCGTTGGCCCGGAATGCTTGGGGTGCCTGTGTGTTCATCCTGAGCCGAGCATAAACCACTTTTTGACTGCGTGGTAGCGGTCGGCGCATGCTGCGTTTTGCCACTTCCGTCCCCGAAACACGTTCCGGTGTGTTGCCCGCGCGTTTGTCATGCAGTGCGCAGACCCCGCAGGAGAGCCACCTGTGCTCACCCTGGCGCGGGCCCGAGGTCGGTCTGGCAACGGTCAGGGCGCGTGCCCGGATGCAATCGTCTTCACAGCCGGCCATGCTCCAGCGGGCGCTCGCGGTGCATCAGCGCCCATTCGGCATGCTCGGCCAGGGCGGCTTCGCCAAGTGCGTGCAGAATTTCACGTCGTGCCCGCATTTCGGGCTCGGCATCAAGCGCTTGCCGCGCGCTGACAAAAAGCTGTCGCATGAATCGGTACTGCTTGATCAGCTCGCGATCTGCCTTGCGGTAGGAATACGACTCGCGTGCCGCAGCGATGATCGCCAGTACGCCGATGATGGCCACCATGTAGGTGCTGGTGTCGGAATCCAGCCAGCGATGAAACAGTGCCAGCGTCACGCCCAGGGCAATGCCAACCCACAGGCACAGACTGCCCAGCCGGCTGACGGTTGCGGCCACGCGGGTACGCTCGGCACATTTGCGCGCATAGTAGGCCAGTTGCCCGCCGCCTGAGGGCTCACCGATCCATTGTGTGATCACTTGTTCCAGGCGGGCCGCCGATGCGGGCAGCCGGGTGCGTGGCTGCAGGCCGGCACCACGCATCACATTGCGGATCCATCCCAGCTCGATGTCCTGTTTCTGCATGAAATTGTCGTGCGCAAATGCCACCGAATTGTCATTGGCGATATCGGCCATCAGCCAGTAGCGCTGCACCCGCAATCCCTCCGCCAGTGCGCGGTAGTCGATGTACTTTCGGTGCCAGGCGCGTCGCTTGGCGAGCCGGTCGAGCACGAAGCCCGCCACGAACAGAACGATGAACAGGTCGATCAGCGGCCCCTCGTCAAACAGGCCGGTAGGCAGGTCCGAGTAGGCGATGAAGGCGATGCCCATCAATGCCGCCAGCAAATGGATACCACGCATTGCCAACAGCACCCGTTTCTGGAAGTGGATGGCCAGCCAGTCACACGCACAAAACAGGTTGCCGATGTTTCGATCTTCGGCCTCCTCGTCATCGGGTGTGGCATCACTGGCCAGGCAATGTGCGGCAATGGCAACGCGATAACGCTGCTGATCGGTGTTGAATTCGACCATGCGCCGGAACATCTCGGCGAATTCGACCGGGATGCCTGCTGTTGCAGGCTGCATGCTCTGCTGGCTGACCCAGCGCATTTCCAGCGGTGTCAATGGCGGTTGAGGTGGCTGTGTTGCAGCGTCCGGACTGGCTCGCGAACAGGCCAGGTGGCACAGCAGGCTTTCGTCACCCCGGTCGAACAGCGGCCGACCTGTGCGCCGGCGTTCGATGGTCCCTGGCAGGAACCCATCCAGGTGGTAGCGGACGATTTGCGCGGTGCCACCGTACAGATCGGAATCCCGCCCGTCCCAGATTGCAAGCAGGATATGGCAGTGGCTGGCGATGAACACGCCGGCCTCGGCATATTGCGCGTCGCGCTGCTCTCCCGGTACGGCAATGCCCTGCGCGGTGTTGCGCGGCAATAGCGGCATCTGCAACATCTCGTTCTGCTGGCACAGCGCATCGAACTGCTCTCGGCTTTGGTCGTTGGCAAAGTCCTGCCGGTACAGTGCTGGTGGTAGCGGCAACACTGCCACCAGCTCGGCATGGCAGCCCAGCGCCTCCTCGGCGACCAGCCGGTCGCCACCCTCGGCCAGCGCCGACAAGACCACCAGCGGCAGCTCGGGATAGCCTTGCCTCAGGTCGGTGAACAGCTCACGGACACGCGCCCGCAGGCCATCGACCTCGGTGGCCACGAGGTTCCGATGGCTGGTGACACCGACAATGAGCGGTACTTGTGTGCCGGTATTGATCACGAGATTCCCGAGGGTCCGGGCGCTCAGCTCGGCTTGTTGTGAATGACCGGCCCCATGATTTCGCGGGACGTATCCCGTTTGATGGTGTCGTATGTATTGCCCTTGTATTCGACCACGATCGTATAGGGAAAATTGCCAACCGAGCTGGCTCCGATATTGTCGTCATCAACCGTGATCTTGTGAGCCTTGACATCGGGGGTGCCGAAAGGATTTGGCTCGGTGTCGAATTTCAGCGAGACAAATGTGAACTTCTGGTCCTTGTCCGGCTTCCAGGTGATGGTGTCCTTGCCCTTGTTCTTGTCCTTGTGTTTCGGATCGACGGTTACGGCCGGGTCAGCGGTGGTGTCCAGACAGACATTGATGGTCATGAGTTCTCTCCATTGGGGAGCGTTGAAGGTGACGGCGATCAGGCTGCGCCGGTTTGCCGGAACAGGTAGCGATGGCGTTTGTTCATTGCATCAGCTCCGCGATGCGTTCGGCCCGTGCCTGGTTGGGCGGATAGGCGATGCCCTGATGTTGCAGCACCGCGAGCAGATCGGGATTGCGATAGCCCATTTTCTGCAATCGGGCGAGCTGCGGTTGGGCGGCCTCGCGCTCGCCCAGGCGCAACAGGATGCCGGACCAGGCCGCCAGCAGTTCCGGATCGCTGCTTGCACGTGCCAGTGGCGCAATGCGCTGGCGCCCGGTACGCCACCGCTCGTCCGCCGTGCCCTGCTGACGGCGCGCAGCAGCGATATCGCCAAGCAGGCAGTCGGCCTGGGTGGCAATCAGGACCAGGGTGCGGTTCCCGGCACGTTTCTTCTGCAGCGGTCCGATCGTGTCCAGTGCATCTTTCGCCCGCTTTTCGGCGGTATCCGATTGCCCGTTCGCCATGGCCAGGCGTGCGCTTTCCATCTGCGCCTTGGCCAGGTCAGGCGGCCAGTCGCTATTGGTGGGGTCCTTGCTTGCCAATGTGCTCAGCACATCCACGGATTTGCGGACAAGTGCCGACGCATCATCCAGGCGCTGCTGGTGCCGAAGGATGCGCGCCAGCAGCAGTCGATACAAGGCAAGATAGTCCTGGCTGGCGGCGCTATCGGGATTGAGCGTGACCTGCTCGCGCCCCATGTCCACGGCCGCACGAGCGTATAAGGTTGCGGATCGGATCTCGCCGGCATCAATCAGTGCACCGGCAAGTATTCCGTTGCTGAGCGCCAACGCACTCCGCCACTGCTGGTTGTTGGGTGCGCCGGCCACCAGCGCAGCCTTGATCTTCTGGTCGCCCCGGTAATACGCGATGGCCTGTTCGAGGTTGCCCTGTTTGAGCGCAAGCTGCCCCAGGTTGTTGTAGGCGTAGCCGAGGCTTTCGCGCCACTGGGGGTTATCCGGGTTCTGGCTGGCAAGTGTCGTGTAGATTTTCAACACGTCACGGTAGTGCTCCTTCGCGCCACCCAGATTTCCACGCGCTTCCAGCACGTGACCATAATTGTTTTGCGCCTCAGCCAGTTTGGATGCGATTTCGCTGTCCTGCGGCCGGGACCTTGATGCGGAACTCAATGTCTCGACGGCGCGCTGGAATTTGCGCCCGGCATTGTCAAGTTCACCTTGAAACCAGTACGCGTTGCCGACCCAGTTGAGGCTGTTGGCATACGAAACCTCAAGCGCGCTGTCTGTGGGTGCGCGCTGCAGCCGTTGTGCCTGTATTTTCTCGGCGGCCAGGTAGGCCTTCAGTGCGTCAGGCGTCTTGCCCTGATTCATGCGGATGTTGCCAATTTGCTGAAGGGCGGTTGCCCGTTGCCCCAGCGCCGTGTCGGTGACATCCGTGATCGGCAGTTCGGCGAAGTAGGCCATCGCCTTGTCCGCCACTCCCTGCATGATGTCCAGCCGGCCAACCTCGCCCAGCTTGTCGTTGAGATCACCGAGCATGTAGTTGATCAGGTCTTCTGACTGCTGTTGTCGTCGTTCGGCAGCCTGGCGGGCCGTGTCGGCCTGCTGTCGTGCGAGCACGGCGGTGATGGCCAGTGCCGAGGTCACCAGCACCGCCACCAGCGCCAGTGCAGTGATTGCGGCCATGCGCCGCATCCGGCGCTGCTGCTCGCGTTGTCTGAGCGCATCAAATCCCACATCGAGCATGCCGGCAATCAGCTTCAGCCTGGCTGCACTCTTGCCATCCTTGCCAGCGCGAGCATCGGCAGCAACCGGCTCGGCGCGTTCCCCGGTCAATGCACCAGCCTTGTCGACGCTGAAACGCAATGCAGGACAGAAGCACTCATCGGCCGAGCGGCCGGCGATATCCGAAGCATTGGGTTCGCCGTCAACAATCAGGCAGAAAATGCGCTCGGCATGGCCCAGGCGCTTGTAGAACAGCACTTCCTCGTTCACCCAGCGGGAGCCGGCCGAACGGGGCGAGCAGATCACGATCAGGTTGGCCGAGTCAGCCAGCGCCGCGTTGACCCGGGTGCCAAGATCCGCAGCACTGGCCAGTTCGTCGCGGTCACGAAATACTGGCGTCAGCCGGCGCGGAATGAGACCGGTTGCGGTTTCGGTTCCGACCAGGCGCGGGGGCACCCGCCACGTCTCAAGCG
Source organism: uncultured Gammaproteobacteria bacterium (assembly GCA_963800395.1). Taxonomy (GTDB): domain Bacteria; phylum Pseudomonadota; class Gammaproteobacteria; order Xanthomonadales; family Rhodanobacteraceae; genus DASSBG01. The sequence continues at coordinate 304,158 of CAWDBD010000014.1, forward strand.
ACTTGTGCAGCCATCGGGCCCAGGCCTCGTCGGCGTGGCTGTAGCTGATGAATGCGCGATACCGGTACTTTTTGGGCGCATCACTATCTGTGGCCGGGTCTTGCGACTCGGGCAGGTTTGCTTCGGTTCGGTCTCGCGATTGCCTCATGCCGCCGACCTTGCCGTGGTTCAGGGCCACGGATGACGGCATTATGCGCCAAAAGTGTGAACTGTGTCACATAAACTGCGCGGCTACTGCAATGTGCAGCCGACGATGCGCCGGTCGCGCCGGCGGACTCGCCAGCATTTCTGGCTCGGCCAGCATGCCACTTCATGGTGGCAATACGGGGCTCGAGTCTCTTGCGCACAAGGCTCAGGAGCAGGCCATGCGAAACATGACCATGACCCCTGAGCCGAATACAGACCTGCCTCGCCGCAGGGCAGGTTCTACATCTGCACGAAACGCAGGGTCGCGCCGCTGGGCGCGATGGCGTCGGCTACCCGTTGCTCGTCGGCCTTGTCGCCGATGAACAGCACGATCACACCGTTGAAGGCACCCGGCTTGGCCCCATCGAACGCCTGGATGATGAGGTCGGCTGTCTTCTCGGATGATGGGCCACCGTAGGCCAGCATGGTGCCGGCGAGCACCGTGCGAGCGACGTCGTCGCTGGCCTTTTGCTGCTGGTTCTCGCGTGCCGAGCGGTCAGCACCATCGTCGCCTCCCGGGACAAAGTACAGAAAGGGCTTGCTGGTCACGCCGTCCATGTGCTGCCTGACCTCGGCAATCAGGAAATTCTTCCAGCCGGCCTTGTTTGCGGCACTGGCAGGCTTGGTTGGCGCGACCTGCTGGGTCGGTGCCTTTTCCTCTTTGTTGCAGGCGCTCAGGCCGACGACTGTGGCCAGGCCCAGGCCAGCTATGAGAATCAGTTTGCGCATTGTCATGTCCCTTGTTCGGATTGGTTGGGTAGCTGCCAGCGTTGTCGCAAGGCTTGCTGAACAGCCGGATGAACGAAGCCGGAAACGTCGCCACCAAGGCGGGAAACTTCCCGGACCAGTGATGATGATATGAAACTGTACTGCTCGGCGGGCGTAAGGAAAAGAGTTTCCGCCTGCGGGATCAGGTGCCGATTCATGCTGGCGAGCTGGAATTCGTATTCGAAATCGGAAACGGCGCGCAGGCCGCGCAGGATAACTCCGGCACCAATGTCCGCCACGAAATGGGCCAGCAAGGAGTCGAAACCGCGTACCTCGACGTTGTCGACACCCGCCAGGGCAAGTCGCGCCAGTTCGATGCGTTCTTCCAGTTCGAAGGCCGGGTGCTTGCCGGCACTCTTGGCCACCGCCACGACCACCTTGTCGAACAGTGGTGCCGCGCGGGTGACCAGGTCACTGTGCCCGCAGGTGATGGGGTCAAATGTACCGGGATACACGACGATACGTTCAGGTCTGGGGCTCATGAAGTCGCTGGCGGCAATGGACGGCGTTGGTACAAAGTGTAACCCAGGGCACCGGCGCGGCCTTGCCGATGCACTTCCCAGTTAGGTGGGACATCAGCCTCCCGGTCTGCGGGCAGCTCCATGTAGATCATGGCCATGGGCGCCAGCCATCCGCCATCCTCGAGGCGGCGTGCGGCCTGCGGTGCCAGGTCCTGGGCAAATGGCGGGTCCATGAAAACCAGGTCAAACGGCCGCCCGGGCTGTTTCAGCCAGGCCAGCGCATCGGCGCATTGCACCTCGACATTCTCCAGCTTGAGCCGCGTGACCAGGTCGCGAAGACCGCGGGCCAGGCGCGACTCGCGTTCTACCAGCACCAGCTCGGCGGCACCGCGGGACATGGCTTCGATGCCGTTGGCGCCGCTGCCGGCAAACAGATCCAGGCAGCGCGCACCGTTGACCACCGGTTGCAGCCAGTTGAACAGGGTTTCGCGCACCCGATCCGGAGTGGGCCGCAGGCCCTGCGAGTGCGGCACGTCGATTTTCGAGCCGCGCAGGCTGCCGCCAATGATGCGGATGCGGCCCGGGCGGGGCATGGGTGATGGTTTCACTGCTCAGCAGCCAGTAGGGATGTGGGTGATAGCATGTGCGCCTATTGTCACCCTGCAGTGGATTCATGCTCAAGTTCTTCCGCAAAAAGACGCCTGGCGCAAATGCGGCCGCGCAATCAGAACCGGTCGAGGATGCGGCCGGCGAGTCGCTTGCCGATGCTGCTGTGGCAGCACCTGCAGAGCCAGCGACCGATCCGGACAACCAGGGACGGGGCTGGCGATCCCGCCTTGCTGGCAGCGTGCTGGCGCGTGGGATGGGAGGCCTGTTCGAGCGCAATCCGCGACTCGACGACGAATTGCTGGACGAACTGGAAACCATCCTGATTTCCTCCGATGTCGGAATCGAGACAAGTACCGTGGTGTGCGAAGCACTGCGCGCGCGCATGCACAAGCGCGAGTTTGCCGACGCCAGGGCCTTGCGGCAGGCATTGCGCGATGTCCTGCTGCAACGCCTGCAGCCTGTGCAACAGCCGCTGGACATATCCGCGGCTGCACCGTTCGTGCTCATGGTTGTCGGCATCAATGGCGTGGGCAAGACCACGACCATCGGCAAGCTGGCGCGCCATGCCCGCGACGAAGGCCTTTCGGTCATGCTGGCCGCGGGCGACACCTTCCGCGCCGCGGCGGTGGAGCAGTTGCAGGTATGGGGAGAACGCAATCAGGTGCCGGTGGTGGCGCAGGGCCAGGGCAGCGATTCGGCCAGCGTCATCTTTGACGCCGTGCAGTCAGCCAGGGCGCGTCAGATTGACCTGCTGATTGCCGATACCGCCGGACGCCTGCATACCCAGGCAGGGCTTATGGACGAGCTGGGCAAGATCGCCCGGGTTGTCAGGAAGCTGGATGCCGATGCACCACACGAGGTGCTGATGGTGATCGATGGTGGCACCGGCCAGAACGCCATCAACCAGGTACGCCAGTTCCGCGAGATGGTCAACGTCACCGGTCTGGTGGTGACCAAGCTGGATGGCACCGCAAAAGGCGGGGTGATCTTCGCGCTGGCCGAGGAATTCGGCCTTCCCATCCGCTTTGTCGGGCTGGGCGAAGGCATCAACGATCTGCGCGTATTTGATGCGGAGCGTTTTGTCGCCGGGCTGCTGCCTGAATGATCCTGGCAGCGCCAATTGAAGCCGGAAGCTGAGGCATGCGTCGCGGACGGGTGATTGCCGGAGTGGTGCTGCTGGTGCTGGCGGCATGCATCGTCGCCGGTGTCCTGTGGGTACGCAGCATGCTGAGCCCGCAACGTTTTACCGCCATGCTGCGTGACCAGGTCAGCGGCGCCGGTCTGCAGATGCAGCTTGACGGCCCGGCCCGGCCCACGATCTGGCCGCATCTTGCCGTGCGCCTGGACGGCCTGAGCTTGCGTCGGCTTGGCAGTGATGAGCCCATGCTTGCAGCGCAGCAGGTGCAGCTGGTGGTGCCGTGGAGCAGTCTCCTGAGTGGCGAGACGCGTATCGAGACACTGGAGATCGATGCGCCGCGGCTTGATCTTGGGCAGGCACGGACATGGCTGGCCGAATACCAGAGCAGAACGACGTCGGCCGCGCAGTTTCGATTGCCAAGCATCGACACGGGCATCCATCTGGTCGATGGCACCGTCATCAACGGACCGATCCCTGCTGCTGAAATCCATGATTGTCGACACCGGCAAGCTCCAGTCCGGGCAGCCCTTTCATCTGCATGTCCAGGCCATGAATCCGGACAACCGGCCCCTGGTGCTCAAGCTGGAAACGACCCCGGAACAGGCCGGAGACTCGGTACGGTTCAAAGCACTGAAACTGTACCTGGGTGCCGGGGCACCACCGGGCCTGGACCTGCAAGGGCAATTGCGCTGGGATGGCGGAATGAAACTCGATGGAACGTTGGGTGGAGCGCTGCATCTGGCCAGGGGCGACTACCAGGCATCGCTCAGGTTTGTCGCCGATGGCGGCGACGCCGGCAAGGGCATGCGCGTGACACTCGATGGCAACGGCACCCACCTCGATCTGGCGCTTGATCCGGCACAGACATGGCGATGGTGGAGTCAAATCAGCGCCGCACAGGCCGGGCCCATGCCCTTGCCACCGGTGCACGGCACCATTGCCACCGATAAACTGGACATCGGCTCCTTGCACATCGAAGGACTGCGAGTGGAATCTGACGAACCGGGCATGGCTGCCAGTGTTGCAGCACCGGCCCGCGCGGCCAGTGCGCCCAGAGCCCGGTGAGCGACGCGCTTGCTCCGCGCCTGCTCGCCTGGCACGCCCGTCATGGCCGCCGGGATTTGCCCTGGCAGCATCCGCGCAGTGCCTATCGCGTCTGGCTCTCGGAAGTCATGTTGCAACAGACGCAGGTGGCCACGGTAGTCGCCTACTTCCAGCGATTCGTGAAAGCCTTGCCGGACCTCGCCAGTCTGGCTGCAGCCGAGGAGGACCAGGTTCTGGCCCTGTGGTCGGGTCTGGGCTACTACCGCCGTGCCCGCTTTTTGCACCAGGCGGCGCGGATCTGCGTGGCACAGCACGGTGGTTGTCTGCCACGGGATTTTGACGCCTTGCTGGCATTGCCGGGAATCGGGCGTTCCACCGCGGGTGCGATCCTTGCTCAGGCTTTCGGTGAGCGCCGCGCAATTCTCGATGGCAACGTGAAACGCGTGCTGACCCGCTACCACGCGGTGCATGGCTGGCCAGGCGACGCTGCAGTCAACCGGCGACTGTGGCAACTGGCAGAAGGGCATACGCCGGATCAGGATGTAGCCAACTACACCCAGGCGATCATGGATCTTGGCGCAACCTTGTGCACGCGGCGCAAGCCGCGCTGTGCAGACTGCCCGGTGATGAGCACGTGCCTGGGGCATCAGCAGCAGCTGGTCGATGTTCTGCCCACTGCGCGGCCGCGCAAGAGCGTGCCGCAACGAGAAACCTGCATGCTCATCTTGCATGATGTGGAAGGCCGGATATTGCTCCAGCAGCGCGACGGTCATGGCGTGTGGCCACGCTTGTGGAGTCTGCCGGAAGCGGCAGATCCGGCGCAGGCGTCGGCGCTGGCACGCCGTTTTTCCAGGGCCCCCGGGCGCGCAAGTGCGCTGCCGGATGTGCACCATGTGTTCAGCCATTTTCGCCTGCGCATCTGCCCCATGCTTTGGCGGCAGGTCGCAAGCAGGCCCGGAGTTGGCGATAATGACGGCTTGCGCTGGTGCACGCCGGAGCAACTCGTCAGTGTCGGCCTGCCCGCGCCAGTCAGGCGCTTGCTGGAATCGGTCCAGGCAGCCCCTGATTGAATGCTCGCCGGAGCACCGGCCAACATGAGATCGACGATTTATCCAGGAGCACACTGATGTCACGCACGGTATATTGCGCCCGCCTCCAGCGCGAGGCCGAAGGACTCGACTTTGCCCCCTGGCCTGGCGAGTTGGGCCAGCGCATCTATCGGGAGATATCCAAGCCGGCCTGGCAGGAATGGCTGGCCCACCAGACCATGCTGATCAACGAGAACCGCATCAGCCCCATGGATCCGGAGGCACGCAGGTTTCTATCCGAGCAGATGCAGAATTTCCTGTTCGGCGGTGATGCCGACAAGCCGCCCGGCTTTGTGCCGCCAGAGCAGGGCGGTTGACAGAGGCAACCCAAGGAATCCGGGCGACAGGAACACAAGCGGCTGCGGCTCGTGGTTCCTACCGCCCAGGCTCCTGGTCAGAGGCCTTGCCGGCATTCCTCATGGCCTTGTAATCAACCGGACGGATCGACTCCACCATGCACCGGCTCTGGCCGACATTCACCGTGCCGAAGCTTTGCGTGAATTGATGCGTGGGGGAACCGCTGAGGCTGATCGCATTGGCGTAGTTGAGCTCAGGGCAAGACCGGAGCTTGATCAGGTAGACCCTGTTGACCCCGGTCCATACGGCAATGGTGTCGTCAGACAGGGTTTCAAATCCATCCAGGCGAAAATAGTGGATCTGCGCGACAGGTGCCCCGGCATACTGCAGGAACTGCGCCAGGCGCTCTGCACGCGATGCCTGTGCCGTTGCAGGCAGGGCGGCGAGGCATGGCGGCAGCAGCAGAACCGCGATACTGAATAGCCTTTGTCTCATCTTTGGCTCCGGGTTGAAGGCGGCATTCTCGCACGGTAGCAGAACGCCACATGCAGTCATAACGGGCAGCGCGAGCCCGGGTTTACCTCGCAGGCAAACAGCGCGACTTGACGAAACGCGCGCCAGACGATCTAATACGCGGCTCCTTGCGAGGCCAGGTAGCTCAGTTGGTAGAGCAGTGGATTGAAAATCCTCGTGTCGGCAGTTCGATTCTGTCCCTGGCCACCATTTTCCCACGGTGTTTGCTGATTGCGGCTTGCCTGGCCGCCGCCGCCCTGTCGGCGTGCACGCCGTTGCCGCCGCGCAATCCGCTGGCGACCTGGGTGCGTTCGGGCAACTTCAACCAGCGCCACCCCCAGTTGATCGTTGTTCACTTCACCGACGAAGATTCGGTTGCCGAGAGCCTGGATACGCTGCGCGGTTCGAATAGCGGCGGTCCGGTCAGCGCGCACTATCTGATTGGCAACGACGGGCATATCTACCAGCTTGTGCGCGACCAGCGACGTGCGTGGCATGCTGGCGCCGGGCATTGGGGAACCATCACCGATGTCAACTCGGCCTCGATCGGTATCGAGCTGGACAATAACGGCGAGGAGCCGTTTGCAAAGCCGCAGATTGACAGCCTGCTGGTGCTGCTGCGGGACCTGACCCGGCGATTTTCCATCCCCTGTACCGCCATCATCGGCCACGAGGACATGGCGCCGCTGCGCAAGGTTGATCCCGGTCCGCTGTTTCCCTGGGCCAGGCTGGCCGCAAACGGATTCGGCTTGTGGCCCGAGCATGATCTGATGGACCCGCCGCCCGGTTTTGATCCGTGGCTTGCATTGGCGCTGATCGGCTATTCGCTCGATGATCACCCTGCGGCCGTGCGCGCCTTCCACCACCACTTTCGCGCCGTGCAAGGGCAACTGCTGGACGCCCGGGATCTGCGCATTCTGTTCAACCTGCAGCAGCAGATCCTGCGCGGCGACCCTGGCTGCGGCGCCCTCGCGCCCACCGGGTAAGCCTGCGCTGGTGTCATCCGTTGTGTTTGTTCGCAAGGCCGGGGCGTGTCCGCCGAGCATGAGCGGCTAGCTATCCGGGCGTCAGCCCGCACGCGCAGGAATACCCATGGGCTTCCTGGCGCGGTATGCTTGCAGGCAAGGCTGAGATAAACCCTTTTGCCGTTTGCCGCATCCAAGCAGGCAGGTGGCAATGTCCGTGGCCACGCAGGAGACAAGAAATGTTCGAACTTTTCGTTGTTTTGATGGTGCTGGGTGGCTTGTGGCTGTTCGGTTCGTTGATCGGCCTGGCATTCAAGCTGCTCTTCGGCCTGATCGGCGGTGTCTTTGCACTGCTTGGTGGCCTGTTCGGCCTCATTATCGGCGCCGTGGTGATGATTGCCATGGTGCCTGTGCTGCTGCTGACCATGCTGCCCCTGCTTCTGCCGGTGGCGATGCTGGCCGGATTCATCTGGCTGATCGTGCACCTTGCGCGCAAGCAGACGGCGCCCGCGCCACCAGCGCAGGCCTGAACTGCCATCGTGAGGTCCCCCTCAATCGGCAAGACTCGAGCCGCAAGAGTGCAGCAGTATCTGCAATAAAAAGGCCCGCCGAGGGGAGGCGGCGGGCCTTGCACTTCAGTCAAGTGTCTCGCGGGGGATGGGAGGGGGCGAGAGCTGCTTGACGAAATCAGCTTGGCGTATTGAACCTGTACACAACATGGATGAACGGTTTCGTTTCGGTTCATTGTTCAGGGTATTGCAAGTTGGCTGCCGCAGGGCAAGAATGGCCCTGATACATACCCCGTCATCAAAGGCAGTTCCCATGCGCCACAAGAACCGGATTTTCACCCTGCTGTTGCTGCTCGTCTTGCCGATGACTGCATTTGCAGGCAACAGCGAAGTCAGTTGCAAACTGTACTTCACCATGCATGGATGGTCGATCTTTTACAAAACCGCCAGTGGCACCGGGACCGTGAAGTGCAGTGATGGTCAGCGCATGGATGTCAAGCTCTCGGCCAAGGGTGGCGGGCTCACCTTCGGCAAGACCGAGATCGACGAAGGTGTGGGCAAATTTTCCGGTATCTACGACATTCGCGAAGTGCTGGGGACCTATGCGGCGGCCGAGGCCCACGCCGGTGCCACCAAGTCGGCCAAGGCCCAGGCCATGACCAAAGGCAATGTGTCGCTGGCTCTCAGCGGCAAGGGTCGCGGATGGGATCTTGGTGTTGCCTTCGGCAATTTCGTGATCAGTCGACGCTGAGAAGCTGTCAGGCCAGGCGCCACTGCATTGGCCTGAACACGCTGCGAACGGTGCCGCGGCGCGGGCATATCCGCGATGCTGCCCATCAGTTGCGCCGGACCCGGCGCCCGGGCCCGGCCTTGAGCCGGGCTGCAGAGGTTCCGGAGGCCTGGCCCGTTCCAGGCAAACGAACGGTGAATGCGCATTGCCTTGGCGGCCCGCTTCTGTTGTGATGGCTGCATGTCGAAGCACTCGTTCGCGCTCTGGTTGTTTGCTGCACTGGCGACAATGCTGGTATTTCCGGCTGCCGATGCGCAGCGCAAGCAGCCAGCCCAGGCAACACCGCAGGTTCTGAGGCTTACGCTGGATGGGCCTGTCAGCCCGGCCAGCGCGTCCTACATCGAGCGCGGCATCAGGCGCGCAGCCGACCAGCACATGCAGGCGGTGTTGCTGGAGATGGATACGCCGGGTGGCCTGGATACGTCGATGCGCAGCATCATCAAGGCGATTCTGGGATCTCCGGTTCCCGTGATCGGCTATGTGGCACCGTCCGGATCGCGTGCGGCCAGCGCCGGCACCTACGTTCTCTATGCCTGCCATGTCGCGGCCATGGCGCCTGCCACCAACCTTGGTGCGGCAACCCCCATTCAGTTGCTCAATCCCGGCAAGCCGGACGAGATGCCCAATCCCGCCAGCGCGTCCTCGGCAATGCCCAAAGTGGGCAGTGCCGAGACCCGCAAGGTGGTCAATGATGCGGTCGCCTATATCCGCTCGCTGGCCGAGCAGCGCGGTCGCAATGCGGACTGGGCCGAGCAGGCGGTGCGCAACGCGGTCAGCCTCGGTGCGCGGCAGGCACTGGCGAAGCATGTGATTGATCTGGTTGAGCCCGATGCCGACGCACTGCTTGCGGCTGTCGACGGCCGCAAGGTGAGCCTGGCAAGCGGTAGCGTGCGCCTGCATACGGCAGGTGCCCATCTGAACCACTGGATGCCGGACTGGCGCATCCGCTTTCTGGGGGTCATTGCCAACCCGTCAATTGCCTATCTGCTTTTGCTGATCGGCATTTTCGGGCTTCTGCTGGAGGGCTATAACCCCGGTGCGGTGCTACCCGGCGTGGTCGGTGCGATCTGCCTGTTGCTGGCGCTGTACGCGTTCCAGTTGCTGCCGGTGAATTTTGCCGGCCTGCTGCTCATGGCGTTGGGGGTGGTTCTGATCATCGCCGAGGCCTTCGTGCCGGCCTATGGCTCGTTGGGCATTGGTGGCATCATTTCATTCGTGATCGGATCGGTGGTGTTGATGGATACAGGTGTTCCCGGATTTGGTCTGCCCATGTCCCTGATTGTTACCGTTGCGCTTGTGGCTGCCTTGCTGGTGGTAGGCATCGTCTGGATGGCCTGGCGCTCGCAGCGGCGACCGCAGGTCAGTGGCGCCGAAGAGCTCGTCGGCATGGTTGGCGAAGCGGTAGAGGACTTCGCCGGCAAGGGCACCGTGCATGTGCACGGCGAGCGCTGGCAGGCGCGCTCCGCTGTTCCCCTGCGCACTGGTGATACAGTCCGTGTCACGGCAATCCATGGACTGGTGCTCGAGGTGGCGCCCGTTTCCCAGCCGGACAGTCAAGACCCGATTCAAGGAGAATCCTGATGTTTCCCATTGGTATCGTTATTGTCGTCATCGCGCTGATCCTGTTCAGCTCGATCAAGGTTCTGCGCGAGTACGAGCGTGCGGTGGTGTTCCTGTTCGGTCGTTTCCAGGCGGTCAAGGGCCCGGGCATCATCATCATCGTTCCCGTCATGCAGCAGATAGTGAAAGTTGACCTGCGTACCATCGTCATGGATGTGCCACCGCAGGACGTGATCTCGCGGGACAACGTTTCGGTGAAGGTCAACGCGGTGATCTACTACCGCGTGATGGATGCCGAGAAGGCCGTGATCCAGGTCGAGAACGTTCGCGAGGCGACCAGCCAGCTGGCCCAGACCACGCTGCGGTCGGTGCTGGGGCAGCACGAGCTGGACGATATGCTGGCCTCGCGCGACAAGCTCAACAAGGACATCCAGACCATTCTCGATGCGCACACCGATGCCTGGGGTATCAAGGTGGCCAATGTCGAGATCAAGCAGGTCGACCTGGACGAGGGCATGATCCGCGCCATCGCCAAGCAGGCCGAGGCCGAGCGTCAGCGACGTGCCAAGGTCATCAATGCCGAGGGCGAACTGCAGGCATCGGAGAAGCTGATGCAGGCGGCACGCACGCTGAATCAGGAGCCGCAGTCGATCCAGCTGCGTTATTTGCAGACCATGGTCGAGGTGGCCAGTGACAAGACCCACACCATCCTTTTCCCGTTGCCTCTGGACCTTATCGAGCCGCTGCTTGGAAAGCTCAAGGGGAAAGGGAGCGGTGAGCGGTAAGCAGTCAGCAGTGAGCGGTGAGCGGTGAGCGGGACGGGCTGAATTTGTCCGTCAGGGCAGCGCGGGCATCCGACTGACGGGGTAGCGCCGCGAGTTCAGGGAATCAGCAGGGCCGCGACGAAAACACCCAGCATCGTGAATGACAGCGCCAGTTTGGCCAGGGTTCCGAACAGCAGGCCGATCCACGTGGCAATGCCGACGTGGGTCGAGCGGATCACGCTGTTGCCGAACAGCAGTTCGCCGGCGACGGCGCCAAGGAAAGGCCCGAACAGGAGTCCGGGCACACCGAAGAACAGGCCGACAATGGTTCCGATCATGGTTCCCCAGAGCGCCATGCCGCTGGCACCGACGCGTTTGGCACCGAGCAAGCCTGCGATGAAGTCCAGCAGCAGCGCCAGCACGGCCAGCACGCCCAGGAAAAAGACGGTCCAGCCGCTGATTTCCTCGAAGTGGCCCGTCCAGGCTGCCAGCAACATGCCGGCAAACACGATCGGCACGCCCGGCAGCATCGGCAGGATCGTGCCTGCCAGACCGATCAGGATCAGGGCCCCGGCAAGTATGTAGAAGAGTATCTGCATTTCCATGGCTGCAGGATACCTTGTTGCGGGACTCGGGAGTCGGGAGTCGGGACTCGGGACTCGGGGGTGGGAAGTCGGGAGTCGGGAGTCGGGAGTCGGGAGTCGCGGCGATGCCTTTGTCCGGGATCGTGCTCATCGGGATCTCGTCCTGCCTTGATGGCTCGGCCATGCAAGCTCGTCATCCCGGCGCAGGCCGGGACCCAGTTTCAAACATGGTGCGAAGCACACAAAACCATGTTCGGAGTGCTGCGCAACCCATCCAGACTGGATCACCAGCCATTCGGCTGTTGCAAAGCGGCTCCATCCTGCGCCGGGATGACGGTAGCCCGAGCGTCATTTGCACCTGCCGAGGTACACCGGCAACCGCGATTGGGTGGTAGCTGCCGGCGCTGCCAACCCTGCCCAGGCCCGCATTTGCCGCGGTCCATTACAATGCAGGGCATGAGTGCACAGAAGACTCCCGTTTCACCCTGGCAGCTGTGTGTTGCCCCCATGATGGACTGGACTGATGGCTATTGCCGACATTTCCACCGTCTGCTGGCACCGCATGCGCGCCTGTACACGGAAATGCTCACTTCCGCCGCCGTGGTACACGGTGACCGCGAGCATTTACTGGCCTTTGACCGTGCCCAGCATCCGCTCGCGCTGCAGCTTGGTGGCAGCGAGCCGGGCGAACTGGCCGAGGCGGCGAGGATCGCCGAGGGCTATGGTTATGACGAGATCAATCTCAACGTCGGCTGTCCGTCAGATCGCGTGCAGTCGGGGCGCTTTGGTGCCTGCCTGATGCTGGAGCCGCAGCGGGTTGCTGACTGTGTGGCGGCGATGCAGGCCGCGGTCAAAGTGCCCGTGACGGTGAAGTGTCGCCTTGGTGTGGACGAGCAGTGCGAGGATGAGGCGCTGGAAAACCTCGTGCTTCCACTGCTGGATATCGGGCTGGATGTACTTGCGGTACACGCCCGCAAGGCCTGGCTGAAAGGCCTGTCGCCCAAGGAAAACCGCAATGTGCCGCCACTCAATCATGCGCGTGTCTACCGGCTCAAGCGTGATCACCCCCGGTTGTCGGTGATCGTCAATGGCGGCATCGACAGCGTAGCCCAGGTGCACCAGCATCTTGCCCATGTCGACGGTGTCATGCTGGGGCGTGCGGCCTACCACCAGCCCTGGTTGCTGGCCGAGCTGGAATCCGCGCTTTACGGTAGCGCGTTGCCTGATCGCGAGGATGTGCTGATTCGCATGCGGCCCTGGATCGAGGCACAGCTGGAGGCGGGCACGCAACTCAAGCACATCGTGAGGCACATGCTGGGCATGTTTCACGGTCAACCGGGGGGGCGGCGTTACCGGCGCTGCCTGGCCGAGGGCGCGCACAAGCCGGGCGCAGGATGGTCGGTGCTGCAAGCTGCAATCGACAGCACCCGCCCACCGGTGCGCAATCCCGGTTCAGCACAGGTTGCCTAATCCCTGCGGTGCTCGGTTACCATACAGGCATGTTGATACATAGTGCTGCAAGCCTGATCATGGCGTTCGGCCTTGCCTCCGCGCCTCCGCCCGACAAGCCTCTTACCCTTGATCAGGCGGTACACAAGGTGCAAGACCAGACCGGCGGCCGCATTCTGTCCGCTGACAGGATGCGCAGTGGCCATGGCAGCAAGTACCGCATCAAGACCCTGATGAAGAATGGTCGCGTACGCGTGATCGAAGTCGACTCGAATCCGGACAAGAAGATGCGTAACCTGCCGGACAAGAAATACACCAAGGAGAAACGTTGATGCGAATCCTGCTGGTTGAAGACGAAGCACCCTTGCGGGAGACCCTGGCCGCCCGCCTCAAGCGTGATGGCTTTGCCGTTGATGCGGCCAGTGATGGCGAGGAAGGCCTTTACCTTGGGCGTGAGGTGCCATTTGACCTGGCCATCATTGACCTGGGCTTGCCCAAGATGTCAGGCATGGACCTGGTACGCACCCTGCGCGATGAGGGGCACAGCTACCCGATGCTGATTCTGACCGCACGCTCAAGCTGGCAGGACAAGGTGGAGGGACTCAAATTCGGAGCCGACGACTACCTGGTCAAACCCTTCCATGTGGAGGAACTGCTGGCGCGGATCAATGCACTGGTTCGTCGTGCCAGCGGCTGGTCGCGTCCGGTGCTGAAGTGCGGGCCGATACATCTGGATACCACGGCTCAGACCGTCAGCGTGGATGGCAAGCCTGTGGATCTGACCAGCTATGAATACAAGGTGCTCGAGTACCTCATGATGCACGCCGGCGAGCTGGTATCAAAGGCCGATCTCACCGAACACATCTATCAGCAGGATTTTGACCGCGACTCCAATGTGCTGGAGGTATTCATCGGGCGTCTGCGCCGCAAGCTGGATGCCGATGGCGAGCTCAAGCCGATCGAGACCGTGCGCGGGCGCGGCTATCGTTTTGCCATACCCCGTGAAGACATCGAAGAAGACTAGGAGCTTGGGCGGCAAACGGCGTCAGCCGCTGTCGCTGGCGGCGCGTTCCACACTTGCCACGGGCCTGATCCTGCTGGTGTTTCTGGGCAGTACCGGCTTCGCGCTCGACCATGCGTATCAGGAAAGTGCGGTCAGTGCCCTGCGCAGCCGCATGCAGAGCTTCATTTATGCCTACATGGCGGGCTTCGATGTCAGCCGCTACGGCAAGCTGATTCCGCCCGACACACTGCCGGACCCCGACTTTGCACGGCCAGGCTCGGGGCTGCTCGCCAGTGTTACCGGGCCGAGACAGCATTGGACATCGCCGTCAACGATGTATCTGGTGCCGGAGTTGTCGCGCTCGCTGAAACCATCGCAAAAGGAGTTTCGTGGCCCGATGAAGACGTCTTTCGGGCGGATCTTCGTACTCAGCGAGGGCGTGGCCTGGGTGATGGCCAACGGCAAGGAACTGCCGCTTACCTTTCACGTTGCCGAGGAAGAAGGGCTTTATCGCGGCCAGTTGGGCATTTTTCGCCGAACGCTCTTTTACTGGCTTGCCAGCATTGGCCTGGGTCTGATGGTTTTCCAGTTGCTGTTGCTGCGCTGGAGCCTGTCGCCGTTGCGGCGCATGTCACACAATCTGCGTCGCATCGAAAGTGGTGAACGGGACCAGCTGGGCCACCACTATCCATCCGAGGTTTCGCCCCTGGCCACGGGCCTTGATCGTTTCATCGACGCCGAACGCGAACGTATTGCGCGTTATCGCAAGATACTGGCGGATCTTGCGCACAGCCTGAAGACGCCGCTGTCGGTGATTCGATCGCGGCTTGAGTCGGAGGATGTGGATAGCGCAATCCAGCGCGATCTCATGCAGCAGGTGGGGCGCATGGACGAGATCGTCGCATACCAGTTGTCGCGTGCTGCCACCACGGGGCACAAGACCTACGCGGCCCCGATAGCAATCGAAGCCGAAGCCGAAGACCTGGTGCGCAGCCTGGAAAAGGTCTACGCCAGCAAGAACGTGTTGTGCGAATTCGAGATTGACGAAAAGGCCTGTTTCTACGGCGAACGGGGCGACCTGCTGGAATTGCTGGGCAATCTCCTGGAAAACGCCTTCAAGTGGGCCAATCATCGCGTGCTGTTGCGGGCAGCGGTATTGCAGACGCCGGGACGTCGGCGATTCGGGCTTGAGCTGGCTATCGAGGACGATGGCCCCGGTATCGAGCCCGATCAGGTGGAAAAGATACTGCAGCGCGGGGTGCGCGGAGACGAGCGCGTGCAGGGGCACGGGATTGGTCTGTCCATCGTCCAGGACATCGTGCATGCCTACCATGCCGATCTGGAGGTGGGCCCGTCGCAAGAACTTGGCGGTGCCAGCTTCGTGATCCGCATCCTTCCCGATTGATCTTCCGGCCCTGCTTGGCTAATGTGTTCCATTGCCTGGGAGAGTGCCCTGATATGCGTTTGTTGACCCTGCTCGTGCTGGCAAGCCTGGTCGTGGCTGCACATGCTGGCGAAAGTGCCGCGGTCGTGCGGGCCGCAGACAACAGTGCCGGAGAGCCAGCGGTTGTCCAATACCTTGCGCTGGACGACTGCCAGCGAGCAGGACAACTTCGGCTACGATGTTTATCGTGGCAACAGCAAGAAGGGTCCGTTCGCGAAGCTGACCGACAAGCCGGTTCTTGGTCACGGCACGACCGACGAAACCAGCAACTACAGCTATCGCGACAGCTCGATTGATCCGTGCAAGGCGTACTGGTACTACGTCGAATCTATTTCCACGCGCGGCGAACGCGAGCGCTTCACGCCCATTTTCAGGGCCAAACCGAAGCGCCAGTCCGCATCCCCGGCCAGACCGGCAAGCGTCGAAGGGAGCTGATCCATGAACGGTGCGCGGCTGCGCTGGCTGGTGCATGCGGTCGGCGCCAGCGCCGCGCTTCTGGTGCAGGCCATGTTGTGGTCGGCCAGCTATGCCTTCGCGGCGCGACGCCCGATAGGCGACGAATGGCGCTATCTGCATGAGGCCCTGGCCGTGTGGCACGGCCATCCGCCGCCTGCCGATTTCATCTGGCCGCCACTGCAGAAATGGGTTCTTGCGCCGTTGCTCGGTCCGCTTGATGGCGGTCTGTGGCTGGCACAGCTTGCGCAGACCGTGTTGCTTGTCCTGTGTGCCTTGTTGCTGCGGCAGATCTGGCGGCAGCTGGACCCGCGGCCCCTGGCGGCCGATATTGCCGCCTGGCTCATGCTCGCCAGCCCGGCACTGATGGCCTACGGCTTTTTTCTGTGGCCCGAACCGCTGCACCTGTTCCTGTTGCTGGCAGCCGTGTGGTTGCTTGCATGCCATGGCCGGTCGCTCGTTGCTGCGGCGCTGGCCGGCGCGGCTGTGGGCATGGCATTGCTCAGCAAGAGCCTTTTGTCCGGTTTCTGGCCATTGCTGGTTTTGCCGTTGCTCGGCTGGCCCCTGGCTCGCAGCCAGTGGCGCAGTATCGCCGCCTTTGCCATTCTCGTGCTGGCTGTTACCGGTCCGTTCCTGTGGCGCGGCTGGCAGGCAACTGGCCGGCCCCTGGTTGCCGACAGCGCCGTGTACAACCTTTACGTGGGTATCAACGATGGCTGGCGCAGTGACTACATTCACGATCATGGCGGACAGTACATGCACCAGTATCTGGACGCGGGCAGCACCCCGCGTCAGCGAAACCGGGCTTTTGGCCAGCGCATCAGCGAGGAAATTGAATCAAGGGGGCTGGCCACCATCCTGGGCGAACGCCTGAGCGTGCAGTACTTCCGCCTGTTCAACGCCAAGCGCACACTGCTGTCGCAACTGCCTGGTGCTGCCTGTGCGGGCTATCTTGGCGCCTACACTGTGCCGGCACACTGGATTACGGGTATCCAGCTTGTGACCAGGGCCCAGTACCTGCTGTTGCTGGTGTTTGCGGCATTCGGCCTGGTTTTGTGGCCAAGGAATTCGACCGTGTTCTGGTTGCTGATGCTGTTTTTTGCCTACCAGCTCACCCTGTTTCTGGGTTTGCACGTCAAGGCACGATTTCTGGTGCCGATGTTGCCCTTTCTCTCCGGTTTTGCGGCCAGCGCACTGCTGTCGATCCTGCCAGCGTCAGCAACCGGGGTTCCGTCACCCTTGTCGTCAAACCGGATGCGCCTGGCCATGGCCACGGCCCTGTCTGCACTCCTGCTGCTGCTGGCATGCGCAGGCCCATGGCTCGACGCGTCCTGTGCGGGGTCGGCATGACCGAGTTGATTGCACCGCTTCAGAGACTGGACTGGGATGGCTGCACGCTGTCAGTCAAGGTGCGCCCCGGTCGTGCCGTGCAACTGCTGCTGGATGGCGAGCGCTTTGTATCCTGGCCGGGAAGCGACTCGGGTCATTTCCGGCAGACCTTCGGTTTTGCGCCCGGTGGGCGTACGCGCATGCAAATCCGCGTGGCCTGTGGCGAGATGCCGCTGCACGGCCCCGTCGCGGTGCAATGGGGCGAACCGGGGATCAGGGATGACGCGGCGCCACCCCAGCCCCTGTTCCTGCTTGACGCCCATGCAGAAAAATATCTGTCGCTCGATGGCACTGCCGGAGGCCGCGCGCCAACCGTCATCATTGTGCCGGTGTTCAATGCCGGCGCCATGGTGGCGCGCTGTCTGGCAGCGTTGCGCGAGCATACGCCGGCCGGGGTGCGACTGCTGCTGATTGATGATGGCAGTACCGATACCGCCATTGCCCCCTTGCTGAAGATGGCTTCGGCCTGGCCCAACGTCAGCGTGCTTCGCAACGAACAGAACATGGGCTTCACGGCAACCGTCAACCGCGGTCTGGCCGAATGTGCCATTGATGCCGATGTGGTTTTGCTCAACGCCGATACCGAGGTCGGGCCAGGCTGGCTGCAGGGCCTGCGGGTGGCGGCATGGTCACGCCCGGAGCATGCCAGTGCAACGGCGGTTTCGGACAATGCCGGCGCCTTCTCCGTGCCCGAGCTGGAGCAGGCCAACCCGCTGCCGCAACGCTGGAGCCTGACCGATGCCGCCCGAGCGCTG
The DNA here is from genome assembly GCA_963800395.1 of uncultured Gammaproteobacteria bacterium. Taxonomy (GTDB): domain Bacteria; phylum Pseudomonadota; class Gammaproteobacteria; order Xanthomonadales; family Rhodanobacteraceae; genus DASSBG01. Next base: position 321,927 of record CAWDBD010000014.1, read on the forward strand.
CTGCAGGATGCAGGGCACGCCTATCCGGACCTGCCGACCGGCAACGGCTTCTGCATGTACCTGCGCCACGATGCACGGGCGGAAGTGGGTGCGCTCGACGCGGAAGCGTTTCCTGCCGGATACGGCGAGGAAAACGACTGGTGCCAGCGTGCCGAGCAGCGCGGCTGGCTGCATGTGATAGCCGGAAATGTGCTGGTCGGGCATGCGCGCAGTCAGAGTTTTGGCGAACAGCGACGCCATGAGCTTGGCCTTGCCGGCATGCAGGTACTGCGGCAACGCTATCCCGACTATGAGGCGAAGGTAGGGGCGCGCCTGTTCAGTTTCCCGCGTCTGGTGCTGGACTGGCGCGTGCGCCGCCTTTGGCGTGGGGCAAAGGCAGCGCCGCGACCGCGGGTTTTGCTGTACAGCGAAGACGAGGCTGACGCATGGCTTGGCTGGGTCACATGGCGCCTGCACCATGACGGCCAATCCCTGCGTCTGCTTGACGGCGATCGCAACGAGCGCGAAAGCAGCGCCGCCCATCGCGGCCTGGAGGCAATCAATCTGTGGCTGCAGCGCTACGGTTTCGAGGCAGTCAGCGGGCCGGCAGATGACGGCCTGGCCTCTGTGTGCCGAAGGCTGGGGATTCCGCTGGCAGGCAGACCGGAGCAGATCGAATGGGCCTTCCGCGCCTGAGCCCGATGCGTGTCTCCTGACTTGGGCACGCCCGTGCCGATGCAGATCGGCACGGGACTGGTGTCGCGCAGGGGTGTCAGCCTTGCTGCGTTGCTGTCGAGGTTGCCGGTGTCAGGCTGCTGTCGCTGACCGACTTGCCGCTCTGGCCCATGCCGGCACCACCTTGCTCCATGTGGCGTTTGTTGCAGATCAGGCGAGTGCCGACAAGCTGCAATCGGCAACTGCGTTTCGTGTATGTCCTGAAGCTGATCAGGAATTTGCTGACTTTCACCCGCGTCTGCACATCCAGGGCCAGTGGCAGGTCGTCGTCACCCAGCCACAGTTGCAGCGTGCTCGAGTATTCGTCGATATCGTTTTTCTCGCGCGCCTTGTCCGAAAGGGGCACGTCAAAGACAAGCAGCTGCGCGGGCTTGCCATCGCGGGTGGTGTGCTTCTGCGAGCGCAGGGTGGCGCTGGCCAGCGCTTTTTCCAGCACCGGAGCGAAGTCGACCATGGCTTGCGCGGTCTGCAGGCTGAAACTGTCCAGAATGGCGGCGCTACCGGTATCGGCGCCGGGCGTGTCGGCAGCGGTCTTTTTCTCTGCCCGGATGCGTGCAAGCTCGTCGGCCGGTACCACGACCGCCAGACCGTCGCTGTTGTCACGCAGTCGCACGGCAACGTGTCCGCGGGTGGTGGTGGCGTCATCACCCTTGCCGTCGGTGCTGGACTGGCGAATCGCGAGCGTGCCGCTCGAATGGCGCATTGGCCTTGAAGCTGTCCAGCTTTGCCGTCAGCCCGGCAATCGCGTCGCCGGCATCGGCGCTGGCCGCAAAGGCTGGCTGCAGCAGAACGAGTGCGACCGTGGCAATCAGTAGTTGGCGCATGTGCATGAAATCCTGTCTGGAGTTATTGGGTTGCAGTGTGCCTTGTTCCGGGCTCATGCGCGGGCGCCGAAGATGGCCTGGCCGACACGGATCACGGTGGCGCCTTCCTCGATCGCCAATTCGTAGTCGCCCGACATACCCATCGACAGTTCCTTCAGGTCCACCCCATCGGGTGCATCCTGGCGCAATTGCTCGCGCAGCTCGTGCATGAGTCTGAAGCAGGCGCGCACACGTCCGGTGTCATCCGAGCGGGCGGCCAGGGTCATCAGTCCGCGCACGCGCAGGGCGCCAAATGCAGGCAGTTGGCGCAGGAATGCGGGCAGCGCATCCGGCGGCAGCCCGAACTTGCTGTGTTCACCGGACGAATTGACCTGGACAAACACATCCAGGGCACGGCCCTCGTCCTGCAGGCGCTTGTCCAGCTCGCGCGCAAGCCGCAGACTGTCCAGTGCCTGGAATTCGCTGGCAAACCGCGCCACCAGCCTGGCCTTGTTGGTTTGCAGATGGCCGATCATCGACCAGCGAAGATCGCCGAGATCAGCCATGTCCCATGGATTTCTCGTAGGCCTCCTGCACCTTGTTCTCGCCCAGATAACGGCAGCCGGCCTGATAGGCCAGACGCAAGCGGGCTACATCGACAGTCTTGCTGACCGGCAGCAGGCGCACACTGTCGGGGGAGCGGCCGACTCGTTTGCAGGCACTTGCGATGCGTTCGTGTACCGCAGCGAGCTTGCGCTCGAACTCGGCCACGCTGCGGGGGCTTGAGTGGCTGGGCGAATCAGGATCTGAATGCAAGATGCAATCCTCAAGAAAGCGGCTGCGGCGGTGCACCTGGGCACAGTGTAACGCGGCTGTCCGGACGGACTGATCAGGGCAGCGCCGTGACCGGCCGCTGCCGATGGTCAATACAGCAGACGCGTGCGAATGGTCCCCGGGATCGCGTCCAGTTCGGCCTTGAGCTGGTCGGCGGTGTCGGTCGCGGTATCGATATCGATCACCACGTAGCCGATGCGCGGGTCGGTTTGCAGGTACTGGCCGTTGACGTTGATCCGGTTGCGGGAAAATACTTCGTTGACCCGTGACAGCATGCCGGGCTCGTTGCGGTGAATGTGCAGCAGGCGGCGGCAGTCAGGCTGTTCGGGCAGATTGACCTGGGGGAAGTTGACCGCGGACATGGTCGATCCGTTGTCGCTGTAGCGCAGCAGCTTGTCGGCCACTTCCAGGCCGATGTTGACCTGGGCTTCCTGGGTGCTGCCGCCGACATGCGGGGTCAGGATCACCTGGTCCATGCCCACCAGTGGCGATTCCAGTTTTTCGCCTTCACCCTTCGGTTCGCGCGGAAACACGTCGACCGCGGCACCGGCCAGATGGCCTTTGCGCAGCGCGTCACCCAGCGCGTCGATATCGACCACCGTGCCGCGCGAGGCGTTGATCAGCACGGCGCCCTTGCGCATGTTCCGGATTTCGGCCGCACCGAACATGCCGCGGGTGGCGTCGGTCTGCGGCACATGCAGGGTGACGATATCCGACTCGCCCAGCAGCGTGTCCAGGCTTGCCGCAGCTGTGGCATTGCCCAGCGCCAGCTTGCTTTCGATGTCGTGATAGATGACACGCAGGCCCAGGGACTCGGCCAGCACCCCGACCTGGGTGCCGATATGGCCGTAGCCGATGATGCCGAGCGTCTTGCCGCGCACCTCATAGCTGCCTTCGGCAGACTTGAGCCAGTCGCCGCGATGGCAGGCCATGCTGCGTTCGGGTATCCGGCGCATCAGCATGATCGCCTCGGCTATGACCAGCTCGGCCACGCTGCGGGTGTTGGAGTAGGGCGCATTGAACACCGGCACGCCGCGCTCGCGGGCTGTTTCGAGATCCACCTGATTGGTGCCGATGCAGAAGCAGCCGATGGCCAGCAGCTTCGGTGCGGCGGCGATGGCTTCGGCATCGAGCTGGGTACGTGAGCGCAGGCCCACCATGCGCGTGTCGGCCAGTGTCGCCAGCAATTGATCGCGCGGCAGCGCCTTGGCGTGATATTCGATCTGGCTGTAACCGGCGGCCTCGAATGCCTCGACGGCGTTGCGGCTGACACCTTCCATCAGCAGAATCTTGATATCCTGCCGGGGAAATGAAGTATCCATCTGGTCTGGTTCCGTTGGCGGTGAGCCACCATGATGCCAGAGCATGATAAGCGACCGAAATGAGCCATTTGCCCAAGGAACACACGATGAGTGACACGCGCCGCAGCCTGTATCCCGAAATCGACACTTTCGACCAGGGCATGCTCAAGGTATCCGACCTGCATACGCTCTACTACGAGCAATCCGGCAACCCCGATGGCAAGCCGGTGGTGTTTCTGCATGGCGGCCCGGGTGGCGGGACCAGTCCGAAGTGCCGGCAGTTTTTCGATCCCGCGGTCTATCGCATCGTCCTGTTCGACCAGCGCGGTTGCGGCAAATCCACGCCGCATGCCGAGCTGACCGACAACACCACCTGGCATCTGGTAGCTGATATCGAGCGGCTGCGTGAGCATCTCGGCATCGACACCTGGCAGGTTTTTGGTGGCTCCTGGGGCTCGACCCTGGCACTGGCGTATGCCGAAGCCCACCCCGAGCGGGTCAGCGAGCTGGTCTTGCGCGGCATCTTCATGCTCCGCCGCCTGGAACTGGAGTGGTTCTACCAGAAGGGCTGCGACATGCTGTATCCGGATGCCTGGGAGACCTATCTGGCAGCGATTCCCGAGGGCGAGCGCGGCGATCTGATGAGCGCCTACTACCGGCGCCTGACCAGCGAGGACGAGGCAACCCGCCTGGCTGCCGCCAAGGCGTGGTCCGTCTGGGAAGCCGGGGGCAGTTTTCTCGAGCCCAATCAGGACTATATCGATACGGCCGGTGATGACACCTTTGCCAGCGCCTTTGCGCGCATCGAGTGCCACTATTTCGTGCATGGCGGCTTTTTCGAGCACGACGACCAGTTGCTGCGCGATGCGACCCGGCTGAAGTCCATCCCGGGCGTGATCGTGCAGGGTCGCTACGACGTGGTGTGTCCGCTGCGCAGTGCCTGGGACCTGCACCGCGCCTGGCCAGAGGCTGAGCTGCGCCTTGTCCAGGATGCCGGGCATTCGGCCTTCGAGGCGGGAATCACGCATGAGCTGATCAAGGCGACCGATCGATTCGGGGGAGCTGGTTGAACAAGCCAGTTCGGGTCATCGTCCTGCATGGCCTGTGGATGCGCGGACTGGCCCTGTCGGCGCTGGTGCAGCGCTTGCACCGGGCCGGGATGCAGGCCGAAGCATTCGATTTCATGAGTGTGCAGGCCCCGGTGGAAAAGACCGTGGAGGAATTGCGTGCACGCTTGCGCAAGTCGGCAACACCGCTGCACCTGGTGGGCCACAGTCTGGGCGGCCTGCTGGCGCTCAATGCCTGCGAACAACTCGAAGAACGCGAGCCCGGCCGCATTGTCTGCCTGGGTTCGCCGTTGACCGGCAGCGCTGCCGCGCGCCAGCTTGACGATTGGGGTGGCGGTCGTCTGCTGGGCCACAGCGTGGATCTCCTCCTGCATGGCACCAGACCCTGGGTGGGGCCGCGACAGGCGGGTGTGGTGGCGGGCACCCTGCCGCTGGGACTGGGCGCGCTGCTGGCGCATCCTGCAGGCGATCACGACGGCACTGTGAGTGTGGCCGAAACACGGCTGCCGGGTCTGACCGACCATTGCCTGGTGGCGTCCAGCCACACCGGCCTGCTGTTTTCCGCTTCTGCCGCGCAGCAGACCATCCATTTCCTGCGCCATGGCCGGTTTCAGCATCCGGCAGCATAAGCACCGGGGCATGCCATGATTGCTTGCGCGAGGGCTGTGCCGGGCAGTGCGAATCGCGCATGTTGCAGGCAGGCTTCGGATGTCGGTTCATTCTGGACAGCCTGCGATTCGTGATTGGCGCACTTGTGCATTAAAATCCACCTTTTCGGGCAAGACGGAGTCTGCATGGCAGGTCATTCCAAATGGGCCAATATCCAGCATCGCAAAGGCAAGGTTGATGCTGCGCGCGGCAAGATATTCACCAAGCTGGTGCGTGAAATCAGTGTGGCAGCACGCCTGGGAGGCGGCGACCCGGACGGCAATCCGCGCCTGCGCCTGGCCATGGACAAGGCCTTCGCCGCGTCAATGCCCAAGGACAATGTCGAGCGCGCCATCAAGAAGGCCACCGGTGAGCTGGAAGGCGTCGATTACGAGGAGATTCGGTATGAAGGCTATGCGCCGCACGGCGTCGCCGTGATCGTCGATTGCCTCACCGACAATCGCAATCGCACCGTGGCCGAGGTGCGCCACCTGTTTTCGAAGTTCGGTGGCAACATGGGTACGGAAGGTTCGGTGGCCTACATGTTCCGCCGCCTGGGCGTATTGTCGTTCGCCCCCGGCGCCGACGAAGACCGCATCACCGAAGTCGCCATCGAATCGGGTGCCGAGGACGTGGTCGCGTTTGATGACGGGGCCGTCGAGGTGATCACCGATCCCGATAATTTCGAAAGCGTGCGCAAGGCCATGCGCGAGGCCGGTCTCGAACCTGACGACTCGGAAGTTACCCAGCGCGCCGACATCGAAGTGTCGCTGGCCGGTGAAGACGCACGCACCGTGGCCAGGCTGCTCGACAGTCTCGACGACATGGACGACAGCCAGAACATCTACTCGAATGCCGATCTGCCTGCTGATGCGTACGAATAGGAGCCTTTTCAGGGGCATGGGGTTCGGGATTCGGGACTCGGGACTCGGGACTCGATCGAGAATGAAAGCTGGCGAGGGCGCCAGTGCTTTTGCTGTTGAGCGGGTTGCGCGGATTTCCCGCCGAAGCCCCTTTCCCCTTTCGCTGTTACGCAAACAATGCAACGCCCCGATGCAGGGTGATGTCGACATGTCAGTCCAGTTGCACACATGACCGGAACGCTGCCATCAGGCGGACGTCCCGAGTCCCGAGTCCCGAGTCCCGAGTCCCGCCGCATCAGAATCATCGGCATCGACCCGGGCAGTCTGAAGACGGGAGTCGGGGTTATCGAGTACAGCGCCAACGGCAAGTTGACCCACGTGTTCCACGCCACGCTGGCGGTGGGTGGAGACAACTTTCCGCAGCGCCTGAAGCGCATCTTCGAAGGGGTTTGTGAGATCATCGACGAACAGCAACCCCATGAGGCTGCCATCGAACGCGTGTTCATGGCGCGCAATGCCGATTCGGCATTGAAGCTGGGACAGGCACGCGGCGCCGCGATCTGCGCGCTGGTAACCAAAGGGATGGATGTGCATGAGTTTTCGGCAACCGAGGTCAAGCGCTCCATCGTGGGTGGTGGTCGCGCGGACAAGCATCAGGTGCAGCACATGATCGCGGTGCTTCTGGGCATTGATACCTCGGTGCAGGCGGACGCTGCCGATGCACTGGCCATCGCCATTACCCACGCGCATGCCCGGGCAGGCGCCATACGGATCGGCTTGCCGCGCAAGACCTGGAGGCGACGCCGATGATCGGTCGTCTGCGGGGGACCCTGATTTCGCGCCAGCCGCCATGGCTGGTGGTGGACGTGGGCGGGGTCGGGTATGAGTTGCAGGCGCCGATGTCGACGGTGTACGAGCTGCCACCCACAGGTAACGAGGTTGTGCTGCTGACCCACCAGGTATCGCGTGATGATGCGGTGGCGCTGTATGGCTTCAGCCACGAATCCGAGCGAACCCTGTTTCGCAATCTGCTCAAGGTCAGCGGCATCGGCGCGAAGATTGCGCTGGCGGTGCTGTCGGGGGTCTCCAGTGACGAGTTTGCGCGCCTGGTCAATGCCGGGGATGCGCAGGCGCTCACGCGCATTCCCGGAATCGGCAAGAAGACGGCCGAGCGCATGCTGGTGGAGATGCGTGATCGCGTTGACCAGTTGGGTGTGCGTCTGCCTGCCGCCGCTGGCGGTGGCGCAGGCCATCCGGCCGACGCGCAAGGCGAGGCGCTGGTAGCCTTGCAGCAGCTCGGCTACAAACCGGCCGAGGCGCAGCGACTGGTCAGCAAGGCCGCCGCCGAGGGCGATACGGCCGAAACCATCATTCGAAAGGCACTGCGTGCAGCCATTGGTGCCTGAGAAAATGCCTTTTCATCGGCCTGGGTATCGGTCACGATTCAATCAGAGGGTTTGCAGATGAGCAGCGACACGCACACCGATACCGGGACAAGCAGCGGCAGCGGTCACGTGGTCGGGAGTACCCGGGCGCTGGTCATTGGTGCGATTGGCGTCGTATTCGGTGACATCGGCACCAGTCCCCTGTACACCCTGAAGGAAGCGTTTCATGGGCCTCACGGCATCGGCGCCGATCCGACCGCGATTCTGGGTGTGCTGTCCCTGATCACCTGGTCGCTGGTCATCGTGGTGGCCATCAAGTACGTGAGCCTGGTGATGCGCGCGGACAACAAGGGCGAAGGTGGCATCATGGCGCTCATGGCCTTGGCGCAAACCGCTGCCCGCGGTGCGCCACGCGTGCGCAAGCTGGTCGTTCTGATGGCATTGCTGGGTGCGGCACTGTTTTTTGGCGACGGCGTGATCACGCCGTCGATTTCGGTATTGTCAGCCATTGAAGGCCTGGAGGTGGCCGCCCCCGGTCTTGAGGCCTGGGTGGTGCCGCTGACGGTGGTGGTCCTGTTCGGCCTGTTCCAATTGCAGCGCCATGGCACGGCAAAAGTGGGCTCGCTGTTCGGCCCGGTAATCATCCTGTGGTTCACCTGCCTGGGTGCGATCGGCATCTGGAACATCATCCAGGCGCCCGGCGTGCTGGTCGCGCTAAACCCCTGGCATGCGCTGAGCTTCCTGCTCGAGCATGGCCAGGCCTCGATTGTGGTGCTGGGTGCCGTAGTGCTGTGTGTCACTGGTGCCGAGGCCCTGTACACCGACATGGGTCATTTTGGTCGTGTGCCGATCCGCATGGCCTGGTTCGGCTTCGTCATGCCGGGCTTGCTGCTCAACTACTTCGGCCAGGGTGGCCTGCTTTTGCACAACCCGGAAGCGGCACGCAACCCGTTCTACCTGGCTGTGCCCGATTGGGGCCTGTATCCGATGATTGCGCTGGCGACACTGGCTACGGTCATTGCCTCGCAGGCGGTCATCTCCGGCGCCTTCTCGGTCACCCGGCACGCCATCCAGCTCGGCTTCGTGCCGCGCATGCAGATCAAGCATACCTCCACCGAAGCCATCGGCCAGATCTATCTGCCCTGGGTCAACAGGGTGCTCATGATTGCGGTGATTCTCACCGTGATCGGCTTTCAGTCATCCAATGCCCTGGCCGGAGCCTATGGCATCGCCGTGACTGGAACCATGGCCATTGATACTGTCCTGACCATGATCGTGGCGCGGCGCCTGTGGCACTGGAATCGTGCCTTGGTGATTGTCGTGGCAGTGTCACTGCTGGTTGTCGATCTCACCTTCTTCGGTGCCAATACGCTCAAGATCCTGCACGGTGGCTGGTTCCCGCTGCTGCTGGGGCTTGGCATGTTCACCGTGATGACCACCTGGCGACGCGGCAGAGACCTGCTGGCACGTGGCATGAAAGAGGGCTCGCTCGATCTGGAGCCGTTTCTGAAGTCGATTACGGACCACCCACCCACCCAAGTCAGCGGCACGGCCATTTTCCTTACTCCGGATCCCACCAGTGTGCCGCACGCCCTGCTGCACAACCTCAAGCACAACAAGGTGCTGCACAAGCGCAATATCCTGCTCAAGGTCGAGACGCTGGAAACCCCGGTGGCAGTGATGGACGAACGCATCGAGCTCGAGGACCTGGGCCACAACTTCCAGCGCCTGACGTTGCGCTTCGGATTTGCCGAGGACGCCAACGTGCCCAGGGCACTGATGGCCTGCAAGGGCCTGGACCCGCCATTCAACCCGGAGGAGTCCACATTCTTCCTGTCGCGCGAATCGGTTGTGCCCGGAGAGCGCCGTCACGGCATGGTGATGTGGCGCGACAAGCTGTTCACCTTCATGGCGCGCAACGCCCTGCCGGCCACCGCGTTTTTCAATATACCCGGCAACCGCCTGATCGAGCTGGGGACGCAGGTGGAGATATAGGGACGCATTATTGATCAAACTCTGAGCAGCTGTCAGCCCAATGGCTGTCCGGTTCGCAAGGCAAGGCGCACTGGTCGCAGTGCTCGACGTAGCATCGGCTGCGCCTGTGCACAGTCGGTGCAAAGCAACGCCGGACATGCCCTTGAACCGGCTCGCCACGAACGCTGATGAACAATGCGGGCCAGGGCCTGCGAGCAACACAAGCGGTGATCATGCCACTGCATGCTCACCGCTCTGCCATAATGCCCCCATGAACGACGAACGCATGATCATGGCCGAAGCCAGCCCCGAGGATGTGGCGGTGGAGGCCAGTATTCGGCCTGGTCGGCTGGACGAGTACCTGGGCCAGCAGGCGGTGCGCGAGCAGCTTGCGATCTATATCGAGGCAGCGCGCAAACGGCGCGGTGCGCTGGACCATGTGCTGATCTTCGGGCCGCCGGGGCTGGGCAAGACCACTTTGGCCCACGTGATTGCCAACGAACTGGACGTGAACCTGCGCTCGACCTCCGGTCCGGTACTGGAGCGCGCCGGGGATCTGGCCGCGCTGCTGACCAATCTCGAACCCAATGACGTGCTGTTCGTGGACGAAATCCATCGGCTGTCGCCGGTGGTCGAAGAGGTGCTCTACCCGGCCATGGAAGACTCGCAGATCGACATCATGATCGGTGATGGCCCTGCTGCGCGTTCGATCAAGCTGGATCTGCCGCCATTCACCCTGGTTGGCGCCACGACCCGCGCCGGGCTCCTGACCGGGCCGCTACGCGACCGTTTCGGCATCATCCAGCGCCTGCAGTTCTATTCACCCGACGAGCTCGCCGCCATTGTCCGTCGTTCGGCACGCATCCTGGATATTGCCTGCGATGCGGAGGGAGGCAAGGAAATTGCCGCCCGTTCACGGGGCACACCGCGTATTGCCAACCGCCTGCTGAGGCGCGTGCGCGATTTTGCCGAGGTGCGCGCCGACGGCGCCATCAATCGCGAAGTGGCGCGTGCGGCCATGGACATGCTCAAGGTGGATGCCGCCGGATTCGATGATCTGGATCGGCGCCTGCTGGGAATCATCATCGAGAATTTCGATGGTGGGCCGGTGGGTGTGGAGTCGCTGGCTGCAGCACTGAGCGAGGATCGCGGCACGCTTGAAGATGTCATCGAACCGTATCTGATCCAGCAAGGCTACCTGATTCGTACCGCGCGCGGCCGCATGGCGGCGGCGCGCGCCTGGCGGCATCTTGGCCTCACGCCGCCGCCTCGCCAGCCGCAGGCCGGCGACATGTTCATGTCCGGCTCAGCCGATTCGGCTACGGACAGTTAGCATGGTCGCTTGGCCGTTTACGGCCTCCTGTTTGCAACCCGACTGCGCGGACAGCGCAAGCCATGACTGACTCAATGCCTGAAAGCAAACCGTTCATCTGGCCCGCGCGGGTCTACTGGGAAGATACCGATGCCGGTGGCGTGGTCTATCATGCGGCCTATCTGCACTTCATGGAACGCGCGCGTACCGAGTGGTTGCGCGCGCTGGGCGTCGATCAGAGCCGCCTGCGCGCCGACACCGGTCTGGCCATGATGGTGCGCGACATGCAGCTTGATTTTCGCGCGCCGGCACGGCTGGACGATGCACTGGATGTCACGGTTCAGCTTCTGCGACGGCGTCCTGCCAGCCTCGTTTTCGGGCAATCCGTATGCCATTCCGGGAGACCAGGCGAACCACTCGTTCAGGCCAGCGTACGAATTGCCTGCGTGGATGTGGATAGAATGCGTCCGGCACCATTGCCGGCCCAACTGCTGCAAAGGATTCCCTTGAACGATGAATAGCGATCTCAACATCCTGACCCTGGTAGTGCATGCCAGCCTGCCGGTGAAACTGGTGCTGCTGCTGTTGCTGGTAGCGTCACTGCTGTCCTGGGTCATCATCTTCCGCAAGAAAATGCTGCTGGATGCGGCCAGCCGCAACTCGGCGGCATTCGAGGAGCGCTTCTGGTCCGGCGTGGAGCTGGCGGCGCTGTACCGCGAGGTCAGCCAGGACGATGCCGAAGCCGGCGGCATGGCCAGTATCTTCCAGGCCGGGTTCCACGAGTACGCGCGCCAGCGCCAGCGCAAGCGCGTGGATGTACGCAGCAAGATGGAAAGTGCCGAGCGCGCCATGCGCGTGGCCCTGACCCGCGAAGTCGACCGGCTGGAACAGAACCTGGAGTTTCTCGCCAGCGTCGGCTCCATCAGCCCCTATGTGGGCCTGTTCGGTACGGTGTGGGGAATCATGGTGGCGTTCCAGGGCCTGGCCAATGTCAAGGAAGCGACCATCGCCATGGTGGCGCCGGGCATTTCCGAAGCGCTGGTGGCCACGGCCATGGGCCTGTTTGCCGCGATCCCCGCCGTGTGGGCCTACAACCGCTACGCCAGTACGGTGGAAAGGCTGAACGTGCGCTACGAGACATTCCAGGAAGAATTCTCCTCGATTCTGCAGCGCCAGCTGCACGCCGATGACGACGAATAGGCTGCCGAGGTTGGCCCGATGAAAAAGCGCACTCGTCGCAAGCTCAAGGCAGAAATCAACGTCGTGCCCTACATCGACGTGATGCTGGTGCTCCTGATCATCTTCATGGTGACCGCACCGCTGATGCACCTTGGTGTCGACATCAAGCTGCCGCAGGCGGCCGCGAAATCCCTGAAGAATGACAAGGAGCCGGTGCTGGTCAGCCTGGACCGGGATGGCAATCTGTACCTCACCCTGGGCGCGGCCAAGCGCGAAGCGATTGATGCCGACACGCTGGTGAAGAAGGTGTCGGCGTTCGAACGCCAGAACCCCAACGTGCCGGTGCTGTTCGGCGGTGATCAGGATGTCGACTACGGCAAGGTGATGCAGACGATGGTCTTGCTGCAACAGGCCGGCGTGCCCAATATCGGCCTGATGACCCAGCCGCCGGAGTCCGGCAAGCGCTGATATGGACAGGCGTCAGGCCAATACGCGCTCGCTGTTGTGGTCCCTGCTGCTGCATGCGGGTCTGCTGGCCGGCCTGGCACTGATGGCGCTGCCCTGCACCAGTTTCGAGAAATTCTTCGGCGGCATCGGCTTGCCGGCATGGCTCAATCCGGTGGAATGCGCCAAGCCGGTGGTGATGCCCGGTCCGGTGATCGAGGCCACTTTGGTGGGCCCGGCGGCCGCGCCGAAGAGAAAGCCGAGCCCGCATCGGGCGCCGCCAAGGCAACGCAAGCCCGAGGCGACAAGCAAGACCCAGCCACCCAAGGTCAAGACGCTGCCCCCGCCACCCAGGCAGCCGGCATTGAGGGACCAGGAGAAAGTGGTCGCCATGGCTGACAGCAAGGCCGAGCAGGCGAAGAGGCAGCAGCAGGAACGCGAACGCCAGCGGCAGTCGGAGCTGGAAGCCGACAAGCTGCTGGCACAGCTCGACAAGCTCAAGGCGCAAAGTGCGGATGCGGACCGCAAGAGTCGGCTGGAGAAGCAGCGCCTGGAGCAGCTTGCCGACCTGAAAAACAAGCCATCCGCGCCGCAGAACGTGCCGCAGGCAAGCGCTGCGCGTACCGGTGCCGGCGGCCAGGAAAACAGTCTGGCGGGCGAGTATGCCGCGGCCCTGACCAGCAGCATCACGCAGAACTGGCTGCGACCGGACAACATTCCCTCGGGCGCCACCTGTCCCATCCATATCCAGCAGATTCCGGGCGGCCAGGTGATCAGCGTGCAGGTGCTGCCAGGCTGTCCGTTTGATGAACCGGGTCGGCGATCCGTGAAGAATGCGGTGTTACGTGCGCAGCCTTTGCCGTATAAAGGCTATCAGCGCGTGTTTCAGCGCGACATTACCCTCAATTTCAAGGTGACGGAGTGAAGATGTACCGGAAACTGCTAGTGATACTGCTGCTGCCCCTCGCGATGCTGCCGATCGGCCGCGTGCAGGCGCAGGGCCTGACGCTGGATATCGTCAACGGCGTGCCCTCGGCCACCCCGATTGCGGTGGTGCCGTTTGCCTTCGAAGGTGCCGGTCTGCCGCCATCGACCGATGTGGCCGACGTGATCCGCATGGATCTGAACCGGTCCGGAAAATTCCGTTCCCTGGCCAAGAATGACGTGGTGGAGTATCCGCATCGCGGCAACGAGGTGAAGTTCGCCACCTGGAACATGCTCAAGCAGGATTACCTGGTGATAGGCCGCCTGCGCGACGCTGACGGCGGGAAGGGTGAGCTCACGGTCGAGTTCGAGCTGTTCAACGTGCCCAAAAAAGAGCAGATGCTGGCGCTGTCGGTGACCGGCCAGCCGGCCGAGCTGCGCAGCGTGGCACATCAGATTGCCGACATCATCTACGAGAAGATCACCGGCGTGCGCGGTGCCTTCTGGACCCGCGTCGCCTACGTGACAGTGACCGGCAGTGGCAGCAACAGCGACTACTCGCTGGTGGTCGCCGATTCGGATGGGCACAACCCGCAGACCGTGGTGCGCTCGCGAGAAACGCTGATGTCGCCGGCCTGGTCGCCGGATGGCAGCGAACTGGCCTATGTTTCCTTCGAAAGCGGCAACTCGGCCATTTACACCCAGAATGTCGCCACCGGCTCGAGACGCCTGATTTCGGCTCGCAAGGGCATCAACGGCGCACCAGCGTTCTCGCCCGATGGCACCAAGCTGGCGCTGGTGCTGTCCTATACCGGCAACCCGGAAGTGTACGTCATGGACCTGGCCAGCAAGGCACTGACCCGCCTGACGCACAACTATTCCATCGATACCGAGCCGCAATGGACGCCCGACGGGCAGAGCCTCATCTTCACATCGGACCGCTCGGGCAAGCCGCAGCTGTATCAGATTCCGGCAACCGGCGGCAGTCCCACACGCATCACCTTCCAGGGCGAATACAACTCCAACTCCAGCATCAGCTATGACGGCAAGCGCATCGCCATGGTGCAGGGCAGCGGGAACGTGTATCGTATTGCTGTCATGGATCGTGGCCTGGGAGGCCAGGTACACCTGATATCGCCAGGCGACATGGACGAATCACCAAGCTTCGCACCGAATGCGAGCATGCTGCTGTACGCCGCCACAGACGGATCGCGCGGCGTGCTGTATGCGGTTTCGGCTGACGGTCGCGTGCGCCAGCGTCTGTTGTTGTCAAACGGCGATGTACGCGAGCCGGCATGGGGACCTTACCGGCCGCGTTGATCGACTGAAAACCTGGAATTGAAGCCCAACCCATCAATCGTTGCAAAGGAAAATCGATGAACAAGCAAATCAAGATTGTTTTTGCCGCCGCCCTGCTGGTCGGTCTCGCCGCCTGCGCCAAGAAGCAGGAAGTCAAGCCGGCGCCCGCACCCGAGCCCCCGGTCACCGAAACCCAGCCTGCCGATACCGGCCCGGCTGCATTCACCCCGACCGACCTGGACAGCAACGAGTGCCTGCGCCAGCGCGTGGTGTATTTCGATCTCGACCAGAGCACCATCAAGCCCCAGTTCGAGGCAGCGATCGCCTGTCACGCCAAGTATCTGCAGGATCGCCCTGATGCGCAGATGACCCTGGATGGCAATGCCGACGAGCGCGGCTCGCGCGAGTACAACCTGGGCCTGGGTGAGCGTCGCGGCAATGCCGTGGAGAGCGCCCTGGAAGCCGCCGGTGCTTCGGCCAGCCAGATCACCGTGGTCAGCCATGGTGAGGAACAGCCGGTGTGCCGCGAGCACACTGAAAGCTGCTGGCAGAAGAATCGCCGTGTTGAAATTGTCTATACGGTGAAATGATGCCTGTGACAGCCTACAACAGGCTGGGTGGTGCCCTGGCGGTGGCGGCTTTTGTCGCTGCCGCCTCGGCATCCTTGCCAGCATTGGCACAAGATTCGGGCCAGCGGCTCAGCTGGCTGATCGCGTCAGCCGACTTGAGCAGCAGCAGGACCAGGGTGGTATCGGCCTGGTCAACCAGGTCCAGCAATTGCAATCCCAGGTCCAGCAGCTGCAGGGCCAGGTCGAGGAGTTGCAGCATCAGTTGCAGCAGTATCAGCAGACCAGCAAGGACCAGTACGTGGATCTTGATTCACGCCTTGGCCGGCTGGAAGGCCGTGCGCCCAGCGCCAGCGGCAGTGCTGGTGCGGTCGACAACGGGCCGGTGGACCTGGGCGACGTCCAGCTTGGCGAGCAGGCCGGAGGCAATGGCGCAGACAACACTGCCGGCTCGGGCGGACAGGCTGCCGGGTCAGGTAACGACAACAGTGGCGGTGGTGACCCCCAGGCCGACTATCAGCATGCCTTCAGTGCGCTGCGCAATGGCGATTTTGCTTCGGCATCGCGCCTGTTCAACGCCTTTATCAGCCAATACCCCAATACCAGTCTGACCCCCAATGCCTACTACTGGCTTGGCGAGTCCTACTACGGCACGCAAAACTATCAGGTGGCATTGCAGACCTTCCAGAACCTGCTCAAGCGCTTCCCCGACGATGCCAAGGCGCCCGGTGCGCTGCTCAAGGTGGGCTATTGCCAGTACGAGCTGAAACAGTGGGATCAGGCGCGCACGACCTTGAACCAGGTGCGTCAGCAGTATCCTGACAGCCAGGAAGCCCGCCTGGCCGAGGGCCGCCTGCGCGCCCTGGGAATGCAGGCCGGCAACTGAAGCAGACCGCGGCGATGGCGCAACAGCAAGCCACGAGTGAAGCCGCTGCCGCTTCGGGTACTGCCACAACGGCTTCCAGACGGCCGCGCTTGCGTGTCAGCGAGGTATTTCATTCGATCCAGGGCGAGGCGGACGCAGCCGGCTGGCCTACGGTGTTCGTGCGTCTCACCGGTTGTCCCCTGCGCTGCGTGTGGTGCGATACCGAATACGCGTTTCACGGCGGCCAGTGGCATGACATCGATGACATCCTGGCCGAGGTGGCCCGTCATGGCGCGCGTCACGTCTGCGTGACCGGCGGCGAGCCACTGGCGCAGAAGCGCTGTCCGCTGTTGCTGCGCCACCTGTGCGACGCCGGCTACATCGTGTCGCTGGAAACATCCGGCGCGCTGGATGTGGCCGCCGTCGATGATCGTGTGCGCAAGGTGCTTGATCTGAAGGCACCCGGGTCCGGCGAGAGCGAGCGCAACCTGTGGTCCAATCTGGAGCACCTCAATGCACACGATCAGATCAAGATCGTGCTCGCTGACCGCGAGGATTTCGAGTGGGCCAGGCAGATGCTTGCCGAACATGATCTGGCCAGCCGCTGCGATGTCCTGTTGTCGCCGGTAGCCGGCAAACTGGAGCCGCGCACGCTGGCCGAGTGGATACTGCACGAGCGCCTGCCGGTGCGCTTCCAGATGCAGATGCACAAGCTGCTGTGGGGTGATGCCCCCGGGCATTGACCGGCATTCAGACCGAGTGCGCCTTCAGGGCTCGAAGCCGTCCTGAAAGAGCGCGTCACCGATCGAGACGTCGACCAGAAAGCCGGTTGCCGTCTGGGCGACTGATGCTGATGTGCACGCCCGGCGCCAGCTGATAGCTGTCTCCGACCAGGAACTGGCTGCCCCGGTTGTTGGCGACGTTGGCCGGTGGCGATGACTTGTCCACGCTCCAGGCCGGTTCCTGGCGGCTGAGCACGCTGTGCACGATGACTGCAGTGGCGGCGAGGTTGCCGTCATAGGTGCCCGACTTTCGCCGCGCCTCGACAGTGAAGTATTCGCCGCCGGAGACGCCGGGCTGGTGGATCTCGATCTCGCGCACGCCAGCGATGCCGGCATCTTCGGCAAAGTCCAGCGCAATGCCGGTCCAGTTGCCAGACGCTGTCGATCACCTGCTTTTCCGACGCATCCACCCAGCCGAGCCGGTCTCGCGAGTAGATGCTGATGTGCTTGGGCAGGGCGCCGTAGCTGGAGTCGTGCGTGGCATTGTCCCAGGCGTCGCTCATGACATCCCAGGGGTTGTCATATGGATCGTTGTCGCCATCGGAATTGTTGGCATGCGGCAAGCCGAAGCCATGGCCCATTTCGTGCGCCATCGGGGCCAGGTTGTGGAATGACCAGGGCGGCTCCCAGGTCACGCGCCACAGCTTGTTCTGGCCGTCCAGCGTGGTGTAGCGGCCGCCACCCCACGCGCAGCAGTCCAGCACGTCGTTGAACATCTGGTTGATGCCCACGAACTGACTGAAGTCGACGCTGGGGTCGGCGGCTGCCGTGCAGTCATCGAAAAGCTTGTTCAGGTCCGCGCTGCTGGAGCTGACGTAGTAGCTGCGCGGATGCGGCAGGGTAAACCAGCCGTAGGCGGCGCTGCCGACGATATTGATCTTGCCGTAGGAAACGGTGCGCCAGTAGTGATCCAGCCGCCCGGACTGGTTGGCGTACATGGTGGTGAAGTAGCCAAGCGGATTGGGCTCGCCGGCGTCGTCGCTGAACTTGCACAGGATGCTGACCCACGGTTGCGAGCCGGTGATCGCGCTGGTCACCCCGTTCTGTGCTGATGTTCCGGCGTGCAGCGGCACAATGGCGGTGCTGACCAGTCCTGTGGAAGGCGCGGCCTGCGTGCTTGCGTCTTCCACCTCGACGGCGACCGACTGGCCATTGAGCGCGTACAGGTCGCGTGCCGCATGCAGCGCCGAGGCCGGGTCGAGCGGCGTCCTGCGGCCGTTGTCATCCACCAGGCTGACCCTGAATTGCTGTTGCTGGCCGGATGCGGCGGGAGGTCCGTCGCCCCAGATGAGTTGCAGGTGCCCGGTGATGATATGTGCCGGTGCTGCTTGCGCAAGCCCGCAAAACGCGAACAGGAGCAATGCCAGGCAGGCTGCTATCGGGGAGAAACGGACGTTGGGGGGCATGCGTGGCGCCTTCGACGGGATAGTCGAAATTATCCCCGTTTCAGTCCGCCGTTTCGTGCGGCAATCCGCGCTTTTGAAGGAATTCACGCGCTTCGGCCGCATCTTCCCGGAACCAGGCCTGCGCCGAGCCGAGCCGGAAGCTGTAGCCCCAGGCATCCATGTCGGCACACATGCGGGCTCGGCCGACGCCGGGCAGGGCGTCGGCCAGCAGGATCTGCAGGTAGCAGGTGGCGTCCTCTTCCTCGATCGAGTCGCTGGCATCGGTATGCACGCGGGCGCGTCGCTGTTCGTCAATCACGATCAGGTGGCAGGCTTCATGCAGCATCGAATGCACGGGCGTGTCGGCGCGGGCGAACACGACATTGCCGATTACGCCCGCTTCAGGTGCGCCCCAGTAGCTCCCCGGAATCGCTTCTCCGTCCGCCACCGGACGCAATTGCAGCCCATAGGTGTGCAGCAGGCTGGCTGCGGCACCGGCCGGCAGTTCAGCCATGCGCAGCACTGATGCTTCGCTGCAGTCGGCATGGCCGGTGGTCATTCCGAATGACGGACGTCGGGCAGGGATACCGACAGTTCCAGCAGTTCATTGTTGCCATCGTGTTCAACGTTGATCTGCACCTGATCGGCTTCGACGTTGATGTACTTGCGGATGACCTCCAGCAGCTCGCTGCGCAGCATGGGCAGGTAATCCGGTGCATTGCGGGTGCTGCGCTCCTGCGCAACGATGATGCGCAAGCGTTCGCGCGCCACGTTGGCGCTGGATTCGGGCTTGCTGCGAAGAAAGTCCAGAATACCCATGCTCAGCTCCCGAATACCCGCTTGAGAAAGCCCTTCTTCGGCACATCGACGAAGCGCAGCGGGCGCTGCTCGCCCAGCAGGCGGTCGACGGCATCGGCATAGGCCTGGCCGGCATCCGACTCGGTGTCGATGATGACGGGGACACCGGCATTGGATGCGTTGAGGACACCGGTTGATTCCGGGATCACGCCGATGACATCTAGGCCGAGAATATCCACCACGTCGGCAATGGCCAGCATTTCGCCACCGGCCACGCGCGACGGGTTGTAGCGAGTCAGCAGAAGATGCTTGCCGACGGCTCCATCGCCGCGCTCGGCGCGGCGCGTCTTGCTGTCCAGCAGTCCGAGGATGCGATCCGAGTCGCGCACGCTGGAGACTTCCGGGTTGACCACGACGATCGCCTGGTCGGCAAAATACATGGCCAGATGGGCGCCTTTTTCAATTCCGGCAGGCGAGTCGCAGACCACGTAGTCGAAACCTTCGCTGGCAAGCTCATCCAGCACTTTCTCCACGCCCTCGGTGGTCAGCGCATCCTTGTCGCGGGTCTGCGAGGCGGCCAGCACGAAAAGATTGTCGTAGCGCTTGTCCTTGATCAGTGCCTGCTTGAGTGTGCAGTCGCCCTGGATGACGTTGACGAAGTCATAGACCACGCGTCGTTCACAGCCCATGATCAAGTCCAGGTTGCGCAGACCCACGTCAAAGTCGATGACGGCGACCTTGTGGCCGAGGCGGGCCAGACCGACTGCCAATGACGCTGCAGTGGTGGTCTTGCCAACACCGCCCTTGCCCGATGTGACGACGATGTTCTCAGTCAAGATGAAATTCTCCGATCAGCAATGTGCTTGTGCAGGGGTAAGTTTCGGGAAACCACGGATACGGTCATGACCGGCGGTCCAGTAGCTGAAGACATGTGCGGCGCACCGGGAGCCGGGCTCATCGCATCACCACCGGTCGCATTTTGCGCCATGAACCGCATCTTTGCATCTTGCTGTTCCATTCGGTCAGAATCAGTCGGGGATTGCTCACAGCGCCGCGATGCGCAGCTTGTCATTTTCAAGCCAGCATTGCACGGCACGGCCATCGTATTGTTCAGGTACCTCTTCGAACACCCGGTAACGGCCGGCGATCGACACCAGCTGAGCGCGGAATTCGGTACAGAAAATTCGAGCCTGCTCATCACCCTGGGCGCCTGCCAGCGCACGTCCGCGCAAGTTGCCGTAGACGTGAATCGAGCCATCGGCAATGACTTCGGCGCCGTTGGCCACGGTCGAGGTGACCACAAGGTCGCGCTGCTGCGCGTAAAGTTGCTGACCACTGCGGACCTGCCGGGTATGGATGAGGGTCGACAGTGGTCCGGTATCGGCTGCTGCATGCGCATTGGCTTGCTCCGAACCATTGGCTGGTGCCCTTTCCGGTGCGGCGCGCTCATAGGCATCGCGAAAGCGGGCAATCAGGGGCAAGTCCAGGCGCTGGCCCAGCTCGTCCATGGACTGGCTGCCGTAGGCCAGGCCCACGGGAAGCATGCCGGCCGCACGGATGGCATCCAGCAAGGCACGAACCCGGGTGTCATCCGGCTGATGATCCAGATGACTGAGATCCATGACCACGGCTATGCGACTGAACAGGCCGGGTGCCGAGGCGACGCGTTGCGCGAGCTCTTCCTGCAGGCGTTCCGGCGCAGCATCGAGAATGCGGATGTTGGCCAGGCCCACCTGGCCGAAGCGCACGTCGCACGCCGGGTTTTCCATCTCGGCCCCGGCCGGGCTCTGCCGACTCACGCCTCACCGCCAGTGGCATGGCTTGCCATGTTGTTTGCTGGCCGGCTGCGTTCCTGCAGCCAGGGCAGGTCGGGCAGGCCGCCGCGTTCCAGGTAGCGCTCGCGCACATAACCGAAACTGGGGAGATCCTTGGCCAGCAGGCTGACGCGAATGTCACCGGGCGGCACCCGTTGCTGGCCCACTTCACTGAAGCCGTATGTGCCGTGGAAAAGTACGGCGGCATCATTGGCCGGTTCCAGAAAAACCTCACAGGTCAGCACGGGCACGCGGACCTCGGCGAAGCTCTCGACATCGCAGTAGAACACCCGGCCCAGCCCATAGCCACGCTGGTTGGGCGCCAGCACGATGCGATCGATATACATGAAACTGGGGTTGCGCTCGTTGAACCAGCGATAATTGGGGCTGGCGTAGTCGCGGCCTTCGCGCAGGGCGATCAGAAAGCCCGCAATCTTCCCGTTGATCTCGGCCACGCGAAAATAATCGGCACTTGCGAAGAAATAGTCCAGATCCGGGCGTGTCAGCGGAAGAATGCCGGGGCCCGCCGCATTGTTCAGGGACAGAATCGTATCAAGGTCTTGTTGGCGGACATCGCGAATGACCAGAGACATGCGTGCTTCCGGGGCAGGGCTGAAAATACTCTGACGGCGTCGTCGCAGCAGGGCGCCGACGTCACTTGGCCAGTATCGCATGGCCCATCCGTGCCTGAACAGTACCCCGAAGCTTCCACTGTGACGATGTGGCGGTATCATGCGGTCATGAACTGGGCATTCAACAACCCGATCAGGCTGCTTCGCTACGCGGGCCTGTTCACCTATATTTGCGTCGGCCTGCCGCTGCTGCAGATGGATTGGCTGTCACGCCGGCTGGCCGAGGTGCAGCACATGCCGGGCCTGGCTCTTTTCATGTGGGCCGGTTGCTACATTCTGTTCGGGATCGTGTACTGGTTGTTGACCGGCGATCTGGATTCAAGCCGCTATCGCCTGCTCAAGTTGCTGGGGTTGCTGGTGATGACCCTGACCGCGATGGGGGTGGGCTACTTCAGTCAGAGCGGGCTGTGCGCCCTGCTGCTGGTGGTGGCTGCGGTTGTTCTGCCATGGTTGCTGCCGTTGCGCTGGGCTGTGCTGGGGCTGATCGTGCAGAACCTGCTGCTGATCCCGGTGTTTGCCACCTTCCCTACGCTCGGCACGCTTGCCCTGGCCAGTTTTCAGGCTCTGGTGTACCTGGGCTTTTCGGTACTGACGTTTGTCACGGCGGTCATTGCCAAACAGCAGGCCGAGGCTCGCGAGGAGCAGCGCAAACTGAATGCCGAGCTGCGAGCGACCCGGGCCCTTCTTGCTGAATCAAGCCGCATCGCCGAACGCATGCGCATCGCTCGCGAGCTGCATGATCTGGTCGGCCACCACCTGACCGCCTTGAGCCTGGAGCTGGAAGTAACCCGCCATCTGGTTGATGCCCGCGCCAGCCGGCATGTGGAGGTGGCACAGAATACGGCACGGCAATTGCTCAGCGACGTGCGCACCGTGGTCAGCGAACTGCGGCAGGATGACGCCGTGGATCTCAGTACGGCACTGCGCGAACTGGCTGAGGGCATTCCGGGCCTTGAGGTGAAGCTGGAATTGCCGCGACGCTTCACCCTGGATGATCCGCGCCGTGCCGAGGTCGTGTTGCGCTGCGTGCAGGAAATAATCACCAACGTGGTACGGCATGCCCGCGCCCGCCGCCTGTGGCTGCGCTTCGAACTGTCCGGGCATGGCGAGCTGCTGCTGGAAGCAAGGGATGATGGCCTGGGCAGTGACCAGGTGCAGGCTGGCAACGGACTCAACGGCATGCGCGAGCGCCTGGCCGAGTTTGGTGGCAGACTGAAAATAACCAGCGTCGCCGACCACGGATTTTCACTGAACGCCTGGCTGCCACTCGGACCAATGGAAACGAAACCATGATTTCTGTCTGCCTTGTTGATGATCAGACCCTGGTACGCCAGGGGATTCGATCCCTGCTCGATCTGGCTGGTGATATCGACATCGCGGCCGAGTGTGTTGATGGCGCCGAGGCCGTGCGCATGATTCCCGAAGTCAAGCCTGACGTGGTTCTGCTGGACTTGCGCATGCCGGTCATGAACGGCCTGGATGTGCTCAAGACCCTGGCCAAGGATGAGCAGTTGCCGCCCACCATCATCCTCACCACGTTTGACGACGACCAGCTGGTGCTGGCCGGCATCAAGGCCGGTGCGCGCGGTTATCTGCTCAAGGACGTATCCCTGGAACAGCTCGTCGAGGCCGTGAAAAAGGTGGCGGCCGGTGGCTCGCTGGTAGCCCCTACAGTCACCCAGCGCCTGCTGTCCGGGGTCGGGCGCATCAACAACCAGTTCAACAGCCTGGATCGACCGGACCCGCTGACCGAGCGGGAAACCGAGATCCTGCGCCTGATGTCGGGCGGCTTCAGCAACAAGGAAATTGCCAATTCCCTGGGTGTGGCCGAGGGCACGGTCAAGAATCACGTGTCCAATATCCTGTCAAAGCTGGGCGTGCGAGACCGCACCAGGGCGGTGCTGAAAGCGCTCGAGATCGGTATTGTGTAGTCCGATCGGCTTTTGCATGGCGTTTCGGGCCGTGAACCAGTACCATCAGGGTCTTGCCAAGTGGGTTCCCGGGTGATCGGGGACGGGGATTGTCACCTTCCACACGGCCGAAAGCGGCTCCCTGCAAGGGCCGAACAAAATATCTGGAGAACTGTTGATGACGCGTCTGCTTGAAATCATCGTTGCATTGATCTTGGTCTTTGTGCTCGCCGTGGTGGTGGGTGTCCTGTTGCCCTCGCACGGTCACGTCGAGCGCAGCATCGAGATCAGTCACAACCTGCGCCATACCTTTGATTCGCTGAACAGCTTCCGCCGGTTTCCCGACTACTCGGCGGTGCGGGCGCTTGACCCCAATGCCCAGTTCAGCCTGTCGGGTCCGGACGAAGGCACGGGTAGCGAAGTGTCCTGGCAGGAGAGCGGCAAAAGCGGCAAGGGTGACCTGACCATTACCTCCAGCGAGGAAGATCGTCAGGTCATCTGGAGCCTCAACAACGGCTGGCGCGGCACCAACAAGAAGTACACGATTGATCTTGTTCCCAGCGAAAATCACAAGCTGGTGAAGATCAACATGAGCTATGACGTCGACTACGGCTGGGACCTGATGAGTCGCTACAGCCAGCTGTACCTGCACGGCGATCCGGCGACCTTCATGCAGTACACCCTCAACAGCTTGCAAAGCATGCTGGCCAACATCCCCAACATCGGCTACAAGGATCTGGACCCCGTGCTGGTGGACACCGAGCAGAAACCGGTGTTGATTGTTTCCACCCAGGCGCCGCGCAACCTTGACGATATTGCCGTGGCGACCAGCAAGGCGCTTGATCAGATTCATGCTGCCATGAAGAAAGCGGGAGTCGAGCAGGCCGGACACTACGTGACCCTGACCACCGACTGGGGCGCGGAAAACTACAGCTTCGACATTGCGGTGCCCATTGACAGCACCAAGCTCAAGTTCGGCAGCAAGGTGGTGGATCTGCGTGACGCGCCCAAGCCCAAGAGTCTGGCCGAGCAGAACCTTGCCGCCAATGCAGAGGCCGAAAAGGCGGCCGCAGCCGGCTCGACTGCCGGAGCCGCCTCGACTGCCGGAGCCGGTTCCGGCGCCGACGCCCAGGGCAGCGATTCCGCGGATGGTCCGGGTACGTTTGGTGATGACGGCGCTCTCGCGGTGACCGAGGATGTGAATGCGGAGATGGCATTCGGCGGACGCGCCCTGATGGCGACCTGGAACGGCAGCCCGGCCGGTCTTTCCCTCATGCGCCTGGCATTGAAAGCCTACGCCGGCACCCATGGCTATGATTTCAACGAGTATTCCGATCGCCTGTATGACATCGACGTGAGCGCCGAGGACAACAATACCGAGGATGATCGCGACTACCGGGTCTATCTGCCCGTCAGCAATGCGCCCGAGAAGACACCTTGGCAGATGAAGAACCCGGAAAAGGCGGAGCAGGTGATCAGTGGCTCCAGCGTGGCAGCGCCGGCATCTGCGAGCAGTGTGGAGCCGGGTGATGCAAGCAGCGTCACGCAGCCCTCGATCAAGAGCCGGTAAATAAACCCGAGCGTCTCCGGATGATGATCCAGCACTCGTCCGGAGAACGCTTCCATCTGGTGCACGATCCGGCGTATGCCCGGCAGTAGCCCACAACACGGCAAAGGCCGACGCCGCGTCGCGGTGGCCATGGCGCTGGTTGGCGCCAGTGCGGTCTTGCTGGGTGCCTTCGGTGCGCATGCGCTCAGTGGTGTGCTGGATGCTCGAGGCGAGGACCTCTGGCATACCGCCGTGGGTTACCAGTTCTGGCATGCATTGGCCTTTTCTCTGGGTGCCTTCGTCGCGCCCCATGGTCGTGCCCGCCGTCTGGCACTGGCATCGTTTCTGGTGGGCATCGTGCTGTTCTGCGGCAGTCTCTATGCACTGGCACTGGGCGCACCAGACCGGATTGGCGTGCTGACGCCCATAGGCGGCCTGGCTTTCGTGATCGGCTGGCTGGCGCTGGCGAACAGCTTTGGCGGCAAACAGGGGTCGGTCGACAATTGAGCCGGGGTGGAACACAGCGGGGCTTCGATGCGCGGGCTGCAGACCGGTTTCTGGCAAAAGACGACTCCGGGCTGGCAGCCTGGATGGCGCGTATCACACTGCCGCCCCGCGACTACTCCCAATCTTTCAACCCGGTCGACAGTCTGGCGCGCTCGATCCTTTATCAGCAGCTTTCCGGAAAGGCCGCCGCGACCATTACCGGGCGCGTCGAGGCGCTGATGCTGCGCCGAGGCTACATTACCGGGGCAGGCCTGGACTCGGCCAGTGACGAGGACTTGCGCACCGCCGGCGTGTCCCGCCAGAAGCTGGCCGCCTTGCGTGACCTGGCCGACAAGGCGCGGGTGGGAGTGGTGCCGGATCATCGCAAGCTGGCGCGCATGGACAATCAGGACATCATCGACCATCTGACCCAGGTGCGCGGCATTGGTCGCTGGACGGTGGAAATGATGCTGATGTCGCGGCTCGGTCGCCCCGACATCCTGCCCATCGATGACCTGGGCATTCGCAAGGGCGCGCAAATCGTGTGCGGTCTCGAGGAACTGCCCAAGCCGCGTGCCCTGGCCGAGCTGGGACAGCGCTGGGCGCCCTGGCGCACCCGCGCCAGCTTTTACTTGTGGCGCGTCGTCGAGGTCGCGCAGGGCGACCAGCCGGTGCGCCGGTCCCAGGCCTGAGTCCCGGGACCCGGGTTCCGGGACTCGCTGGCCGGGCCACGGATCCTTCTGACGGATCCGGGGGTCTTGTGGCTTGAATGGCGGGAACCGCTGCGCTTTTCCCGCATGAAATACTCTTTTATATAAGAGCTTTCACGGCCTTCGGCCGCGAGTTCATTTCTCTTGTTTGCTCAAGAGAAACAGAACCAAAGAGAAGAGCACCCCATGTACGCGCCCTGCGGGCATCCTGCCCTTCGGGTACGTGGGTGGCGGCTGGGCTTTTCGACAGCACATCCTGTGCTGGCGAAAAGGCAACGACTTCCTGTCGTTGCCCCTGCGGGCCTTTTCATCCACCACCCACCGCTTCCACAGGGGACCCAGAAAACAAAGCGGACTCCTGTCCGCAGCTGTGTGCGCTGCGCGCACGCTTCTAGCCCGGATTATTCATGAGCGTCCGTCGCGAGACCGACGAGACGCCGCTGTGGCGCGCGATGCGCACTGAAGATGCGCGATGGCGTACTCGACAGTACGTCGAGCGCAGCTGAGGGAGTAGCGCGTGCCACAGCGAGTGTATCGGCGGTCGCAGCAGGAGGTTCATGAATAATGCGGGCTAGCGCGCAGGATGCGCGCTGGCTCGTCCGGGGCCCCTGTGCAGCGGCGGCGGCTTGCGGCTGCATTTCAGGCCGAGCAAAGCGAGGCCGGGAATGCTTGCCCGAAGGGGCGCCGACAGGAGGTCGGCGCGTTTTTCGAAGGCACATGGATGTGCCTCCGAAAAACCCCGCAAGCCGGCGCGGACTTTGCGGACAGGAAGTCCGCAAAGCGCGGAAAAGGGGTGGCCTCTCTTTTACTCCGGGCATCCTGCACTCCGCCCTTTGGGCCAGCTCCGCTGTTCAAATGCGTTCCAGACGCATTTGTGGTTCGTTTTCTCTGGCCAAACAGAGAAATGAACTCGCGCCCGAAGGGCGTGAAAGCTTTTCAAAGAAAAAGGAGCGCAGCGGATCCCGCCGTGGCCAACAGGCGCGCCGCCCGCGGCGCATACCCGGAGCCAATCGGAAAGCCTGGCAGGGCGAGGTCAGGTCCGGTGCCAGCACCAGTGCCACGGGTGAGTCGGACCGAACTGCCAGTGGCAGTTCGCAGCCGTCGAACGACCGGCCAGGGAAGGCCGGGCCGGCGATGCGCACCATGGACGGTTCAGGCGATGTCAGGCGCGATGCCAGCACCAGTGCCACGGCTCATAAGCAATCCCGTGCCGATTGCCGCGAGGATAAGAGAGCGCAAAGCGGAACCGGCCGGCGTTGTTCTTCAGCCAGGCATACG
The DNA here is from genome assembly GCA_963800395.1 of uncultured Gammaproteobacteria bacterium. Taxonomy (GTDB): domain Bacteria; phylum Pseudomonadota; class Gammaproteobacteria; order Xanthomonadales; family Rhodanobacteraceae; genus DASSBG01. Next base: position 349,449 of record CAWDBD010000014.1, read on the forward strand.
CCCGCGAGTTCTCGAATTCCTCCTCCAGCGCCGGGTAGCCCGGGCAGGTGATATCCAGCGCCCGGCCCGAGTGGTGCTCGCTGTAACCGGGTGCGGCGCTGACGGACAGGATATGTTCGATCTGCTGGCCTGCGGCCAGCTTGCGTTCGATGATGCCGCATTGATACTCGACCGACCTGAACGCGGAAACCACCTGCAGTTCCACGCCGTCCTGTGCCGCCGCACTTTGCATGCGCTGCCAGGCTCGCGCGGCCGCGCGAGCCAGGAACTGTTCGCGATCGTGGATATCGGTGCCAATGCCCATCAACTGTTGTGGCTCGCGGACCCGACGCAGGCCATGCGAGTGCGCGTAGTCGCGGGGCACTCCATAGCTGTCCAGCCTGGCGATCAGGGCGGCTCCGGAGACTGGTGTGACTGCCTTTTTCAATGTGCCTTGATCCATTGGCTGATTTGATCGATCACGGCCTGGTCGACGTGACCGGCCTTTGCGTAGTCGGCGGGCGAGGGCGGGTCACCGGCCGGCATGAAAAGATGACTCAGGCCAGAGAAGCTTCGCACGGTGACCCGCGGGTTTCCGGCGAAGGCTTTCTTCCACTTGCCAAAGTCGTCTTGCATGGTTACCTGATAATCACTCTTGCCTTGCAGAATCAGCATCGGCATCTTCAGCTTGCCGGCCACGTCCACGGCATCGTAGTGCATCAGGCCGAGCCAGTAGCTGGCGGGCGCGTGAAAGAACTGTCCGCTGGGCGGGTGGTCCGGATCGGCATGGGCGAGCGTGTCGCGTGCCTCGATCAGGGGCTTGAGCGCCTGGTCGCGTTTCGCCTGATCGGCGTTCTGCAGGTTCAGCAGATAACGTGTCTGTCGCAACACAAGGTCAAGATCCAGCCTTGTCGGTGCCGCCAGCAGGATGAGTCCGGCCAGTTGCGGGTCGCGCTGGCCGACACGTGGCGCCATCAGTGCACCGAGGCTGTGGCCCAGCACGAACACGCGTTGCGGGTCGATGCCCCGCTGGACAGAAAGCATGTGCGCAGCTGTCACCGCATCGGTGGTCACCTCGTCATCCACGCTGATGTTCTTGCCGGCCATCTTTTCACCATAGGCATGGGTGCGCTTGTCGTAGCGCAGACTGGCGATACCGTGTTTGGCCAGGCCTTGGGCGATATCACGCAGCGGCTTGTTGGGGCCTATGGTTTCGTCCTTGTCCAGGCTACCCGAGCCGGCCAGCAGGACCACCGCGGGGAAAGGCGGCTTTCCGCTACGGGGCAGGACCAGTATCCCTGGCAAGGGGCCCAACGGGGTTTTCACTGCCAGCGGATGTTCGTTGTCCGACAGGCCTGCCGACGGGTCGGCGCTTTCCGGCGCCGAGCCGGGGCGAAAGAACAGGCCACTGACCTGGTTGTCTGCCGAGCAGGCGACCTGCAGATCGATCCACGCCTTGCTGAACTTCAGTGGCACGGTGACCACGGTGGTACCGTTTCCGATGTCGCGGCTTTGCGGGTTTTCGGCATGCTCCAGCTGGCCCGCCTGGGCTGGCAGCACCGTAGCCCACAGCTGTTCCAGCTTGTCGGAAGGAACAGCCTGTCGCATGCGTTCGTCGAAGTGTGCGCCGGCCTTGTCGTAGTCCCCGGCCTTCAGGGAACGCAGAATCGATTGGGCGCGCGTTGTGCAGTCGGTAGCGGCCGCTGGCGGTGCTGTCTGCGCCAGGACGGGGGTGATGCCCGCGCCCAGCAGCAGTGCGGCAAGAAGTATTCTCGACATCGTCAAAGTTCCTATCGTGGGCGTTTGAAGAACAGCCGCACCGGCTGCGTTGGTGCAATCGAAACGGCCGTGACCAGCTCCCAGCCCTGGCTTCCCTCGCGATTGAGGATACGGCTGGCTTCGTCATCTTTTGGTATCGCGCTGATGGTCAGGAAGCCCTGCTTGTCGGACTTGAGGACCCTCTGATTAACCCTGAGTAGGTGGCATGACGACCAGAAAGTCCGCAGTTCGTGCTGCGCGGCGCCGTGCAGGCCGGGCTGCCTGGACAAGCCGCGCGGCGCGGGATGCGGGCTTTCTGGACGTCACCCAGGCGTTCAGAGTCAACACGTTGGGCCCACGGTGTCTGTCCACAATCCTGCGTTGCACTGACTTGACAGGCTACCAGCCTGCCTGCGCCAGTGCGCCTTGACTTGCGAACAGACACCATGGGTGACACCTGCTCAGGGTTAATCAGAGGGTCCTTCAGCGTCACTACCTTGTATTCCCAGGCGTCGCCCATGGCATGTCTCCTTCAGGATTCGTCGTCTTCGAGCGGCTCGCGCTCGGGCGGCTTCAGGCGGCCCTGCTTGCGCAGTGCCTGCCTGAGCACGTACTCGATCTGTGCGTTGACGCTACGCAATTCGTCATCTGCCCAGCGTTGCATGGCTTCGAGAACCGCAGCACTGATGCGCAGCGGGTAGGCTTTTTTCCTGCTCACGTCAGCTATACAGCGTTCCGGTGTTGACCACCGGCTGCGCGTTGCGGTCGCCGCACAGCACTACAAGCAGGTTGCTGACCATGCTGGCGCGGCGCTCACCATCCAGGTCGATCACCCCCTGGTCGCGCAGCTGGTCCAGTGCCATGCCGACCATGCTCACCGCACCTTCGACGATCCGCTCTCGCGCGGCCACGATGGCGTTGGCCTGCTGGCGTTGCAGCATGGCCTGGGCGATCTCCTGCGCATAGGCCAGATGGCTGATACGTGATTCGATGACCCTGACGCCGGCTTTTGCCAGGCGTTCCTGGATCTCGTCGCGCAAGTGGTTGTTGATCTTGTCGCCGTGACTGCGCAGCGAAGTCTGGCCTTCGACATTGGAATCATAGGCGTAGCTCTGCGCCATCTGCCGCAATGCCGATTCACTCTGGATGTGCACGAAATTCTCGTAGTCGTCCACGCAGAAAACGGCCTCGGCAGTGTCCACCACTTCCCATACGACGACGGCAGCGATCTCGATCGGGTTGCCGTCATTGTCGTTGACCTTGAGCTTGCCGCTCTCGAAGTTGCGGATGCGCAGGCTCACCGCCTGCTTGCTGTAGAAGGGGTTGGACCAGCGCAGCCCGGTCCGGCGCTCGGTGCCGACATAGCGGCCGAACAGCTGCAGGACCCGGCCCTGGTTGGGTGGCACGGTGAAAAATCCGGTGGCCAGAAATACCAGCAAGCCAACGCCGACGACAGGGGGAAGAATCTGCGCAGGCTGATGTGCCTGCAATCCATTCACCAGCCACCAGGCCAGTCCGGCAAGAACCAGCAGGAACGCCATGACCATGGGGATGCCGCTCAGGGAAAAACCCTTGCTCTCATTCATTGATGTAGCCTCAATTCGATATTGAGGCTACATAGTGATATCAAAGTGATATCAAGTCAAGCGATGTCTAGCCGGGAGTCCCCGGGGCGCAGCTAGCGGCTGATGGGGCGCACACTCAAGGGTCGCGTGATGGCTACGCCTGACAGCAGTACGGCCAAGAGCAGCAGGCCGACCCAGTTCAAAACGGGTACGGGCACGGATGCTGCGGCAGTGACGTTTCCGATTGGTGTCACGGTCAGTGGCGCGCTGAGCAGCTGGCTTTCGCCGCTGTCATATAGATAGCCATTTGCCGGCAACATCCCGTAGAAATAGTTCGGCGGGTTGTCGCCGTAGAAGTTGGCGCCATTGGTGTATCCGTCGCGGAAGAACTGGGTTGGGCTGCTGCCATCCCAGATCATGCCTTCGGGGAGCTGGGAACCGAGGTTGTAAGTCGATGCCGTCGCGCCCGGATAATTGGATGCGTCCACCGTGAACTGGCTGATGGTGAAGGTACCGGGCGCCGATGTATCGGCCATCGTGCCGTCGGTGACAAAGGTTCCCGATTCGGTGCCGAACTGCCAGTGCCAGACGACATCGGCATTGGCGCGCGAGGCGAGGGCAGTCAACAGCACAAAGGCGCAGCAGGTGATGGTGCGGAAGCCAAGCATGGAGGGAGCCTCGATTTGAATTGATTGCGCAATATACCACTGCGCGTTAAGATGCGGGCACGCGCGCCATCGGGGCCGCAACTCAGGCAGCAGACAGCTGCAGCGCAAGCAGGACGCGAACCTGCAGGATCCATTCGTCCAGGCGCGACTCGGGCGTTTCCCGTGCAGCTTGAATGGATTTGGCAGCACCTGTTGCAGCCTGGAACGTGCGTGTCGATGCTTCGGGGCGCTGCGTGCAGGCGGATTTTTCCTGCTACAGCGAGCGCGTGCGTCCGCCGTCGACCGGAAGGTTGATGCCGGTAATGTATGCCGCCGCCGGGGATGCCAGAAAGGCGACTGCCGCGGCGGTCTCCTCCGGTTCGGCAAAACGCCCCATCGGGAATGGATGGCGGTCATGGCCGCGCGCACGCGCTCGATCATCCCGTCGCTGGCGCGGGCGCGCGATTCGATGATCTGCTCGATCCGCGGCGTATGCGTGGAACCGGGCAGCACGTTGTTGACCGTGATGCCGTCGGCTGCCACCTCGTTGGCCAGGGTCTTGGCCCAGCTGGCCACCGCGCCACGGGTGGTGTTGGAGACGCCAATGCCGGGTATCGGCTCCTTGACCGAGGTCGAGATCACGTTGACGATGCGGCCGAAACCGGCATCGCGCATGGCCGGGATCAATTCCTGGGCGCGCACCTGATTGGCCAGCAGGTGACTGCGAAAAGCGGCTTCGTAGTCGGCAATGTCCGCGGCCAGCGCCGGTCCGGGCGGCGGCCCTCCGGAATTGTTGATGAGGATGTGCACCGGTGCGCGTCGGACCAGGTCCTGCATCGCCTTGCGCAGTGCATCCAGATCACTGCCGTCCACGGCAATGTGGTGATGGGGCAGGTTGCCACTGGTCTTCGGCAGTTCCTCAAGCAGCGCCTTGAGCTTGTCGGCGCGGCGTGCGAGTACGGTGACACTGGCACCCATGCCGGCCAGTTCGATGGCAACCGCGCGGCCGATGCCTTGCGATGCGCCGCATACCAGTGCGTGTTTTCCAGCCAGATCCAGGTCCATCATGCGTGTCCTGTCAGTTGTTGCGTCATCAGCGGCATCAGTTCCTTGTCGGTATCGGCGAACGGCGGATCCGTGCTTGCCAGATCAAAACCGAGCATGCCGGCATCCTCTTCATCCAGCCCGTCAAAGGCGCGGAACTCGGCATCCAGCAATGCCGAGCGCGCTGCATCGTGCGATTCGAAGTGCATGGTGCGGCCATCGGCGGCAAAGATCTCGGCATGGCCGCCATCGAACAGGCGCAGACGCGACCACACCAGCGTATCGCCGAGTCCGACCACCCACCATTGCGTTGTTGTCTGCTCGGAGGTCATGATCAGAAGTCCACGTGACCCGGTGTGCGCGGAAACGGAATCGCGTCGCGTATGTTGGTCAGACCGCACACGTAACACAGCAGGCGCTCGAAGCCGAGGCCGAAGCCGGCATGCGGCACGCTGCCGTAGCGCCTGAGATCGCGATACCACTGGTAATGGGCCGCGTCGATGCCGAACTGCGCCATGCGACGGTCCAGGTAGTCCAGTCGTTCTTCGCGCTGCGCGCCACCGATGATCTCACCAATGCCCGGTGCCAGCACATCCATCGCCGCGACGGTCTTCTCGTCGTCATTGAGGCGCATGTAGAAGGCCTTGATGTCCTGCGGGTAGTTCATCACGACCACCGGGCGGCCGATGTGCTCCTCGGCCAGCCAGCGCTCGTGTTCGGTTTGCAGGTCCACGCCCCATTCGACCGGGTACTCGAACTTGCGTTTTGATGCCTGCAGCATCTTGATGGCATCGCTGTAGTCGATGCGCTCGAAAGGAGCCTCGATGAAGGCCTCGAGCCGGGTGATCGCATCCTTCTGCACCCGCTGCGCGAAGAACGCCATGTCGTCCGCGCGCTCCTCGAGGATGGTGCGGAAGATGCCCTTGAGAAACGCTTCTGCGCAATCGGCGTTGTCGTCGAGGTCGGCAAAGGCGATTTCCGGCTCCACCATCCAGAACTCGGCCAGATGGCGCGGGGTATTGGAGTTTTCGGCACGGAAGGTGGGGCCGAAGGTGTACACCTTGCTCATCGCCAGGCAGTAGGCTTCGACGTTGAGCTGGCCGGATACGGTCAGGAAGGCTTCGCGGTTGAAGAAATCCTGACCGAAGTCGATCGCCTGCTTGTCGTCCCGGGGCAGGTTGGCAAGGTCCAGTGTGGACACCCGGAACATGTCACCCGCGCCCTCGGCATCGGAGGCGGTAATGATCGGCGTGTTGACCCACACGAAGCCCAGATCGGTCAGGTGCCGGTGGATGGCCATCATCATGCTGTGGCGCACGCGGGTGACGGCCCCGATCAGATTGGTGCGCGGGCGCAGGTGCGCGACCTCGCGCAGAAACTCCATCGAATGCGCCTTGGGCTGGATCGGATAGGTTTCCGGATCATCGACCAGGCCCGGTGATGAAATCTCGTCGGCCTGGATCTCGAAGCCCTGGCCCTTGCCCTGCGAGGCTGTCAGCGTGCCGGTGGCAATCACGCTGGCACCCGCGGTCAGGTGTCGGACCAGTGACTCGTAGTTGTCCAGCGTTGCCGGGGCAACGACCTGGATGGGCGCGAAGCACGAGCCGTCACTGACGTTGATGAAGGACAGGCCCGCCTTGGAATCGCGACGTGTACGCACCCAGCCGCGCACGGTGATTCTCTGATCTGCAAGGCTGCCGCTCAGGGCCTGCTTGACGCTGACCGCCGTCATGGTTGAACTCCGTCGTGAATGCCGCATATTGGCAGGGAAGGGGATGATAACGGATTGGGCAAGGTTCATGCTTGCTTGGTACCATTGTCGGGACTCGGGACTCGGGACTCGGGACTCGGGACTCGGGACTCGGGACTCGGGACTCGGGACTCGCCATGGCATGCGGGGCCGGTCGACAGCAGCTCACGCTGCATGTTCACTTGACGACGACCCGAACCAGAAAGAAGCTCACCGCTCACCGCTCACCGCTCACCGCTCACCGCTCACCGCTCACCGCTCACCCACTTCCCACTCCCCACTACCCAGCAACCCCATGGCCATACAGATCACAGCACCCGCCCGCGAACGCATGCAGGACTTCCTCAGCCGCAACCCGAAGGCTGCCGGCGTGCGCTTCGGTGTCAGGCGTACGGGCTGCTCGGGCTTTGGCTACGTGGTGGACCTGGCCGACGAGAGCCGGCCTGGCGATGCGGCTGTCGAAGTCGATGGCATCCGCCTGCTGATCGATCCGAAAAGCCTGCCCCTGGTCGACGGGACCGTGATCGACTATCAGCGCCAGGGACTCAGCGCCAGCTTCGTGTTCCACAACCCCAATGCCACCGGCGAATGCGGCTGCGGAGAAAGCTTTACGGTGTGATGGTGCCGTGTCGCGGGCCGAGCCACGGGCACGCGATCGTCAGCGCGGAGCGCCCCGTGGCCAGGGTGCTGGTCACCACCCCGAGCCCCGCAAAACCCTGCTGCCGATAGCCGACGCTTGCGCCCGGGCGCCGCCCATCCTACAATTCCGCTTCTGTCTGTTGCATTTTGCACTGACAGCCTTGCCTCACCGCAGTGCGGGAGGCTGCCGCGTCAATCCCGGCGTGGTACCCACAAGGAGACAACATGCGTCATTACGAAATCGTGTTTCTGGTCCATCCGGACCAGAGCGAGCAAGTGCCTGCCATGGTCGAGCGTTACGTCTCGCAGATCGAGGCTGGCAATGGCAAGGTTCACCGCCAGGAAGACTGGGGTCGCCGTCAGCTTGCCTACCCCATCCAGCATCTGGCCAAGGCGCACTACCTGCTGCTCAACATCGAGTGCGATCAGGAAGTCCTGGACGAACTGGTATCGGCATTCCGCTTCAATGACGCCATCCTGCGTCATCTGGTGGTCAGGCGCGACAGCGCTGACACCGAGCCTTCGGCCATCATCAAGGCCAAGGAAAAGGAGGATACGCGTGGCCCGCGCCGGCGCGATGACGACTCGCCCAGCCGCAAGCGCGATGACAGCAAGAATTCGGACGATGATTCGGACGGCGACGATGACGCCGACGACAACGACGATAACGACAACGACGACTGATCCGGGAGCCCACCATGTCGAAATTTTTCCGCCGCAGAAAGTTCTGCCGCTTCACCGCCGAGGGCGTTGTCGAGATCGACTACAAGGATCTCAACACCCTGCGTCAGTACGTCACCGAGACCGGCAAGATCGTGCCCAGCCGCATCACCGGCACCAAGGCGCGTTACCAGCGTCAGCTGGCCACTGCAGTCAAGCGCGCGCGCTATCTTTCCCTGTTGCCTTACAGCGACAACCACTTTTCATGATGTCTGGAAGCCGTTGAGGCTTCCACTGCCCGTATTCGCGGGTGGCCATTCGGACAGCATGTGCTGCACCGGTCATACGGTGCTAACGAATGAAGGTAAATAGAAATGGACGTAATCCTGCTTGAAAACGTACGCGGCCTCGGTCGCCTGGGCGACAAGGTCAAGGTCAAGCCCGGCTATGGTCGCAATTTCCTGGTGCCACAGGGCAAGGCGACGCGCGCCACGGCTGCGAATGTGGCCGAGTTCGAACAGCGCCGCGCCGAGTACGAGGCACGCGCCAGCGAGCTGCTTGCAAGCGCCAATACGCGTGCGGAACAGTTCGCCGAAGTCACGGTGACCATTCGCGCCAACGCCAGCGCCGAAGGCAAGCTCTACGGTTCGGTCGCTCCGCGTGATGTGGCCGATGCGCTGGCCGCGCAAGGTCTGACGGTGGAGAAGAGCGAAGTCATCCTCACCGATGGCCCGATTCGCCATACCGGCGAGTTCCAGGCACAGCTTGCGCTGCATGCCGATGTGGAGACAAAGGTCACGGTGACGGTTCTGGCCGCCAACACGATCTGAAGTGTTTCACCAGCGGGTTTGAAAACGGGCGCCAACGGCGCCCGTTTTTTTGTGCCGCTGCCTGAAACCTGCCGTTGTCGGTGAAATACCGGCAGTCCCACAGGTATTCCACAGCTTATCCACAGCTTTGCGTCTCGACAGGTGAGACAGCAATGCGCATCATGGTCAGTCAAGCCAAAAGGAACCCCTGATCGAATTGCAGGCGGCGGCAAGGCGGCTGACCAGACCCGCTACCGCGTCGAAAAATGCGTCCATGACGGTGCCGTAGCCCGTACCCGAGTCATGGCACGAACTCAATCATTTTGCCGACCCCTCGCCAAGGTTCAATCAGAGCTGTCCAAGCCGACCGGAATCGCCATGCCTGCACTCGCCGAACATGCCTCATCATCGAATATCGACACTTTGCGGGTGCCTCCGCATTCCCTGGAAGCCGAACAGGCGGTGCTGGGCGGCCTGATGCTGGCGCCGCGCGCCTGGGACAAGGTGGCCGACCGCATCAGAGAGGAAGATTTCTACCGCAAGGACAACCGTCTGATCTTCCGCGCCATCGCCGAGCTGGCCGGGCACAACCGGCCGTTCGATGCCGTGACCTTGGGCGAGTGGTTCGACAACAATGAGCTGACCGAGGAAATCGGCGGCGTGGCGACGCTGATCGATCTTGCCAACAACACACCCAGCGCCGCCAATATCACCGCCTATGCCGATATCGTTCGTGACCGCGCAGTATTGCGCCAGCTGATTGATGCGGGTACCGAAATTGCCGGTAACGGTTTTCGTACCGAGGGCCGCAGTACCCAGGAAATCCTCGAGGACGCAGAGCAGCGGGTGTTCCAGATTGCCGAGGCCGGAGCGCGCGGGCGATCGGGTTTTGTCGACATGCGCAATGCCGCGCGCGAGGCCATGCGCATCCTGCATGAGCGCTACGAGCATCGCGGCGAGCTGACCGGACTGACCACCGGTTTCACCGATCTTGACGAAAAGACGGCCGGCCTGCAGAACTCGGACCTGATCATCCTTGCCGGCCGCCCATCGATGGGCAAGACTGCGCTGGCGGTCAATATTGCCGAGTCGGTGGTGCTGCGAGCCAAGAAGACAGTGGGCATTTTCTCGATGGAAATGTCCTCCTCCCAGCTGATGTTCCGCCTGGTGTCGTCGCTGGGCCGGATCAACCAGCAGAATCTCCGCAGTGGCGATCTCGCCGAGGAGGATTGGCCGCGGGTCACATCGGCCATCACCATGCTGAGCGAATCCAGGCTCTATATCGACGACACGCCGGCGTTGTCGCCGGTCGAACTGCGTTCGCGCGCCCGGCGCCTGCACCGCGACAGCAAGGACGGCCTGGGGCTGATCGTGATCGACTACCTGCAGCTCATGCAGGTGCCGGGCAGCAAGGAAAATCGTGCCACCGAGATCTCGGAAATTTCCCGTGGTCTGAAAGCGCTGGCCAAGGAGCTTGATGTGCCGGTGATCTGCCTGTCGCAGCTCAATCGTGCGCTGGAGCAGCGCAACGACAAGCGCCCGATGATGTCGGACCTGCGCGAATCCGGCGCCATCGAGCAGGACGCCGACGTGATCATGTTCATCTACCGCGACGAGTACTACAACAAGGATTCGGCCGACAAGGGACTGGCCGAAGTGATCATCGGCAAACAGCGCAACGGCCCGACCGGCTCCATCAAGCTGGCCTTTCTGGGGCAGTACACCAAGTTCGAGAACTACACCCCGGAGACCTACGAAGGGGCGTTCGAGTGATTGTTGCCGGGACTCGGGACTCGGGACTCGCTCTGGAGCCGGGACTCGGGACTCGGGACTCGGGACTCGCAAAACCCGTGCGTCACGCGGGTTCTTCCCGCTGTGCAGCGGTTCGTCGCAGCATCTGGCGCGGAAAGACCAAACCGTATTGCTTGCCGGACGGCGATGGCATCCGAGTGTCGGCAATACAGCTCTACCGAGTCCCGAGTCCCGAGTCCGGAGTCCCGCAAATCGAACAGCGCCCGAAAGATTTCGGCGGCCCCAATCTCCATGGCTGGCGCGAGCGATGAGCCGCCTCGCCACCGCCACGATCCACCTGGGTGCGCTCAGGCGCAACCTGGCGCGGGCACGGGAACGGGCGGCCGGCGCGCGTGTCATGGCCGTGATCAAGGCTGATGGCTACGGCCATGGACTGGAACGGGTGGCACGGGCGCTGGCTGATGCCGATGCGTTCGGCGTGGCGGCCATCGCCGATGGTCGCCGTTTGCGCGCGGCCGGCCATCGACAGCGCATTGTGGTGCTGTCGGGCCCGGACAGTCGGGGCGATCTGGATGAGCTGCGCCGCCTGGATCTGGATGCCGTCATTCATCACCCCAGTCAGGTCGAGTGGCTTGAAGCCGATCGGGGCTCGCCGCTGCACGTGTGGCTGAAGCTGGATAGCGGGATGCACCGCCTGGGTTTTCCTGCCTGCGGTGCCGAAACCCTGCACGCACGCCTGGCGGCGCTGCCGTCGGTCGCGGATGACATTATCCTGATGACCCACTTCGCCGCCTCTGACGAATTCGACAATGACCTGACCCAGCGCCAGATCAGCGCTTTTGAAACCGCCACACGCAATATCGCGGGCGCGCGCTCGATGAGCAATTCGGCCGGCCTGCTGGGCTGGCCCGCTGCGCATGGCGACTGGCTGCGGGTGGGAGGGCTGCTGTACGGCCTGTCCGTGGTTGCCGGTAAAAGTGGCGCTGACTTCGGCTTCGAGCCGGCCATGACCCTGAGTACACGCCTGATCGCCATCAACGCGCTGCAGCCGGGTGACCGGGTCGGTTACGCAGCTACCTGGGTTGCATCTGAAGCGATGCGCATCGGTGTGGCGGCAATTGGCTACGGTGACGGCTATCCGCGCCGGGCGGCAAACGGTACTCCGGTGCACGTCGCCGGACGGCCTGCGGCACTGGTGGGGCGCGTTTCGATGGATCTCATCACCATCGATCTGCGCCAGGTGCCTGAGGCCAGGGTGGGTGACCCGGTATTGCTGTGGGGCGCCGACCTGCCTGCGGAAACCATCGCCGAGCATGCCGACACCATCGCCTACGACCTCACCTGCGGCATGACCCGTCGGGTTCTTTTCACCGAGGATGAACGCTGAGCTACCGCCTTTGCATGCAATGAACCGTGAACCTTCCAACCTCGAACGCGTCATGCAGGAGCTTGATCGCGTGCTCCCGGCACAAGAAAAAGAGCATTTGCGAAATCTGGGCGCCGATCCCATGCAGCGCGCCGGGCTTCATTGGTCGCTGGGCAGCTTGATACGAAATCAATTCATCTATGCCGGGAACGCCAAGCGCCACGGCTTGGGGCCATTGGCAACCGCGAATCCGGATGGATTCTCGAGCCTGATCATTGACTGCTATCTGCGGCATGTCCGTAGCGGGGAGCCTGCCGAGGGCCTTCTCGCCGCACTGGGGCGGGTAGCCTGGAGGGAGCCTGATGACAAAGACGTGATGGAGACAGCCGTCAGCCTTCTCGGTGAAGACGAAGTACGAAGTCAATCCCTGCAAGACGCACGCTAGGATTCTGCCGGACCTAACTCGGCCGGTCTTCGAGTCCGGTGTGGAAAAACGGTTTTCAGCTCCAGCGTTACGGCAATGAAAGTGCTCGCAGGCATCGCCCGGATCGCGCTGCCCGCGATGCAGGCGGCAAAAACCGTCACCGGTATAGCAGCCTTCCGTATCGCCATTGAAGTCGTACCAGCGGCAAAAATCGCAGATGGCTCCGAGGCAGCTACCGCAATAAATGGCCATAATGTTGTACCTTGTGCTGTGCGCCGGTTTGGCGTAGTGGTTTGCGCCCGTTACGGGCTCGGCGCAAACAGGTTTGCCAGACTGGCATATCCGAGTCTCATCGACTGCGACGACCGGCGTGGCACGAAATTCAGGAGTGGGTTTGGCCAAGAACGAACAGGAAACGCGCTTTCACCTCATTGACCCGGTGTTGCGTGACAAAGGCTACGACGAGCATCGCTGGCTGAAGTGCGAGACCCCGGCGCCGGTTGAACCCACTGGCAATCGCGGCAGTCGTCGGCGCGGAGGCGGTCGTACCGACTATCTGTTGTGCATCCAGCCGGCGGGTGAGTCGGCGGCGTTTCCCATTGCCGTACTTGAAGCCAAGCCCGAAACGGCGGATCCGCTCACCGGCATGCAGCAGGCGCGCAACTACGCGGAATGCAAGCGTTTCGCGCTGCGCTACGTATTTTCCAGCAATGGCCATCGCTTCGGTGAGTTTGATATCGGAACGCAGCGGCCCGATGGCCCATTTCCGATGAATCGGTTTCCGGCGCGCGCGGAACTTACGCACCGATACGAACAAGACAGCGGGATCGCGCTCGCTGCCGCACAATCGAAAATTCTGTTCCAGTTAGACAGCCCCGCCTACAACAAGCCGCGCTATTACCAGGACGCCGCGATTCGCGCCGCATTCGAGAATCTTGCGCTGCGAGCAGGCCGCCAAGCCGGCGCGTGTGCTACTGAGTCTGGCCACTGGGGCCGGCAAGACGGTGATCGCCGCCAACCTGCTGTGGCGTCTGCATGAGGCGGGTCGACTGGTGAAGCCGGCGCTTTTTCTGTGTGATCGTGACGAATTGCGCGAGCAGGCCTACGCCACCCTCAGCGCCGTGTTCGGCGGCGCCGCGCGCATCGTCAGGAGCGCACGCGACGGCAATGCGGCGGCCAATGCCAAGGTGCATATTGCCACCTACCAGACCCTTGGACTGGATGACGAGGGCGAAGACCATGCCAGTTTTCTCAGCCAGCACTACGGCGAGGACGCGTTCTCGGTCATCGTCATCGACGAATGCCATCGCTCAGCCTGGGGGCGCTGGTCGGAAGTCCTGACGCGCAACCCATCGGCCATCCAGATCGGCCTGACCGCCACGCCGCGCAAATTGGAAGCGCCCAGGCGTGCGGCCAATACAGCAACCGAAGATGATGCCATTACCGCACACAACATCAATTATTTCGGCGAGCCGGTGTACGAGTATGGATTGATACAGGCGCAGGAAGACGGTTATCTGGCGGCCTGCGAGGTGGTACGTCTGAAACCCGACAGCGACTGGAAGAGCTACAGCCGCGATCAGGTTCTGGCCATGCAGCCGGTTGACGCGCGCACCGGCGCGCCGATGACTGCCGAGCAGCTCAAGGCCGAATACGCCGCCAAAACCTTCGACGATGACATTCTGTTTCCGGCGCGCATCCATGCCATGTGCCAGGACCTCTTTGAACGCCTGTGCCAGCATGGCGGGCCGGAGCAGAAGCTGATCATCTTCTGCAACCGAGATGCCCATGCCGACCGCGTGGCGCTGGAGATGCAGCGCCTGTATGCCGACTGGTGCCAGGCTCAGGGGCAGGTACCGAAAGACAAATACGCCTTCAAGTGCACCGCCACCGGCGGCAGCGAGCTGATCGAATCCATGCGCGGTTCCGGTGAGCGCTGCTTCATTGCCTGCACGGTGGACCTGCTGGCCACCGGCGTGGATATCGAGCGCCTCAATGCGGTGGTGTTTTTCCGCTACCTGGAATCCCCGATCACCTTCTACCAGATGGTCGGGCGCGGCACCCGCATCGACGAGCCAACGCGCAAGTACAAGTTCTGGCTGTACGACTACACCGGCGTCACCGCCTTGTTCGGTACCGGGTTCATCAGCAAGCCCAGGCGGGCGCGCATCCGCCGCACGGGTGGCGATGATGACGGCAGTGGCAATGGCGAGCCACCGCCGTTGCCCGAAACCAGACGCGGCGATCCGGTAACGGTTGGCGATGAAGCCCGCTTCATCGTGCAGCATCGCGACGGCCACGACGTGCTGGTGCCCGTAGACGAATACCGCCGCGGCATGATCAAGCGTGTGCTGGGCGAGGCCGCCAGCCTGGAAGACTTTCGTGCTCTTTGGGTAGAGACGCAAAAGCGCCGCGCGCTGATCCAGCACCTGCTGGGCGCGCACTACTCGCCCGATACCGTGCGCGAACTGATGGGCATGGTCGAGTGCGACCACTACGACCTGATCGCACACTTCGGCTACCGCTCAAACGCACTGCGCCGCGAGCAGCGTGGCCGGGCCTATCTGGAGGCCAACAATGACTGGCTGGCATCACTGGATCCGCCTGCCGCCACCGTGCTGCGCGGACTCGGCCAGCAGTTCGGCGCCGGCGGCACCGACGCCATCGAGTCGGCGCAGTTCTGGCAGGTGCCCGCGATCCGCCACGCCGGCGGCATCGAAGCCCTGGCGGCGCTGGGCAAGGTCAACGACGTGATGCAGAACGCCAAGATGAGGTTGTTTGGGGTATGAGAAGGAAGCGTCGAAATGTCCTAGCGCGCACTGAGCGCGGGTCCGTTAATTTGGAGTCGGCGGACCTTCCGTCCACTACGCTTCTTCCGCGTCAAGTTGAATGGAAAGGTGTTAGTAAGCCTCGCTCTTTGGGTGACCTATGCGAAAGAT
Source organism: uncultured Gammaproteobacteria bacterium (assembly GCA_963800395.1). Classification (GTDB taxonomy): domain Bacteria; phylum Pseudomonadota; class Gammaproteobacteria; order Xanthomonadales; family Rhodanobacteraceae; genus DASSBG01. The sequence continues at coordinate 364,781 of CAWDBD010000014.1, forward strand.
CAATCCGCAGGATCGATCCACGACGGAATCCGGAATCCGGAATCCGAGATTACGTACATCGATATTTCTGCGGTCGATAACAAGGCCAAACGTATTGTTTCGCCACAACGAGTGCGCGGGGGAAGCGCTTCGGTTCGGGCGCGCCAGGTTATTCAGGCGGGAGATGTGTTGGTGTCCACAACGCGGCCCAGCCTCAACGCAGTCGCCTTGGTACCGGACATGTACGACGCGCAAGTGTGCAGTACTGGGTTTTCCGTCTTGCGATGCGGCCGCGAACTTGATTCCGCGTATTTGTTTTCATTCGTTCAATCCTCGCGGTTCGTCGAAGCCTTGGCGGATCTAGTAAAGGGCGCCCTCTATCCCGCTGTGACAGACAAGCAAGTGTTTGCGCAAGAGATTCCTTGGGTGCCTCTCGCAGCCCAGAGGCGCATCGCCGCCCGCCTGAAAGCTCAACTCGCTGCCGCCGAACAGGCCCGACAAGCGGCGCAGGCGCAGACGGCGGAGCTCGCCGCATTGCGCCAGGCGATTTACCGCGATGCGTTCTCGGGCGTGGTTCCGGTGGCTGTGCCGCCGCATCTCGAAGCGGAGCCTGCCGGCTGGCACTGGAAAAACCTGGGCGACATGGCGCGACTGGAAAGTGGCCACACACCCAGCCGCTCGCGCGCCGACTGGTGGGGCGGTGATGTTTCATGGCTGTCGCTTACCGAAATCCGTGCACTTGATGGCTGTTGGGTGGAGCGGACTGAACTGCGCACCAATCCAGAGGGTATTGCGAACTCGTCTGCACGCATTTTGCCGCGCGGCACCGTGTGTTTTTCCCGCACCGCATCGGTCGGCTTCGTGGTGATCATGGCCAGGCCAATGGCGACCAGTCAGGATTTGGCGAACTGGGTGTGCGGGGACGCACTTGATCCCGAGTTTCTGATGCATGCGCTGATCCGCGCACGCCACGAATTGCGCGCCATGGCCACCGGTGCCACGCACAAGACGATCTACATGCCGGCGCTCAAGTCGTTTCATCTATGTTCGCCGGACAAGGCCGAACAAAAACGCATTGTGTCCCGGCTCAAGCAGCAGCTTGCAAGCGTGGACACCATGCAGGTCGGCCTCACTGCTCGGCTCGCCGATATCGAGGCACTGCCCGCGCGCCTGCTGGCGCAGGCGTTCGAGCCGTGACAAGCCCTGTTGGGCGCGCTAGACTAGAATGGCAAAGATTGCCAAAGAGGTCGCCATGTCCGCCACCATGAACATTTCCCTGTCCGAACCGCTCAAGCGCTTTGTCGATCATCAGGTGCGTGAAGGCGGGTTTTCCGGTACCTCGGACTACGTGCGTGAGCTGATCCGCAAGGACCGAGACGTGGCCAAACTGCGTGCGATGCTGCTGGAGGGCTTGAACTCCGGGCCTGCCGAGCCGGTGGATGACGCGTGGTTCGATCGCATGCGCCAGCGCGCGCGTGACCGTGCCGCCAAGTGAGGGCTTGCCGTGTTGTCCTGCGTCCGCGAGCACGTGCGGAGATGGACGCGGCGGCAGCCTGGTATGCGGAGCAAGGCGGGCTGGCACTGGAACAGCGCTTCGTGGATGCCTTGTCTGTGGCGTTCACGCATATTTCCCGCCATCCGGCCAGCGGCAACAGCGTGCAAGGCATGTCCCTGGGTGTGGATACCTTGCGGTTCTGGCCGGTGAAAAAATTCCCGTACCTGATTTTTTATCTGCAACATGACGAGAATGTGGATGTATGGCGTGTGCTGCACGCCGAGCGCGACATTCCGGCATCGCTGCGTGCCGGGGTGACTGGCTGATGGCCGAATCCGCTACTCGAAGCAAAGGCAAAGCGCCGCGCACGATTGGCTCCACCCAATCGTTGTCGGCTTTCGTCAAGGGCGTATGCGACATTATGCGCCGCTCCAACTGCGCCAGCGCCTTGCAGTATGTGCCGGAGCTGACCTGGATTCTGTTTTTGCGCATTCTCGACGCACAGGAAGACCGGGCGCGCTTGGAGGCTGAAGCGCAGGGCAGGTCATTTGTCCCTGCATTGAAGCCGCCGTACCGCTGGAAGGACTGGGCCGCGCCCTGGCGTGAAGGCGACGACGCGGCGCGTACACCCGAGGGCAAGCCCCGTGGCTGGAAGCGGCATGAGCTTGCCGGGCGCGTGGGTGGTCTGATTGGGTTCATCAACCAGGACTTGCTGCCCGCCCTGCACGGTCTGGACGTCATGCCCGATGGTCGACCCAATCCGTCGGCAGCGCCAAGGCAGCGCATTGTCGGGCGCATCATGACGGCGGTCGAGCGCGTGCGTGTGGACGATGAGACCAATCTGGCCGACATTCTCGACCGCATCGACGAAATCAATATCGACCAGATCAACGACACCCATTTTTTCACTCTGTCGCAGGTGTACGAAGATCTGCTGCTGAAAATGGGTGAGAAGAATTCCGATGGTGGCCAGTTTTTCACGCCGCGCGAGGTCATCCGCGCCATGGTGCGAACGGTCAATCCGCAACCGGGCAATACCGTCTACGACCCGTGCTGTGGTACCGGCGGTTTTCTGGCGCAAGCCTATGACCTGATGGCGCACGAGCTAGGTGCGCATGCTTCCGCCACCGATCTGGAACAGCTGAAGCAGCACAGTTTCTTCGGACGTGAAAAGGAGAATCTGGTCTTTCCGATTGCGCTGGCCAATCTGGTGCTGCACGGTATCGATCAGCCCAATCTGTGGCACGGCAACAGCCTGACAGGCGTGCCGACCTACGACGCCCTGTTTACCCATGCTCCGGACACCTTTGATGTGGTGCTGACCAACCCGCCGTTTGGTGGCAAGGAGGGCAAGGCCGCCCAGAAGCACTTCGCGTTCCAGACCGGCGCCACCCAGGTGTTGTTTCTGCAGCATGTGCTGGCCAGCCTGAAACCTGCGCAGGGCGGCATGCCGGGCGGGGTGTGTGGCATCGTGCTGGACGAAGGCTTGCTGTTTCGTACCAACGAGAGTGCCTTTGTCGATACCAAGCGCAAACTGCTGGACGAGTGCGAACTGTGGTGCGTGCTCAGCTTGCCGGGTGGCGTTTTTTCCACCGCTGGTGCCGGGGTCAAGACCAACTTGCTGTTTTTCACCAAAGGCAAGAAGACCGAACGCATCTGGTACTACGATTTGTCGCATGTGAAGGTCGGTAAGAAGTCGCCCATGGGCCTGGCACATTTCGGTTGGGGGCCGCAGGGCGAGGTGCTGGAGGACACGGCCTTGCCGGCGTCGCTGCTCGGGGACTGGCGGGAACGGGAAGGTAATGCCGAGAAGCCATTCCCTACCTTTGCCCGTCTTTTGGCCGAGCACGGAACCTCAGCTGCGGAGAGCGATTTTTCGTGGACTGTGGACTTCCGTGCGCGCCGGGGCGAAGCGCATGAGGCCATGGCGCCCTACTTGGCCGAAGTGGAGCGCCTGCGCGAGGCATTGCTGCGGCAAAAGGAAAAGTACGCTCGCTTGCGACGGTCCAAGGGCAAAGCGGATGGCTTGAAGGTCTTGCGCACGAAGCAGAAAGCCACGGAAAAGGAGATCCGTGCTGCGCAGGCCAAGGCTGATGCCATCGACGCGGCGACTTATGATCTCAAGGCGGTCAACCCGCGCATTCGCGATGAGCGTGATCAGCGCGCGCCAGCGGAAGTGCTTGAATCCATCGCTAAGCATGGTAGTGATGTAGATGAAGCGCTGAAAAAATTGCGCAGATTGCTCGGTGGCTAGCCCGCATTAATCACCAGCGTTCGTCGCGAGCCGGTAAAAGGTCATGTCCGGCGTGGGTGTCGCGACCGAGCAGTGCGTAGGCGTAGCCGATACTACGTCGCGCGCTGCGACCGAGCAAAAGCCGCGCCGGGCGTGTTATTGGGCCGGCGCAGTAGAAGGTTGGTGAATAGTGCGGGCTAGGAGGCAAGCGTCTGATGAGCAAAGCGAAAACAGCCTATGTGTGCGGGGATTGCGGCGCCGAGTACGCCAAATGGCAGGGCTCGTGTACGGCCTGCGGGGCCTGGGACACGCTCACCCGCGTGGTGCTGGAGCAGGCCAGTCGTGACGGCAAGCCCTCGGTTGGTGCGCAGCGTTCCAGTTACGCCGGCAATGCGGCGGGCCATCCCGAAGTAACCGCGCTGACCGAGGTCGACCTGAGTGCCGACACTCGCAGCCTGACCGGCATCGGCGAGCTGGATCGGGTTCTGGGTGGCGGTCTGGTACAGGGCTCGGTGGTGTTGATCGGCGGCGATCCGGGCATCGGCAAATCCACCCTGTTGCTGCAGGTGCTCGGGCTGCTCGGTGAGCGCCTGCCCGGCCTGTATGTCACGGGCGAGGAATCGCTGGCCCAGGTGGCCGCGCGGGGACAGCGCCTGGGGCTGGACCTGGGGCCCATCAGGGCGCTGGCGGAAACCTGCGTCGAGCGCATTCTGGCGCAGGCGGTGGACAAGCAGCCGAAGGTGCTGGTGATCGACTCCATCCAGACCATCTGGACCGAGCTGCTGAGCGCCGCCCCCGGATCGGTCAGCCAGGTGCGCGAGAGTGCCGCCAAGCTGACCCGCTTCGCCAAGGAGACCGGCACCAGCGTGCTGCTGGTCGGCCATGTAACCAAGGAAGGCGGCATTGCCGGGCCGCGGGTGCTGGAACACATGGTGGATGCGGTGCTGTATTTCGAGGGCGAATCGGGTTCGCGCTTCCGCGTGCTGCGGGCATTCAAGAACCGCTTCGGCGCGGTCAACGAACTGGGCGTGTTCGCAATGTCGGACAAGGGCCTGAAGGAGGTGCCCAACCCGTCGGCAATCTTCCTGTCTGGCCACAGCGAGCCCACCTCGGGCAGCGCCATCATGGTCACCCGCGAGGGTACCCGGCCGCTGCTGGTGGAAGTGCAGGCGCTGGTCGACCAGTCCAGCCTGGGCAATCCGCGTCGGGTGGCCCTGGGCCTGGAGCAGAACCGCCTGGCCATGTTGCTGGCAGTACTTCACCGGCACGGCGGCGTCGCTGCCTATGACCAGGATGTGTTCGTCAACGTGGTCGGCGGCATCCGCGTGCAGGAGACCGCTGCCGATCTGCCCGTGTTGCTGGCGGTACAGTCAAGCCTGCGTGATCGGCCACTGCCGGACAAGACCGTGGCCTTCGGCGAGGTTGGTCTGTCCGGGGAAATCCGCCCGGTCCCCAATGGCGAAGAACGACTCAAGGAGGCTGCCCATCACGGGTTTCGCCGCGCCATCGTGCCGCGCGCCAATGCACCGAAGAAGGCGCGCCTTGGCGAACTGGAAATCGTGGCCGTGGACCGCCTGCCGAGGCCCTGGATGCTGCTGGCTGATCCACTTTCTGCGCCCACTTGTACTTCGCCCTTCCGTACAGACCCGCAAGCGCATGCAACAGACCGCTCCACGCGCGATGCCAGGCATCCGTTGCCCGCACCTGAGCGCTGTGTAACCCCGAGACGCGGGCTTCGCCAATACCGTGGTTAACTTCGGTGATGGTGGTGCCATTTCCTGCCCGAATGCTCCGCTGCGGATGTGCCTGATGAAGTGCTGGCTTCGCGTACCAGAAGGTCGGGGCGCTGGAAATGGATGTAGTGTCCGCTGCCGCTGGCGATGATCCGGCGGCTGTTCCGGACAGGCGCAGCAGACCCTGCTGATTGGCGTCGTGAATCCGCATACCCGCGGGCATAGTCGCTCGCGGACACGGTGCCCGGCAGGTGCCTGGCGAACCGGGTGCGGATCGCGGGAAAGCACCAGCAGCGGCAGCGCCCCGAATGAACCGAACCGGTTCACCTCGCTCAGGGTTTTCGACCAGCCGGCGCTTTCGCGTCGATAGGCGCTCACGTAGGAGGGCTTGCAGGCATCGGCCCGCCACAAGTCGGCGGTGGCCTCGAACCCCGGCGGTGGCGTGTCGCACTGGCCCATCAGTCGCGGGATGCCCAGCGCGATGGACGCCTGGAACACAGCCACTGCCAGGGCGCCGTGATGGTTTGCTGCAATGATGGATGCCGGCATGTTGCGTTTTTCGGACACCGAGGTGGCATCCACCAGCACCAGTCCTGCAATCTGCTTCGGAAAGCGGCCCGCATAGTCGCGCGCGTACAGACCGCCAGCCGAGTGCCCCATGAGAACAAGCGGGCCGTCGATGCCGGCCTGCTCGAGCAATCCGTGCAGGCGGCCGGCGATCGCGTCCGCGACCATCGGGCCGCCGGGGGCGTCGCTCCAGCCCAGACCGGCCCGGTCATACGCGCACACGCGTGTCAGCCGCGACAGCGGTGTCTGCACCTTTCCCCAGACCAGAAAGCTCTCGGCCCTGCCCGAGACAAGCACCACGGTGGGTGAACCGCTGCCGATGCAGTACAGATGCATGCGACGGCCCTCAACCGTGTAGAACTTGCCGGGTGGTGGGGTCGCACTCCGCAGGTGGCGCAGCGCCAGCGAGTTGTAGGTCGCGCCGGATACGGCCAGGAGCGCGATCAGCCCCATCAGCCCGGTCAGTCCGCGCCGCAGTACGCGCCATCCGTGCCAACGGGATCGCGCCGGCACCTGCCTGTCAGCGGTCGGACCACGATGTTCCGGCTCGTGGCTGCTCATCGCGAGTGACTTGCGTCGAGATTCACGCTATAGATCAGCGCGTTGATCTTCCAGCCACTGGCCGTGTTGACCAGTTGCCAGGTCTCGCTGCCGTGGTTGTTGATCCTGCCGTCCTGCAAAAAATCGAAATCGAAATACACCGAGGCAACCGCACCGTTGCTGCGGATGTGCATGTTGGAGAACTTTTCCTGCATGTGTCCGGGGTAACTGACGACCGCATCAATGAATTGAGCTGGTGAGCCCGGCTTGACGCGTGGCGCCCGAGGATGTGCTGCCTGCATGGCACGATAGGAAGCGGTGTCCAGAACGGCGATCCATGACGTGTGCCCGGGCAGGAACAGATTCTCCAGCGTTGCGCGATCCCTGGTCACCACCGCCTTCTGGAATTTCTCTGTCACCTGCCGGATCGCAGTGGTGTCATTTTCAGGTTGTGTTGCGGATGCTGCGCAGCTCAGCGTGGCCAGTGTCACCAGTAGCAGCATGCGCGAAATTGGCTCAGACATGATGGATTCCCGGAAGAGGGCCATTGGAGGCCGGTGCCCCAAACCATAGGGGATGCGGCCGCCGTCGGGACGCAGGCTGCGGTGAGCCGGTGGATCGGTGCGGCAAGTCGTTGCTGCAGATGCGTGACCGCAGGCAGGGAAGCCGGTTTGCTTAGCGGCCGACAGTGTGCGCGGACGCTCGCAATGCAGAATGAAGGGCGTCGATGTAGGTGCGGCTGACGCGCAGTGGTGTGCCATTTTTCAGGCGCAGCATGCTGTCGCGATTGGTCAGGGAGCGTATTTCTGCAATGCGCTCGACATGAACGATGGTCGAGCGGTGAATGCGTACGAAATGGACGGGGTCCAGTCGCTGCGACAGGCTGCGCAGCGTTTCCCGAAGCAGGTGGACCTTGTCGCCGACGTGCAGACCGGCGTAGTCGCCCATGGCTTCGATCCAGTCGATGTCATTGGCGGGGACAATGCTCTTGCGATGGCCCGTGCGCACGATAAAGCGTGATGCGAATGCGGGATCCTTGCGCGGCTTTCGATCGCGACCGCATTGCAGGTCGAATGTCTCGCGGACCCGATCCAGGGCCTCGATGAAACGATCGTCATCGATCGGCTTGAGCAGATAATCGACGGCATGCACGGCGAAGGCATCCAGTGCGAAATGCTCGTAGGCGGTCAGAAACACCGTCAATGGCCGCTTCCGGGCGGGCAACGCACGCATCGCGTCCATGCCGCTCATGCCCGGCATCTGCACGTCCATGAAAACCAGATCAGGTGATTGTGCCACCATCGCGGCCAGTGCCGTCTCACCATCACCGGCCTGGCCGATGACCTGCATATCCTTGTGGGCAGCCAGTCGACGGGCGATGCCGCGGCGCGCCAGCGGCTCGTCGTCGACAACAAGCACGCGAATGTTCAAGCGATCTGCTCCGCGCCTGCCTGATCGTCGGGAGTGGCCCGGAAGGGCAGGTCCATCCGAACGCGACAGCTTCCGTCGGCTGCCAGGGTGAACTCGAAGCGGTGATTGTCTGCATAGAGGCGTTGCAGGCGCTCGCGGACATTGCGCAGCCCGACACTTGAGGAGGGGTCCGCCTCCCCGGATGATGGCTGTGAGGCCGCGGCAATGCCGTCGTTGCAAACCTCCAGTTTCAGCCGGTCATCGCTGCGACTGGCCTGCACGGTCAACTGGCCGCCTGCGCGTCGTGGCGCAATGCCATGGCGAATGGCGTTTTCGGCCAGCGGTTGCAGCAGCAGCCATGGAACGGAGGCGCGCAGGGTATCCGGGCCGATGCGCATGGTGACCTTCAGCCTGTCGCCCAGGCGTGCCTTCTCGATTTCCAGATAGTGCTCGGTTATCGCCAATTCGTCGGCCAGTGAGACCTCGTGCCTGCCGCCACCTTCCAGCGTGGCGCGCAGCAAGTCGCCCAGCCGCGCGATCATGCGTGTAGCGTCACTCGTGCGCTTTTCGACCACCAGTGTCGAGATGGCGTTCAGCGTGTTGAACAGGAAGTGCGGGTGCAGTTGATAGCGCAGCGCACGCAGTTCGGCTTCATGGGCCAAAGCCGTTGCGGTCGTTGCGCGCAGTTGTGCCTGTTTCATCGACACGTAATAGCCAACCACCATGATCATGGCGCAGAAAGCCAACAACACGAACCATATGCTGTCCAGGCTGCCGAACACGTAACTCCACTGGAAGTTTCCGGGAACGCTGCCGAGGTGCGTAGCAGTCCATATAAGTAGGGTGGTGCTGACGAAAGCAACCAGCAGCGAGAGGACGAACATGATCAACACGCTCGCCGTCCAGCTTGCGCTGCGATACCACAGGGTGCGGTATGCCAATCCCAATGGAATGGTTGCCAGCACATAGCCACACAGGAAAAGCGCGTGGTTGAGCAACGCGTTGGGTCGGCCCAGGGCGGTTGAAGCGGCAATCGCAACGCCGGTCACCACCGGTAGCCACGCGGCGACCAGTATCAGCCAGAACGGCGGCAGTGCATGAGCGGTTTTCACGGACATGTCGCGATCCTTCAGGGAGCAATCGAAGCGGCTCGTCCATCGCTCCGAGTTTGAAGCTCCGAATCAGCCCATCGGTCGCTGCAAGATGACTTCCAGCACGAACTTGGATCCGAAGAAGGCCAGGATCAGCAGCGCCATGCCGGCCAGGGTCAGATTGACAGCGCGTGTGCCGCGCCAGCCGTGCCGCCAGCGGCCCCAGAGCAGGGCGCCGAACACCAGCCAGGCCAGCACCGACAGGACCGTGGTATGGATCAGGTGCTGGGCACGGATGTCGTGCACGAACAGTGCCCCGGTTATCAGGGTCAGGGTCAGTAGCGCGAAACCGGCGCCGATCAGCCGGAACAGCAGGGCCTCGGTCTGGGTCAGCGGCGGCAGGGCCGTGGCCAGTCGCACAGGCTGGTGCGAGCGCAGGGCGCGTTCCTGCATGGCCAGCAGAATGGCCAGCACAGCCGCTATCGACAGGATGCTGAAGCCGAGCAGCGCAATGGCCACATGCAGCTTGATCGGCCAGTTCATGGGCAGCGGGGCTGTGTTTGGGGCCAGGTAGACGTCGACTGCCAGCAGCACGGCGGTCAGGGGAAAGACGATCACTCCCAGGCCGCCAACCGGCCGCCAGAGGTTGACCAGCACGGTCAGTGCCGCAATCACCCCGGCCACCAGTGACAGGGCGGCAAAGAAATGCAGGTCCAGATGTCCCTGGTGGGCGCCGAGCAGCACGGCAGCATGCAACAGCACGGCAAGCACCGCCAGAACCATGGCCGAGCGGCGCGGCGCGCGCGGGCATCCGGTCAGTGGCGCAATCAGCAAGAGGCCTGCACCCAGATAGAGCAAGGCGGCAAGTACGGTGGCAATGTGTAGCAACATGCTGCAATTCTGGCACAGAGGCCGTGGCAGCAGAAGCTTTTGCGCATCGCTATAATGGTGGGTCGTCTCCCCGGTACCTGCAATCATGTTCGAATCTCTCAGCCAGCGACTGGCGACCACCGTTGACCGCGTGCGCGGCAAGGGCCGCCTGACCGAAGACAATATTCGCGAGACCTTGCGCGAGGTGCGCATCGCCTTGCTCGAGGCCGACGTCGCCCTGCCGGCGGTCAAGGATCTGATCGAGCGGGTGCGCGAGCGCGCCGTGGGTCAGGAGGTCCTGAAAAGCCTGACTCCGGGCCAGGCCCTGGTGAAAATCGTCAGCGACGAGATGACAACGCTGATGGGCGGTGCCAACAGCGAGCTGAATCTGGCCACGCAACCGCCGGCGGTGGTGCTGGTGGCCGGCTTGCAGGGCGCGGGCAAGACCACCACGGTGGCCAAGCTGGCGCGTTTGCTCAGGGAACGCCACAACAAGAAGGTGATGGTCACCAGTTGCGACGTGTATCGTCCGGCCGCCATCGAGCAGCTGAAGACGCTTGCCGGCCAGGTCGGGGTCGGCTTCTTTCCCTCCGAGGCGGGCAGCGATCCGCTGGCCATTGCGCGCGATGCGGTGGTTGCGGCGCGACGCGAGGTTGCCGACGTGCTGCTGGTCGATACCGCCGGCCGCCTGCACGTTGATGAAAAGATGATGGACGAGGTCAAGGCGCTGCACGCCGCGCTGGACCCGATCGAAACGCTGTTCGTGGTCGATTCGATGACCGGCCAGGATGCCGCCAATACCGCGCGGGCCTTTGACCAGGCGCTACCGCTGACCGGCGTGATACTGACCAAGACCGACGGCGATGCCCGTGGTGGCGCGGCCCTGTCCGTGCGCCATGTCACCGGCAAGCCGATCAAGTTCATCGGTGCCGGTGAAAAGACCGATGCCCTGGAACCCTTTCATCCTGATCGCCTGGCGCAGCGCATTCTGGGCATGGGTGATGTGCTGTCCCTGGTCGAGGACGTGCAACGCAAGGTCGACCATGAAAAGGCGCAGAACCTGGCCAGGAAGGTGGCCAAGGGCAAGCGCTTTGACCTGGAGGACATGCGCAGCCAGTTCGAGCAGATGCTCAGCATGGGCGGACTGGCCGGCCTGATGGACAAGCTGCCGGGCATGTCGAAACTGCCCGATAGCGTGAAATCGAAGGTCAATGATGGGGAGATCCGCCGCATGATAGCCATCATCGACTCCATGACCCGGAAAGAACGCAGACATCCGGATCTGCTGAAGGCGTCACGCAAGGCGCGCGTCGCCAAGGGTTCGGGGACCCAGCCGGCCGATATCAACCGCCTGCTCAAGCAATACAAGCAGATGGCCAAGATGATGGGGAAAATGAAAGGCGGCGGCATGCGCGGCATGATGCGGCAGATGCAGGGTGCCATGAAGGGCATGGGCGGGCCTGGTGGCGGTATGCCGCCCATGGGTTGATTTGATCCGGCAAGGCTCGCCAGGATGCCGGCATCAGCCAGAAAACCCTTCCATTTTGGCGAAAATCCATTAAAATGCTCTGTTTGCTGCCTTGGCCTGCTGCGCCACGGCATTATTTTCGGAGTTTTCAAGCATGGTACGTATTCGACTTTCGCGCGGTGGCGCCAAGGGCCGCCCGTTCTATCACGTGGTCGTGACCGATCAGCGCAGCAAGCGCGATGGCCGCAATCTGGAGCGCCTGGGCTATTTCAACCCGGTCTGCTCGGGTGCCGAGAAGCGCCTGGTCCTTGACGTGGACAAGGTCAACGAGTGGGTTGCCAAGGGTGCGCAGATGTCCGACAAGGTACGCGTCCTGGTCAAGGAAGCCGGCAAGCAGGCTGCTGCCAGCGCCGAGGTTCCGGCCAGCGAGGAAGCAGGCAAGCAAGCCAGCGCGTGAGCACGACCGAACGGCGCGTCGAGGTCGGGCGCATCGTTGGGCTTCACGGTGTTCGTGGTGGTCTGCGGCTGGAGTCGTGGACCGATCCGCGAACCGGCATTTTCAGTTATCAGCCATGGACGCTGGTACGCGTGGATGGAGCGGAGCGACAGTTTGATGGCGCCCGCGGCCACAGCCACGGCAAGGGTCTGCTGACAAGCCTGCCCGGGATCGAGGACCGCGAGCAGGCTCGGGAATGGATCGGCGCCAGGGTCATTGTGCCGAGGTCGGCACTGCCGAAAGCCGGGCCCGGCGAGTATTACTGGGCTGACCTGGAAGGATTGCAGGCGGTCAACATGGAAGGCATCGACCTGGGTCGCGTCGACCGTGTTCTGGCCACCGGCGCCAACGACGTGCTGGTAGCCGTCGACGACACGGGGCGGGAGCGTTTGCTGCCTTTCGTGCTGGATGTGTACATCAAGGAGGTGGATCTGGACGCCGGCCGTTTGCTGGTGGACTGGGATCCCGATTTCTAGGAGCCTGGGCGGTAGGAACCAAGTGAGCGAGGCAAAGTGGTTTTGAGGCAGATTTTTCGATCAATTGAGGCGAATAGCCGTAGCTATTTAACGAAAATGAGCGGAAAAGCTGGCCAAAACCACGAGCCGCAGCCGCTTGTGTTTCTACCACCCAGGCTCCTAGGAGCCTGGGCGGTAGGAACCAAGTGAGCGAGGCAAAGTGGTTTTGAGGCAGATTTTTCGATCAATTGAGGCGAATAGCCGTAGCTATTTAACGAAAATGAGCGGAAAAGCTGGCCAAAACCACGAGCCGCAGCCGCTTGTGTTTCTACCACCCAGGCTCCTGGGAGTTTGAGCCAACCGGGCAGTTTGGCATGCGTATCGACATCGTCACCCTGTTTCCCGAGCTGATTGCCGCCAATGCATCGGCAGGGGTCGTGGGAAGGGCTGTTGAACGCGGCTTGCTGCAGCTGGAGACCTGGAATCCGCGCGATTTCACCAGCGACCGGCATCGCACCGTGGACTCACGTCCTTGCGGCGGTGGTCCCGGCATGGTGATGAAGATTGAACCGCTGCGCGCAGCCATGGCTGCAGCGCGCGAGGCCGTTGCGGCGCCGATGCACGTGGTGTGCATGAGCCCGCAGGGTAGGCCGCTGACGCAGGCCAGGGTGGCAGAACTTGCCGCCATGCCGCGTTTGCTGCTGTTGTGCGGACGCTACGAAGGGATCGACGAGCGTCTGCTGGAACATGAGGTCGACGAGGAACTGTCGATTGGAGATTACGTGCTCTCCGGAGGAGAGCTGGCAGCATCGGTGGTCATTGATGCCGTGGGTCGATTGCAGCCGGGTGCGCTCGGTGATGCGCAGTCGGCAGCCCAGGATTCGTTTTCCGAAGGGCTGCTGGACTGCCCGCATTACACGCATCCCGTGCGCAGCGATCTGGGTGATGTGCCGGCGGTTCTGCTGTCCGGCGACCACGCCGCCATCCGGCGCTGGCGACTGAAGCAGTCGCTGGGCCGAACCTGGCAGCGCCGGCCGGAGCTGATTGACCGGTTGCGGCTGGACAAGCAGGCCATTGCATTGCTGGAGGAGTTTCGCCAGGAATGTGCAGAACAAAAAACGGACCGGGATCCGAGCGACCCGGACAATTGAACGACAAGACTGGGACCAGCGCCATGAACAACATCATTCAACAGTTCGAAAACGAACAGATGACACGCACCTTGCCCGACTTCGCCGCTGGCGACACCGTGGTGGTGAACGTCAAGGTTACCGAAGGTTCGCGCGAGCGTCTTCAGGCTTTCGAGGGAGTGTGCATTGCGCGTCGCAATCGTGGTCTGCATTCGGCCTTCACCGTGCGCAAGATTTCCCACGGTACGGGTGTCGAGCGCGTGTTTCAGTCGCACAGCTCGGTGATCGACTCGGTGGTCGTCAAGCGCAAGGGCAAGGTCCGCGGCGCCAAGCTGTACCACCTGCGCGGACTGGAAGGCAAGGCGGCGCGCATCAAGGAAGACATCAGCGCGATTACCAAGAGCAAGGCCAAGGCCGCCAAGGCCGCCAAGGCCAAGCCGGCCGCCGCGCCAGCTGCGGCTGCCGAAGCTGCGCCGGAAGCCGACGCCGAATAAGAATCTGGCAGCGACGGCGTGCGCCGTCGCCAGATGAAAAAAGCCGCGCAGTGCGCGGCTTTTTTCTACCCAGGCTACCGACTCAGTCTGATGTCGGACCTGTTGGTACAGACCTGATGCTTTTGCCGTCAGCTGACCAGCGCCATTCCTGGCCCGGAGGCAGAGCAGGCAACTCGTTGACCGGTATGCCTTTGAATTCGTGCAGCGTGTATTGCACGGGTATTCTGACCCACCCGTCCTTGCCTTCAGTGTATTTCCACGACAGAGCCGCAGCCAGGCTGGCCTTTACCAAGTCCGTAGCCACGCCGGTGTTCGTGGCCTTCGCGCCCAGCGCATCACCGTCGTCAGAGATGTGTACCTTGAGCACAACGGTACCCTGTTGCCGGGCACGGATGGCCGAGGCCGGATAGTGGGGGCGTCGCTGTGAACGGTACTGCATCTGCCTTTCTCCGTCTGCAGGGAGATTGGTCAAGGGTGTCGTATCGACGTGTCGCAAGTCGACGCGCGACAGGCCGCTCTGACGCAGCGCATTGGCAATGTTGCCTGCCTGCTTGTCGGGTACGTTGGAGCCTATGGTCAGCAAAACCGGGATCTCGGGGTCGATGCGTGCCGTCAGCACACCGCGATGTTGCAGCGACAGGCTGTCAACTTTGTCGCCGTTCCAGTAGATTCCGTGATCACCGACATTCACGCTGATGACCGGCGGGGTATCCCGCGCTGTTTCGGCATGCGCGGCTTTTGACGTCGACAGTGCGGCGCCGACCAGTAGTGTCGATGCGGCAATGGCCGCCAGAACCAGGCTGTAGCCTAGTCGACGGCGATGAGAGTGGATACGTCGGGATTTGATCATGGTCAGGCGCTCCTTGAGTTGGTGGGGGTTGACCCATCCGGTGAGTGCGGGCACCCGTGAGGTGCCCAAATCGTCCATGAGGGTGCGGGCATATGCTGCGCGCGAGGGCTGGCAACCGCTCAAAGTCGCTGTGTCGCAGGCAAGTTCCTGATCCAGGCGGAAGCGGGGCAGGGCCAACCACACCAGGGGATGGAACCACAGCAAGGCGCGCGTGAGTTCGGCTATCAGCCGCCACAACGGGTCTGCGCGGTGCAGATGCATTTGTTCGTGTGCGAGCACCAATGTACGCTGTTGCGGGTTGAATCGGCGCGCAAAATCGGCCGGAATCAGAATCATGCACGGCCAGGCGAACATGACCGCCGGTCCCATCGAGTGGGTACGGATTCTGGCCAGTGTTGCCGGGTCAAGTTGCGCGGCCAGCAGGGAATGCAGGGTTGCATCCGGCTGCTGGGCCCGCTTCGTCACTTGTAGGTGAGCCAGAAGCAGCCGCAGAACCATGATGCAGGTTCCGGTCAGCCACAAGGCCAGCAACAGGTACCCCGATTGCGAAGAAGCGGCGGGATGTCCGGTGGCCACAGGCAAGGCGTTGCCCGGATGGACAATGAGCGCGCCCAGTGATGCGATGGGGGCGGACTCGGTGAGTGGTCGCAGCGATGCCAGTGTCGGCAGCTTCATCCATGCAGCGGCGGTCATGGCTGGTACCAGCAGCCACAGGAGGAAGCCAGGACCAGGACCCAACAGGTGGCGAACCGGTTTGCGCAGCAGCATGACCAGGGCCAGTGCCGCAGACAGGAGGGTGAGTGACGCAAGAACGGTCTCGGTCATGTCAATCACCTCCGTGCTCGATGTCGTCAAGCAGCTGGCGGAGCTCGGCAATATCGGTGGCGCTCAGTTCTTCGTGCTCGCGGAAGTGGGCTACCAGTGGGGCGACGCGGCCATTGAACAGACGGTTGACCAGGCCGCGACTTTCCTGGTTCAGGTAGTCATCGCGACTTACGGCCGGGCTGTACAGATAGCGTCGCCCGTCCCGCTCGTGTCTTAGCGCGCCTTTGCGCAGCAGGCGGTTGAGAAGGGTCTTGATGGTCTTGTCTTGCCAGCCTGTGCCAGGGCTCAAGGCCTTGACCACGGCATCGGCTCCGAGCGGGGACCGCTCCCAGAGCACCTGCATGACACGGCTTTCCGCCTCGCTGATCTGTATCTTGCGCATTTAGATTACGCCTGTAATTTACGAATCTATATTACACGTGTAATCAATCCTGTCAAGCGGGCACGGCGCACCACAATCAGGGCGCGCTAGTGCACGGTCTCGGCGGTGATGATCTTTTCCGGCTCCTGCAGGAAGTTGCCCTGCACGAAGTCCACGCCGGCGGTGAAAAGCAGGGAGGTACTGGCCGCGTCCTGTACCCATTCGGCGATGGTCTTGCGACCGCCTTCCTGGGCCTGCTTGCAGATTTCGTTGATCTTGGACAGGTTTTCAGGGTTCTTGGGCAGTTCGTCCAGGAAGTTGCGATCAATCTTGAGATAATCGGCCTGGATGTGCTGGAGCAACTGGAAGGACTTGAGGCCGGAGCCAAACTGTTCCAGGGCGAAACTGCAACCGAGCTTGCGCACGGCCGTGACAAAGGCCGCAGCCGGCTTGATGCTGGTCATGACCTTGCTCTCGGGCATTTCCAGGATCAGCGATTTGGGCGGCACCTTGTGTGCGGCCAGTTGCCCAGCCAACCAGCGTGCAAGCGTCGCATCCTGCAGTGATTGCGTGCTCAG
Organism: uncultured Gammaproteobacteria bacterium; assembly: GCA_963800395.1. Lineage (GTDB taxonomy): Bacteria > Pseudomonadota > Gammaproteobacteria > Xanthomonadales > Rhodanobacteraceae > DASSBG01. The sequence continues at coordinate 381,356 of CAWDBD010000014.1, forward strand.
CTTGACCAGGAATGTCGTGGATTGCCCGTCATTGATGCGCTGCGCCAACAGCTTGATGGCATGCTCGATGACCCACTTGTCTATCTTGGGCATCAGGTTGTTGCGTTCGGCTGCCGGCATGAATGACTTGGGCAGGATTTCGCCATTGGGCCCGTTGAGGCGCAACAGGATTTCGTAGTACTCGCCTTCGGCTCCCTGCAGACTGATGATCTGCTGGTTGAACAGTACGAACTCGTTGTTGGCAAGTGCCTGCTCGATGGCATGCACCCAGCGCTGTTCGCGCTCGGTTTCTTCCTGCTCGCGCGCAGCCGGGTTGAAGATTTCCACCCGATTTCCACCCTGGTCTTGCACGGAACGCAGCCGCTCGTTGGCCTGGTCCAGCAGCTCCTTGCTGCTGGCGTTGCGTTCGCCCAGCAGGCTGCCGCCAATGCTGATAGTGACGTTGATGGATTGCGTGCCGGCCTCGAAAATGCCTTTCTCCACTGACGTGCGCAGTGTCTCGGCCAGTTCCGACACCGTGGCGTGCTCGCGCTCGACCAGCAGCACGGCGAACACGTGGTCGGAGATGCGACCGGCCACATCGCGGTCGCCCAATTGCTCGGCGATGACGCTGGCCAGGCCGTGCAGCAGGGAGTCGGCAGCTGATAGCCCCACGCTGTCGAGCGTCGCTCGATAGCCGTCGGGCTCGATAATCAGCAAGGCCTGGTCCGATCGACCTGCCGCAGCTTCGCCGACCGCCTTGTCCACCGCCTGCATCATGTGCGAACGGTTGAACAGGCCGGTGACGTTGTCACGCCAGCGCAGTTCGTCAACGTCCACTTCGTGCTGGCGGAAGATGATCTGCAGGCAGGGCTCACCCTCGTAGCTGGCATTGGCAAAGTGAATCAATGCCTCGAATTCGCTGCCATCAGCCCGGTGGGCCTTGATCTCGAGTTTCTCCGGTGGCGTTTCCCCACTGGTTACCTGGCGCAGCAACTGCTTGAAATCGGCGGCGTCGTCGGGCGCAATCATGTCCAGCAGCGTCATGCCTTCGACTTCCTCGAAAGACTCCATGCCGAACAGATGGAGGTAGGCCTTGTTGGCACGCACATGCATGCCCTCATGGACGTAGGCAATGGCATCGTTGGACGAGTCCAGCAGCGCATCGCAACGGCGCTCGGTCTCGCGCAGGGATGCCTCGAGCTGGCGCACGCTGCGGCGCATGTTCAGCGCCTGGAATACGCGCCGGACCACGGCTTCCAGCTGCTTGGGGCGCGACACCAGCCCCACGCCGCTCACCCCCAGTTCTGCTGTTTGCACCAGCAGATCGTTATCGGCTTTCTTGACCAGGGCAATCATGGCAATGTCCTTGCCCGTTGCGGCCACCTGCTTGCGCACGGTTTCCAGGTCCAGCTGCTTGATGGCCATGTCCACCAGTACCAGGTCCGGTGATGTCTTGCCCGTCAGGGCGAGCTCCAGCTCCTTCGGATCGGCAGCATTGCTCGGCCGCACTGCAATACCGGCATTGCGCAGCAGACTGATGATCTGTTCGGCCTCATCCAGCTGGTCCTGCACGAACAGTATCCTAACAACGTTGTCCTGTTTCATTTATTGGTCATATCAGGGGTTGTCGCCAAGTAGGCAAAAAATCGGGTAAAGCCATTTCATTAAAGCTGTTTTATCCGATTCACGTCGCTGAATCCAGCCTTGTGTTCAGTTGGCCGACGGGGCGTTTGCCACAGTCGCCGGGCACTTCGCGCACCAGTCTTGGCAGCAAGAAGCCCGGCAGGCGGCCCCGCAGTGCTTCCATCAGCCTCAGGGCCTTGTGGTCGCTGACCTCGAAATGCGCGCTGCCCTTGACCTTGTCAAGCTGGTGCAAGTACACCGGCAGGGCTCCGATTTCGAACAATCGCTCTGATAATTCCACCAGGGAATCGGCGTTGTCGTTGACATGATGCAGCAGCACGGATTGATTCAGTACGGTTGCTCCGCATTGTCGCAGAAGTTGGCATGCGCTGCCTACATCGGCGCTCAGCTCATTGGCGTGGTTGGCGTGAAGCATGACGATCTTCTGTTGCGGCAGAGCTGCCAGCCACTCGCAGAATTCCGGGTCCACGCGCTCGGGCAGCACGACCGGAAGGCGCGTGTGGATGCGCAAGCGCCTGATATGGGCCATGCCCGACATGCCGTCGCTCAACTCGTGCAACTTCGCCGTGGACAGGGCCAGCGGATCACCACCGGAGAGGATCAGCTCATGAATTTCAGGGTGCTCGCGGGCGTAGTCCAGGGCATCGTGCCATTGCCTGGCGGCGGCGATCTCCTCGCCGTAGGGGAAGTGCCGTCGGAAACAGTAGCGGCAGTTGATGGCGCAGGTGCCGCTGGCAATGAGCAATGCCCGGCCCTGATACTTGTGCAGCACGCCATGGGCCGCGCGCGAGTCCAGGTCGCCCACGGCGTCGGTCGCATAGCCGGGGTGCTCTTCCAGTTCAGCGAGTTGCGGCAAAACCTGCAGCAGCAAGGGATCACCGGGGTCGCCCTTGCGCATACGAGCCACAAACCCGCGCGGCACGCGCATGGAAAAACCGGCGTCATTGGCCGGCAGCCGGTGGATGAGATGCTCAAGGTCCAGCAGTTCGAGCATTTCGGTCGCATCGGTGATGGCATCACGCCACAGTTGGCGCCAGTCTGGCCCAGCAGGCTGCGGAGATCGGGGTGTTGCGGTTATCATGGGCGGTCAATAGTCAGAACAGCACCTTATTGTAGCCGCGAACCGGTTTTCAGCCGTGAACCGGGCGGCATCACTGTACCGGAGCGCAGCACATGGCAACCTATGGACTCAATGACGTCAAGAACGGCCTGAGAATCCTTCTTGATGGTGATCCCTACATGATCGTCGATACCGACTTCATCAAGCCGGGGAAGGGGCAGGCATTTACCCGTATCAAGATCCGCAACCTGAAGAATGGCAAGATGGTGGAAAAGACCCTCAAGGCCAGCGAATCATTCGAGGGTGCTGATGTCGTCGATACCAATATGCAGTACCTGTATGCCGATGGCGAGTTCTGGCATTTCATGCATCCGGAGACCTTCGAGCAGCATCAGGCCGACAAGGCCGCAATGAGTGATGCGGCACAATGGCTCAAGGGTGAGGAAGAGTGCGTGGTGACGTTGTGGAATGGTGTCCCGCTATCGGTGACGCCACCCAATTTCGTCGAGCTCCAGATCACCGAAACCGATCCCGGCGTGCGCGGCGACACCTCCGGCGGCGGCGGCAAGCCGGCGACCCTGGAAACCGGCGCCGTAGTCCGCGTCCCGCTGTTCGTCGGCCAGGACGAAGTCATCAAGGTCGACACCCGCAGCGGCGAATACGTAGGGAGAGTCAAGTGACGCATTGGCGCGCAGACGCAGTCTGCGCCTTTGCCAATGCGTCATCCCGGGGCTGGCGAAGCCAGAACCCGGGATCCAGGATGCAGGTGAGCCGCGCAGACGCAGTCTGCGCCTTTGCCAATGCGTCATCCCGGGGCTGGCGAAGCCAGAACCCGGGATCCAGGATGCAGGTGAGCCGCGCAGACGCAGTCTGCGCCTTTGCCAATGCGTCATCCCGGGGCTGGCGAAGCCAGAACCCGGGATCCAGGATGCAGGTGAGCCGCGCAGACGCAGTCTGCGCCTTTGCCCATGCGTCATCCCGGGGCTGGCAAGGCCAGAACCCGGGATCCAGCAAGCTGATGAGCCGCGCAGATGCAGTCTGCGCCTTTGTCCATGCGTCATCCCGGGGCTGGCAGAGCCAGAACCCGGGATCCAGCCGGTTCATGAGGCGCGCAGAGATGGTCTGCGCCCTTGCATCGGCGCCATCGCGAACCGCGGGGAGGACCGCAGCACATGAGTGATAGCGCACAGCCCGTGGATCTGGCGATCCATGCACGCTGGGTTCTGCCCATTGAGCCGGGGACAACGCTGCTGGAAGAGCATGCCGTGGTGGTGGACAAGGGCGTTATCAAGGACGTTCTGCCCCAGAAGGAGCTGTCGGCGCGGTTTGCTCCGCGCGAAACCGTGTCGCTGGATGAGCACGTGCTGATGCCGGGTCTGGTCAACGCGCACACCCACAATCCCATGAGCCTGATGCGCGGCCTGGCTGATGACCTGCCGCTGATGGACTGGCTGGAAAATCACATCTGGCCGGCCGAGGCCAAGCTGATGGGCCCGGAATTCATCCGTGATGGTGTGGAGCTGGCGGTGGCCGAGATGCTGCGCGGCGGTACCACCTGTGCCAACGAAAACTACTTTTTCCCGGATGTCATTGGTGCGACCTACCGCAGGTTGGGTTTCCGCGCTTGTGTGGGCCTGCCCATCATCGAGTTCCCCAGCCCGTGGGCCAGGAGTCGTGACGAATATTTCGATCGCGCACTTGCCGTGCATGATGAGCTGAATGGTCAGCCCTTGCTGAGCACCTCGTTCGTGCCGCATGCGCCCTATACCGTCTCCGACGAGAGTTTTGAGCGTATCCGCGTGCTGTCCGATCAGCTCGATATTCCGGTGCATCTGCATTGCCATGAAACAGCGCAGGAAATTGCGGACAGCAAGCGCGATTTTGGCGTGCGGCCAATGCAGCGACTGCAACAGCTCGGTATCGTCAACGACCGCCTGATTGCGGTGCACATGACCGCCGTGACTGATGCCGAGATCAGGCAATGTGCCGAGGCCGGAGTCTCGGTAGTGCACTGCCCGGAATCGAATCTGAAGCTGGCGTCGGGCTTCTGTCCTGCCGAGCAGTTTCGCGAGGCTGGCGTGAACCTGGCGATCGGCACCGATGGTTGTGCCTCGAACAATGATCTCGACATGTTCGGCGAGATGCGCACCGCGGCGCAGCTGGCCAAGGCCGTGGCGCAGAAGGCGGATGCCTTCAGTGCCGGCTATGCCCTGCAGGCGGCCACCCTGAATGGTGCGCGGGCCATGGGCCTGGATGACAAGATAGGCTCCATCGTGCCCGGCAAGGAGGCGGATCTGGTTGCCGTCCGCATCGGGGACGAGCTGGAGTGTCAGCCCTTGTACGATGTGTGCTCACAGCTGGTGTACGCCTGCAATCGGAAACAGGTCAGCGATGTCTGGATTCATGGGGCCCGGAAGCTGGATTCGGGGCGCCTCAGCGACATGAGTGAACCCGAACTGCTGGCCAGGGCACGCAGCTGGCGGGATCGCATTGCCGCCATTTGACAGCCGTCGAGAATAGTTCAATGACTGAAGTTGCGCGCGACAATGTCAGCCCGGAGGAGCTCGCCCGCTTCGACAAGTTGGCTGCAAGGTGGTGGGGCGAGCCGGGGATTTCGCGGGATGCCAGTGGCATGCCGCGCCGGCGAGCGACCAGCCAAGGAAGGCTGGGCCGGCACCCGGCACCATGGATGGTTCAGTGCCGAATTCGGAGGACACGTTGTGACTGAAGTTGCGCGCGACAATGTCAGCCCGGAGGAGCTCGCCCGCTTCGACAAGTTGGCTGCAAGGTGGTGGGACCCCAACGGCCAATCCCGCCCACTGCACGACCTCAACCCGGTACGCGCCGCCTACGTTGCCCGGCACGCGGTTTTGCGCGGTGCCCGGGTGGCTGATGTCGGCTGCGGTGGCGGCTTGCTGAGCGAGGCGCTGGCGCGTGCCGGCGCCGATGTGGTCGGCATCGACCTGGGCAAGGCGGTGATCGATGTGGCGCGCCTGCACTTGTTGGAATCGGATCTGGCGGTCGACTACCGACTGCAGTCATCGCGGCAACTGGCAGAGGATGAGCCCGGCAGTTTCGACGTGGTGTGTTGCATGGAGCTGATCGAGCATGTGCCCGATCCGGCGGCGCTCATTGATGATCTCTCGGCCATGCTGAAGCCGGGCGGCAAGCTGTTCCTGTCCACCCTCAATCGCACGCTGGCGTCTTTTGCGGCAGCCATTGTCGGCGCCGAATACCTGCTGCGCATGCTGCCACGGGGTACGCATCGGTATGAGCAGTTCATTCGGCCATCCGAACTTTCGCGCAGCTTGCGCCGCGCCGGGCTGGTACTGGATGAGATTCGCGGCATCAGCTACAACCCTTTGACCCGCAAGGCGTCCTTGTCCAGCAATGCCGCGGTCAACTATCTCGTGCAAGCCCACAAGACGTGACTCGCGAATGGCCTCGCCCCTTGTCTGCGGTCTGGTTCGACCTGGACGGCACCCTGGTCGACAGCGCCCCCGACCTGTATCAGGCGTGCCTGGACGTTTGCGCGGAACACGGGGTTGCAGCGCCCGCCTATGATGCCTTTCGCCCGCTGGTCTCGCGCGGCGGCATGGCGATGTTGCGGGCCAGTTTCCCGGACCGCGACCAGGCGGGCCTGGAGCGGATCTTGCCGCGGTTTCTGCAGATCTATGCCCAGCGCCTGGACGGCATGACGCGCTTGTTCGATGGCATGCACACGGTGCTCGACTCCCTGGCAGCCCGGGATATTGCCTGGGGGGTGGTGACCAACAAATCAGGTGAGCTGGCCGAGCCCCTGTTGCAGCGCCTGGGCCTGCAGGCCAGGGCGGCTGCCTGTGTCTACGGTGACAGTCTGCCAGTGCGAAAGCCTGACCCCGCGCCGCTGCTGCATGCCTGCCGGCTCGCGGGCGTGGCTCCCGACGCGTGCATCTTTGTTGGCGACGACAAACGCGATATCGAGGCCGGGCAGGCTGCCGGCATGTTCAGTATCGCCGCCGCATGGGGTTATCTGGACGGGGGTGATCCGCACGACTGGGGCGCCGAACGTGTGCTCGACGACGTGCAACAGCTGGCAAAGCTGCTGGACGCCTGATGGACGGGCAGGCCATCGAGCAGCACTTCGATGCGCTGTTGCAGGCGCGCCCGGAACTGCGTCTGGCCGCGCCGTATTTGCGGACCGATGATGGCATCGCGCAGATGGCACTGGCGAGCATCGAGCAGCAATGGGTTGATGCCGTGTATGCCATCGGCGATACCTCAGTGGCGGCTCGCAAGCTGCACTGGTGGGCCGATGAGCTGGCTGCGGCCCGCGAGGGCCATACGCATCACCCGTTGGCGACGGCCTTGTTCGCCAGCGAGCGTGCCCGGCAGCTCGATGCGGATCTGTGGGGTGCTGCCATCGAGGCGGGTCTGGCCTTGCGCGAAGATCCGCCCGCACGCGATTTCAGTGGCCAGGTCGAGGCGGCCGAACGTTTCCACGGTGCGCTTGCCCGCCTCGAAACCACCGTGTGTTTCGGTGCAGGCAGCGCGCACTGGCGGGCAGCGCGGCTGGCGACACTGGATCATCTGATGTCGGCGCTGCTGCACCTGGACAAGCCCGGTGTCGACAATGATGTCCTGCCCATGCAGTTGCTGGCGCGGCATGCCCTGGATCGCGGCGACATGGGCAGGGACACGCCTGCGGGTCGTGCGGCCATGCGCGACCAACTGACGGACTTGCATTCGGCCTTCGCTGATGCCATGTATCTACCCGGTCCACTGCCGCTGTTGCGCGAGCTCAGCAGCCAGGCTGACCGCTCTCAATTGAGTCGGGCGCTGAAGTCGTCTGCGCCACTGGCCGTGCTGGCCAGTCCGCGTGGCCGGGTTGGTCCGGCGATGGCCTGGCGCGCCTGGCGCGCTGCGCGCCGCCAGAAACACACCGAACAACAAACGGAAGATTCCGCATGAACGCACATCCTGAATCGGCAGCCGCGTTGCCAGACGTCGCCAATGACGCCCATGCCGAAGCAGCGGCCGCGCTGGCATGGGTGGGCATGCAGGGCCTGCATGTGCCACTGCAGCTGGATGCCGATCCGGCACAGTGGCGCTGTGCACCAGGCAAGGTCGGTGCCTGGGTCAACCTGCCGGCTGCAAGCAGCCGCGGCATCCACATGTCGCGTCTGTATGCACAGGCTGAAAATGTGCTTGCCGGAAGCCACTTGAGCGCTGGCAGTTTGCGTCGCGTGCTTGACGGATTTCTGCAATCGCACGCCGGGGTCAGTGAGCACGCCCGTGTCCAGGTCGAGTTCGATCTGCTGGCACGGCGAGCGGCACTGTTGAGTGACCGGCACGGCTGGAAGTTGTATCCGTGTCGCCTGGATGCGCGCATGGCCGGCGGCGAGATGAGCCTCGAGCTCGAGTGCCGAGTGGGCTATTCGTCAACCTGTCCTGCCTCTGCCGCCCTGGCGCGGCAGCTGATCCAGCAGCGCTTTGATACCGATTTCACCGGCTCGGAAGCACAACACAAGGCGGTGCATGACTGGCTCGGCAGCGAGCAGGGCATCTGCGCCACACCGCACGGCCAGCGCAGCGAGGCCAGGGTGACCGTGAAGCTGGACCCGGCGCATGCTTCGCTACCCTTCGAGGCATTGATAGAGGCTGTCGAAGCGGCACTCAAGACACCACTGCAAACGGCAGTGAAGCGAGAGGATGAGCAGGAATTTGCGCGCCTCAATGGTGAAAACCTGATGTTCTGCGAGGACGCCGCACGGCGCATCCATACAGCCCTGGCGAACGATTCACGCTACACCGACTACAAGATCCACTGCGCCCATTTCGAGAGCCTGCACCCGCATGACGCCGTGGCCATGGCGGTCAAGGGCGTTGCCGGGGGTTATACCGAATAGCGGGGCAGGGGCAGACATCTGCACGATGCCGCGGAACAAAAGCGAAGAGCATCATCGGTAGCCCAGCCTGCGCAGCCTGAAACCCGTGCCCCCGATCGCGGGCCCATTCAATCAAAGCCGTTCGTGAACAGCTCGTCCCAGCCGGTGGCGCTGTAGTCGGGTGGCAGGTCGCTGCCCTGGAATATGCCCAGTGGCGAGTAGCTGCTGTAGCCGGGGAACACATAGCCCAGGTGATTATTGCCCTGGCGCCGGATCATGGCTTCGGACAGCACTTGCCGGTAGTCGATCGTGACCGGCACGTCCTCGCCCTCGAACAACTGGCTGTCGTCCAGTCCGGCGTACTCGTCGAGCCCATAGACCTGGCCACCGTTGACCTTGCCGCCCAGCGCAAGCATCACGTTGCCATAGCCGTGATCGGTTCCATTGCTGCCATTCTGGCGCACGCGCCGCCCGAACTCGCTCATGACCACGATGCTGGTCCTGTCGGCGTGGTTGGCGCCACCGCTGCCGGCCAGATCCGTGTAGAACGCTGTCAGGCTCTGCGACAAACGCGTGGTCATCTGGTTGAACTGGTAGTCCTGCCCGTTGTGGGTGTCCCAGCTGGCCAAATCGATGGTGGCGATCTTGAGGCCCACGCCGGCCTTTATCAGTTGCGCAAGCATCTGCAACTGATCGGCAAACCCGTCGTTCGGGTAGCTCGCTCCATTGGCCGGGGTGTAGTTGTCGAAATCCATCGGCCGTATCACCGCCAGTGATTCAAGCGTGTGACGCCCCGCTTCGTGCAGAAGCGAATTGCCCGACCACAGGGCGGGCAGGGTTTCCACCAGACCATTCAGGCCCGCGGGTGGATCGCCCGAATACTGATCCCGCGCATTCCAACCCCATGCCGAGGTGTCGATGCGAAAATCGTTGCCACTGCCCATCGTGATCGCGTCTGCACCGGAGATCAGACTGGTGGCCGTCATGCTGCCTGCGCTTACGCCGGGTATGGCCAGGTCGGGAGTCAGGCCCATGCTGGTCATGTGACGCGTAAGCCAGCCGCTGCCGATGCCCTGCTGACCGGGGGTACCCAGTTCCATGGTGGCCTGTGCATCGAAGTGGCTGCGCGTGACCGGTGCGGGCATGCCCGTACCGAGCACGACCGCCAGGTGGCCGGCGTTGTACAGATCACGCAGGCCGCTTGCGTTGGGATGCAGGCCCCAGAGACCATTACTGTTGCCCAGCGGCAATGCGGCGCCGGTTCCGCTCAGGGGAATCTGCAGGTCGGGTCGGGCCTGCTCGTAGTGGCCGCGGTCGGCACCACCGGTGGGTGGCACGAGGCTCAGCCCGTCGCAGCCCCCGCGCATGAACACCACAACAAGGGTGTCGCTGGCGCCGGCATTGCCTTCGGCGAATGCAAGGCGCATGACGCCGGGACCGACGCCGGCCACGACAGCACCGGCGCAGCAGGATTTCAGGAAATCACGACGATTCAAGGTCGGCATGGCGGTCACCGTTTCAGGTATTCGGGATTCATCGCCAGCATGCTGACGGCGGTGCGCAGGCGCGACTGCACGTAGTGGGCCTTGAGGTTGCCGCTGTTCCAGTTGTCGGAGCTCAGATCCAGGGCTTCGCTGGTGCCGGCGTTCTGCTGCATGAAGGCCGTGACCGTGCCGGTCAGCGGCTGCGGCTGCCAGCCCAGCACGCGATCACTCCAGTAGCTGATGATGTTGGTTGCAGTGGGGTTGCTGACTGCGGACTGGGTCTGCGCCACCACGTCGGCCAGCGGCGGCGAGCCACTGCTGCGGTCCCTTGGCAACTCGGGCAGGCGCGCAAGCAGCTTCATGGTCATCGCCAGGGTGCCGGTGCTGGCCCAGGCGCCCATGCTGTCCGGGTAGCCGTTGGGCGGGCCCCAGCGAAACGGCCGATGCCCGGCTTGCTGCAGGCGGCTGAAGAACTCATCGGATACGGTCCAGGTGCCGGTGTTGTCGGGCACGGGCGTGAAATCTGCGCCGAAGGCACGCAGGGCGCCAAGCGTGGCTTCCAGCGGGCGCTTCATGCCGCTTCCCCAGCCGGTCTTGAACTCGTCCGACTCGAGTACCGTGCGCAGCATGATGCTGATCTGGTCGGGATCCGCCAGGTGGTTGGTGAAATCGGACGCTACCCGGTCGATCAGCGAGCTGGAGGCATCCTCGCCGACAAATCGTCGGCACAGCTTGGTGGCAATGTGCCTGGCTGTGCCCGGATGCGCGCACAGGCGGTCAAGCACCTGCTCGCCGTCGAGCATGGCGGGCTGGTTGGCGGGCAGGTAGCGGCCAAGAAAGAACTTGTTGTTGTGCTGATGCCATTCGGAGCGGTAGACGAAGGTGCCGTCATTGTCGTTAGGGAACTGCCAGTTGCCGTTCTTTATGCTCCATCCAGTAAGCGCAGCGGCGGCCTCGTACACATCGTTGTCGACGTATCCGGCCGGGAAGCTGCCCTCGCAATGGATATCGGTGAAACCCAGGCAGGGGACTTGAAACGGGTCGCCCGGCCCGTAGTAGTTTTCCACCCCGAGCGTATGCAGCTCGATCAGCTCACGCCCGTAATTCTCGTTGAAGTTGGCGCCCTTGCTGGCGTAGTTGTCCAGGTAGAACTGCATGCAGGTGGAGCGTGCCACGGTGCCAAGAAGGGTGCGAAAGTTGCCCAGAGCATGGCCGCGCATCACATCGCGATCGTACTGCACGAACATCGGCGCACCATCATAGTCGCCCCCGTACACGCTGAAATGGTCGTGCCAGAAACCGACCATGCGTTCGAACAGTTGCCGGCGGCTGTATAGCGCACGAATGACCATCGCCGATTCGGTTTCGTACAGGGGCAGCAGGCGTGTGTAGTAGTCGCTCTGCTCATGGTGCTGCGCCCAGAGCTGCTGCACGCTTTTGCCCAGTGTGCTGAAACCGGCTGATGCCAGGCGTGAATCGCAGGCGCCGTCGTTGATGCCTGCCGGATCAAGCTGCTGGTTGATCCAGGCCGTCCAGCGGGCACTGTCGTCGCCACCCAGGGCATTGAATGCATCCATCTCTGCCTGAGTGAAGCCATAGGTCGCCTTGGACAGCCAGCGTACTGCGGCAGGCGGCTGGCTGACTTGGCTGGCGCGTGCGGCAGACCCGCCGATTGGCGGGGCCACGTGTTCTGCTGGCATGCCGGGTGGGGCCCCGGTCAACAGCCGTCGACGAGATGGGGAGCCGAGTGCGGCTTCGTTGCGGGCTTGCATGGCGTGCTCCAGGGACAGCGCTGGGCTAACAAACTAGTTGCATGCCCATAACGGGTCTGTGATCAGGCGCGCAGTTCCGGCCTGTCCGGCTACACCCCGACAATGCGTGGTTCGGGCTCCAGCATGACGCCGAAGCGCTCCTTCACCCCGGCCATGACACCCTGGGCAAGCGCCCATAACTGGGCGCCGGAGGCCTCACCGTGATTGACCAGAACCAGCGCATGGCGATTGGAAATGCCGGCGTCGGCTTCACGCGAGCCCTTGAATCCGCATGCCTCGATCAGCCAGGCTGCAGACAGCTTGATGGCATCGTCTGCTGCCGGCCAGTGCGGCAGATCCGGGTTGTCCGCGAGCAGGTCCCTGGCCGTGGCCGCATCCACCAGCGGGTTCTTGAAGAAGCTGCCGGCGTTGCCGATCACGCCCGGATCAGGCAGCTTGCGGCTGCGCAGACGGACCACGGCCTCGGCCACGTGGAAGGGTGTCGGGCGGGTGATGCCCATGCGTCCAAGCTCCTCGCTGATCCCCGCGTAGTCCAGCCGCAGCTCGCGCTCGCGAGGCAAGCGGAAGCGGACACCCGTGATCACGTATTGGTCCGGCTGCTGTTTGAACACGGAGTCGCGGTAGGCAAAACGGCATTCACCGGGTGCCAGTTCCGCTATCCTGCCCGCCGCGCGGTCCCAGGCCTCGACCGATTCGATGAACTCGGCCACTTCGGTGCCGTAGGCGCCGATGTTCTGCATTGGCGCGGCGCCCACCAGGCCGGGAATCAAGACCAGATTCTCGAGCCCGGCATAGCCCTGACTGAGCGACCAGCGCACAAAGTCATCCCAGGACTCGCCGGCGGCCACGGCGATCGAGGTATCGTCGCCGTCCTTTTCGACCGCCACACCGCGATTGGCCATGACCAGTACCGTGCCGGCAAAGTCATCGGCAAAAAGCACATTGCTGCCCTGGCCTAGCACCAGCAGCGGGCCGGAGCGAATGGCGGGCAGTTGCAGGACGTCCGGCAGCCTGGAGGCATCGTGCAGCTGCACCAGCCACCTGGCTTTGGCCGCTACCCGCAAGGTGTTGTGCCGGGCCAGCGAGGCATCCTCGGCAATCGCGTAGCCGCCCATGTCGGTTGCCCGGTTCATGATGTCTGCTCACTTTGGCGGTGGATTTCATTCACGCACTCGGCGACCAGGCCCGGGCCTCGATAAATCAGCCCGGAATAGATTTGCACGAGTTCGGCGCCGGCCTGAAGTTTCTCTGCGGCATCGCAGCCCTCGAGAATGCCGCCCACGCCGATGATCGGCGTGTGCGCGCCAAGTCGCTGACGCATCCCCCCGAGAACCTGATTGGACTTGTGCAGCAGCGGCCGTCCGGACAGGCCACCGGCCTCGTTGGCAAGCGCCGAAGTCTCGACACCGTCGCGCGACAGCGTGGTGTTGGTGCAGATCAGTCCGTCGATAGCATTGCCTGAGAGTACCTCGGCCATGGCGTCCATTTGCGTTTCATCAAGGTCGGGCGCGATCTTCAGCAGCAGCGGTTTTCGCGCGCCATGCTGCGAGGCGAGCTTGTCCTGCTCTTCGCGCAGAGCGCTGACGAATCCGCGCAAGGACGCCGCATCTTGCAGGTCACGCAGTCCCTTGGTATTGGGCGATGAAATATTCACCGTGACGTAGCTCGCCAGCGGATAGACCCGACGCAGGCAGACAAGGTAGTCGTCGATGGCCTGATCATTCGGGGTATCGAAGTTCTTGCCGATATTGATACCCAGAATGCCGTTGTAGTCGGTGCGCTCGACATTGCGAACGAGGGCGTCAACGCCATCATTGTTGAAACCCATGCGATTGATGATGGCCTGTTCCTGCGGCAGCCGGAACAGTCTTGGCCGGGGATTGCCCGGCTGCGGTCTTGGTGTGACGGTACCGATTTCAATGAACCCGAAGCCCAGGCTTGCCAGGGCATCCAGGTGCTCGCCATTCTTGTCCAGTCCCGCAGCCAGACCAACCGGGTTGGGGAAGTCGATGCCGAGTGCACGAACCGGGTGTTCGGGTGCCGGCCTCGCGATCCAGTGTGCGAAGCCGCTGCGCTGGGCAACGCCCAGAGCGTACAGCGTCAGGCGATGCGCGGTTTCGGCATCCAGTGCAAACAGCAGTGGTCGCAGACGCTCATACACGTGGGCGGTGATCCGTGCTGGTGGCGACGGCAATGCGATTGAGAAAGACGATCATGAGCATGGCTGTTTGCCCGGGCTGTGGGAGGAACCGTGCATGATGGCATATCACCGACTGATCAGAACGTGTTCAACCGTTCAGCGCCTGGCCGCCGTCCACGGCAATGATTTGGCCGGTGACCCAGCCCGCCAGGGGCGAGGCCAGAAAAAGGGCCACGTTCGCCACGTCGTCGGGATTTCCGAAGCGGCCGAACGGTATCGAGTCGAGCACCGACTGATAGCGCTCCGGCTTGTCCTTGTGCACCTGATCCCATATGCCACCGGAAAACTCGATGGATCCCGGTGCAATGGCGTTGACGCGAATGCCGTGGCTGGCCAGCATCAATGCCTGGCTTTGCGCGTAGTGGTTCAGTGCTGCCTTCAGTGCAGCATACGGTGGGCCTTGTGGTCGCGGACCGAGCGCGGCAATCGAACTGGTGTGGATGATGCTGGCATGCTTCGACCGCACCAGAAAATCCTGGGCTGCCCGTGACGCGCGGACAGCTGCCAGCAGATCGACATTGAAATCGGCGATCCAGTCAGCGTCCTCGCGTGCATCGAAGCCGTAGCCGGTGGCGTTGTTGATCAGTACATCGATGCCGCCCAGGGTTTCGGCAGCCGAGCTGACCCAGGCGTCGATCTGCTCGCCGTCGCCCAGGTCGCAGCTTCGGGTGTGAACGTCGCTGGCGCCATCGCTTTGCAGTTCGGTCGCGACGCGCGCCAGCGCCTGTTCACCACGTGCGCAGATCGACACACTGGCGCCGCACCGGGCAAATGCGCGTGCCATGGCACGGCCGATGCCCTTGCTGGCGCCGGCAACGAGTATCCGATAGCCGGTGAAGTCGAACGGCGTGTGCGGGAGAGCGCTCATGCGGGCAGCCCGGGGTCGGCCAGCGGGCGCTGTTGCGCACGGCAAGGCGTGCCGCGAGCGCGGGTGTATGCCAGGCCGCAGCGCTCGATTCTGCGCCGATGCAATCGCTTGAGCTGAGCCATCCTACGGCGCATCCGGCTGCTGCTCGGGGCTGGCACGCTGAAATGGTTCAAGCGCGAGACAAGCCGCATTGATGCGGCCGATGGTCGGAAAGGCCTGCATGTCCACGCCCCAGCGGTTTGCGTTGTAGACCTGCGGTACCAGACAGGCATCGGCCAGGCCGGGGATATCGCCCTGGCAGAATTCGCCCGTATCCGGGTGATCGGCCAGCAGAATTTCCAGCGCCCGGAAACCGGACTCGATCCAGTGTCGCGACCACTGTTTGCGTTGATCGGGGTCGGCGTGGAGCTCACTCTCCAGATATTGCAGCACACGCAGGTTGCCTATGGGGTGAATTTCGCAGGCGACAAGCTGGGCCAGGGCACGGGCGCGGGCACGGTCGCGGGGATCATTCGGCAACAGTCGACTACCGTCGGCATAACGCTCGTCCAGATACTCCATGATGGCCAGCGACTGGGTGTAGACACGGCGACCGTCGCGCAGGGTGGGCACCATTTCCTGCGGGTTGATGCCCGCATATTCAGCCGAGTGCTGCTGACCACCATCATGCACCAGATGCACCGGCTCGATCCGATACTCCAGTTCCAGCAGGTTGAGCGCAATGCGCACGCGGTAGGCGGCAGTGGAGCGCCAGTAGCTGTACAGGGTCAGGCTGTGATCCATGACGGGTCTCCGATTGGCAGAGCATGCGTATTGTTGCACACCCATTTGCGCCACCAGGCCTGGCCGTCGACAATAGACGTCTCCCTTCACAAGAGTCCGCGCCAAGCGGGGTGTTGCCATGAGCTTCAAACGCATGAGTGATATTGATCTGGCGGGCAAACGCGTACTGATTCGCGAAGATCTCAACGTTCCGCTCAAGGACGGGGAAATCACCTCGACCCAGCGCCTGGATGCCGCGCTGCCCACACTCCGGGCGGCGCTGGATGCTGGAGCCCGGGTGATGGTGCTCTCCCATCTGGGAAGGCCAAAAGAGGGCGAAGTTGACGATTCGCTTTCTCTGGCACCCGTGGCCCGCTGGCTGCAGCAGGCGCTTGACCAGCCAGTACGCCTGGAGAAGGACTACTTGCGGGGTGTCGAGGTGTCTGCGGGTGAACTGGTGTTGCTGGAGAACTGCCGCATGAACCCCGGCGAGAAAGCGGACGATATTGACCTGGCCAGGCAGTACGCGGCCCTGTGCGATGTGTTCGTGATGGACGCGTTTGGTGCCGCGCATCGCGCCCAGGCATCCACGCATGGGGTCATTCGTGTTGCTGCCGAATCGGTTGCCGGCCCGCTGCTGGCGGCCGAGCTGGATGCCCTTGGCAAGGCGCTGGACAACCCGGCGCGCCCGCTTCTGGCTATCGTGGGTGGCGCCAAGGTGTCGACCAAGCTGGAGCTGCTCGACACCCTGGTTGATCAGGTGGATCAACTGATCGTGGGCGGCGGCATCGCCAACACCTTCATTGCCGCAGCCGGCCACGCCGTGGGCAATTCGCTGTATGAGGAGGGCCTTGTCGATACCGCCAGACACATCATGAAAAGGGCGCAGGAGCGTGGCGCGGAAATCCCGGTTCCGGTGGATGTCGTGGTGGCCAGACAGTTCTCTGCCACGGCCACGGCGACCATCAAGCCCGTTGACAAGGTCAGGGACAACGAAATGATTCTCGATATCGGTCCGCAGACCGCTGCGCTGTATGCCGAGCGTATTGCCAGCGCCGGCACCGTGGTGTGGAATGGGCCGGTGGGGGTGTTCGAATTCGACGCCTTCAGTGCGGGTACCGCAGCGCTGGCACGTGCGATTGCGGATTCCCGCGCATTCTCGATCGCGGGGGGCGGAGACACCCTTGCCGCCATCGACAAATTTGCGGTGGCCGAAGGTATCGACTGCATTTCCACCGGCGGCGGGGCGTTTCTCGAGTTCCTCGAAGGCAAGACCCTGCCTGCGGTTGCCGCACTCGAGGCACGCGCCGAAAGGGCTGGCGCTGACTGAATTCGAGCAGCTTGTCACGATTGGGGCTGATGCTCCAGAGCCTGAGGCTTCATCTGACAACTTGACACGATGTTTCGAGGCCCGTTTGCGCTAAGCTGCAAATGCAATGAACAACATGAACGCTCCGGCAGAAATTACCCAGTTGTTGCAAGCCGCACAAGGTGGGGACAATGCGGCGCGTGAGGCCTTGCTGCCGCATATCTACCGCGAGCTGCATGCACTGGCGCATCGTCAGCTGTCAGGTGGTCGCCGCGGCGGCCACACCCTTTGCACGACGGCGCTTGTGCATGAGGCCTTTCTGCGGCTGGCCGACCAGCAGGCCGTCAGTTTCGCGGACCGCGCACACTTTCTTGGCTATTGCAGCCGCGTCATGCGCTCCATCGTGGTGGATCAGGCGCGCAGGCAGGCCAGCAACAAGCGCGGTGGCCAGCTGACCCGCATTGAATGGCGCGAGGGCCATGTCGACCACAGCGCCAGGCCGGAGCAGGTACTGGCGCTGGATCAGGCACTGGACCGTCTCAAGGCCATTGATCCGCGCATGGCCAAGGTTACCGAGATGCAAGTCTTCGGTGGCCTGAAATCGGCCGAATGCGGCGTGGTGCTGGGTGTCTCCGAGCGAACGGTGAAGCGCGACTGGCGCAAGGCACGTGCCATGCTGGCGGCGCTGTCTGGCTGGCGAGACCGATACCTGAGGCACCGGCATGGATACGGGTGCATGGCAACGACTGGCGTCTGAACTGGAGCAACTGCTCGATTGCACGCCGCACGAACGTGAAAAGCGCCTGGAACAGCTGCAGCGGGAAGATCCGGAACTGGCCTCGCGCCTGCGTGCCGCGCTGGACGCAGATACACGGGGGTTTGCGTTGGTCGACGAGCCGATGGCGCTGCGACTCGAGGCCTTGGACGATGATCTGGCGCCTGCATTGTCACATGCCAGCCCCGGAGATCAGGTGGGCCCCTGGCGGCTGCGAGAGGGAGCTGGGGCAGGGCGGGATGGGCCATGTCTGGCTGGCATCGCGTGACGACGGCCAGTACCAGCTGGAAGTCGCGATCAAGCTGATTGATGGCGTTCTGGACAGCGGCCTGATGCGCGAGCAGTTGCGCCGTGAACGGCAGATTCTGGCCGATCTGGACCATCCCAATATTGCCCGCTTGCTGGATGGTGGCATCCGCGACGACGGTACGCCCTGGTACGCCATGGAGTACGTCTGCGGTCTGCCGCTCGATCAGTATTGCCAGCAGCATGCGCTTGAGTCTCCAGGCGCGGCTGCGCCTGCTGGCCGGGGTTGCGCAAGCGGTGCAGCACGCTCATGCGCGCCTGGTCGTGCATCGCGACCTCAAGCCCGGCAATATCCTGGTGGATGAGGAGGGTGTGGCGCACCTGCTCGATTTCGGGATCGCCAAACTGCTTGATGCCGGTGGCGTGGCGCCGTGCGGGCCACTGACTCTTCTGGCGGCGGCAACACCGGCCTATGCCGCGCCCGAGCAACTCCGGGGCGAGCAGGTCGATACGGCGGCCGACATCTACGCGCTGGGCGCCATAGCTTTCGAGTTGCTCGCAGGGCAACGCCCGCCACAAGCGGGTTTGCAGGTCTACTGATGCGGACTCAGGGACCAAAGCCGTCGCGATTCATTCAGGATCGACGCCAGCGCGCAGCCGTGCGCGGCGACATGGATGCCATTGTCTCGCAGGCACTGGCGCCCCGACCAACCGATCGTTACGCATCGGCGCAGGCCATGGCCGACGACATCCTGAGGCACCTCGACGGCCTGCCAGTCGCGGCACGCGGAGCCGGTACTGGCTATCGGGCACGCAAATTCGTGCGCCGGCATTGGCTCGGCGTGGGCCTTGGCACTGCTGCCGTCCTGCTTCTTCTGGTGGCGCTGGTGTTCAGTGTCAGGCAGACCCGACGTGCGCAAGTGGAGCTGGCGCGTGCCAATGCCGTGCAACAATTCCTGCTGGGTGTATTCGGAGCGGCACAGCCGGCCCCTGGTGGCAGTTTCGTGGTCACCCAGCGCGACCTTGCCAATCGCGCGATCGGTCTGCTGGACAAGCAACTGGCCGGGCAATCCGATGCCGCCGTTGATGTACTTGTCGCGGTGGGCCGGGTGTATCGCAAGATGGGCTTCGGCGAGCGCTCGCGGGCGGTATTGCATAGGGCCCTGGCTGAACTGGATCGCCTGCCGAACGGCGATCATGATCCGCGCCGTGTCGATGCGCTACTGGCCCTGGGTCGGGCCAACTTCCTCAGCGGCAACTTTTCCGCGGCCACCGACCACCTGAGGCAAGCGGATCGTCTGGCGTCAGCGCTGCATCACAATGCGGCGACGCATGCCGCGATTCTCTACGAACTGGGCTCAAGTCTGAGCGCTCGACGTCACATTGCCGAGGCGACGGCGGTTCTGGGTCATGCCGAAACGCTGGCCCGCGCGGATCCGCAGGCGGCGATGCTGCTGCCCAAGATTCTTCTGGAGAAGGCCCTCACCTTGCGACGCGCCCACCGCATCGAGGCGGCCATTGGCGCGGGCCGCAAGGCGCTGGCGGCGGCGCGCACCACCTACGGAGACGAGGATGTGCGGACTGCTGGATCACTCAGCACCGTCGGCGGCATGTTGCGAAGGGCCGGGCAGCTGCACGAGGCCGAGGCCATGCTGCGTCAGGCGGAGGCCATCGAGCGGGATGTTTACGGCGAGCCGCAGGCGGCCACCATCAACAATCTGGCCACGGTGCTGCAGGATCGCGGTCACACGGACGAATCCGGCGCCTTGTTTCGCCAGGCCCTGGAACTGGCGGTGCAACGCTATGGGGCTGACGGCATAACGACCGCCAGCTATCGCCGCAATCTGGCCCTCGAGCAGGCTGATGCCGGACAGATCGATGCGGCGCTGGCCAACATGCGCAAGGCGTATGCCCGCTACAGCGAGGGCAATCCGCCTGGCAGCCCCGGCAATCTGGAAATGCGTGCGCAGCTGGCGCGGGTGCTGTATCAGGCCGGCAGGCCCGAGGAAGCAGGGAATCTGTTGCCCGAGATCCTCGCGGATGCCACGAAGCATTCGCAAACCGCGCTTGTTCCATTGCGCGAAGCCCGCATGCTCAGTGCTCGCCTGGCGCTGGATGCAGGCAATCTGCGCCTGGCCGGGGAGCAGCTGCAGGCCGCTGACAGGGATTTGCAGCCGCATGGCCTGGGAACGCCCGACATGGTGCGCTTGCGGCTACTGGCCGGCGATCTGGCCCTCGCCCGCGGCAAGCCGATCGCAGCACACCGCGCCTGGCAGTCGGCGCTCGACCTGGCACAAGCCAGGCTTGGCCCCGGACACACCCTTGCACGGGACGCGGCGCGTCGCCTGCCACGCTAGCTCGTCACGCCAGCCTGTCACGCCAGCACCCGCTCCAGTCTTGCATGCGGCCGCACTCAGTCGAAGCCGTTGGCGAATATGACGTCGTCGAGTTCGACTGCACCCATGTCACACAATGCCGTGCCGTCGCCATCGCCGTCGATGGGGCGGGGCAGGCCGTCTTCGTCCTCGGGCAGACAGGTACCACCGATTGTGGGGTCGGCCGCGTCGATCACGGGGCTGGCCGCTGCTGGCTGGCGCACCGGCAACAGCGAGTAGCGTGTAGCCAGTGGACCCAGCATCGGATCGGTCGAGGCCAGGTTGCCCGGACCGGCGGCCAACTGGCAGGAACTGTCGCTGGCCAGCGTCCAGCGATGATCGACCAAGGCATTGCCTATACTGCATGCAGGGTTGAAGTTCTCACCAACAATGATCGAGTTGTGTACGGAGCTGACTGCACTGCCATCGAAGCTGGCAATGGAATATCCGACCTGGCTTCCAACGATGGTGACCTGGTTGAGCATTGCATCAGCGTTGTACATGCCGAGCGCCACTTGAGCTGCATTGTCGCTGATGGTGCTGTTTTCGATTTGCAGGTTTGTCCGCAATTGCAGCGCTGCTCCGGTGCCACAGGTATTGTGGTCGATGCTGCTGTTGCGGATATGGATGCTATCGCCTGGAAATGACCCGCTGTCTGTATCGTGAATTGCACAGCCGTAGGCATTGGTGAAGCCGAGGTTGGCGCTGGTGTTGTCGTATATGCGAGTTCGGCTTATGTCCAATGTTCCCTGGGCATTGATCGCTCCGCCCGTATTGGCCAGATTGCCGGTGATGATCGAGTCTTCAATTGTCAGACTGGATCCACTGCTGCGGATTCCGCCGCCTATCGCAGAGCTCGCAGTATTGGCGACACCACCGGTAATGATCAGGCCTTGCAAATGCGTGTTGCTGCTGGCGATTTCCAGTACCCGATCCAGGCCATTGGCATCGATCCGAGCGTAGTCGGCCAGGGACGTCGGCACCGACGGTGTCTGGATGGTGACCGCGTCGACAATGTCGAGATCACCGGTTGCGGCGAGGTCTTCATTCTTGCCCGCCAGGCTGAATACGATATTCGCGCCAAATGGCACGATGATCCGGTCGGCGCCACTCAGGGCATTGGCTTCCATCACGGCGGCCCGCAAGGTACAGCCCGGGGCGGGCGGCGTGACTGCGGCAATCTGGCAGACGCCGTCTCCGGGGTTGGCATCCACGGCATCGACACTGGTGAGGTCGACGGAAAAGTCGGTAGCCAGTGCATGCAGGGGCAGCAGCAGCCAGGGCAGTACGGCAACAATACGTTTCATCGCAAACATCCAGTTAGGCGCTTGAGTATTCATACGGAAAAAAGGGCGCAAGAGGGCCATGGTGTCGCGTGTGTGCCCGCATGGCAAGCTCCGGGAGGGCTGGCTGGAGCCGGGCAGGGCCTGGCCTGCGCATGAGACCGAATCGAGTCAGGTCGCTGAAGCCCGGATAAATAGTGAACCCGCAGGTTTTGGAATTATTGTGCCCGCAAGGCGTCCAATCACATGACCCGCGCGCAACATCTGGTCGCGGTGTCACCTTGGCCTGTTCACATGGGCCGGTTCCCTGACAAGCTGGAGAAGATTCATGAACAAGATTGTTCCCTCGCTCGCCCTTGCCATCGCTGGCCTGCTGGCGGCGGCACCGACATTTGCTCAAACTCGCGCCGACAACGGCGGCTGGTTCGTCAATGGCAGTGTCGGTCGCACATCCATCAACAAAGGCCCATATGACAACAACGATACCGGCTATGCGGGCAACTTCGGCTACCGCTGGGCGGTCAGCCCGTCGCTCGCGCTGGGCGTGGAAGCCGGCTACAACGATCTGGGCAATATCCATGTCAAGCATGCATTCACCAGTGATCCGGTGGTGAACAACACGAAATCGGAGCTGCATGGCTGGACAACGGGTGTCAACGGCCACTTCAATCTGACGCCAGAGTGGTATGTCAGCGCGCGTACCGGTATCTATGGCTGGCGCGGCCATGGCCTCAGCAACAGCGACAACCCGCTGCGCAAGAGCGTGAGCAAGACTGATTGGTATGGTGGTGCCGGTTTCGGCTACGACTTTGCCAGCAATTGGAGCGTGGGCGTGAATTACGACTACTACCACGCCAACAAGAATCGCGTCGATCTGACCACCGACATGGTATCGGTGAGCGCCGAATACCGATTCTGATCACTGCTGCGGTTTACTGACGGGCGCCCCGGCGGGGCGCCCGTCAGTGTTTTGCTTGCGCGCTCAGTCTTCGTCCTGCCACTGCCCCAGCGCAGCCATGCCGTTCTCGCGGGCGCGCTGCGCCACTATTTTCTGCGACTCGACGTAGTTGCCCTCGGGGTCCTCGGCCCATGACTTGAGTGCGGCCGCCTGCATGGCCCGGCCGTAGGAGAAGGACAGCGGCCAGGGGTGTGGGCCAGCCTGGTTGATGGCATTGAGGTGGGCGGTGGCATCTTCATCGGACTGACCGCCGGAAAGGAAGACAATGCCGGGCAGGGTGGCTGGCACGCTCGACTTCAGGCAGCGTACGGTGGCTTCGGCAACCTCATCGACACTGGCCTGCTCTTCGCAATCACTGCCTGATACCACCATCGAGGCCTTGAGGATGGTGCCTTCCAGCAGGACGTTCTGCTCGTACAAGGCGTTGAACAGGCTGCGCAGCGTGGCCTCGGTGACGTCGTAGCAGATGTCGATGTCGTGCGCGCCGTCCATCAGCACTTCAGGCTCAACCATCGGCACCAGGCCAGCTTCCTGGCACAGCGCCGCATAGCGCGCGAGTGCGTGGGTATTGGCCTCGATGCAGGTGGAGGTGGGCGTGTCCTCGCCGATCGAGATCACGGCGCGCCATTTGGCGAACTGGGCGCCCATGCGAGCGTATTCGTTGAGCCGGTCACGCAGTCCATCCAGGCCTTCGGTAACCAGCTCGCCGGGGAAGCCCGCCAGCGGTTTGGCACCCATGTCGACCTTGATGCCGGGAATGATGCCCGCGTCGCGCATGACTTTGGTGAAGGCCTCGCCGGTTGCAGTCGACTGACGAATCGTCTCGTCGTACAGGATGGCGCCGGAGATATGATCGCCGAGGCCCGGCGTGGTCAACAGCATTTCGCGGTAGGCGCGACGGTTCTCCTCGGTACTCTCCACGCCGACGGCCTGGAATCGCTTGCCGATGGTACCTGTGGATTCGTCGATGGCAATGATGCCCTTGCCCGGGGCAACCATGGCCTGGGCCACGGATTCAAGTTCGTCGATGCTCATGCGCGCTCCGCGTTCGGTAGCTATGGGTTGGCAGGGGTTGCGAATTATAGGTCAGATCGCGTCCGAAAGTGCGTTTTGCAGCTTCACACGGACCAGGCGCCACGTGTCACCCCGTGCGGTGGGACCTGTGCGCAGGACAGGCATCCGGCAGTCGATGCGCTTCACGACAACGCTAAGGCTTCTGGCGTGTGTAGCCTGGCAAGTCGCATGCGGCGGTCAACCGGGCTTTCCTTTCAGCCGAAAAATTGCGCATGTTGAACTGTGCCGTGTAGTAGGTATGCACGGGCTGCTGGCCGACATTGTCTGCGCTTGGTCGGTAGCGGAAATTCTTGACTGCTTCGACCACGGTCATGCCCAGGTCACTGTTGGGTACGACCTTCTCCAGTTTGATGTCGCGTGGCACGCCATCCGAGCCGATGGTGTAGCTGGCCGATGCGCAGCCCGGTTTTTCCAGGTTCAGGCCACTGTTGGGAACATTCAGCTCGGTGGCGCTGGCCGACAGGATCCAGTAGTCGGGCAGCTGATCGGGGCTCACCGTGCGCACGGCAGCTGCGGAGCTTGTGCTGAGACCGGCAAGCAGCACGGCCACCGCGATCGGGGCCGCCTTGAATTGTCGCTTGATATTCATGGCAATCTCCGTGCATCCATGGGTTGATGATCAGTGTAGTCGTGTCAGAGGCAACTGGCCACGGATTCTTTTGCATATCAGCATTCGCGGTGCTGCCGCCATGCCGGGCCCGAAGCGCTCACTAGAGTTCCCGCAGCCCCTCGGCGATGCCGTCCTTGCCCACGTGCAGGAGCTTCAACGTGTTGGTGCCGCCGTGCCGACCCGTATGGTCGCCGTGTGTCAGCAGAACCCGGTCGCCCGAGGCAAGGCAGCCGTCAGCGAACAACTGGCTGATGGCCGCCCGCGCAAGCTGGGTCGGCTTGACATCGGACACGTCAAAAGCCACCGGGTGCACGTCGCGCAGCAAGAGCATGCGACGACGCGCCGAGGCGCTGCGCGACAGTGCGTAGATCGGCACCGAGGAGCGGTAACGTGACAGCCATTGCGCTGTCGTGCCTGATTCGGTCAGCGCAATGATCGCGCGCACGTCAACCTCGGCCGCAAGCGCCATGGCCGCCATGGCGATGGCCTGGTCGGTACGGTCGAGCTGATGGGCGTGCGCGGCCAACTCGTCCTCGGGCTCGAACTGGCGTTCGGCGCCCAGGCAGATGCGACGCATGGCCTGCACAGCCTTGTCCGGATAGTTGCCGGCAGCGGTCTCCTCGGACAGCATCACGGCATCGGTGCCGTCAATGACGGCATTGGCCACATCCAGTACCTCGGCGCGGGTAGGAATGGGCGAGTCGACCATGGACTGCAGCATCTGCGTGGCCGTGATCACCGGGCGGTTGCGCGCCAGCGACTCGCGAATGATCTTTTTCTGCAGGCCGGGCAGTTCGGCATCGCCGATTTCGACTCCCAGATCACCACGCGCCACCATCACCGCATCGCTGGCATCGATGATATCGCCCAACGCCGGGATGGCCTCGGCCCGCTCGATTTTTGCCACCAGCGCCGCGCTTCCCCCCGCCTCATGCAGCAGTTTTCTCGCGGTGTGCAGATCCTGGGCAGATCGAACGAAGGATACGGCCATGAAGTCCGCCTGCAGCTCGGCGGTCAGGCGGATGTCGTCCCGGTCCTTGTCGGACAGGGCGTCGACGGTCAGTCCACCCCCTTGGCGGTTGAGGCCCTTGCGGTCGGACAGCATGCCACCAACCTCGACTGTGCAGCGCACCTCATGCTCGCGAATGGACTGCACGCGCATGGAAATCAGACCATCATCCAGCAGCAGCAAATCACCTGCTTCGACATCATTCGGGAGGCCGCTGTAGCTGACCCCCACGTGTTGCTGGTTGCCCGGCGGCGCATTGGGTCGGCAATCGAGCGTGAAGCTGTCTCCCTCAGTGAGCCTGACCGGGCCGTCGGCAAAATTCTCGATGCGTATCTTGGGTCCTTGCAGGTCGGCAAGAATGGCTACTTCCGTACCAAGCTCGATCGCTGCCCGGCGCACGGCCTCGGCGCGCTTGCGATGGTCATCGGGTTCGCCATGCGAAAGGTTGAGGCGCGCGACGTCGACGCCGCTTTCGAGAAGTTTGCCGAGCATCCCGGGGCGGTCGCTGCCGGGACCGAGCGTGGCAACAATCTTGGTACGGCGTATTTGTGCAGGGTGGGTGGCGTCAGTCATTTTCGAAAAGTAGCACACAAGAAATGCAAACAGTCCCCGGATCACCTGTTGCAGTCGCTGGACATGCCTCGACGGCAAGCCGCACCGGGCCGACTCTGGCGCATGCGCCAGACCCGCTCCTGCACAATCCGTCCGGGGCTGGATCTGTGGCTGTACCCGAATCCGGCACAAAGTCATGGACCACATGGCACTTGACAAACGCTTTGTCAGGCTTGAGTACGCTTGTCAGTTCTGCTATACCAATGGGTTTGGGGTCAACCTTGCACCGTCTCACGCGTTTACGGGAGGAGCATTAATTCATGCAACATCGTTCAGCCCAGGGGGGCTTTCAGGAACGAACCGAAGAGGTGTCCAGCGTACTCAAGGCGTTGGGCAATCCGCGCCGTCTTCATGTCTTGCGTTTGCTGACCATGGAAGAGCTGAGCGCCGCGCAGATCAATGATCATTTCCCTGATCTCAGCCAATCAGCCCTGGCACAACACCTGGCCCGCCTGCGCGAGCAAGGCCTGGTTCTGACACGGCGGCAATCGCAGACAGTTTTCTATTCGCTGGCAGCAGGCTCCACACAGCTCATCATGACGGCGCTCAACGACATCTATTTCTCTGTCGCAAGCTAGGGACCCTCTGATCAACCCTGAGCAGGTGTCACCCATGGTGTCTGTTCGCAAGTCAAGGCGCACTGGCGCAGGCAGGCTGGTGGCCTGTCAAGCCAGTGCAACGCAGGATTGTGGACAGACACCATGGGCCCAACTTGTTGATTCTGAACGCCTGGGTGACGCCCAGAAAGCCCGCATCCCGCGCCGCGCGGCTTGTCCAGGCAGCCCAGCCTGCA
The DNA here is from genome assembly GCA_963800395.1 of uncultured Gammaproteobacteria bacterium. Lineage (GTDB taxonomy): Bacteria > Pseudomonadota > Gammaproteobacteria > Xanthomonadales > Rhodanobacteraceae > DASSBG01. The sequence goes on from CAWDBD010000014.1 coordinate 408,039, forward strand.
CGGCGCCGCCCGGCACGAACTGCGGACTTTCTGGACGTCATGCCACCTACTCAGGGTTGATCAGAGATTCCCTAGGTGTGATCTCCAAGTAGGTTGTTCACCCAGGACGTGGCGCGGGAGCTGCGGATCGGCATTTTCGTCATCCTGGGGCCGCCGCAGGCGGAACCCGGGATCCATTTGTTCACTGCACTTCACGGCGCCACCCATCAAAATCAAAATGGATCCCGGATCGCCGCTGCGCGGCGTCCAGGATGACGAGCTGACGACGGATTTCCATGCGCACATCAGCCGCATTCCACTGAACAACGTGGTGGGTTTACACACCTAGGGAGCGTCTGGTTCACCCCAGTGCAGGCCGATGACGCCTGTGCCGGGCCTGATCAGAGATTCCCCGGGCGTCACGACGCAGGCTGCATGATAGAATTGCCGGCCTGGCATGAGTGCATTCCGCCACATGCCATCTGCTGACGGAGGACGCTGCTTAATGGCCATCAAGATTGCCATCAACGGGTACGGTCGTATCGGCCGCAATATTCTGCGTGCGCTATATGAATCAGGTCGCACGGACGAGTTCCGGATTGTTGCCATCAATGACCTGGGTGATGCCGAAACCAACGCCCACCTCACCCGATACGACACCGCGCACGGCAAGTTCCCGGGTGAGGTCCTCGTCGAAGACGGTGATCTTGTAGTCAATGGTGATCGCATCCGCGTGTGTGCCGAGCGTGACCCGGCCAAGCTGCCATGGGCAGAACTGGGTGTGGACGTTGTGCTCGAGTCCACCGGCTTCTTTACCAATGGCAAGGCCGCGCACGCGCACATCGATGCAGGTGCCAAGAAGGTCATCATTTCCGCGCCCGGCAAGGATGTCGATGGTACCTTCGTGTATGGCGTCAATCACGATCAGCTGACCGCGTCGCATACCGTCATTTCCAACGCCAGTTGCACAACCAATTGCCTGGCGCCGCTGGCCAAGGTGCTGCATCAGAAAATAGGCATCGTGCACGGACTGATGACCACCATCCATGCCTACACCAACGATCAGGTTCTCACGGATGTCTTTCACAAGGACCTGCGCCGCGCCCGCAGCGCCACCATGAGCCAGATTCCCACCAAGACCGGCGCGGCCGTGGCAGTGGGCATGGTGTTGCCCGAGTTGAACGGCAAGCTGGACGGCTTCTCGATGCGCATTCCGACGATCAACGTGTCGGCGGTCGATCTCACTTTCGTGGCCGCTCGCGAAACGACCCATGAAGCGATTGATGCCGCCATCAACGAAGCGGCCAATGGTGCGATGAAAGGCGTGCTGGCAGTGAATACGCAACCGCTGGTGTCGGTCGACTTCAACCACAATCCGGCGTCCAGCACCTATGACGCCACCCAGACGCGGGTGATGGGCAAGACCCTGGTGAAGGTGATCAGCTGGTACGACAACGAATGGGGTTTCTCCAATCGCATGCTGGACATGACCTCGGCGCTGATGGCTGCAAACTGATCCCCGTCTGAACGTTTTTGAGTGTATTTGCCCGGAGAGATTCATCATGTACATCGCGAGACGTGTCCTGTCCTTGTCGCTTCTGCTGATGACGTTTTCGGTGGCGGCGGCGCAGCCCCCCGCGCCGAGTTACAGCCAGAACGGCTTCAACCCGCGCATGCTCGATACCTCGATTCCTGCGAGCGAGAGGCTCAACCAGTTCGCCAACATGATGACGCTGGCCAACAAGGGACAGGTGCGCGCCCAGGACCTGGCCGGCACGCTGTTGTGGCAAGGATCCCGCGTCGAGGGCTCTCCCCTGAAGCGCAATCTGGGTCAGGCTCGCAAGCTGCTGGCCAACGCAGCGGTGCATGGCGAGGTGATTGCCATGGCCAAGCTCGCCGAGCTGGAACTGGCTGCGGGGCGAACCGAGCAGGCGATGGTCTGGGCGCAGATGTATGCCAGGTATCAGAATCCGATGGCCATGCAGCGGGCACGCCGGGGCCGCAGTGCGGCATACGGGTCGGATCTGATTCAGCGTATCAGCAAGGCCGGCGGCACGATCAACAAGGGCATTCGAACCGATGTCGCTGCGATGGTCTCACGCTTCGATGAGCCCATTCGGCGCGGTATAGATGCGTTCAGTTCAGTGCGTCGGGGCGGGGATGCCTTTCTTGTGCGCGGGCCCGCCGGTACCGACAAGGTGGAATATCGCAACATCAACGGCATGGCGGAGTATCTGGTGGCCTTTGATGCCTCCGGAGCACCTGGCATGATCTGGCTGCTGGATTCGCTGCCCGATGCAAAGACCGACACCATGGTCCGGCATTACCTGGAGCGGGCACGGGCCAACTCCGTGGACAAGGATTCCGGCACGCGCTATCTGAAGGTGACCATCGTGCACAATGCCCTGAAGGCTCGGGTGCTGCGGCCCGTGCACTGACCCGTTCAGGGTTTGGCGTACCGTGCGTGCGTCGGCGTCGGGCCCCGGGGTTGCTGAATGGGGTGCCCGCTTGGCGGGGCCGTGCCGAAAATTCGCGGACCTGGCGCGGGCTTGAACATCTGCGTCAGGCCATTTCCGGCTCCGTCTGCAGGGCGGGTGCCCGGATCGATGGTGTTGTCTCCCGGCTTGCCGCGGCACCGGCCCGATTGCCGCTTGATGAAAGCCATCGCTGCTGCATGCCAGGCGTGACGCCACGGGCTGATGCCGCGATAATGGCGCGATGAGCAGCATGAGTTTTCAGGTATCGGCCCGTGACGGCGCGGCGCGACGAGGGCGGGTCGAGCTGCCGCGCGGCAGCATACAGACGCCCGCCTTCATGCCCGTGGGCACCTACGGCACGGTCAAGGCCATGACACCGCGTGATCTCGACGAGATTGGCGCGGATATCATTCTGGGCAATACCTTCCACCTGTTCCTGCGTCCGGGTCTGGATGTCATTGGCGAGTTCGGTGGTCTGCACCGTTTCTGCGGCTGGGACAGGCCGATACTTACCGACTCGGGCGGCTTCCAGGTCTTCTCGCTGGCGCACAAGCGCAAGATCAGCGAGCAGGGGGTCGAGTTTGCCTCGCCAGTGGATGGCTCCAAGGTCTTCCTGTCGCCAGAGGAGTCGATGCGCATCCAGACGGTACTGGATTCGGACATCGCCATGATCTTCGACGAGTGCACGCCGTATCCGGCGACCGAGCGCGAAGCGCGCGAGTCGATGGAGCTCTCGCTGCGCTGGGCCGAGCGCTCGCGCCGGGCCTTCGACACGCAGGGCAATCCCAATAACCTGTTCGGCATCGTCCAGGGCGGGGTGCACGAGTCCCTGCGCCGGCGATCGGCGGCGGGCCTTGTCGATATCGGCTTTGATGGTTTCGCCGTGGGCGGCCTGGCGGTGGGCGAGCCGGAAGATGAACGCAACCGGATGCTGGACTTCACCGTGCCACTGCTGCCCGAGGAACGGCCGCGTTACCTGATGGGCGTGGGTCGGCCGCAGGATATCGTGGCGGCCGTGTGTCGCGGCATCGACATGTTCGATTGCGTGATGCCGACCCGCAATGCACGCAACGGCTTCCTGTTCACCGCATTGGGCACCCTGCGCATCCGCAATGCGCGCTTTGCCCGGGACACGCGCGTCATCGAGGAAGGTTGCGACTGCTATACCTGCGCCCGGGGCTTCAGCCGCGCCTACCTGCGGCATCTTGACCGCTGCAACGAGATTCTGGGCTGCCAACTGGCCACCATTCACAATCTGCGGCACTATCAGCGGCTCATGGCCGGTCTGCGCAAGGCCATAGAAGACCTTGCATTGGATGGTTTTGTCGCCATGTTTCATGAGCGGCTGCGGCGAGGTCAGGCCGAGGCATGACCTGGCCCCATTTGCAAAATGAATGCAGCCACAACCTGGTCGTGGCATAATCCTTCGCCTTTTGGGCGTGAACCTAAACCGTCGCGCCAACCAACCTAGACAGAGAGCAACGCATGGATTTCCTGATTTCGAGCGCACACGCACAGACTGCCGGCAGCGGTGCTGCCAGCTCTGCCGGTGGCTTTGGCATGATGAACATTCTTTTCCTGGTGGTCCTGTTCGGCGTGTTCTATTTCATGCTGATCCGGCCGCAACAGAAGCGCATGAAGGAGCACAAGGCCATGCTGGGCCAGCTTGCGCGTGGTGACGAGGTGGTCACCAACGGCGGCATGGCCGGCCGCGTGGATGACATCGGCGAGCACTTCATCACGGTTGAGGTAGCCGACAAGGTCAAGCTCAAGGTGCAGAAGCAGTCGATCTCCCAGGTATTGCCCAAGGGCACCCTGAAGTCCTCCTGATCACCCAACCCGGAACCAAGAATGAGTGATTTTCCCCGCTGGAAATACTGGCTGGTGCTGGTAGTGCTGTTTGCTGGCGCAATCTATGCGCTGCCCAATCTTTTTCCGCCGCAACCGGCCGTGCAGATTTCCGCCAATCGGTCCGCCCCGATTGACCAGGCCCTGAAGGAAAAGGTCCAGGGTGCGCTTGCTCAGAGCAAGATTCCGGTACAGAGCATCTCGATCAGCAATGACCTGCTGATGACCCGATTCGATACCGCCGAGCAGCAGCTCAAGGCGTCCGACGCGCTGCGCGATGCGCTGGGTGACAAGTATGTGGTGGCGCTCAATCAGGCCTCCACCGTGCCGCAGTGGTTGCGCGACATTCACGCCAACGCCATGCCACTGGGTCTGGACTTGCGTGGCGGCGTGCATTTCCTGATGAAGGTTGACCAGCAGGCCGTGGTGCAGAAGCAGGAGCAGCGCTATCTGGAGGATGTCCGCGCATCGCTGCGCAATGCGCACATCCGCTACAAGACCGTGCAGCTGCGTGACGGCAAGGTTCATGCCCAGCTCAACTCGGATGCCGATCGCGACAAGGCCTACCAGGCCATCATCAGCAGCTCGCAGGATGTGGATGTCGAAAATGGCAGCAGCGGCGACGGCAGCTTTGACCTGGTAGTCAGCATCAAGCCCGAGCGCCTGCGCGCCATTGGCGAGTCGGCCATCCAGCAGAACCTGGGTACCTTGCGCAATCGCGTCAACGCCCTGGGCGTGGCCGAGCCGATCATCCAGCAGCAGGGCGAGGATCACATCGTGGTAGAGCTGGCGGGTGTGCAGGACACGGCCCAGGCCAAGAAGATCATCGGTGCCACCGCCACCCTGGAGTATCGTGCGGGTGACCCGGACGGCAATCCCCTGGAGGCCGAGCGCAGCGGCAAGGTGCCGCCGCAGGATCGCCTGTATCACATGCGCAATGGACGTCCGGTGCTGCTGAAGAAGAAGGTCATTGTCACCGGCGATGAGCTGGTGGACGCCGCCTCGGGCTTTGATCAGCAGGATGGTTCGCCCAAGGTCGACGTGACCCTGAATGCGGCCGGTGCGCGCAAGATGCTGGACTTCACCCGCGACAATGTCGGCAAGCCGATGGCGGTCGTCTTCGTCGAGCGCACGCCGGAAGTCAAGACCATCAACGGCAAGGAAGTGCGCAGCGTCAAGGTTACCGAAGAAGTCATCAGCTACGCCACCGTGAACGGTGTGTTCGGCAAGAAGTTCCAGACCAGTGGTCTGGACAGTCCCAAGGAGGCGGCCGAACTGGCGCTGCTTCTGAAGGCCGGCTCGCTGGCCGCGCCGATGGTGATTGTCTCCGAGAGCGTGATTGGGCCCAGCATGGGTCAGGACAACATCAACAAGGGCTTCCGCGCCATCCTGCTGGGACTGGCGATTGTGGTGGTCTTCATGATCATCTACTACAAGCTGTTCGGCCTGGTGGCGGATCTGGCACTGGTCATGAACCTGGTGCTGCTGATTGCCGTGCTGAGCATGTTCCAGGCGACGCTGACCATGCCCGGCATTGCCGGCATCGTGCTGACCATGGGCATGGCCGTTGACGCCAACGTGCTCATCTGCGAGCGCATACGTGACGAATTGCGCGCGGGCTCCACGCCACTGGCGGCCATTCGTACCGGTTACGAAAAGGCCTGGGACACCATTCTCGATGCCAACGTGACCACGCTGATCGCGGCACTGGCGCTGCTGACGCTGGGCTCCGGCCCGATCAAGGGCTTCGGCATCACCCTGTTCATCGGAATTCTGACCTCGATGTTCAGTGCAGTGACCGGATCGCACGCGCTGATCGCGCTGATTCATGGTCGGCGCAAGCTCAAGACGCTGTCGGTCTGAGTGATGAGCCCGGACCTGTCATGAATCATCCACGCAACAGCTTGTCCACTGAACCCACGCGGCGTTCCGCCGGGTCGGCCATGGTTCTGCCACGGCCTGCCTTGCGCAACGCCTGCGTCAATCCAATGCTCTGCGCGGCCCTCGCGCGCATTCACAAATAAGCCGGCCCAAGACATGCAGATTTTCAACCCCGACAGCAAAATCCCGTTCCTCAGCATGCGCAAGTACTCGGCAGTGCTGGCCATTGTGCTGGCGCTTGCCGCGCTATTCATGATCGTGGGCAAGGGCCTCAATTACGGCCTGGACTTCACCGGTGGCGTGCTGGTCGAGGTGTCCTACCAGAAGACCATCGACACCTCGGATGTGCGCCAGGCACTGGCCAAGGCCGATTTCGACAACGCCCTGGTACAGAGTGTCGGCGGCACCCGTGACGTGGTGGTGCGTATCCAGCCCAAGGACATGTCGGGTGCCCAGGACAATGGCCAGCAGGCCGACCGTATCGCGAGCCAGGTGCTGGCGGCGCTCAAGGCGCAACGCGGCGACGTGAGTCTGAAGCGGCATGACTTCGTCGGCCCGCAGATTGGTGCACAATTGCGCAACGACGGCATTGTTGCCGTGGTATTCGTCACCATCGGCATCATGCTCTACCTTGCCATCCGTTTCGAACGCCGTTTCGCCATCGCCGTTCTGGTGACCGAAGTTCACGATACTCTGGTCATGGTCGGTATCATTTCCCTGGTCGGGCGCGAGTTCGACATGACCGTGCTGGCCTCGGTGCTGGCTGTGATCGGCTACTCGGTCAACGACACGGTGGTCGTGTTCGACCGCGTGCGTGAACTGTTCCGCATGGCGCGCAAGGCCGAGCCCGAGGAAGTGCTCAACCGGGCCATAAACAACACCCTGTCACGGACCATCATCACCTCGCTGACCACCGCCATCACCATGGGCGCGCTGTATGTCTGGGGCGGTCCGGCGGTCAAGGGCTTTGCGGTCACCATGCTGATCGGCATCGTGCTGGGCACGCTGTCCTCGATCTTCATCTCCTGCCCGCTGCTGCTCTGGCTGGGAGTCTCCAAGCACGACCTGATGCCGGTCAAGCGCGACAATCCGGAGTTGGCACGCAGGCCGTAGGGCCATGGCCCTGCCAGGCAGGGCCATCCGCAAAGTCTTTGCTGCGCGAAACTTCGGGCACCAACATGCGCTTCCACACCCCATCCGCGCCTGACTCAGGGGGTGGGGTCGTCCGGAGACGGTGCAGGGCAAGCGACAAGCAGCGCGCCGGCTTTTCCTTGCGTTCCTCGCGTCCTTCGCGGACAAGATCCTAGGAGCGTGGGCGGCAGAAATCTTCGGGCTGCGATTGTGCTCTCATCCATAGGCTGCGCCTCTCGAAAGACTTGCATGGAATCACCATGCGCGTCTCCCGATAGACCCAGCCTATGGCGATAGCGCAATCTCGCTCTCCAAAGTTCCTACCGCCCACGCTCCTAGCCCGGATTATTCATGAGCGTCCGTCGCGAGACCGACGAGACGCCGCTGTGGCGCGCGATGCGCACTGAAGATGCGCGATGGCGTACTCGACAGTACGTCGAGCGCAGCTGAGGGAGTAGCGCGTGCCACAGCGAGTGTATCGGCGGTCGCAGCAGGAGGTTCATGAATAATGCGGGCTAGCCCACCAGGCACCGTTCTCGCGGAATTGCAAATACCGAGCGGCGAGCGAACATGGATCCCGGGTTCCGCGCTTCGCGCGGCCCCAGGATGACGGGGTGCACCCCATACGCGCCTGAATCCGGGCCGCTGGATGCTATTGGCGATCCTTGCGTCCTTCGCGGACTCTCTTCCCGAGCCCCGAGCCCCGAGCCCCGAGTCCCGAGTCCCGAGTCCCGAGTCCGGTGCTTCAGGCCTTGCCCATCTCGGGCGTGACGTGGGGGCTGATGCGCTTGGCCATCTCCGCGGCGAGGCGCGGGTTGGCCGCGATCAGGTTGCCGGTTTCCGGCAGGCCGTCGCGGCCGGCAAAATCGCCATAACGGCCGCCCGCTTCGCGCACGAGGAGGCAGCCGGCAGCCATGTCCCAGGGCTTGAGGCCGATCTCGAACATGCCATCAAGGCGTCCGGCGGCGACCCATGCAATATCCAGCGCCGCCGACCCGGTGCGGCGGATGTCCTCGGCGTCGGCCAGCAATGCGCGGGTCATTTCCAGCTGTGCGGCCAGATGCTGCCGCTGGCGGAAAGGGAAGCCGGTGGCCAGCAGGGCGCCGGTGAGCTGTTCACGCTTGCTGCAGCGGATGCGGCGGTCGTTGAGATAGGCACCATCGCCCTTGCTGGCCGTGAACAGCTCCTCGCGCAAGGGGTCGTAGACCACCGCGTGCACCGGGGTGTTGCCTTCCAGCAGCGCAATCGAGATTGAAAAATGCGGGATGCCGCGCAGGTAGTTGTGGGTGCCGTCCAGCGGATCGATGACCCAGGTCATGCGCCCCTTGCCTTGGTGGCCCGACTCCTCGGCCAGGATGGCGTAGTCGGGGTTGGCACGCTTGAGGGTACGGATGATCTCGGTCTCGGCCTGCTTGTCGACCTCGGAGGCAAAGTCCATGCGCTCTTTCTCGATCACGGGAATGCTGTCGATACGATTCATGTATCGCAGGATGACGCGGGCAGCAGAGCGGGCGGCCTCGGTAGCAACGGTAACTGAGGGTCTGGGCATGATTCGTTTCGCTAGATGAATAGTCGGGTGCGCGACCCCGGATAGGGGGCCTGGATGAGGCCTGGCACGGCAACAACGTGCATACTGTGCAGGATCAGCGGCGCAATGGCTCGCAACCACCGTCTTCTGCGCGTGGTGTCGGCCATCCACGCCACGGATGGCGCCAGCGCGCATTCTAACAGACCATGTCTCTCACAATGGCCCAACCCAAGGTAACCATGACACCAGGAAACGATCAGATTCGCTTTGTTCTGTCGCGTACCTCGCACCCCGGCAATATCGGTGCCGCGGCACGCGCCATCCGAACCATGGGCTTCGCCCAGTTGGCGCTGGTGGAGCCGCAGCACTTCCCGGACCCGCAGGTCGAGGCGCTGGCCTCGGGCGCCGACGACGTGCTTGGCGCCATTCGCGTGCACGACAGCTTGCCGCAGGCGCTGGCCGACTCCACCCTGGCCCTGGGCATGAGTGCCCGTCGACGGGGCGTGACCCTGCCCGAGCACACGCCGCGTCAGGCTGCCGAGCGCGTGCGCGATGCGGTGGCCAGTGGCGAGCAGGTGGCGCTGGTTTTCGGCAACGAGCGCAGCGGCCTGGATGGCGAGGAGCTTGCGCACTGTCATGCCATGGTGCGCATTCCCAGCATCGAGGACTTCAGCTCCCTCAATCTTGCCCAGGCCGTGCAGGTGCTGGCATACGAGTTGCGCATGGCCCTGCTCGATGAGGTGACCGATGCACCCGAGCCGCGCGATGCCCTGGCCACCGGCGAGGAAATGGAACAGTTCTACGCGCACCTGTCGACCACGCTGGACGCGATCGATTTTCACAAGGGGCGTTCTTCGCGAACCATCGACAAGCGCCTGCGCAAGATGTTTCAGCGCGCGCGCCTGGACGAGCGCGAACTGCGCATCCTGCATGGCATCCTGGCCGATGCCGAACGCATGGCATTGCTGGCGCGGCAGAGCGATGCCGACAAGCAAGGCCAGGCAGAGTAGGGCAGTCGCCGGGCAGCGAATGCCGCCATCGCTTCGAACACCTCATTCAATCAACGCCGTCATCTGGCCGAGTGGCCGGATTCGTCGTATTCGCGGTGGGTCATCAGGCCCGGCTTGATCAGGTCGAGGAAGGCGCGGGCCTCGTGGCCGAGGTACTTGCCCTTGCGCATGACCACGCCATAGCTGCGTTGCGGGAAGTAGCGGCGCATGTTGTGGATGGCCAGGTGGGCGCGGTCCTCGTCGGTAAGGCAGATGCCGGTGACGATGGAAATGCCCAGGCCCATGGCCACATAGTGCTTGATGACTTCCCAGCCGCCCACCTCAATGGCCACGGAGTAGGGCACCTGGCGCTTCTGGAAGACCATGTCCACCAGTCGATAGGTGGTCAGGCGCTGCGGTGGCAGGATCAAGCCGTGCGGGGAGAGGTCCTCGATGCTGATATCGGACTTCCCGGCCAGGGGGTGATCGAGCGGCATGATCAGCATCGGGTCGTAGTCATAGACCGGCGCCCAGGCAATGTCGTGTGGCACATCAAGCATCGAGCCGACGGCAAAATCGGCCTCGCCCGAGCGCAGCAGCGCCAGACCGTCCTTGCCGGTGACGTTGGCCAGTTGCAGCTGCACGTCGGGCATGCGTTCGCGATAGGCCTGCACCAGCGACGGCAGCAGGTACTGGATGGTGGAGGTGCCGGCAGCAATGGTCAGCGAACCGCTCTTCAGCCCCTTGAGGCGTGTGCGGAAGTCGTTGTCGAGGTTTTCCCAGCCCTCGATCAGCGGTCTGGCCAGATCGTACATGGCTTCCCCCGCCTCGGTAAGAGTGACCCGTCGGCGCGTGCGTTCCAGCAACCTGACGCCCAGCTCGCGCTCCAGCGCCTTGATCTGCAGGCTGATGGCCGGCTGTGACAGATACAGCGCTTCGGCGGCGCGGGTCAGGGTGCCCAGCTTGGCTGTATAGATGAATGCACGCAGCTGCTTGGGGCGGTTGCCTTTGTAGTACAGGCGTTCGGGGCCCGCCGATTTGCCATTGCCATGGCCTTCCGGTTTCCTTTTGGGTGACTTTTTTGTCTCAAGGCTTGTGGCCATGGCCCTGCCAATCAATGAGTTGTGCCAATATTTAACCATATTAATGGAAATGATTGAAACATTTACTTTGTAAAGTATAGGCGCAACATCCAGGGTGGAGAGGCATTCACTCACTGGAGTTCGTCATGTCCGCTCTACTGCAGGAACAGTTGCAAGACCATCCGCCAGTCTGCAACGTGACCATCGAAGCCTCATTGCCGGTGGACCACGAGGCGATTCTCACGGCGGATGCCCTTGCCTTCGTCGAGCGCCTGCATCGCCGTTTCGATGTGCGTCGCCGCGATCTGCTGGATCGCCGGCAGCAGCGCCAGCGTGCCTTCGATGCCGGCATGCTGCCGGACTTTCGCTGCGACACCCGCGAGATCCGTGAGGACAACTGGAGGGTGGCGCCGCTGCCCTCCGTGCTTGCCGATCGCCGGGTCGAGATCACCGGTCCGGTGTCGCGCAAGATGGTGATCAATGCGCTCAATTCCGGTGCGCGCGTGTTCATGGCCGATTTCGAGGACTCCAGCTCGCCGACCTTTTTCAACATGATCGACGGCCAGGTCAATCTGCGCGATGCGGTGGCCGGCAGCATTAGTCATCGCAACGCCCAGGGCCGCGAATATCATCTGGTCGATGATCCGGCGGTGTTGATGGTCCGCCCGCGCGGCTGGCACCTGGACGAGCGCCATCTGACGGTCGACGGCCAGCCCATTTCGGCTTCGCTGGTCGATTTCGGTCTGTTTGTCTGGCACAACGCTGCCGCGCTGGCAGCGCGTGATCGCGGCCCCTATTTCTACCTGCCCAAGCTGGAAGGGATGGAGGAGGCCGCGCTGTGGGACGAGGTCATGGCCTGCGCCGAGGAAACACTGCAACTGGCCGAGGGCACGATCAAGGCCACGGTGCTGATCGAGACCCTGCCGGCCGTGTTCGAGATGGACGAGATTCTGCACGCCCTGCGCCATCGCGTGGTGGCGCTCAACTGCGGCCGCTGGGACTACATCTTTTCCTACCTCAAGACCTTTCGTGCGGATCGCAGCCGGGTATTGCCCGAGCGCGGGCAGGTGGGCATGACGGTGCCGTTCCTGCACGACTACTCGCGGCTCCTGATCCACACCTGTCACCGTCGCGGGGCGCTGGCCATGGGTGGCATGGCCGCACAGATCCCGATCAAGGGCGACGAAGCCGCCAATCGCGCTGCGCTGGACAAGGTTCGCGCCGACAAGCTGCGCGAAGTGCGCGACGGGCACGACGGCACCTGGGTGGCGCATCCGGCGCTGGTACCCGTGGCCATGGAACTGTTCGACCAGCACATGCCGGGCGCGAACCAGTTGCAGCGTGCGCTGGACAAGCCCGAGATCGGACGCGAGCAGCTGATCGCGCCATCCGAGGGTTCAATCACCCGACAAGGCTTCGACAACAACATCGAGGTGGCCCTGCGCTATACCGCCGCCTGGCTGGACGGCCTGGGATGCGTGCCCATCCACCATCTCATGGAGGATGCCGCAACCGCCGAGATTGCGCGCACCCAACTGTGGCAATGGCTGCACCACGGCGAACTGGAGTTCAGCGATGGCGCGCCGATCGAGATGAGCCTTTTCGACAGCAGCCTTGCCCGTCATGCGCACAGCATCCGCAACAGCGACCTGCCCGGGGCCAGCCGCATCGACGATGCCGCACGCCTGCTGGGCACAGCTTACCCATGCCGACCAGCTGGCCGACTTCCTGACCCTGCCGGCCTATCAGCAGTTGACGCAGTGAGCTGCCGATCAACCCAGAGCAATCACCCTCTACCGGAGAGACACACGATGAGCCTTCAAAGCACCGATCAAATCAAGCTCGACTGGAACGACAATCCGCGCTGGTCTGGCGTCACGCGGCCCTATGACGCCGATGAAGTGGCACGACTGCGCGGCAGCGTGCATGTCGAGCATTCGCTGGCGCGCCGTGGAGCGGAGCGGCTGTGGAAATCGCTGCACGATACCGACTACGTCAATGCGCTGGGCGCACTGACCGGCAATCAGGCGATGCAGCAGGTGAAGGCGGGTCTGCAGGCGATCTACCTGTCTGGCTGGCAGGTTGCCGCCGATGCCAATACCGCCGGTACCATGTACCCGGACCAGTCGCTGTATCCGGTTGACTCGGTGCCCGATGTGGTCCGCTCGATCAACAACACCCTCCGCCGTGCCGACCAGATCCATCATGCCGAAGGCCAGGATGCCACCGACTGGATGGTGCCGATCGTCGCTGACGCCGAAGCCGGCTTCGGTGGCGTGCTGAATGCGTTCGAGCTGATGACCCACATGATCGAGGCCGGTGCCGCCGGCGTGCATTTCGAGGACCAGCTTTCCAGTGCCAAGAAATGCGGCCACATGGGCGGCAAGGTGCTGGTGCCGACGCGGGAAGCCGTGCAGAAGCTGGTGGCCGCACGCCTGGCCGCCGACGTGGCCGGGGTGCCGACCCTGATCGTGGCACGCACCGACGCCATGGGTGCGGGCCTGCTGACCTCGGATATCGATCCCGTCGATCAGGCATTCTGCACCGGCAAGCGCACCGTCGAAGGCTTCTTCGAAACCCGCCAGGGCATTGATCAGGCCATCGCGCGCGGTTTGTCCTACGCGCCCTTCGCCGACCTTGATCTGGTGCGAAACCTCGACGCCGGATCTGGAGCAGGCGCGTCGCTTTGCCGAGGCCATTCATGCCCGCCATCCGGGCAAGCTGCTGGCCTACAACTGCTCACCCAGCTTCAACTGGAAGGCCAACCTGGACGAAGCGACAATTGCCGCCTTCCAGCGCGAGTTGGCCGCGATGGGCTACAAGTTCCAGTTCATCACCCTGGCCGGCTTCCACGCCCTCAACTACTCGATGTTCGAGCTGGCCCGGGGCTACAAGGCGCGTCAGATGAGCGCCTACGTGGAACTGCAGGAGGCCGAGTTCGCCGCAGAACCGCAAGGCTACACCGCGGCACGTCATCAGCGCGAGGTCGGCGCGGGCTACTTTGACAGCGTCAACCAGGCGATATCGGGCGGATTGAGCTCCTTGTCGGCCCTGACCGGCTCCACCGAGGAAGGCCAGTTCGTCAGCGAACAAAGCGAGGTCGTGCGCGCCGCCTGAGCCGCAGGCACCATGCGGAGGCGGGGGCAACCCCGCCTCCCTGTTTCAGGTGATCGCAAAACCCTCAACGTCGAGGTTGTACTGCAGGTTGCGTCACCCCGGCACAGCCCCCACCACCGTCATCCCGGCACAGCCCCCCACCATCGTCATCCCGGCGCAGGCCGGGATCCAGTCAAAACACCGTGCGCAGCACACAAAACCCGTTCAAGTGTCCCGCCCCGAGCCAACTCAACCCGTCAGGTTCTGCTCGTCCAGCCAGCGTTCGGCATCAAGCGCGGCCATGCAGCCGAAGCCGGCCGAGGTCACGGCCTGGCGATACACCGAGTCGGCCACATCGCCGGCTGCAAACACGCCCGGCACGCTGGTGGCGGTGGCCATGCCCCGGAGGCCGCTGCGGATGGTGATGTAGCCATTGACCATGTCCAACTGGCCGTCAAAGATGCCGGTGTTGGGCGTGTGGCCGATGGCCACGAAGAAGCCGGTGATGTCGATGTCGCGGGTGCCTTCACCCTTGGTGCTCTTCAGGCGCGCACCGGTGACGCCCTTGTCGTCACCCAGCACCTCTTCGACAACGTGGTCCCAGATCATTTCGATCTTGCCGCTGTCCACTTTCTCGAACAGCTTGTCCTGCATGATCTTCTCGGCACGCAGGGCATCACGGCGATGCACCAGGTAGACCTTGCGGCAGATGTTGGACAGGTACAGTGCTTCCTCGACGGCGGTGTTGCCGCCGCCAATCACGGCCACATCCTGCTCGCGGTAGAAAAAACCGTCGCAGGTGGCACAGGCGGAAACACCCTTGCCCTTGAATTTTTCCTCCGATGCCAGGCCCAGGTATTTGGCGGTGGCGCCGGTGGCAATGATCAGGGCGTCGCAACTGTACTCGCCACTGTCGCCCTTGAGCTTGAACGGCCGCTGGCTGATATCGACGGTATGCACATGATCAAACACCATTTCGGTCTTGAAGCGTTCGGCGTGCCGCGCCATGCGCTGCATCAGCTCCGGACCCTGCACACCCTCGGCGTCGCCGGGCCAGTTGTCGACATCGGTTGTTGTGGTCAACTGTCCGCCCTGTTCAAGGCCGGTGATCAGGCGAGGCTTGAGGTTGGCGCGCGCCGCATACACGGCGGCCGAGTAGCCGGCGGGTCCTGAACCCAGGATCAGGAGGCGACTGTGACTGGGTTTGCTCATGTATAATTTCCTGTTTGTTGAAACGGCTCCGGTCGGAGCGCTTTTCGATGTGTGGGCATGCAAGTGTAATGCTTCACGGTGTCGGGCCCATTCCAGCCCGGGCACGGTCGCCGGAGCCGCGTGCGATGTGGCGCCGGGGTCCGTGTCGGGCGCCGGTGGAACCGCCGCCGGCACCGTAGCGGGCGAAGCAATGTGCTGGCCATGCAGTGCGCGGATCAGGCTTGCAACAAAGCACCATGGGGTGCCTGCTGCCGGGATTCAAGTTTGTCGGCAATGAATTCCTGCCGGCGGGGTTCTAGACGATTACATTGACACGAGGTTTGAGCAGATCATGCGTATTGGCGTTCCATCAGAAACCAAGACTCTGGAAGGGCGTGTGGCCCTGATCCCCGCGGCTGCCGCCGATCTGGTGCGGCGCGGACACGAGGTGTATGTGCAATCCGGGGCCGGGCTGAAGAGCGGTTTCAGCGACCAGGACTATGTCGACCACGGGGTGAAGATTGCCGACGATGCGGCAGCCCTGTACGAGGCCGGCGAACTCATCGTCAAGGTCAAGGAGCCCATTGCGGGTGATCTGGCCCTGCTGAAAAAGCACCACCTGCTGTTTTGCTACCTGCACCTGGCGGCCGAGCCCGAGCTGACCCGCTCGCTGCTGGATATCGGCCTGACCGGTGTGGCGTTCGAGTCGGTGGAAGACAACGGTGCGCTGCCGCTGCTGGTGCCCATGTCGGTTATCGCCGGGCGCATTGCCACCCAGGTCGGCACCACCCTGCTGCATCGCCCGCAGGGCGGCAAGGGCAAGCTGCTGGGCGGTCTGGCCGCGACTTCGCGCGGCAAGGTCGTGGTGATGGGTGCAGGCGTGGCAGGTGGCGCCGCAGCGTCGCTGGCGGCGGCAGCCGGAGCCAACGTGGTGGTGTTCGACAAGGTGCCGGCACGCATGGATGCGATGCGTGCCCTGGGGCCCAATGTGACTGGACTGTATTCCTACGATGCGGCCGTGGCCGAAGAGCTGCGCGATGCCGATCTGGTCGTGGGTGCCGTGCTGGTACCCAGCGCCCGCGCGCCGCACGTGATCAGCAAGGCCATGCTGGAAAACATGGAGCCGGGCAGCGTGCTGGTGGATATCTCCATCGATCAGGGCGGTTGCTTCGAGACCTCCAAGCCCACCACCTGGGCGCAGCCGACCTTCGACGTGCACGGCGTGACCCATTTTTGCGTGACCAACATGCCCGGTGCGGTGCCGCAAACGGCATCCAGTGCCATCTCCGCCGCCATTCTGCCGTACGTGCAGCGCCTGGCAGCCGGCCCGGACTGGCGGGACTATGCCCCGCTGGTGAGCGGCATCAATGTGGAGCGGGGCGAGGTTGTGCATCCGGCACTGGAAGGCGTGGTATAAAGATCAAACACTTGCATTGACTATTTGAGGTCGTTTACCAACGTGGCCAAAGCACGTGCATCGAAGGGGAAGCCCCGCAAGGAAGAAGCGCCCGGCCTCAGCGAGGAGGTGCGCTGGCGCCTGCGCGAGGCCGTGGTGCTGCTGCTCATGCCGGTGGCGATCTACCTGCTGGCCTGCCTGATCACCTACAGCCCGGGCGATCCGGGCTGGTCACATGCCGGCAGTGACGCGGCGGTGCACAACTTCGGGGGCCGAATCGGTGCCTGGTGTGCCGACTTCCTGCTGTACCTGTTTGGTGCACTGGCCTATGCCTTTCCGGTCCTGCTGGCGGTGCTGGGTTTCAGCGTGCTGCGGCAGAAATCCGGTGACGCGGGTTCCAGGTCGGCACTGGAGCCGGGTTTGCGCCTGGCCGGTTTCGTCACGTTCTTCGTCGCCGGTACCGGGCTGGCACAGATGCACATGCAGACTGGCGATGCCATGCCTGCGCGTGCCGGTGGTGTGCTGGGGCAGGTCGTTGGTGGCGTGCTTCGCTCGGGCGTGGGCTACATGGGCAGCACGCTGTTTTTGCTGGCCCTGTTCCTGGTCGCCATCACGCTGGCCACGGGTCTGTCCTGGTTCCGGGTGATGGACTGGACCGGACGCACCGTGCTGCGCTGTTCGGCCTGGCTGGGCGCAAAGCTGAAGCAGATCCCGGCCTTGTGGGCGGCGCGGGCGGCACGCAACCAGCGCGAAACGGCGCGCAAGGTGGACGCGCGCCAGCGCAGTGCGCGTGTGCCCATTCGCATCGAGCCGGAGGTCAAGAAGGTCGACACCAGCAAGCGCGCCACGCGCGAACAGCAGATTCCGCTGTTCACCGGCGCGGCAGCCAAGGGCGAGTTGCCGCCGCTGTCGCTGCTGGACGAGGCGCCGGAGCAGGGGCCCAGCTATTCCCAGGAAACGCTCGAGGTGCTGTCGCGCCAGGTCGAGCTCAAGCTCAAGGACTTCCGTATCGAGGCGCGCGTGGTTGGCGTGTATCCGGGGCCGGTCATTACCCGCTTCGAGCTGGAGCCGGCGCCGGGTGTGCGCGGCTCGCAGGTGTCCAACCTGGACAAGGACATCGCCCGCGGCCTGTCCGTGATCAGTGTGCGCGTGGTGGACGTGATTCCCGGCAAGAACGTGATTGGCCTGGAGATACCCAATGCGCGCAGCCAGGTCGTCTACCTTTCGGAAATTCTGCGCTCGGGCAAGTACGACCAGGCACGCTCGGCGCTGACCCTTGCCCTGGGCAAGGACATCAGTGGCAATCCGGTAGTTGCCGATCTGGCCAAGATGCCGCATCTGCTGGTGGCCGGCACAACCGGCTCGGGCAAATCGGTAGCCGTCAACGCCATGATTCTCAGCCTGCTGTACAAGGCCAGCCCGGCCGATGTGCGCCTGATCATGATTGATCCCAAGATGCTGGAGCTGTCGGTCTACGAAGGTATTCCGCAGCTGCTGGCGCCGGTAGTGACCGACATGAAGGAAGCGGCCAACGCCTTGCGCTGGTGCGTGGCGGAGATGGAGCGCCGCTACAAGCTGATGGCCGCTACCGGGGTACGCAATCTGGCCGGCTTCAACAAGAAGGTGCGCGACGCCGCCAAGTCCGGCCAGCCGCTGCTGGATCCGCTTTTCCAGCCCAATCCCGAGAACCCCGAGGCCACCGCCGAAGCGCTGGAGCCGTTGCCGGCCATCGTCGTGATCATCGACGAGTTCGCCGACATGATGATGATCGTCGGCAAGAAGGTCGAGGAGCTCATCGCGCGCCTGGCACAGAAGGCCCGCGCCGCCGGCATCCACCTGATCCTGGCCACGCAGCGGCCGTCGGTGGACGTGATCACGGGCCTGATCAAGGCCAACATACCCACCCGCATTGCCTTCCAGGTGTCCAGTCGAGTCGATTCGCGCACCATCCTGGACCAGAGCGGTGCCGAGACCCTGCTGGGCAATGGCGACATGCTCTACCTGCCACCGGGCACGGCCACGCCCGAGCGCGTGCACGGCGCCTTTGTCGACGACCATGAAGTGCACCAGGTGGTCGAATGGCTCAAGTCACAGGGCAAGCCCGACTACATCGAAGGCGTGCTCGAGGAAGTACAGTCGATGGCCGACGGTCGCGTGATAAGCGAGACCGGGGTGCCGCAGGATGCCGATGATGCCGACGGCGGCGATGCGGCCATGTACGACAAGGCCGTGGCCGTGGTCACCCAGACCCGACGCGCCTCGATTTCCGGCGTGCAGCGACACTTGCGTATCGGCTACAACCGCGCCGCGCGCCTGATCGAGCAGATGCAGGAAGACGGCGTGGTCAGCGCGCCGCAGCACAACGGCACCCGCGAAGTGCTGGCCCCACCGCCACCCCGGGACTGATGTGCTCCCGCCAGTGTGCTTGGTTTCCCACGGTCATGTTATCTCCCCACCGTCATCCCGGCGCAGCCCCGGAGCGCTTCACAACAGACGAATGACTGCTCATCCAGCCACACCACGCCCCCTGGCCGTCATCCCGGCGCAGGCCGGAAGCGCTTTGCAACAGCCGAACGGCTGGCCATCCAGCCACGCCACGTTTCCTGCTCGTCACCCCGGCGCAGGCCGGGGTCCAGTCAGGCAAAGCGTGCGCAGCACCCATCATCAGCTCCTCTTGCGTGCCTAAATCTGTCCTCACAACCGATCCCGGCCCGCGCCGCCACGACGAACCTGCGGAGTTCCAGCACTGATGGACAAGCACGACTTTCATTTTGACCTTCCGCGCGAACTGATCGCCCAGCGCCCGCTGGCCGAGCGCAGCGACAGCCGTCTGCTGGTCGTGGACGTGCCCGCGGGCGAGTGGCAGGACCGCGGATTTCGTGACCTGCCCGGTTTCCTGCGCGCTGGCGACCTGCTGGTACTGAATGACACCCGCGTGCTGCCCGCGCGCCTGTTCGGGCGCAAGGCCACCGGCGGCGCAGTGGAGATCCTGATCGAGCGCATGCTTGAAGATCGCCAGTTGCTGGCACAGCTCCGGGTCAGCAAGAAGCCTGCTACGGGCAGCGTCATCGAGCTGGACGGCGGCGGTGCGCTGACCGTGCTCGGTCGCGAGGATGCCTTCTTCCGCCTGCGGGTAAACGGCGATGAGCCGGTGGCCGCGCTGCTTGCACGCGTTGGCCACATGCCCCTGCCGCCGTACATCGAACGCGCCGATACCGAAGCCGATGCCGAACGCTACCAGACCGTCTATGCTCGCGAGCCTGGTGCGGTGGCCGCACCGACGGCCGGATTGCACTTTGACCAGGCGCTGCTCGAAAAACTGGCGGGGCAGGGGGTGAACACCGGCCATGTCACCCTGCACGTGGGCGCCGGCACCTTCCAGCCCATGCGCAGCGAGCGCATCGAAGATCACCACATGCACAGCGAGTGGCTGCAGGTCGATGCCGAACTGGTCGACAAGATTGCCGCCACACGCAAGAACGGCGGTCGCGTGATCGCCGTCGGCACCACCGTGGTGCGCGCACTGGAGAGCGCCAGCCGTAGCGGCACGCTGCAACCCTATACCGGCGAAACCGACATCTTCATCTACCCGGGCATTCCGGTGAAAAGCATCGATGCCCTGATCACCAACTTCCACCTGCCCGAGTCAACCCTGCTGATGCTGGTCTCGGCCATCGCCGGCCGCGACCTGATGCTGGCCGCCTACCGCCATGCCGTGCAGGCGCGCTACCGCTTCTTCTCCTACGGCGATGCCATGCTGATCCTGCCGCATGGGATGGAGGAGGATGACTGCGCGTCATAACGCCGGGACCGTAGCTCGCGCCAGGCTGATCGGAGCCTCGGTGGGTGTGGGGCTATTGCTCCCAGAGCCTTGCAATGGGGCCGGCGGGGTCCATGGCCGCACTGGCGGGATTCGCTTTGCTTCTCCCGCCTGAAACACTTTTTTGTATAGAAGCTTGCACGCCCGCAGGGCGCGAGTTCATTTCTCTGCCTGGCCAGAGAAAACGAACCAAAAGAGAGGCCACCCCTTTTCCGCGCCCTGCGGACATCCTGTCCGCAGGGTTCGTGTGCGGTGGCTGGGCTTTTCGACAGCACATCCTGTGCTGGCGAAAAGGCGAGTGCGTCCTTGCACTCGCCCCTGCGGGCCTTGTCATCCACCACCCACCGCTGCACAGGGGCCCCGAAAGCCAGCGCGCGTCCTGCGCGCCAGAAGAGCATGCGCTTGAGGGCACGCAACACCTGAGGACACGATGTCCGCGGCCCTTCCGGGGCCCCTGTGGAGCGGCGAAGACATGCGGCTGCATTGCAGGCGAGCAAAGCGAGGACGGGAATGCTTGCCCGAAGGCGCGTCGGCAAAGCGCGAAAGAAAGAGGTGCGCTTCTCCTTTGCTCCGGGCATCCTGCCTTTCGCTCTTCGGGCAAGCTGCGCTGTTCAAACCCGTTTCAGAACCGTTTGTGGTTCCGTTTCTCTCGAGCAAGGAAGAGCAATGACTCGCGCCCGCAGGGCATGAAAGCCCCTAGATTAAAAAGTCTCGCGAGGAATCCTGGGCGCAGCTGCGTCGCCAGCGATTGCGGCCAGAGCGGAGCAAGCGCGCCGTAGGGCGTCATTCGGCTGCCGGCCGCGTCGCCAGAAAGTCGGCGACGGCCCGGGTTGCTATTTCGGTGGCTGATCCGGTTTGCAGCCAGCGGGCGTCTAGGGTGGAGCGCAGCCAGGTGGTCTGGCGTTTGGCCAGTTGCCGGGTGGCGGCGAGTGCGGCGTCGCGGAACTGTTCGGCATTGGTGTCGCCGTCGAGATGTTGCCAGGCCTGGCGGTAGCCGACGGCGCGCATGGCGGGCATGTCGGGGTTCAGGTCGCCGCGTTGGCGCAGTGCGCGTACCTCGTCCAGGAATCCGGCCTCGAGCATGAGGTCAAAGCGTTCGGCGATGCGCTGGTGCAGCAATGCGCGCTCGGGTACCAGGGCCAGCTTCAGCACGCGATACGTCGAAGCGGGGGCGGGGGCCGGATAGCTGGTCACTGAGTGGCTGGCCACTGAGTTCGATGACCTCCAGTGCGCGCTGGATGCGCTGGCTGTCTCCGGGCTTGATGCGGGCCGCGCTGTCGGGGTCCAGCTTCTGCAGCCGTGCATGCAGTGCCGGCCAGCCCGCATCGTCGGCTTCCCGGGAAAGCCGGGCGCGAATGTCGGGATCGGCGGAAGGCAGGGGTGAAAGACCGTATTGCAGCGCGCGAAAGTACAGGCTGGTGCCGCCCACCAGCAGGGGCACGGCACCGGCATCGGTGATGCGCTTCATTTCGGCCCGGGCATCATCGACGAACTCGGCCGCCGAATAGCTTGCCGACGGCTCGCGCAGGTCGACCAGGGCGTGCGGGTAGCGTGCCAGAGTGGCTGCATCGGGTTTTGCCGTGCCGATATCCATGCCGCGATAGACCAGGGCCGAGTCGACGCTGACCAGGTTAAGGCCGAAACGGTCTGCCAGCTGGCAGGCCAGCGCCGTCTTGCCCGAGGCGGTCGGGCCCATGAGAAAAATGGATACGGGTCTGGGGTCAGGGCGATGCATGCCGCCATTGTACGGTGACGTCGCTCCGCAAACGGCGTACCATACGGATCTGAACTTCCGGGCTGCGGCCGTCGCATGCGCCGTCACACTTTTTTGTCCGGGCACATCAACCGTCAACAGGAACAACTACAAGATGTCCAAGGGAAAATCCCTGCAGGATCCGTTTTTGAATGCCCTGCGTCGCGAGCGCGTGTCGGTGGCCGTGTACCTGGTCAACGGCATCAAGTTGCAGGGCACCATCGAGTCCTTTGACCAGTTCGTGGTACTGCTGCGCAATCAGGTCAGCCAGATGGTCTACAAGCACGCGATCTCCACCATCGTGCCCAGCCGCAATGTGCGCATCGATCACGCCGAGGACGAGACAGGCAACGCGCCCGAGCAAGCATCTGCGCAGGCGTCCGACGAGGACTAGCTCCTGTTTGAACGACAACAGCGTGGTGAGCGGGCACTGCTGGTGATCCCGCACATGTACGGCATCGACCATGCGCGCCGGCAGGGCGAATTTGCCGAGTTGGCGCGATCGGCCGGCGCCGAGGTGCTGGCGGTGCTGGACGCGCGCGTCACCCAGCCCAACCCGCGCTACTTCATCGGGGCCGGCAAGGCCGACGAGGTGGCCGAGGCCGTGCGCGAGCACAAGGCCGACGTGGTGCTGGTCGATCATGTACTGAGCCCGGTGCAGGAACGCAACCTGGAAAAACTGTGCCAGGCGCGGGTGATTGACCGCAGCGGGCTGATCCTGGACATCTTTTCCCAGCGCGCCCGCTCGCACGAGGGCAAGCTGGAGGTGGAACTGGCCCAGCTGCAGCACATGGCCACCCGCCTGGTGCGGGGTTGGACCCACCTGGAACGCCAGCGCGGCGGCTCGATCGGCTTGCGCGGACCCGGTGAAACCCAGCTGGAAAGCGATCGCCGCCTGCTGGCGCTGCGCGTCAAGCAGTTGCGCAAGCGGCTGGACAAGGTACAGACCCAGCATCAGCAGCAGCGTCGGGCACGCGCACGCAATCCGGTGCCGCGCGTGGCCATGGTCGGCTATACCAATGCCGGCAAGTCGACCCTGTTCAATGCGCTGACCGAGGGTGACGTATACGTTGCCGACCAGCTGTTTGCGACGCTGGACCCGACGGTGCGCAAGCTCGAGGGGCTGGCCAGCGGCCCGGCCGTCCTGGCCGACACGGTCGGTTTCGTGCGCGATCTGCCGCATGATCTGGTCGCGGCCTTTCGCGCCACCCTGGCCGAGGCACGCGATGCCGACCTTCTGCTGCATGTCATGGACGCCTCCGACCCGGAGATCGAGATACTGCGGGATGTGGTCCGGGACGTGCTTGACGAGATCGGCGCCGGCGCAGTGCCGCAGCTGGTGGTCATGAACAAGATCGACCTCAGCGGTCATGAGCCTCGTACCGACCTGGATGACAACGGCATGCCGCAGCGGGTCTGGCTTTCGGCTGTTACCGGCGAGGGCATGCAGGGGCTGCGCGAGGCCTTGTCGCAGCGTCTCGGTGGTGGACGCGTGCGCGCTACCCTGCAATTGCCACCGCAATTCGGTCGGCTGTACTCGCGCCTGCATGCAGCGGGTGCCCTCAACGGCGAGCGCAGCGACGAGCAGGGCTGGTCGCTTGATATCGACGCCCCGCGCAGTTTGCTGCAGTCCCTGGCCACCGAATCGCAGGGCGAGGAAGCGGAGTTCCTGCGCGCCATCCTTGCCGATGCGGCCTGAGCCGCCTACACTCTCGGTTCTGGTAAAAACCGGTTTCGGATACCTATAGGGCTGTGACCTCGCCCTGGCAAACGCCGGCAGCACAGGTCCGGCGCACCCATCAATCCTGGAGATGCAAATCATATGGCCTGGAATGAGCCTGGCAAGGGTTCGCGTGACCCACAGCAAAACCCATGGGGGAACGGTGGCGGCAAAGGGCCCGACCTCGATGCCGTCGTGAAGAACATACGCAGTCGTTTCGGTCGCTTCGGGGGCAGCGGTGGACCGTTCATGGCCCTCCTGCTGCTGCTGGTGATCTGGGTGCTGATCGATTCCTGGGTGGCCATTGATGCCCGCCAGGTAGGCGTGGTGCTGCGTTTTGGCGAATACTCGCGCATGCTGCAACCCGGGTTTCACCTCAAGTTCCCGCGTCCGGTCGAAAGCGTGTCCAAGGTGGCTACCACCCAGGTACGTACCTATTCGGAAAAGGTGAGCATGATCACCAAGGACGAGAACATCATGCACATTGACTTCAATGTGCAGTACCAGGTCAATGATGCGCGCAAGTTCCTGTTCTCCATGCGCGACCCCGACGAGACCCTGCAAAAGGCATCCGAGTCGGCGGTGCGCTCGGTCATCGGCAGGACCAACATGAATACCATCCTGTCCGGCAGCGGCTCGCAACTGGCCATCGACACCCAGACGCTCCTGCAGGATACCCTCGACAGCTACCACTGCGGCCTGCAGGTCAATGACGTCAGTTTTCAGAACGTGGCGCCGCCGGAAGAGGTCAAGGACGCATTCGACGACGTCAACAAGGCGCGCGAGGACAAGCAGCGCATCGAGAACCTGGCCAAGGCCTACGCCAGCAAGGTCGTTCCCGAAGCCCGCGGTGCAGCGGCCCGCGTGCTGGCTCAGGCCAAGGGCTATCAGGCCGAACGCATTGCCATTGCCAAGGGCAATGCCGAACGCTTCAAGCAGATTCTGGCCCAGTATCAGGCCGCACCCCAGGTGACGCGCCGCCGCTTGTGGCTGGAAACCATGGAAAGCGTGCTGGCCGGCAACCGCAAGGTCATCGACGGCAGCAAGGGACGCAATCTCCTCTACCTGCCCATCAGCGGCAAGATCAGCAAGGTGCCTGACAGCTCCGCGGCAGCCGCGTCTGCCGCCAGCGAGGGACTTCCCGATTCCGGTACTTCCGGCGGAGGCCAATGATGAAATATCTGACTGCCATTTTTGCTCTCGTCATCGTGCTGATTGCCTCGAGCAGCATGTTCGTTGTGCGTGAGGGCCAGGACGCACTGGTGCTGCAGTTCGGCCGCATCGTCAGCTCCGAACTCGGGCCGGGCCTGCATTTCAAGATTCCCGTCATGCAGCAGGCCCAGGTATTTGATCACCGCATCCTGTCGCTGGACGCACAGCCAGAGCGCTACTTCACTTCCGAAAAGAAGAGCGTCAATGTGGACTTCTACGTGAAGTGGCAGATCGCCAATACCGGCAATTACTACCGCGCAACGGGCGGGCTGGAAATCAATGCCAACCAGCGTCTGGCGCCGATCATCAAGAATGCCCTGCGTTTCGAGTTCAACGAGAGACCGCTCGACGAGCTTATTTCCGGTGGCCGCAAGGACATCACACGCGCGGTTCTCGCGGAAGCCGACAAGGCCACCCGAAAGAACCTGGGCATCAAGGTCATCGATGTGCGCATCAAGCGTATCGACCTGCCCGAGGAAGTCAGCGAATCGGTATTCAACCGCATGCGTGCCGAACGCAAGAATCTGGCCAACGAGTTGCGTTCGACCGGCCAGGAAGAGAGCGAGAAGATCCGTTCCGATGCCGACCGGCAGCGCCAGGTACTGCTCGCTGATGCGCAAGGCGAGGCCGCCGGCATTCGCGGTGACGGTGACGCCAAGGCCGCAGGCATCTACGCCAAGGCCTATGACATGGATCGCGGGTTCTTCGATTTCTATCGCAGCCTGACCGCTTATCGCAAGGCCTTCGGGGACGGTCACAGTGTCATGGTGCTGGAACCGGATTCGAAGTTCCTGCGCTACTTCCGCGACGAAAAACAGCCCTGATCGGGCAGGGACTCGCTGAACATGCCGCGCGATCTGTACGCCGCCTTGTGCCTGGTCCTGGTGATCGAGGGACTGGTGCTTTTCGTCGTGCCGCGCGGCTGGCAGAAAATGATGCGCGAAGCCAGTGAACTTGACCCGCGCAGCCTGCGGCTCGCCGGTGCGGTAGCTATGGCCGCGGGCGCGATCGTGCTGCGGATGGTTTACTGATTGCGGGACTCGGGACTCGGGACTCGGGACTCGGGGCTCGGGCAGCGAGATGACATAACGCCGTCATCCTGGGGCCGAGCGCAGCGAGGAACCCGGGATCCATAGGCGGTATGCGAGAATGGCTCCAATTTTGAAATGGATCCCGGGTTCCGCCTGCGGCGGCCCAGGGATGACGAAACCGTGGGACCGGCGCCCGGACACGCGGACGCATGACGCCATCACGTTCCGGTTGCGATCAAGCGGATGGCAACCTCAAACGAAGTCGCCCCACCGGCAAGGGGCTGAAACGAATCGGGATTATTCAAGATGGGCAAATCAGTCGTAATACTTGGTGCGCAGTGGGGCGATGAAGGCAAGGGCAAGATCGTCGATCTGCTGACCGAGGACATCGGTGCAGTCGTGCGTTTCCAGGGCGGCCACAATGCCGGCCACACCCTGGTCATTGGCGGCAAGAAGACGGTCCTGCACCTGATCCCCTCGGGGATCCTGCGCGAAGGCGCCCTGTGCCTGATCGGCAACGGTGTGGTGCTGTCCCCTGCGGCCTTGCGCAAGGAGATCGACGAGCTTGAGGGCAATGGTGTCGAGGTGCGTTCGCGCCTGAAGATCAGCCCGGCCACGCCGCTGATCATGCCGTATCACATCGCACTGGATCAGGCCCGGGAAAAAGCCGCCGGTGGCAAGGCCATAGGCACCACCGGGCGCGGTATCGGCCCGGCCTACGAGGACAAGGTGGCGCGCCGCGGTGTGCGGGTGGCCGACCTGAGCAATGCCGATGAACTGGCTGAAAAGCTGCGTCAGGTGCTCGATTACCACAACTTCGTGCTGACCAAGTACCTCGGCGCTGAAGCTGTCGACTATCAGCAGACCCTGGACGAGGCGCTGGCCTTTGGCGACTATGTCGAGCCGATGAAGTCCGATGTTGCGGGGATTCTCCGTGATCTGCGCAAGCGCGGACAGAAAGTGCTGTTCGAGGGTGCACAGGGCATGCTGCTGGATATCGACCATGGCACCTATCCCTATGTCACATCCAGCAATACCACCATCGGTGCGGCGCTTACCGGCGCCGGCGTGGGCGCCGACTACATCGACTACGTGCTGGGCATTGCCAAGGCCTACGTGACACGCGTCGGCGGCGGACCCTTTCCGACCGAACTGGACAACGAGGTGGGGCAGGGTATCCGTGATCGCGGTCAGGAATATGGCGCCAGCACCGGGCGGCCACGGCGCTGCGGGTGGATGGACATCGTCGCCCTCAAGCGCGCCACGGACATCAATGGCATCAGCGGCCTGTGCATCACCAAGCTGGACGTGCTCGACGGCATGGAATCACTGAAGGTCTGCATCGCCTACGAGTACCGTGGCAAGCGCACCGAATACGCACCGCTGGATGCGGCAGGCTGGGATGAATGCACCCCGGTATACCTGGAGTTTCCGGGCTGGCAGGAATCGACCCACGGCGTCACCGAGTGGGACAAGCTGCCGCCCGCCGCGCGCGCCTACCTGCGCGCGCTGGAAGAGTTGGCCGGTTGTCCGCTGGCCATGGTTTCCACCGGCCCCGACCGTGATGCCAACATCGTGCTGCGCGACCCGTTTGCGTAAGGGCCATGTTGCTGCTGGCGTGTCCTGATGATGATGGGCTTCGGTGAGTGTTGCATGAATCGGGACCGTGGCCGCACACTGCCGTCATCCTGGGGCCGCCGCAGGCGGAACCCGGGATCCATTTTGAATGCCATCGATTGACCCACTGCGGCAGGTTGAGCGTTCCGGAAAATGGATCCCGGGTTACTCGCTTCGCTCGGCCCCAGGATGACGAAGCTTGGGGATTGAACGCCACTTCTTGCGCGAAGCGCGAGGCGCCGCAGGCCGGAAGCGCTTTACAACAGCCGAACGGCTGGTCATCCAGTATAAAGATCATGCGTAGCACGCAGACCCTGTTTTTGTGTGCTGCGCACCACACCAGACTGGGTCCCGGCCTGCGCCGGGATGACGAGGTTGCAAACGTCATGCGAAGCGGACGTGTGCTCGGCAAACAGGTGATCAAGAACCCGATCTGACCCGGACAACGGAGCAAATCCAAGCCATGGCCAATTCGGAAGATTTCGAGGTCCTGCATCGACGCGCGGAACTGTATCGCCTGGTTCGCGACTTTCTTGCCGAGCGGAACGTTGTCGAAGTGCACACCCCCATCCTGTCTGCGGCGGGCAATACCGAACCCAATATCGAAAGCTTCGTCACCGACTTTCACGGCCCGGGGCGGGCGGGCCCGGGGCGGCGCTATCTGCGTACCTCGCCCGAGTATCCGCTCAAGCGCCTGCTGGCCGCGGGATTCGGCGACTGCTACGAGTTGGGGCGTGTGTTCCGCGATGGCGAGGCCGGGCGACGGCACAACCCCGAGTTCGACATGCTGGAGTGGTACCGCGTCGGTTTCGATCATCGCCGCCTGATGCTGGAGTCCATCGAACTGGTGCGCGCGGCGATGGCTCTGGTCGACAGGCCGGCCAAGGTGCGCGTTGTCAGCTACCGTGACTTGTATCGCGAAGCGCTCGACCTTGATCCCATGCAGGCCGACGCGGAACGCTTGCGTGCGCCATTGGCCGACTACGGCATTGATCCGGCGGGGCTCGAGCGCGATGACTGGCTGGACCTGCTGATGACCCACTGCCTGCAACCGGCCATGCCCGCCAGCTGCATCACCGCCGTATACGACTATCCGGCCTCGCAGTGCATGCTGGCGCGGCTGCGTCCCGGACCGGTGCCGGTTGCCGAGCGCTTCGAGCTTTTTCTGGGCAGTCGCGAGCTGGCCAACGGCTATCACGAACTGGCCGACGCCGACGAACAGCGCGCCCGCTTCGAACAGGAAAATGCGCGCCGCGAGGCGCGTGGTCAGCCGCGCATGCCGATCGACGACAAGCTGCTGGCGGTTCTCGATGAGCTGCCCGACTGCGCCGGTGTGGCGCTGGGGGTCGAGCGCCTGTTGATGGCCATGACGGATGCGGATGATATCGCTGAGGTCATGGCGTTTCCTTTTCTCCACGCCTGAGCCGTTCCCCTTGCACTCAAGCTGCGTGCGCTTGATGAATGGATTCTGCGACTCCAGTCGCTGTGCTCCTTGCGCGCAGAATGACGGGGTGCACAGGTGCGCTGCGGCCAGCACGCACCGTCATCCTGCGCGGAGGGAACACCGTGACCGCAGTCGCAGGATCCATGCCCGGCGTGCACAGGCAGCAGGCCCTGCATCGCCGCCCGGCTCGGCTGTCCGCTTGAAAAGAAGGCACCGGAGCCCGGCGCCTTCCATCCTGACCAACCAGGGGCAGCTACCTCAATCGTATGCAGCAATTCCACGCGCAGCGATCTGGCGGCGCTCCAGCAGGCCGAGCTGAACCTGATCATCGAGACGCAGGTCGCGCAGTTCGAATGGTGCGGACAGACCACTGGCGGCGACGTCGGCGGTATCGAAGCGCAGGCGGATATATTGCCCCTTGCCAGGTGCCAGCCAATCGGCCGACTGCGCGTAGACCGCCGGCTTCAGCGCACCGCTGCGGTCGTGGCCGTAGAGCACGGCGCTGACGGCGTAGCGGCTGGGCGCAGCCGTTTCAATACCGAAATCAAAGGCAAGGTCCTGCCCGGGGCGGTTCGGCTGGCGGCTCATCAGACCGGTAAGGCGCGCCGTCGGTCGTACTGCCGCGAAAGCATTGCTGGCGTCGCGCAGCAGTTCGCGCTGGCCGTCGTGGCCGCTGGCAAACACGTGCACCTGCCACAGCCCGCGCTGGCCGGCATGTCCGGCCGGCGGAGTGAAGGAGGCCAGGTAGCCGTGATCAGGCTGTGGCGAGAACGTGATGTCGGTGCTCCAGCCATCCGGTGCTTCCAGCACGCCGCTGATCGCGTCCATGCTTGCATTGCTCCTTGCCGGCTTTTCAAGTTGCGCACGCACCTCGATCGGCTGGCCGGCCAGTCGGGTGTCGTGGTTGGCCGCCAGCGTCAGTGCAAAGGGGCTTTGCGGCTCCCTGACCTGCACCACGTAATGGCCGCGCGCACCAGCGGCATCCACATGGATGGTGCCGGCGGCAATGCTGCTGTCGAGGCGCAAGGCAACGCTGCCTGCCTGCATGGGCATGCCGGCGCGCGCCATCAGCTGGCCGGACGCCACCGTGCTGCTGATGCTGGCCACGTTCTTGCGAAGGCCACGGTAGGTCACATGCACCTGCGCCGCACTCAACGGGGCACTGCCCTGGTCGCGGGGGCTGATGCGCAGCATGGCGCCGGACCCGCTCAGGGGCACGGCCACACCGCGCTCGAGTTCGGCGCCACTGGCGTCGACAATGAAGTCGCGGCTGACGCGCTTGAACGGTTGCGGGCCGGACTTGAGCGTCTGTCCGGCAGGCAGTGTCCAGGACACGTGTACCGGCGCGTGATCAATGTCGACCGTTGCCGGCTCGCCGCTGATGAGACGCTCGGGTACCTGGTCACCGACGCTGGCCTTGAGCAGGGGCATTGTGCCCTGTGGCAAAGATGCAGAGGCCGCCAGGGCCATGGCCGGAACAAGCAGGCCTGCAGCCAGGAAGGCGATGGTCTTGTCTGTGAACGTTGTCATGTCGATTCTCCTCACAGGTCGTCGCGCAAGATGGTGTTCAAGCCGAAGCAGGCTCGGCGACTCTGGTTGTGGCTGAGTGGCTCACTACCGCGGGTACGTTGCGTGTCGTAGAACCAGACATGGCCGGCCGCCGAGGCGCTGGAGCATTCGATGAAGCCATCCGAACAACTGTTCAGCCAGGCCTGGGTGATTTCCAGGCCCACATTGAGCGTGTAGCCACCGCAGTAGCTGTCGGGGTCCCAGACCGCCGTCTGCACATCGGTGCCGACAATGTCCCAGAAGCCCTTGGGCAGGGCCGGGCGCCCGGATGTGCCGAGCAGATAGTTCTGGTTGTAGTACGCCATCCAGCTCACTTGCTGCTGGCGCACGGCGTTGCTCTTGTATCCGAGCAGCCAGCCCAGCGAGGTTTCGAAGACATTGCCGGCCGTTACCGCATCGGCCAGAGGCGTGCCGGCGCTGGAGGCCGCAATCGCGTTGACCCAGCGAATTTTGGAGATGATCACCGGGAAGCGGCTGTCCAGGGTCGGATTGGACATGATCCAGCGCATGACGTTGCCGCCATTGGAGTGGGTGATGACCACCAGGTCATCAATGTTGTGCGAGGTGATGAAGTTGTAGAGCTGCGTCGCGAGGCAGCCCGAAGCGCGGCTGTCCCACATGTACTGCTCAAAATCGCAGTTGACCACGAGCAGGTTGGACGGGTCAGACAGGCCCCCGCGAACCGACTCGATCATCGAGGACTGCCAATAATCGTGGTAGGCATCGGTCTGGTGTCCGGTGCCGTGAACAAACGCGACGCCGGTGGTGGCGCAGGCGGAACCGATCCCGCACACGACCAGCGCAAGACATACGAGCAATCGTTTCATGTTTCCCTCCCCAGGGTTTCATCGTCGTTGATGACGATGTTGTACGAGCCGGTGCTGCGGGCCGGAAAGCCGGCATCCGTGCGCACGGCCAACAGCCGCCGGATCGCGTATCGAGTGCCGCCGTGCGGCGCTCCCCGTTGCCAATGCGTACCCCCCGGTCGCTCTGACAACGTCATCAAGCTAGCAAGGCTTCGGCGATAAATCAAACGTATGTTTCATTCTGCCTGCGGACGGCCTGGGCATTCGGGTGGCGGAAGGGATAACGGCGTGCTCCTGCCAGATCGGCAGTGTTCATAGCGTGGGGCTATCGCGGGAATACAAAAAAGCAATTTTTCTTGTGCACAGCCGAAGTCCATACTCGCAGTTCATTCGGCATCACGCCGGATCGGCCAAACCACAACAGGAGTCTGCCATGAGCACGAGTTCAAGGGACAAGCCCGCATTCACCACCACCGACGGTGGTGCGCCAGTTTCCAGTGATGAGCATTCCCTCAGCATTGGTGCGGATGGTCCGATCGTCCTGCACGACCACTACCTGATCGAGCAGATGGCCAACTTCAACCGGGAGCGTATCCCGGAGCGTCAGCCGCACGCCAAGGGTGGCGGCGCATTCGGTCACTTCAAGACCAGCGAGGACGTGAGCGCCTACACCAGGGCCGCGTTGTTCCAGCCCGGTGTGAACACCGAGATGCTGGCGCGCTTTTCCACAGTCGCCGGCGAACGCGGCAGCCCCGATACCTGGCGCGACCCGCGCGGCTTCTCGCTCAAGTTCTACACCAGTGAAGGCAACTACGATCTTGTTGGCAACGACACGCCGGTATTCTTCCTGCGCGATCCGATGAAGTTTCAGCACTTCATCCGTTCGCAGAAGCGCCGCGCCGACAACGGCTTGCGCGATCACGACATGCAGTGGGACTTCTGGACGCTGTCGCCCGAGTCGGCGCACCAGGTCGCCTGGCTGATGGGCGACCGCGGCATACCCAGAACCTGGCGCCACATGAACGGCTACGGCAGCCATACCTACATGTGGGTCAATGCCAGGGGCGAGAAGTTCTGGGTCAAATACCACTTCAAGACAGATCAGGGCATCGAGTGCCTGACACAGGAAGAAGCTGATCGGCTGGCCGGCACCGATGCCGACTACCATCGTCGCGACCTGTTTGAATCGATCAAGCGCGGTGACCATCCGAGCTGGACGCTTTACGTGCAGGTCATGCCGTTCGAGGAAGCGCGGGACTATCGTCTCAATCCGTTCGACCTGACCAAGGTGTGGCCGCATGCCGACTATCCACTGATCAAGGTTGGCACGATGACGCTTGATCGCAACCCCACCGATTACCACACGGAGCTGGAACAGGCCGCGTTCGAGCCCAACAACCTGGTGCCGGGTATCGGGCTTTCACCGGACAAGATGCTGCTGGGTCGCGGATTTGCCTACGCCGATGCGCACCGCGCACGGCTTGGCGTCAACTACAAGCAGATACCGGTCAATCAACCGAAGTGTCCGGTGCACAGCTACAGCAAGGACGGTGTCGGACGCACGGTCAATGTCTCCGACCCGGTTTACGCACCCAACTCCAAGGGCGGCCCCGCGGCCGACCCGGCGCGCACCGATGACGCCGGGCTCTGGCACGCCGATGGCGACATGGTGCGCAAGGCCTACACCTTGCGCAAGGATGACGATGACTGGGGCCAGGCGGGCACCCTGGTGCGCGAGGTCATGGATGACGCCGCCCGTGACAGGTTGGTGAGCAATGTGGTCGGTCACCTCAAGGCAGGTGTATCCAGCCCGGTACTCGAGCGGGCATTCCAGTATTGGCGAAACATCGACCAGTCCATTGGCGAACGCATCGAAAAGGGCGTAAACGAGAGCTGAGAAATTATCCCCGCTGGTGTGACGACTTGACCGCGACGGGTCCGGGCGGCACAGTATCGACCCATCACATCGCCTCCATACAGGCACGCTGCGGCATCGTCTGCGCGATGCCGCGGCATTGGCTTGCCAGGCAGGCACGGACCGCTCCAGAGGGAGGCGCCATGCACAAGTTCACATTGCCATTCACCGGCCTGCTGCTGGTACTTGCGGGTCTGACTTCCTGTGCCACGCGGCAGGATCAGGCGGCTACCGCCACAGGCAAGGTGGCGGCGCAGGAGATCTCCAGTCAGGCACTGGATGTCACGGGCGCCAGCGCCACGATCAGGGACCTTCAGGACGCGCGGCCGGTCGAGGCGCCCCACGCCATGGTAGTCAGCTCCCAGCATCTGGCCACCCGGGTCGGGCTGGACGTTCTCAAGCACGGGGGCAATGCCGTCGATGCGGCTGTGGCACTGGGCTACGCCCTTGCCGTGGTGCATCCGTGTTGCGGCAATATCGGCGGGGGCGGATTCATGGTGATCCACCTGGCCAGTGGCAAGAACCTTTTTCTGGATTTCCGCGAGAAGGCGCCCCTCAAGGCCACACCGACCATGTTCCAGGATGCCGATGGCAACGTCATCAAGCGTCGCAGCACGCATACGTTTCTTTCGGTGGGAGTCCCGGGCACGGTGATGGGTCTCAACGAGGCGCTGGCCAGATACGGCACCATGTCCCTGAAGCAGGTCATGGCCCCGGCCATTCGTCTGGCCGAAGATGGCTATGTGCTGGAGCCGGGCGATGTCAAGATTCTCGGCACCAGCACGAAAAAGTTTGCAAGCCATCCCAACGCCGCAGCAATCTTCCTCAACAACGGCAAGCCGTGGAAAGCGGGTGAGCGGCTGTTGCAGCCGCGACTCGCCAGCACACTGAAAAGGATTGCCGCGCATGGCAATGACGGGTTCTACAAGGGCCCGGTGGCGCAGGCGGTGGTGGATGCCAGCAAAAAGAACGGCGGTCTGTTGAGCATGAAGGATTTTGCCCGCTACAGCGTCAACTGGGATACGCCGATCCGTTGCCAATATCACGGCTATGAGATCGTGTCCTCGCCGCCGCCCAGCTCCGGCGGCACCACGGTGTGCGAGATTCTGCAGATTCTCAAGCCGTATCCCCTCGGCAAATGGGGGTTCGCTTCGGCAAAGACGACCCACTACATGGTCGAGGCCGAGCGTCATGCCTTTGCCGATCGCAACACCTATCTGGGTGACCCGGCCTTTGTCAACAATCCGATCGCCAGGCTGCTGTCACCCGCGCATGCGGCCGGCATTCGCGAGCAAATCCGCGCCGACAAGGCGACGCCATCGTCCGAGGTCAAGGGCAGTCTGGGTGAGCCGGAGGGCCGACACACGACGCACTACTCGGTAGTGGATGCCGATGGCAATGCCGTGGCGGTGACCTACACCATCAACTATCTGTTCGGGGTCGGCGCCATCGCCGGTGATACCGGTTTCTTTCTCAACAACGAAATGGACGACTTCACCGCCAAGCCGGGGGTGCCCAATGGCTTTGGCCTGGTGCAGGGTGCAATCAATCAGGTTGATGCCGGCAAGCGTCCGCTGAGCTCGATGACGCCGACCATGGTGCTCAAGGACGGCAAGCTGGCCATGGTCACCGGCAGCCCGGGCGGCTCGACCATCATCACCACGGTGCTGCAGACTATCCTGAACGTGGTCGACTTCGGCATGAACATGCAGCAATCCGTCAACGCCCCGCGCATGCACCACCAGTGGCTGCCAGACCTGGTCATGGTCGAAAAAGGCTACCTCAGCCCCGACACCCGCAAGGCACTCGCAGCCATGGGCTACAAGTTCCGCGAAGTGAACTCCTGGGGCGCCGCCGAAGCCATCCGCCGCAACCCCGACACAAACATGCTCGAAGGTGCCAACGACCGCCGCCGCTCCGCCGGCCTCGCCGCCGGTTACTGACGGAGAGCAGCCCCCTGAGTCAGGGGGCGATTCGCGGCAAGGCCGCGAATGGGGGTGTGGTAGCGCATGTCGGGGCCCGGAACTTTGCGCAGCAAAGTTTTGGGAGGGCCATGCGCAGCATGGCCATCACACAACGACCGCCGCCGCTCCGCCGGCTACTGAAAAGCCCCGGTCATTCTGCGCGCAGCCGCAGGCGGAGTCGCAGAATCCATGTCGCAACGGCCATCGAGCCACTCGCCACCTGAAGCATGGATTCTGCGACGCCATTCGCTGCGCTCATTCCGCGCAGAATGACGGGCTGTCTTGCGAACGCGACGAGACGAAGCAGAAACCCTGATTCAAGGGCGATCTGCGGCGCCGCAACGGATGGGGTGCGGCCATGCGGAGCATGGCCAGCACACAACGACCGCCGCCGCACCGCCGGCCTCGCCGCCGGTTACTGACGGAGAGCAGCCCCCTGAGTCAGGGGGCGATTCGCGGCAAGGCCGCGAATGGGGGTGTGGTAGCGCATGTCGGGGCCCGGAACTTTGCGCAGCAAAGTTCTGGGGGGGGCCATGCGCAGCATGGCCATGACACAACGACCGTCGAGCCGCTCGCCGCCTGAAGCATGGATTCTGCGACGCCATTCGCTGCGCTCATTCCGCGCAGAATGACGGGCTTTCTTGCGAACGCGATGAGACGAAGCAGAAACCCTGATTCAAGGGCATCTGCGGCGCCGCCACGGATGGGGTGCGGCGTCATGCCGGGAAAGCAATCGCCGCCGGAACGCCGAAAAATCCCCGTCATTCTGCGCGCAGCCGCAGGCGGAGTCGC
Organism: uncultured Gammaproteobacteria bacterium; assembly: GCA_963800395.1. Taxonomy (GTDB): domain Bacteria; phylum Pseudomonadota; class Gammaproteobacteria; order Xanthomonadales; family Rhodanobacteraceae; genus DASSBG01. The sequence goes on from CAWDBD010000014.1 coordinate 444,280, forward strand.
AGAATCCATGTCGCAAGGGCTATCGAGCCACTCGCCACCTGAAGCATGGATTCTGCGACGCCATTCGCTACGCTCATTCCGTGCAGAATGACGGGTTGTTCTGCAAACGAGGCGGGAAGAAACACAGCCCCTGTGGAAGCGCATGCGCCGCAGGGCCATCATGCTATCGCAGGTCAATTCAGCGCAGTGCCTCAGTGAGGCGGGCGAGGCCGGCTTCAAGCGTGACGCGCGGGCATGCGAAGTTGAGGCGGGCGAAGCCGGGGGCGCCGAAGTCGGTGCCGTCGGACAGGCCCAGGCCGTGCTGTTCCAGATGCGTCACGGGATCATCGATGCCGCATTCGCGCAGGTCCATCCAGTACAAATAGGTCGCTTCGGGCGCTTGCGCCTTGACTCGCGGCAAACCGGCCAGCGTTTCGGTGATCAGGTCCCGATTTCCGCGCAGGTAGTCGATCAGCTCGCGATGCCAGTCGCCGCCATCGCGCCAGGCGGCTTCAGCCGCCACATAACCCAGCGCATTGACGTAGGGCAGGATGCCGTCAATGGCAGTGGCAAAGCGGGCGCGCAGGTCGGGGTCGGGAATGACCGCGCAGCTCAGCCCCAGACCGGCAATGTTGAAGGTCTTGCTGGGCGCCAGCAGGGTGATGGTGCGCGCGGCCAGCTCGGGGGACAGGGCCGCGAAGGGCTGGTGTTGCAACCCCGGCTGCAGAATCAGGTCGGCATGCAGTTCATCGGAGATGACCAGCGTGTCGTGGGCCAGCACACACTCGGCAACGGACTCCAGCTCGTCGCGGCCGAACACCCGGCCAAGCGGGTTGTGAGGGTTGCACAGGAACAGCAGGCGGCCCTGGTCCTGGAAGGCTCGCGTCAGGCAGTCCAGGTTCATGCGTGCCATGCCCCCGTCATCCGGGTCCATGGGTACCTGACAGCAAGCCCCGCTGCATGTGGCCTGGCGCGGTCAGAAAGGGCGGGTAGATCGGCGTGGTGGTCACTACGGACTGGCCTGGCTCGATCAGGCGGCAGGCAGCATTGAGTGCCGGCACCGCGCCCGGGATCCACATCAGCCAGTCCGGCTCCAGACGCCAGTTGTAGTGTTGCCTGGTCCAGTTGCACAGCGCCTCGACAAGCCCGGGACTGGCGTGGCTGTATCCGAAAATGCCGTGGCTGACACGCTGCTGCAGGGCCCGGGTGACCGGCGGCGGGGCCTGAAAATCCATGTCCGCCACCCACATGGGCAGCACATCGCGATCGCCATAGCGATCCCATTTCACGCTGTTGCTGTGGCGGCGATCATGTGGTGTGTCGAAATACGAATTGCTCACGGGATGTCCTCGAGCGTTTGTTCTCGGCGTGCCGGCGCAGCTTGCGATCGAGGGCGCCTGCAGTGCCAACCGAGGTCATGGTGAGGCATCAATCCATGACAAGACAGGATTCTCGGATGTAGCTCAGAACTCCAGGTCCTGTGCCGCGCACAGGTAATCGAGCATGGGTGCCAGACGCTTCATGGTGGTGACGATGAGGGGCGAGTCGATCGGAGCAGGCAAGTTCGTCGCTGATGGCCTCGGTGGCCGCCAGGCTCTTGCGCTTGAGGTCATCGATCAGCTCGTGCTCGGGATCGAAGCCGCGCGGTGGGCGTTTCAGGCTTTCGCCGCGCAGCGACAGTGGCGGCGGAACGCAGCGCTGCCGGTCGCCTTCTTCCATGCGGCGGGGTTGTCCACCATGAAGTCGCGGATCCTGCGCAAGGTATGGTTTTCCGGATGCCAGAGGCCGCCGCCGACAAAGCAGTTGCCCGGCTGGATGTGGATGTAGAACGAAGGTGCGGCCACTTCGCGGCGGCGTTCATGGAACAGCCGCGCGCCGGCCCAGGGTTTGTAGGGCAGCTTGTTGTTGGAAAAGCGCACGTCGCGGTGGATGCGGAACAGCGAGCCGCCGACCTTGCGCGTGTCTGCGCGGTAGTGGCTGCTGATTTCTGCCAGCGGCTCGGCCAGGTCGCCGATCAGGGCGAGAAACGGCTCGCGCACGTGCGCCTCGAACTCATCCTTGTGCTCGTGGAACCAGTCGCGGTTGTTGTGCCGGTCAAGGCCGCGCAGGAAGCGCATGGTGGCTTGTCGAAATAGGCTCTGCTCATGCCGCGTCAATCCGTGTTCAGGGTCGATGCCGAACTCGTCCGCCAGCGCCATGCCCCAGGCCTGGAGCTGGTCGAGCAGGGCGGGTCGGATGCAGGCCGCGTCTCGGCGCAGTGCTGTCAGCGTGGCGAAATAGTCGGTCAGGCTCAGGCTGGTGGCTTCGCTGCGGGTACTCAGGCGCTGGCGCGCAAAGTCGTGCCAGTCGCGCACTTCCGGGCGTCCAGCGTGTGTGGCCAGTTGCGGGCCCGGTAGCGGAACAGCAGCGTGGCATAGCGCGGGTCGCGGAATGCAATGGCCGCTTCGGCAAGTTCCTCGGGTGGTGTGCCGCGCACCTGCTCCAGCAGCGGTTTGTCGGCATTGGGCAGGAATCCGTCATAGAGGGCCAGTTCCGGGTCCCCGGCCGGCCCATGCCGGGCTGTGCGGCGAACACCTGTCGCACCTTGCCGGCCAGGTCGGGTATGGCGCGCAGGCGCGCTGCGTGGCGCAGGCAGGTGTCGACATCCAGACCGATGCGGTCCGGTGTCGACGCCCTTGAGCACGCTCATCGGCGCCAGTGCCGGCGAGCGATTGATGCGTACGGTGCGCAGGGCGATGCGATCAATGCCCTCGGGCAGATCATCGCGCGCGGTGAACACGCGATCGGCAATGGCATCGGCATCCAGCGTCAGCAGTCGGTGGGGTCGACCGACAGGTCGTAGACGATGATTTCGCCGCTGCGCCCGGGGTGCTGCGCCAGCGGCGCAATCAGGGTGATGCAGCCGCGGCTGGCCGGGTATCTGGCGGACACATGCAGCACCGGTGTGCGACCGGGAATATCCAGCAGGTCGGCGGCGGTGCGCTTGTTGCGCAGCTCAGGTACCAGTCCCACAGCTGTGGCTGGCGTGTTTCAGCAGCCGGGCCAGGTCGATGGTGGTTTCGACATCGGACAGGGCATCGTGCGCCCGGCGCTGGTCCAGCTTGTTGGCGGCGGCCAGGTCTTCCAGCCTGAAGCTGGGTGCGCCATCGTCGCGCAGCGGCCACTCGATGCCGGCGGGGCGCAGCGCGTGGCACATGCGCGCCAGGTCGATGATGTCCCAGCGCGAGTTGCCGTCCTGCCATTCGCGCGCATAGGGGTCGTAGAAGTTGCGATACAGCAGGTTGCGGGTGAAGTTGTCGTCGAAACGCAGCGAGTTGTAGCCGACGCCGCAGGTGCCCGGCTGTCCGAGCTGCTCGTGCACGGCGGCGGCGAACTCGGCCTCGCTCATGCCTTCGCGTTCGGCCTGTTGCGGCGTGATGCCGGTGACCAGGCAGGCTTCGGGGTGCGGCAGGTTGTCGTGGCTGGGCTTGCACATGATCGAGACGCTGTCGCCGACCGGGTCGAGGTTCATGTCGGTGCGAATGCCGGCAAACTGCCAGATGCGGTCACGAAACGGATCGGTGCCGCTGGTCTCGTAATCGTGCCAGAAAAAGGAATCCGCGCTCATGGCCTTATCTTCGCATGTTTGCCGGGCATGGCGGGCCTGGTGCCCGATGGAACAAACTGCGATGGGTCCGCGAATGAGGGCGGCGACAGCACGAAGAAAGCATTTTCTACTTTTTTCCATGGCACCTCTTTGCGTTATTCGCGTCCTTCGCGGACAAAAAGACTTTGCATTTCGCATCGTGCCTGATAAACTGCGGTCTTGCCGATTGAAGGATTCAGCATGAGCAGCATCGATGAGAACAACCTGATCTGGATTGATCTGGAGATGACCGGGCTGCGACCCTGATCGGGATTCAATTCTCGAAATTGCCACCGTGGTGACCAACAGCCAGCTCGACGTGCTGGCCGAGGGGCCGGTGTTCGCAATCCATCATCCGGTCGAGCGGCTGGAGGCGATGGATGACTGGAACCGTTCCCACCACGGCCGCTCGGGCCTCTGGCAGCAGGTGCTGGACTCGAGTGATGACCACGCCACGGCCGAAGCGCGCGACGATGGAGTTTCTCAGCCAGTGGGTGCCTGCGGGCAAGTCGCCCATGTGCGGCAACTCGATCTGCCAGGACCGGCGATTCCTGTATCGGCAGATGCGTGATCTGGAAGCCTTCTTTCACTATCGCAACCTGGATGTGTCGACCCTCAAGGAGCTGGCCAGGCGCTGGGCTCCGGACGTGGCCGCAGGGTTCAACAAGGAGTCGGCGCACACGGCCCTGAGTGATGTGCACGATTCGATTGCCGAGCTGAAGCACTATCGGCAGCACTGGAGCGAGTGGATGCCGCTGCGCCAGTGACTCGCGTAGGCAGGCGGTGAACTGAGGATCCCGGAAACCGCCTGTTGGGCCACTGGGCCCGGGCCCGGCCGCCGCCATCCGGTTCCCGCGTGCGGGCGCTCCGCGCTACAATGGCCGGATGTCCAGCGCCAAGACCCCCGCACCTGTCCTGACCATCGACGGCCCTTCCGGCTCTGGCAAGGGCACCATCAGCCGCCTGGTGGCGGACAGGCTGGGCTGGCGGATGCTCGATTCGGGCGCGCTGTATCGCGCTGTCGGCTACTCGGCCAGCATGGCTGGCGTGGACCTGGGTGATGGCGATGCCGTGGCGCGTTGCGCGCAGAGCACGCGTATCCGCTTCCAGGCGGCCGACGATGGCGGTGATACGCGGGTGTTCGTCAACGGCCATGACGCCACCGACGAGCTGCGCACCGAAACCTGCGGCGCGGCGGCCTCGGCGGTAGCCGTATTCCCGGCAGTGCGCGAGGCCCTGCTGGACAAGCAGCGCGGCTTCCGGCACAGGCCGGGGCTGGTGGCCGACGGGCGCGACATGGGCACGGTGATCTTCCCGGATGCCGGTCACAAGGTGTTTTTGACCGCCAGCGCCAGCGAGCGCGCCAAAAGACGCTATAAACAGTTGAAGGACAAGGGTCTTGCGGTTACACTTGCATCCCTTCTGCGGGAGATCGAGGCGCGCGACGCTCGTGATGCCCAGCGCAAGGTGGCGCCGTTGCGCCCGGCCGAGGATGCCGTGGTGATTGATACCACGGGCATGCCTATCGAGGCCGTGGTGGACCAGGTGCTTGCCCTGATCGAACCGCCGAAGGCCTGACAGAACAGTACAAACGCGCTTCGGAGAGGCGTGGCGAATGCCGTTTTCGGCGTTCGACATGGTGTATGGACGCACCAGAACAATTGAGCCGTGTCTTCTGGACACATTATTTTCACGACACCGCAACCCATGAGGGCAAGGTGTCCCGACCGGTGGATCGCAGCGTCACTCCAATTCGCGGGCGGTCCTTTCCCATCCTGGAATCCACATGACTGAAAGTTTTGCCGAGCTGTTTGAAGAAAGCCAGATCCTGACCAACCTGAAGCCGGGTGCCATCGTTTCTGGAATCATCGAGGAAATTCGTCCCGACGTCGTTGTCATCAATGCCGGACTGAAGAGCGAGGGCATCGTGCCCATCGACCAGTTCAGGAGCGACAATGGCGAGCTGGAAATCGAGGTAGGCGACGAGATCAAGGTTGCCCTGGAAGCCATCGAGGACGGTTTCGGCGAAACCCGCCTGTCGCGTGAGAAGGCCAAGCGCTCCATGGTCTGGGACGAGCTGGAAAAGGCGTTCGAGGACGAAGTGGTCGTTACCGGCAAGTTCTCCGGCAAGGTCAAGGGTGGTTTCACGGTCGATATCAACGACGTGCGGGCCTTCCTGCCCGGTTCGCTGGTGGATGTGCGCCCGGTGCGCGATCCCAGCTACCTGGAAGGCAAGGATCTCGAGTTCAAGATCATCAAGCTGGACCGTCGCCGCAACAACGTGGTGGTTTCGCGTCGCGCCGTGGTCGAGGAAGAGTTCTCCGAAGAGCGCGAGAAGCTGCTGGAGCGTCTGGTCGAGGGTGCCGTGGTGCCGGGTGTGGTCAAGAACCTCACCGATTACGGTGCATTCGTCGACCTTGGCGGCATCGACGGTCTGCTGCACATCACCGACATGGCATGGCGTCGCGTGCGTCATCCGTCCGAGGTGGTCAATGTGGGTGACGAGCTGGAAGTGCGCGTGCTCAAGTTCGATCGCGAGCGCAACCGCGTCAGCCTGGGCCTGAAGCAGCTGGGCGAAGATCCCTGGGTCAACATCTCGCGTCGCTATCCGGTTTCCTCGCGCGTGTTCGGCAAGGTCAGCAACGTCACCGATTACGGTTGCTTTGTGGAGATCGAGCCGGGCGTCGAGGGCCTGGTGCACGTGTCCGAGATGGACTGGACCAACAAGAACGTCAATCCGGCCAAGGTTGCCCAGGTGGGCGACGAGGTCGAGGTCATGGTGCTGGATGTCGACGAGGAGCGTCGCCGCATCTCGCTGGGCATGAAGCAGACCCAGTCCAACCCGTGGGAAGCCTTTGCCGCCATGCACAACAAGGGCGACAAGGTTTCCGGCCAGATCAAGTCGATCACCGATTTCGGCGTGTTCGTCGGCCTGGAAGGCGGCATCGACGGCCTGGTGCACCTGTCCGACATTTCCTGGCAGGATGCCGGCGAAGACCTGATCCGCGAATTCAAGAAGGGCGAGGAACTCGAAGCCGTGGTGCTGGCTGTTGATCCGGAGCGTGAGCGCATCAGCCTCGGCATCAAGCAGATGGAACAGGATCCGTTCGGCCAGTTCATGGTCTCCCATCCGCGCGGCAGCATTGTCACCGGCACGGTTACCGAAGTGGACGCCAAGGGCGCCACGGTGGAACTTGCCGAGGGTGTGGACGCCTGGTTGCGCGCCAACGACATTGCCAAGGAGCGTGTCGAGGACGCCACCCAGCATCTCAAGGTCGGGGACACGGTTGAAGCCAAGTTCACCGGCATGGATCGCAAGACCCGCAAGTTGTCGATCTCCATCCGGGCCAAGGATGAAGACGATATCCGCGGCGTCATGGACGACTACAAGAGTGCCGGCAACGCCACTACCAAGCTGGGTTCGCTGCTCAAGGAACAGCTCGACAAGGCTGACTGATCGAAGTTTGCGACGCGGGAAGGCGAGGGCCTTCCCGCGTTTGCAGCGTGTATGGGTTCAACAGGGGCGGATGGATGACCAAATCCGAGCTGATCGAGGCACTGGCCCGACGTCAGACACATCTGGCGTTCAGTGATGTGGAAATGGCCGTCAAGGGCCTGCTTGACCAGATGAGCCAGTCGCTGGCCGATGGCGACCGTATCGAGATTCGCGGCTTCGGCAGTTTCTCTCTGCACTATCGTCCCCCGCGCATGGGACGCAACCCCAAGACGGGCGAGGCGGTGGCATTGCCTGGCAAGTACGTGCCGCATTTCAAGCCCGGCAAGGCCTTGCGCGACAAGGTCAACAACAAGGATTCATCCGGGTGAACCGTTCGCGGGTGGCATGACGCCCGTGATTGCAGCCGTGGCCCGGGTCTGGTGCACTGCCCATCGGCATCGCGCGTGCAATCGGGCCGGGGGATATCAGTGGTCTCCGGCAATCGACACTCGACCTGATACGCGTTTTTCGGATACATTGCCGTTATGCGTCTGCTCCTGATCATCATTGTTGTGCTGTTTGCCGCCGCCGGCGTGGTCTTTGGTGCCCTGAACGCGGACCTGGTCAGCTATGACCTCGTTTTCACCCGTTTCGCCATGCCCAAGGGTGCTGCCCTGCTGGGCATGCTCCTGGCCGGCTGGATTCTCGGCGGCCTGCTTGTATGGCTGTTTGCAGTGCAGCCGCTCAAGCGCAAGCTGGCGCGCACACGCCGCCAGATTCCGGCAATTGAATCTGCCAACGAGGACGATCCGCAGACGGCCTCGGCATGAACCCCCTGTATCTGCTGATTCCGCTGCTGCCACTGGCGGCCTGGAGCGGCTGGTACCTTGCTCGTCGCGGGCGGCTTTCCGATGGTGATCGCGTCAACGAGCTTTCATCGAGCTATTTTCGCGGCCTCAACTATCTGCTCAACGAGCAACCGGACAAGGCCATCGAGGTGTTCCTCGAGCTGGCCGAACTCAACCGGGATACCGTCGAGACGCACCTGGCTCTGGGCAATCTTTTCCGCCGCCGCGGTGAGGTCGAGCGCGCCATCCGTGTGCATCAGCATCTTGTTGCCCGGCCCAACCTGAATGACCCGATGAAGACCATCGCCTTGCTGGAGCTGGGCGAGGACTACATGCGGGCCGGACTGCTTGACCGTGCCGAGACACTGTTCAGTGACCTGGTGGCGATGGGCGCACATGCGCCATCGGCCCTGCGCCACCTGATTGCCATCTACCAGCACGAGCGCGACTGGCACAAGGCGATCGAGCATGCGCGCAAGCTGGAGAGCATGAGTGGCGAGCCCGAGGCCGAGACGATCGCCCACTACTATTGCGAGCTGGCCGAGCAATCGCGGCAGCATGGCGCGATAAACGAAACGCGCGACTACATGAAGCATGCCTTCGCCAGCCACCCGGACAGTGTGCGTGCACATCTGCTGAACGGGCATCTTCTGGTTGCCGAGGACCGCCTGGACGATGCCGCGCAAGCCTATGAGCGCGCCTGCAATTGCGATGTCGAGTTTGTCCCCGAGATACTGCCCTACCTGCTCGAGACCTATGCCAGGCTGGGCCAGGATGATCGAGCCGAGGCCTTCCTGCGCGAACTTCTGGACCGCTATCAGGGCATTTCGCCGGTGCTGGCGCTGCATCGACTGATCCGGCGTCGCGATGGTGAAGATGCCGCGGTGGCCTTTCTCACCGCGCAGTTGCGGCAACGGCCGTCGGTGCGCGGCCTGACCACGCTGATCGAGGCCACGGCCAGCCGCGCCGGTGCTGCCGAGCGCAACAACTTCCTGATTCTTCGTGATCTGACGCACAAGCTCATGGAAGGCCAGGCGATGTACCGCTGCAGCCGCTGCGGTTTCGGCGCCAAGGCCCACCACTGGCAATGTCCCAGCTGCAAGAGCTGGGGCAGCGTGCGCCCGATACGAGGCGTGGCCAACGAGTGAGTGCGGTCATGCCCGTCAGTCATCTGCGTCCTGGGTATCTTGTCAGCTTCGTCCTGTCCGTTCTTCTGGTTGGTGCCACCTTGCGCTATGCGCTCAGACGGGGTCTGCTGGACGCGCCCGGGCGACGACGGTCGCATACCGTGGCCACCCCGCGTGGTGGTGGCCTCGGCCTGCTACTGGCCGGCTGCCGGTACTGTCTGGGCATGTCTGGGTCCAGCCGTGGCCTGCTCCGGTCGAGGCGCTGGCCTGTTCGGCGCCCTCCTGCTTCTGAGCTGGTGGGCTGGCTCGACGATCATCTCAATCTGCCGCTGCTGCCGCGCTTCGTGGTGCACGTGCTGGCCGCGACGTGCTGGCGGTGGTTGTCTGCATGATCTGCAGGGCTGGTCGCCCATCTGCGCCTGCTGGCGGGTGGCCTGGGCTGGCCACGGCCTGGTCAATAAACGCACACAACTTCATGGACGGCATCGACGGCCTGCTGGGGATGCAGATGCTGTTCTATTTCACCGCCCTGGGTGCCTGGCATGGTCGTTGCAGGCTGCCGGGGTGGCACTGGCGTGTGCGGCTTGCGGCCGCCATGCCTCGGCTTCCTGTTCTACAACCGACCGCCGGCACGCATTTTCATGGGCGATGTCGGCAGCGTGGCGCTGGGCTGGCTGGTGGCGGCCCTGGCTGCGCTGCTGTGGCGGCAGCCGCCGCAGAGCGTGTGGTCGGCTTGATCCTCAGCTCCGCATTTATCGTCGATGCCAGCCTGACGCTGATGCGGCGCATGCGGCGTGGGCGGCGCTGGTACACTGCCCATCGTGAGCACGCCTACCAGTGGCTGGTGCGCAGCGGTTTGAGCCACGCCCGGGTGACTTTTCTACTGGCGTGGAATCTGCTGGTGGCCCTGCCCCTGGCCCTGGCCGCGCTGGCCTGGCCGCGCCTGGCTCCGGGCCGCTGGCGCTGGTCTGCGTGCTGGGCGGCTGGCGCATGCAGCCATTCGCATCATTGCCGCACGACGCGTGACAGGAGACGACGCGGTGCTGCGTAAACTGATCGGCTTCATCCATCCGCGCATTGCGGTGGTCGTGCACGACCTGGGCATGGTCTGGCTGGCCTGGATGGTGGCCAACGGCCTGCGCTACGCGTTGCTGTCCGGGTCATCGCCGTCGGCTGGTTTTCTCTGAAACCCGGATCGTGCTGGCAGTGCAGCGGCCGGTCCTGGCCTGGACCGGCCTGTACAAGGGCCTGTGGCGCTTCGCCAGCCTGCCGGACCTGTGGAACATCCTGCGCGCGGCCATCGCTCGGCGCGCTGGTGGCGGCGCTGGCGCTGTTCCTGTACGACCGCCTGGCCACGGTGCCGCGCTCGGTGCTGCTGATCTATCCGCTGATCCTCAGCGCTTGCTCGGGCTGCCGCGCCTGGCGTGGCGCTACTGGAAGGACAGCCGGATTGATCTGTTCCAGGCCCGGCCGAGCAAGCGCGTGCTTATCCTTGGCGCCAGCCCGGCCGGCGAGGCCCTGGTGCGCGACCTGAAGCGTGACAGCCAGTACCGCGTGGTCGGCTTTCTCGATGACGACCGCGGCCTGCGCGGCGCCAAGGTCCACGGCGTGCCGGTGCTCGGGCGCATCGCGCAACTGGAGGAGATTGCGCGTCGGTGGCCGCCGAGATGCTGCTGCTGGCATTGCCCTCGGCCAGCAGCCAGAAGATGCGCGAGGTGGTCGACCTGTGCGAAGCCACCGGGCTGCCATTCCGTACCGTGCCGCGGCTCGAGGATGTGGTTCCGGGCGCGCCCAGTTCAACCAGCTCAAGAAGGTGGCGATCGAGGATCTGCTGGGCCGCGAGCCGGTCGAGCTGGATTGGACCGCCATCCGCGAGGACCTGACCGGCAAGCGGGTGCTGGTGACCGGCGGCGGCGGCTCCATCGGCTCGGAGCTGTGCCGGCAGGTGGCGCGCCTCGGCGCCGCGCGCTGACCATCCTCGAGACCAGCGAGTTCAACCTCTACCAGATCGAGCAGGAGTTGCGCGCGGCTGCCCGAACTGCTGCTGCGCCGCTGCTCGGTGATTGCGGCGATGCGTCGGCCTGCGAGCATGCCTTCGCCCCGCCGCGCCCGCAGGTGGTGTTTCATGCCGCCGCCTACAAGCACGTGCCGCTGATGGAGGACCAACCTGCGCGAGGCGTTCCGCAACAACGTGCTCGACACCCGCAACGCTGGCGCGCACGCCGACCGCATGGGGTGGAGATTCGTGCATGATCTCCACCGACAAGGCGGTCAACCCGACCAACGTCATGGGCGCGACCAAGCGGGTGGCGGAGATGCTGGTGCAGAACTGGCCGGCGCTCGCGGCACGCGTTTCATCACGGTGCGTTTCGGCAACGTGCTCGGTTCGGCCGGCATCGTGGTGCCGCTGTTTCGGGAGCAGATCGAGCCGGCGGGCCGGTGACCGTGACCCATCCCGAGATCACACGCTACTTCATGACCATTCCCGAGGCCTGCCAGCTTGATCCTGCAGGCGGCGCGTGCTGGGCAAAGGCGGCGAGATCTTCGTGCTGGACATGGGCGAGCCGGTCAAGATCGGCTATCTGGCCGAGCAGATGATCCGCCTGGCTGGCAAGCAGCCGGGGCGGATGTGTAGATTGTCTATACCGGTCTGCGGCCGGGCGAGAAACTGTTCGAGGAACTGTTTCCACCCGCTGGAAAAATACGGCAAGACGCGGCATCCCAAGATCTATCTGGCGCGCTCGCGCAGCGTGGGCTGGGACCGCATGTCGGTGCAGTTGTCGCGCGCCGAGAAAGCGATCGGCGATGCTGATGACGAGGCATTGATGACCATCATGGGCAGGCTGCTGCCGGAATTCGGTACGCGCAATGCCCATACACACGACAACGTGGTCAATCTGGCCGCGGTCAGGACAACTCGGGAGCCCAATGAGGACACGCATGCGAAAAGTGGTATTTCCTGTAGCCGGCTTCGGCACCCGATTCCTGCCCGCCACCAAGTCGGTTGCCAAGGAACTGCTGCCGGTGCTGGATCAGCCGCTGATCCAGTACGCCGTGGACGAGGCCGCCGATGCCGGCGCCGACACGCTGGTATTCGTCACCAACCGAAACAAGCACGAGATTGCCGATTATTTCGACTTGTGCCTACGAGCTGGAGGCCAAGTTGCGCGCCGACGGCAAGCAGGAGCTGCTGGACACGGTGCAGGGCACCCTGCCCAGGGGCATGCGCGCGGTATTCGTTACCCAGCCCCAGGCGCTGGGCCTGGGCCATGCCGTGTTGTGCGCCGGCCGGTCATCGGCGACGAGCCATTTGGCGTGATCCTGCCCGACGACCTGATTTGGGACAACCGGGCGCGCTGCGTCAGATGGCCGAAGTCGCCGAGCGCGAGCAGGCGGCGGTGCTGGCGGTGCAGGATGTGCCGCGGGAAAAGACCGGCAGCTACGGCATCGTCGATGCCAAGAAGATCGACGAGCGCAGCAGTCTGGTCCGCCACCTGGTGGAAAAGCCGTCGCCCGATGATGCCCCGTCCACGCTGGGCGTGGTGGGCCGCTACGTGCTGCCTGGGCGGATTTTGACCTGCTGGCCACCACCCGGCCGGGCAAGGGTGGCGAGATCCAGCTCACGGACGCCATCGAAAGCCTGATTCGCGACGGTCGCGTGCTGGCCTGGCGTTTTGCTGGCCAGCGCTTTGATTGCGGCAACAAGCTGGGCATGGTCGAGGCGACCGTGCATCTGGCCCTGCGGATCCGGAACTCGCGCCGGCAGTGCGCGCATGCTGGCACAGGGGTACGGCCGAACGCCGAAACACCCCGGTGAGCTGGTCAGCGGTTCCCCGAGATGCCGCGATCCGCCAATGGGTCCGGGCCAAATGCCGGAGTGTTGAGTCGGCGTGGCCGGACCGTTGTCCTGGAGCCGGGGTGTATCAGCCCAGCGCCTTCAGCGCGGCATCGTAATCCGGTTCCTCGGCGATCTCGCCAACCAGCTGGGAATGGGTCACCTTGTTGTCGGCATCGAGCACCACCACGGCGCGTGCGGCCAGGCCGGCCAGCGGCCCATCGCTCATGGCCACGCCGTAATCGTGCAGGAACTCGCGCCCGCGCATGGTCGAGAGCATGGTCACGTTGTCGATGCCTTCGGCGCCGCAGAAGCGCGACTGGGCAAAGGGCAGGTCGGCGGAGATGCACAGCACCTGGGTGTTGTTCATCTCGCCAGCCAGATTGTTGAAGCGGCGTACCGAGGCGGCACAAACCCCCGTGTCGACACTGGGGAAGATGTTGAGAACCTTGCGCTTGCCGGCGAAATCGCCCAATGAGCGATCGCCGAGGTCCTTGTCCACCAGCTTGAAGTCGGGCGCCGTGGCGCCATTGGCGGGGAATTGCCCATCGATCTGTACTGGCTTGTCATGAAAAGTGACCTGGGACATGCTTATCTCCTGCAAAGCTTGATGAATTCAATCCAGTATCATACCGCGCCAGGTTGACCGCAGCCTGTCCCGGACCAGGCGCACCCAGTCACAGTGGCCGACTTTGCTCTTCCAGCGTCATTCTGCGCGCAGGGAGCAGGGCGACCGGAGTCGCAGAATCCACTCGTCGATTGCGCAACTTGTCACGTGGCAAGGGCCGTGTGGATCCTGCGACTACGCTTCGCTCCGCGCAGGATGACGGAAGGTGGCTGCGCCTTGCACAGGATGACGGAAGTTAGTTGCACCTTGCGCAGGATGACGGAAGGTAGCTGCTCCTTGCACGGGATGACGGGAGGTAGTTGCGCCTTGCACGGGATGACGGAAGGTAGTCGCAGCTTGCACGGGATGACGCAAGGGAGCGTGCCTGGCGCAGGATGACGCAAGGGGGGCGTGCGTGGCGCAGGATCGCGCAATCGAATCGCGCTGCGTGCAGCCGATACCAGGCACAGTGGCCGACTTTGCTCTTCCAGCGTCATTCTGCGCGCAGGGAGCAAAGCGACCGGAGTCGCAGAATCCACTCGTCGATAGCGCAACTTGTCACCTGGCAAGGGCCGTGTGGATCCTGCGACTACGCTTCGCTCCGCGCAGGATGACGGGACGTAGTTGCGCCTTGCGCAGGATGACGGAAGGTAGCTGCGCCTTGCACGGGATGACGGGAAGTAGTCGCAGCTTGCACGGGATGACGGAAGGTAGTCGCAGCTCGCACGGGGTGACGGGAGGTAGTTGCACCTTGCACGGGATGACGGGAAGGTAGTTGCGCCTTGCACGGGATGACGGAAGGTAGTCGCAGCTTGCAGAGGATGACGCAAGGGAGCGTGCCTGGCGCGGGATGACGCAAGGGACTCGCGCTGCGTGCAGCCTATACCAGTCACAGTGGCCGACTTTGCTCTTCCAGCGTCATTCTGCGCGCAGGGAGCAAAGCGACCGGAGTCGCAGAATCCACTCGTCGATAGCGCAACTTGTCACATGGCAAGGGCCGTGTGGATCCTGCGACTACGCTTCGCTCGCGCAGGATGACAGGAAGGTAGTTGCACCTTGCACGGGATGACGGGAGGTAGTTGCAGCCTTGCACGGGATGACGGAAGGTAGTCGCAGCTTGCACGAGGATGACGCAAGGGAGCGTGCCTGGCGCGGGATGACGCAAGGGACTCGCGCTGCGTGCAGCCTATACCAGTCACAGTGGCCGACTTTGCTCTTCCAGCGTCATTCTGCGCGCAGGGAGCAAAGCGACCGGAGTCGCAGAATCCACTCGTCGATAGCGTAACTCGTCACGTGGCAAGGGCTGTGTGGATCCTGCGACTACGCTTCGCTCCGCGCAAACGATATCGGATGACGGGAGGTAGTCGCAGCTTGCACGGGATGACGGGAGGTAGTCGCAGCTTGCACGGAATGACCGAAGGTAGTCGCAGGTTGCACGGGATGACGCAAGGGGGCGTGCCTGGCGCAGGATGACGCAAGGGAATCGCGCTGCGTGCAGGATGAGGGTGCCCGGGAGTGGCGGTGCCGTCACAAACCTGTGACGCAGGGCCTACACGCGCGCAAACACCAGGGTGGCATTGGTGCCACCAAAGCCGAAACTGTTGGACATCACCGTGTTCAACTGTGCTTCGCTCGTGTGCCGCAGTATCGGATAAGCCGGCTGCCTTGGGGTCCAGCACCTCGATGTTGGCCGATCCGGCCATGAATCCGTCCTGCATCATCAGCAGGCTGAAGATGGCTTCGTGCACGCTGGCCGCGCCCAGCGCATGCCCGGTAAGGGCCTTGGTCGAGGAAATGGGCGGGATGTCATTGCCAAACACCTTGCGCACGGCTTCCAGCTCCACCACGTCGCCCAGTGGCGTGGCCGTGGCATGGGTGTTGAGATAGTCGATCGGCCGGTCGAGTCCTGCGGTCGCGGCCTTCATGCAGCGCACCGCACCTTCGCCGGAAGGCGCCACCATGTCGGCGCCGTCGGAGGTCACGCCGTAGCCGACCAGCTCGCCCAGAATGGGTGCACCGCGGGTGCGCGCATGATCGTAGTCTTCCAGGACCAGCATGCCGCCTCCGCCACCAATGACGAAGCCGTCGCGGTTGGCATCATAGGGGCGCGAGGACGTTTCGGGGGTGTCATTGAAGTTCTTTGAAAGGGCGCCCATGGCGTCAAACTGCGAGCTCATGCCCCAGTGGATCTCTTCGCCGCCGCCGGCAAACACGATGTCCTGTGCGCCGTGCCGGATCAGGTCGGCGCCAGCGCCGATGCAGTGGGCGGAGGTGGCGCAGGCGGCAGCAATGGAGTAGCTGATGCCCAGAATGCCGAAGGCCGTGGCCAGATTGGCCGACACCGTCGAACACATGGTCCTTGGGACCATGTAGGGGCCGATGCGCCGCACGCCTTTTTCCTTCAGCAGACGAGCGGTTTCGATCTGCCACTGCGGCGAGCCGCCGCCCGAGCCGGCGATGACACCGATGCGCGGGTGGCGAATGGCATCCAGGCTCAGCCCGGCGTTGTCGATGGCCGAGCGCATCGCCACATGGGCATAGGCGGCCGCATCACCCATGAAGCGCTTGAGCTTGCGGTCAATGCGCTCTTCAAGGTCGATCTGCGGGATACCGGCAACCTGGCTGCGAAGGCCGTTCTCGACCGCCCCGGGCGCGGTGCGAATACCGCTTTTCAGCTCGCGCAGGGCCTCGCTGACCGTGTCAGCGGCATGCCCCAGGCAAGAGACGATACCCATGCCGGTAACGACTACTCGACGCATGTCAGAAATCCTCCGGCGACTGGAACAGACCCACGCGCAGGCTGCTGGCGTTGTAGATGAGGTGGTCGTCGACATAGGTGCGGCCATCGGCAACCACCAGTTTCAGGCGACTGCGCACGACGCGGTGAATGTCGATCTCGTAGCGGACCAGCTTGGCCTTGGGCAAAACCTGCCCGGTGAATTTGACCTGGCCCACGCCCAGTGCGCGGCCGCGGCCCGGTTCGCCAAGCCAGGGCAGGAAGAACCCGGTCAGCTGCCACATGGCGTCCAGCCCCAGGCAGCCCGGCATGACCGGATCGCCCTCGAAATGACAGTCGAAAAACCACAGGTCGGGCCGGATATCCAGCTCGGCATGCAGCTCGCCCTTGCCATGCGCCCCGCCATGATCGTTGATCAGCGTGATGCGGTCGAACATCAGCATCGGCGGCTTGGGCAGGCGGGCATTGCCGGGGCCGAACATCTCGCCGCGTGCACAGGCGAGAATCTGCTCTTTGTCAAGCGAAGTGGGGCGGCTCATGAATGGTCCGGTTCAGGTGATAGTGCAGAGTCCGGGCACAGCAACTCCGTTGGATTCGCATGGTAACAACAAATGGCTTGCCGGGTCTCTGATGCGGTTCCCTGGAATTCACTCCGGTACCGATCACCGGCGGGTGCCTGTCTAGGGGACGATGCCGGTCCAGCGCTGCTGGCCGAACTTGTCCCGGATCAGCGCCCCGGCCCGGGCCAGGTCCTCGCTGCGCAGCGCGTCATCGGACAGGCCGAAGCGTGTGCGGAAGGTGTCGATCATGCTGGCGATCACTGCTTCGCGGCCATGCCGGTCTGGCTGCGCAGCGGGTCGACGCGCTTGGCGGCACTGGCGGTGCCCTTGTCGGACAGCTTTTCGCGACCAATGCGCAGCACCTCCAGCATCTTGGCCGCGTCGATGTCGTAGGCCATGGTGACGTGATGCAGCACCGCCTTGCCGCGCCGCGCCTGCGCCGCGCCGGCAATCTTGCCGGCTTCCGAGGCAATGTCGTTGAGCGGCTGGTACCAGGCCTTGATGCCCAGCGCGCCCAGCGCCTCAATCACCCAGGCATCCATCATGCGCGTAGGATTCCTGGAAGCGACAGCCCCTGGACCATCGACAGCGGGGCACTGATCGAATAGGTGATCGTGTTGCCCGGCTCGATGAACATGGCGCCGCCGCCGCTGATCCGGCGCACCACCTCGATACCGTGGCGCTGCGCGCCGCTCGGCATCGACCTCGTTGGCCAGCGACTGGAAGCGGCCGATGACGACGCAGGAGGAGGACCATTCCCAGACGCGCAAGGTGGGGGCGCGATGTCCGGCCGAGACCTGGTCGGTGATGA
The DNA here is from genome assembly GCA_963800395.1 of uncultured Gammaproteobacteria bacterium. GTDB lineage: Bacteria > Pseudomonadota > Gammaproteobacteria > Xanthomonadales > Rhodanobacteraceae > DASSBG01. The sequence continues at coordinate 461,845 of CAWDBD010000014.1, forward strand.
CCTCGTCCAGCGCCATGTGCATGGCTGGCGACTGCGGCGGCTCGTGGATCAGCTGCCAGTCGTGGTCGTTCCAGCTCGTGCGGCTCATGCCGTCCGGGCCCCGGCCAAGGGCGCGCAGCACCGTCGCGGCCACCGCGTCGGGCGAGAAGCCGTACATGGCCACATCGGCGTCCAGGGCCGCATCGACAGCCCGGGCAATGTCATCGGCCGATGCGGTGGCGGGCAGGCCTTCCAGCGCCGCGTTGATTTGCGCCAGAGCGGTATCCGGCTCCAGGAAAAAGTCGCCGCTCAACTGCACGTTGTGCAGGCGGCCATCCTCGACGTCCAGATCCACCACCACCAGCTTGCCGCCGGAGACCTTGTATTCGCCATGCATGGGCGACGATATCCATTCTGCCTTGCGATGGGCACAGGATGGGGCCGTTGCGGACAAGGTGCAAGCGCCGCCATGCCTGTTATCGGCTCGCGGCATCTTGCCAGCCACGCTGTTGACGAGTGGATTCTGCGACTCCGGTCGCTCTGCTCCCTGCGCGCAGAATGACGATGGAAAAGCTAAGGTGGACCGGTGTCATTTTGGCCATCTCGGTGCCATGTCGCTGTCGAAGTCCCGGCGCAGTGTCCAGCCCCTCATCGGCGCAGTCCCGCATTCGTCATCCCGGCGCAGGCCGGGATCCAGTTAGGTCTGGTGTGAAGCACGCAAATAAGTTGCTTGTGTGCTTCGCACGGCTTTTTGCACTGGATGACCCGCCGTTCCGCGGTTGTAAAGCGCTTCCGGCCTGCGCCGGGATGGCGGCAATGCTCAGTAGGCTTCGGTGTCGTAGGGGTCGTCCTGGTCGAGCGTGGCATTTTCCTTGCCGCCGCCTTCGGCAAGGCGGATTTTCAGTGCCAGGCCATCGTGGGAGTCGGCCTTGTTGAGTGCTTCTTCCAGATCGATCTTGCCTTCCTTGTACAGCGCGTACAGGGACTGGTCGAAGGTGTGCATGCCTTCGGACAGGCTGCGGTCCATGGCCTGCTTGACCTCGTGGATGTCGCCGCGGCGGATCATGTCGCGGATCAGCGGGGTGTTCAGCAGCAGTTCGGTTGCCGGCAGGCGGTGGCCGTCCTTGCCGATCACCAGGCGCTGGCTGATGACGGCGCGCATGTTGAGCGCCATGTTCATGAGAATGTTCTTGTGCGCCGACTCGGGGAAGAAGTTGAGGATGCGCTCCAGGGTCTGGTCGGCGTTGTTGGAGTGCAGCGTGGCCAGCACCAGGTGCCCCGTCTCCGAGAAGCCGATGGCCGCTTCCATGGTGTCCGTGTCACGAATTTCGCCGATCAGGATCACGTCCGGCGCCTCGCGCATGCCGTTCTTCAGCGCATCGTGATAGCTGTGCGTGTCCATGCCCACTTCGCGCTGGTTGACGATGGACTTCTTGTGCCGGTGCAGGTACTCGATCGGGTCCTCGATGGTGAGGATGTGGCCGGACTTGTTCGGTTGCGGTGGTCGATCATCGCCGCCAGCGTGGTGGACTTGCCCGAGCCGGTTGCGCCTACCAGCAGGATCAGGCCGCGAGGCTCCATGATCAGGTCCGGAAGATCGATGGCAGGCGCAGTTGCTCGATCGACGGGATGTCGCTCTTGATGGCGCGGATCACCATGCCCACTTCACCGCGCTGCTTGAATACGTTGATGCGGAAGCGGCCGGCATCCTTCACGGCGATGGCCATGTTCAGTTCCAGGTCGCGCTCGAACTGCGGCACCTGGCCCTCGTCCATCAGCGAGTAGGCAATCTTCTTGACCATGCCGCTCGGCAGGCCGGTGTTGCCCAGCGGGTACAATTTGCCTTCAACCTTGATGTTGACCGGCGCGCCGGTGGACAGGAACATGTCTGATGCGCCCTTGTCCACCATCAGCTTGAGGAAATAGCCGATATCCATGATGTTGCTGCCCCTTGGTGATTCAGTCTTGCACGATAAGCGCTGAGCATGCACGATGTCAGCAGGTATACACAATACTCTTTTTTGCAGGCCGAGAACGCGACATATGACACGTAAACGACCGATTTCTGGGCGATTTGGCACGTCTCTCGCCCTGTGTGGCGCCATATGCCTGCTTTTGGCGGGCTGTGCCTCGGTGCCGCCACCCACCAGCCTGATGAGCCAGGCCGACTGCAGATGTCGATGCAGCGCGTGCCGCAGGCGCGCGCGATCATGCGCCGCTCGAGCTTGGTTTTGCGCTCAAGAAGCTGGATCTGGCGCAGTCGGCCATGGGCCAGGAGGACTACGAGCAGGCGACTCGGCTGGCGCAGGAATCACAGGCCAACAGCAATCTGGCCCGGGTCAAGTCCCAATTGGCCCGGTTGCGCGACAAGATCGACAAGCAGGGTGCCGAAAATGCGCGCATGCGCAGCAAGCTTGACGACAACGAGCAGGGCGCCGGCAAGGCGTCTGGAGGTGGCGCATGAGGACATTGTCGAACCATGCCTGCGCGCTTTGGCTGGGCATTGTGCTGCTGGCAGCCGGCGCATCAGGAACCACTGCGGTGGCCGCCGAGCCGGATCTCGATTATCAGCGCCTTACCGCCAGCCTCGATCATCTGGCTGCTGACCCGATCCTGGGTCAGTACGCACAGGCCGAGCGCGCCCGCGCCCGGGATACCCTGCAAAATCTGGCACAGGCCGGGCGCAAGGAACGACCGCACTGGCTGTATCTGGCCGAGCGGCGGGTAGACCTGGCCTATGCGGCGGCACAGCTGGACGACGCCCGCCACAAGTACGAGCAGCTGCAGCGAGAGCACGACAAGATCATGCTTGAGGCGAGCCGGCAGGAAGCCGAGCGCGTTCGGCGCGAACTGGAACGCCAGCGTATCCAGAATCTGGCGGCCCAGGAAGAAACGCAACGCCTGCAGAAGCAGGGTGAGAGTTACGCCGAGCAAGCCGAGCAGGCGCGTGCGGAGGCGGCGCAAGCCAGGAAGCTGGCCGAATCCCAGACGCGTGCTGCGGCCCTGTCGCGCAAACAGGCGCAACTGGCCGAGGCCGCTGCCCGCGCCCTGCGCGCAAGCATGGAGAATCTCACTGCGCGTGCAGGCCCCAAGGGCATGCAGATGAGCCTGGGCGACACCGCATTTGCCCCGGGCCATGCCAGCCTGGAGCCGGCCGCCACGCGGCATCTGGGCAAACTGGTTCAATTTGTACAGTCCAGCCCCGGCAAGCCGGTCCTGATCGAGGGCTATACCGACTCCAGCGGCAGCGCGGAACGCAACAAGGCCCTGTCGCGGCAGCGTGCCGAATCCGTACGTGACGCTCTGGTGGCTGCCGGGGTCAAGGCATCGCGGATCCAGGTCAGCGGGCATGGCGAAGCCGATCCCGTGGCCAGCAACGACACGGCCTCGGGTCGCGCCCGCAACCGTCGCGTGGTGGTCATTCTCAAGGACAAGTGAGCAACGCATGGTGCCTGACCAGCAGCGCGAGGCTTGCGGCCGCGCTGCGGTGCGGGCAAACCCGGCGGATGCGGGCATAAACACGAAATGCTAACAATTGATCGCGTCAGCAAGGGGTCTCCCGGCACACCCTTGTCAAGCCTGCATCATTGGAGTAGCGTCGGGGTCAAGGTATCCATTCACGGATACCGGACGGATGACGCCCTCCGATATGACTCACATCTCTTTTTTCCAGTCACCACAACGCCTGTCGGGCGAGGTGACTGCTGATGTGTGCATGCCTTGTTACCCCAATCCGCGAACAGCGACCAGTGTCCGAGGGCGGCGCTGTGTCCGTATGGCCATGAGGAGTTCAATCATGTTCGAAAGCAAGTCCCGGGACGAAGTGGAATCATTGATGAAACGCGACTCCGAATTTCGCGTGCTCTACCACCATCACCAGAAGCTCGACAGCAAGGTACACGATGCCGAGATTGGTGCCTTGCCCATGGACGACACCACACTGGCCAACATGAAACGCGAGAAATTGCGCGCCAAGGACAAACTGACGCAGATGTGGGCTGACCGAAGTCAGACCGCACACTGACCCCATTCCAGACCCGATCGGATCGGCCCGCCTTGCGCGGGCCGATCTGTTTTCGGGCGCACGATTGGCAAGTTCGCGCTGGAGCAGCGACAATGGGCGTTTGACAGCCTCAGATTTCCGCATTCTGGAGTGAACATGTCCGTCAGGCAAAACGTGCTCGAAATGATTGGCCATACGCCCATGGTCAAGGTCCAGCACCTGGATACCGGTCCTTGCGAGCTGTTCCTGAAACTGGAAAGTTCCAATCCCGGAGGTTCCATCAAGGACCGCATCGGCCTGTCGATGATCGAGGGGGCCGAGCGGGCAGGGAAGATCAAGCCCGGTGCCACTCTGGTTGAAGGCACGGCCGGCAATACCGGCATCGGGCTGGCACTGGTGGCCCAGCAAAAGGGCTACAAGCTGATTCTGGTGGTGCCGGACAAGATGAGCCGGGAGAAGATCTTCAACCTGAAGTCCATGGGCGCCGAGGTGGTGCTGACCCGTTCGGATGTTGCCAAGGGCCATCCGGAGTACTACCAGGACATGGCCGCGCGTATTGCCGAGGAAACCGAGGGCGCGTATTTCATCAACCAGTTCGGCAATCCGGACAATCCGGCCGCCCACGAAAAGACCACCGGCCCGGAAATTCTCGAGCAGATGGACGGCAAGCTTGACGCCGTCGTCTTCGGTTGCGGTTCGTCCGGCACCATGACCGGCCTGTCGCGTTTTCTGGCCAAGGCATCGCCGGACACCGAGCTGATCCTGGCCGACCCTGTCGGCTCCATCCTGGCCGAGTACATCAACGACGGCACGCTGTCCGAGAAGTCCGGCAGTTGGCTGGTGGAAGGCATCGGCGAGGATTTTCTGCCCGATATCAGCGATTTCACCCGCGTCACCAGGGCCTACCCGGTGTCCGACAAGGACAGCTTCATGGCCGCGCGCGAGCTGCTGGAAAAGGAAGGGATTCTCGGTGGCAGCTCCTCCGGAACCTTGCTGACGGCGGCCTTGCGCTACTGCAAGGAGCAGACCGAACCGAAGCGTGTTGTCAGCCTGGTGTGTGACACCGGCAACAAGTACCTGTCCAAGCTCTACAACGACTACTGGATGCTCGACAACGGATTTCTCGAGCGCGAGCAGCACGGTGATCTGCGTGACCTCATCCTGCGCCCGTATGCCATGCGCGATACCGTCGTGGTCAGCCCGAGCGACCTGCTGGTAACCGCCTACAACCGCATGAAACTCTACGACGTGTCGCAGCTCCCGGTCATGGATGGCGACACGCTGGTCGGCATCATCGACGAATCGGACCTGCTGCTGCATGTGCATACCGACCAGAGCCGCTTCCGCGAGCAGGTTTCCGCTGCCATGGTCACGGCGCTGGAGAAGCTCGACGTCAAATCGCCCATCGATGCGCTGATGCCATTGTTCGAAAAGGGCCACGTCGCCATCGTCATGGACGGCGAAAGGTTTCTCGGCCTGATCACGCGCATCGACCTGCTCAATTACCTGCGTCGCCGCGTCAACTAGTTCCGGTGCGGAGTCAGGATGTGCCCGCAAATATCAGTCAACCCGGACGCCGCGAAGCGGCGATCCGGACGCCCAGGCAGGATTGCCGAAAGCGCACATCGGCGTAGCCGATGGCCCGCAGGGTGAGCGACAGGATGTCGCGAATAAATCCATTTTGACTTTCGCCTCAACCAAGGACAGACCCGGTGGACTCCGGCTTCTGCGCTACGCGCAAGCCCGGAATGACCAGCGTCTGTTGAAGATCTCCGCCAATCAGGATTAACCATGGCTTCAAAGAAAAAGCAGACCGCACTGGGTACCCGTGCCATCCACGCCGGCCAGTCACCGGATCCGTCCACGGGCGCGATCATGACGCCGATCTACGCGACCTCCACCTACGTGCAGTCCAGTCCGGGCCGTCACCAGGGATACGAATATTCGCGCAGCCAGAACCCCACCCGCATGGCCTACGAACGCTGCGTGGCCGATCTGGAAGGCGGCGTAGCCGGATTCGCCTTCGGTTCCGGGCTGGCCGCAGCAGCCACCGTCCTGGACCTGCTGGATTCGGGCGACCACGTCATCGCCATGGACGACCTCTATGGCGGCAGCTATCGCCTGTTCGAGGGCGTGCGCCGGCGCTCGGCGGGGCTGGATTTCAGCTTTGTCGACCTGAACGATCTGGCCGCGGTGGAAAAAGCCCTGAAGCCGGAAACGCGCATGATCTGGGCCGAGACTCCGACCAACCCGATGCTGAAACTGGTCGACCTGGGCAAGATTTCCGCGTTCGCAAAGAAGCACGACCTGATCCTGGTGGTAGACAACACCTTCAGCTCGCCGATCCTGCAGCGGCCGCTGGAACATGGCGCTGACCTGGTGCTGCATTCGGCGACCAAGTTCCTGAACGGCCATTCGGACATGGTGGGTGGCATCGTGGTGGCGGGCGACGAATCGCTGGCCGAGCGCATGGGCTATCTGCAGAACTCGGTGGGTGCCATTGCCGGTCCATTCGATGCGTTCCTGGCCATGCGCGGCCTGAAGACGCTGCACCTGCGCATGCGCGCGCACTGCGCCAATGCGCTGGAACTGGCGCGCTGGCTGGAGAAGCATCGTGCGGTGCAGAAGGTCATCTACCCCGGCCTCAAGTCGCACCCGCAACATGCTCTTGCCAAACGCCAGATGGACGGCTTTGGCGGCATTGTCACCATCGAGATCAAGGGCGGACTGCGCAAGGCCCGGCGCATGCTGGAGCGTTGCGAACTGTTTGCGCTGGCCGAGTCCCTGGGCGGCGTCGAAAGCCTTATCGAGCACCCGGCCATCATGACCCACGCCTCCGTGCCACCAGCCAACCGCAAGCGCCTGGGCATCAGCAACGGCCTGATCCGCCTGTCCGTCGGCGTCGAGGATGTCGAGGACCTCAGGGCCGAGCTGAAACACGCCCTCGCCTGAGGGGCAGGGCGCCTGGAGCTCGTAGGGTGCTGCTGAGCGCAGCGAAGCGCACCGTGGCGCAATATATGCTGGTGCGCATTGCTGCGCAATGTAGGGTGCTGCTGAGCGCAGCGAAGCGCACCATGGCGCGATATATGCTGGTGCGCATCGCTGCGCTCAGCGGCACCCTACGTGCATTGCCTCGCACCGCCGCAGATCAATCGTCCTTGCGCCCTCGCCACAACTCCTGCCAGGCCTGGCGCAGGTACTGACGGTCATAGAAGCGTGGGGTGAGCACCTGCCCGAAGGCACCCAGGGAAATCGCACGGCTGCGCTGGATGACACGCCGCGAGCGCCACATGCCCGGCAGCCCCTTGAACGCATCCCTGTAAAGCTGCCAAACCACTCGCCAGGCGTAATGTAGGGTGCTGCTGAGCGCAGCGAAGCGCACCATGGCGCAATATATGCTGGTGCGCATCGCTGCGCTCAGCGGCACCCTACGTGCATTGCCTCGCACCGCCGCAGATCAATCGTCCTTGCGCCCTCGCCACAACTGCTGCCAGGCCTGGCGCAGGTACTGACGGTCATAGAAGCGTGGGGTGAGCACCTGCCCGAAGGCACCCAGGGAAATCGCACGGCTGCGCTGGATGACACGCCGCGAGCGCCACATGCCCGGCAGCCCCTTGAACGCATCCCGGTACAGCCGCCAAACCACTCGCCAGGCGTAATGTAGGGTGCTGCTGAGCGCAGCGAAGCGCACCATGGCGCAATATATGCTGGTGCGCATCGCTGCGCTCAGCGGCACCCTACGTGCATTGCCTCGCACCGTCGCGGATCAATCGTCCTTTCGCCCTCGCCACAACTCCTGCCAGGCCTGGCGCAGGTACTGACGGTCATAGAAGCGTGGGGTGAGCACCTGCCCGAAGGCACCCAGGGAAATCGCACGGCTGCGCTGGATAACACGCCGCGAGCGCCACATGCCCGGCAGCCCCTTGAACGCATCCCGGTACAGCCGCCAAACCACTCGCCAACGCCCGCCCAGGCCATGACGCAGCACGATGCCGCAGTGCAGCGCCACGATCAAGGGTGACAGCGCGAGCAACCAGGGCAGGGGAAAATCCTTGGCGATCACCCAGATCGAATTGCGGATCCCGTGATACAGGACAAAATCACTGAAGCCGCCGCCGGAGCTGGCCTGGCCCCAGTGCAAGGCCACGCAACGGTCGAGGTAGGCCGGCCGAAAGCCGAGCAGGCGAGCGCGCATGGCCAGATCGGTATCCTCTGCATAGCAGAAGAAGCGCTCGTCAAAGATCATGCCGTGGCGGTCGCGCACAGCTTCCAGCAGCGCCCGCGAGTAGATCGCAAGGCCGCCAGTCGGGCCGACCAGCCGGTCCTGCAGATGTTTGCGGTTCGATGCCAGGGCCGAGGCGTACATGGCGATGCCCAGCGAGTCGATCAGCTCCGGCGCATCCATGCGGTGCATGCGGGCACTGAACATGTCCGCGTCGGGATGCGCATCGGCGAACGCCAGCCAGTCGGAAAGGCCCTCGCGCACCAGTGCCGAGTCGTTGTTCAGCAGGGCAATCCTGTCGATGGACGGGTCATGCAGCAGCCCTTCAATGGCCCGATTGCAGGCCCCGGCGAAACCGACGTTTTCCGATAGCTCCAGCAGTTCCAGCGAGGCAAGCCCGATCGATGCAAGGCCCTCGCGCAGCGCGTCCTTCTGTGCGTCGGTCGAATCATTGTCCACCACCCAGACACGGGCGCTCGCACCAAGGCTGTCCGCGGCAACCGTGCGCAGACACTCGATCGTCAGTTCGCTTGTGTTGTAGCTGACTACCACTATGCCTAGCATGGCGCATTGATCCCTGGTGGCCCCAGATGCGGGACTATGGTCCGGCAACGGATATAGCAAGATGCGCAGCGTACCATTACACTGACGCGCTACGTGTGGCGACAGCCGGTGTGATGCCGCTTGCACCAACCGCCCGAAACGATTGGCGAGTAGATGAAGTCGAAAGTTCCAGAAATGCTCACGACAAGCGAATGTCAGCCGGGTTCATGCCCAGGCGAAGTTCATGAGGCCAGCCCGTGCGGGTGCGTCGGCCGGAGCGGTAGCGATGCTTGATCGCTTGCGCAGATATGGCGAACTGGTCCTGTTCAAGACGTTGGCGGAGCTGCGCAACGAGCGCCAGCGCACCTATCTTGGCTTTCTATGGTGGCTGTTCGAACCCGCCTTTTTCATGCTTGTCTTCTATCTTGTTTTTGACGTGCTGATGAAGCGCGGAGGACCGGATTACGTTCCGATGCTCCTCAGCGGCCTGATTTTGTGGCAGTGGTTCAACAATGGCATCATGCACTGCACCACTTCGATTCAGACGGCGCTGCCTCTGGCGCGTACCGTCAAGGTGCCCATGACCCTGTTCCCCCTGGCTACAATCCTTGCAGACACAACAAAGTTTGCATTTGTATTCGTGGTACTCGTTGGAGTGCTATGGGCGCTGGGACATCCCCCAAACTTCGCATATATCGCTTTGCCGGTCGTGCTTTTTGCCGAATTCACATTTACCTGTGGGGTCAGCTTTCTGATCGCCGCCATTGTGCCGTTGGTGCCAGATCTTCGATTCGTAATCTCGCCGGTGTTGCAAGGTCTTTTCTTCCTGTCGGCCATATTCTATTCCTTCGATAGCGTCTCCCCGGAGATGCGGCATTGGCTCAACTACAACCCGATGGCCGTGATGATTGATAGTGGTCGCCAGATAATTCTTTATGGCCAGATACCTGACCTGGGCAGGCTTGTGCTGTTGACGCTCGTAGGCGCAATCGTACTTTTGGCTGGCGTAGGAGCCGTAAGCCGCTTGACCCCTGTCTACCCCAAACTTGCCGAGTGACTCGCTCATGACAGATATCGCGATCACTCTTCACCACGTTGCGGTCAATTTTCAGACGCACAGAAGCGTGAGGCAGCGCGGATTTGAAGCGTTGCATGATGTGTCGATGGAATTGCGGCACGGACAGAAGTTGGGTGTAATTGGCAGCAATGGTGCGGGCAAGAGCACTTTGCTGCGTGTGCTGGCAGATGTTTTGAAGCCTGACTCTGGCACTATCGAACGAAACCATGGAGCGTGTCAGCTTTTGGCGCTGGGTACCGGAATCATGCCCAATCTGACCGGAAGGGAAAACGCTGTGCTCAGTGGCCTCTTACACGGCATGCGTAGGCGCGATATCGTATCGCGGCTGGAAAAAATCAAGGAATTCTCCGAACTTGGCGACTTCTTCGAACAACCGGTAAAGTCATATTCGTCGGGCATGCGGACGCGGCTTGGATTTGCCGTGGCCATTCAGCAGCAGCCGGATATCCTGCTTATCGACGAGACCCTTGCAGTCGGAGATGCCGCATTCAAGGAAAAGTCCATGCAGGCATTGAATCAGCGTTTCGGTTCCGGGGATACCGTTGTGCTCGTGTCACACGATGATGCAATGATCAGGAAGGTCTGCGACCGGGTCATCTGGCTCGAAAAAGGAAGGAGTGAATTTTCCGGTGCCCCTGAGGAGGCGCTGAAGCGATATCACGCATAAGAGCGGCTCGATTTCGACACGTGATGCCTGCCCGCATTCAGAGGCTTCCAGGTCTTGCTTCCAGTATCAGGCGTTTCGCGTACTCGGAGCAAATACTGGGTGGGATGGGTTCACCGTCAACGAGATCCCAGTTGTCATAGCCAAACTCCTCGAGCGCATCCCCGTATCGTCGCTCAAGTTCGGCGCAATCGTCGGCACAAACGAAGCTTCTCCACCCACCGGATGTTCCTGATCGAAACGTACGCTGAAGATCATTCCCCACGGCGCGTGAGACCGGAAGCTCGAAGCCCATGTATTGTCTCGAGCTCGTGGATATTGCCCGCCACGAAGTCCTCGTATCTGATCACGAAGGCATCTTTGGGCAGCTGTCGGATGAAATGAACGAAACCAGTGAGGTCTGGTATGGACCAGGCATCATAGCCTGTATGGGTTTTCAGAAAATCTGCCAGTGCTGCAAAGGGTACAGCCTTGGGGTCTCGCTCCTTTGATTGCAGCAAGCTAATCCAGCTCCTTGCAGTATCTGGATTGAAATTTTCGGTCTGGGCCCAGGCGAATGAAAAGTAGAATAGTCGACTCAGCAGCTCATCCCGAAAGTCACGGATGATGACGACCTTCCGATCAAAAGTCATCGGCAACTCGTTGTGAATGATCGCGTTTCTAAGCCTGGGTCTCTTGTTCCAGTGATCCGAAATGATCTTCACGGTAGTGTTCTTTTCATTCGCATTCTTGCTGGTTGCGAAGAAGTCGATATTCTTGGGCTCAAGGTAGTAGTTCTTGATGCCTGCTCCGGAAGCCAAGGTTTTGGATATCACCGTGGTGCCGGTCTTGGCGCGACCAACGACTAGAATTTTCATTGGATTCAGTGCCTTGCTTGAGTGGTCTGAGAGGCGCTAGATGTCTGGCTCATAGACCGCGCAATGAGAATGGTTCACGCGACAGCGACAGGTTGGGGTTGTAGGTGGGATCCCTGCGCAACCGTTCGCCCCAAATTGACTTCATGAGTTGCGCTTCTCTGGCGAATCGCTGCTGCTTCTCGATGGTATCCTCCAGTCCTCTGCTAGCTGACTCGTGGTGAATCAACTCCGCATGGGGCGTCCATACGTTTCTGTACCCAGCCTTGAGCAGTCGAACGCAGAAATCAATGTCATTGAATGCTACGCACAGGTCTTCATTCATCCCGCCCACTTCCTGATAGGCCGCCTTGCGGACAATCAGGCATGCCGCGGTGACGGCGCTCATGTTCTGTACCAGCATGGCGCGACCCATCTGTCCCGGATGATCGTGAGGCTTGCCGCAGTAGGCGTGCCCTGCGACACCGCCAAAGCCGAGAATTACGCCCGCATGCTGAATACTTCCGTCAGGGTAATAGAGCTTTGCTCCGACGGCGCCCACATCGGGTCGAATTGCGTGGCTCACCATTTCGGAGAGCCAGTCAGGATCAGTTGCCTCAATATCGTTGTTTACAAGCCCCACTATTTCGCCTGACGCCTTGGCAACTGCGTCATTGTTGATACACGAGAAATTGAATGGTTTGTCATGGGAAAGAATCGTGACTCTGGGATTCTTTGCCACGATTTCCTCAAACCATGCGATGGTCTCGGGTTGCTGCGACTGATTATCAACAATAATGATTTCGAAGTTGGGATATGAGGTGTTCGCGAGAATACTTCCCACGCTCATGCGAAGCAGGTCCAGCCGATCGCGCGTGGGAATGATGAGGCTGACCCTGGGTGGGGTATCCGGCAATGAATACTTCACGCGCAGGTACCCGGCCTCGGTATGAGTCACGTTGCCCGGTACCGAACTGCGCCTCAAATGATCTTCGACAGCGCGGCGCGCCCTGCTGGCAGCATAGTCCTTCTCATCAGACGCTTTTGCCGTGGAGCCCTGTGTTGCGCGCCAGTGATAAAGAATTTTCGGGATGTGGATGATCTCGTGATCCTGAAGCTGTTCGGACAAACGCAACCCAAGGTCATGATCCTGGGCGCCCTCATAACCTTTACGGAATCCACCAGCATCGCGAACCGATTCCGCCAGATAAACTCCAAGGTGACTTATGAAGTTCTGACGAAGGAAAAGCTCCGGATTCCAGTCCGGCTTGAAATATGGATCGTAGCGTTTACCCGTCTCGTCGATCTTGTCCTCGTCTGAATATATTAGCCGTGCCTCTGGATGCTTGTTGATAGCTCGGGCAACATGGTAAAGCGCATGCTCGGGAAGCTCATCATCATGGTCCAGCAGCGCGACGTATTCGCCCGTGGCGAGCTTGAGGGCGCTATTGGACGCGTCCGAAATGTGGCCATTCTTCTTGCGGTAAACGACCTTGATGCGCTCATCCCTGCCTGAATAGGCTTCCAATACCGAGTACACATGCGGTTCAGTCGAGGCGTCATCGGCGATGCACAGCTCCCAATGAGGATAGATCTGGCCCAGCACACTGGCTATGCAGGCGCGGAGCCAGTGCTCTGGGGTGTTGTACACCGGTAGAACAATCGAGATGCGAGGCGGGTTTTCCATTGACTTGATCTCAACGCGCATTGCCGAGCGTTCACTGTCGCTGAGCGTGTCATTTGCCTTGATCCAGTCCTCGTACCTTGTGCCCTGAAATGTCTCCTCAGCGACCTTCGAGTTCTCGTGTAGTGTTTTTAGTGCCTTGATTGGTCCCCTGCGAAGGGAAACCAGAATCTCCTGCAGAATCCGGCCCCAGGTAGCGTTTTGTTCCAGCATTCTATGAATCGCTGGTCGAGCAAGACGCAATAGCGCTTCCATTCGAGTGATTCGCTTGAGGGACGGTATTGCGAAAAGGAATTCGCACATATCGTCATCATTGGTCGGGTCCAGCCGCAAACCGTGTACCGGTTTGTCAAACTTGAGTAGCAGTCGATGGCGGGTGATATCCTCGCCGACAGGCAAGTAAATCAAGTCGGTACTGCTGAAGCCATCCCCATGATCGAGGTAAAGAGTGGGCTGCTTGAATCGCCCACTTATCGCTTGCAGTACGACGGTGAATACATACCAACCTGGAGGAAGCACTTTCTTTCGGCGTGGCAGCTTCAGCATGAATCCGGGGTCAATGCCTGATACGCTCCACGCCTTGATATCCAGACTGGGTAGCTTGGCGAGTAATGTAAGGTGCTGGTTGGCTGTGGGCGTCAGGGGTATGCCTGTTCGACGCCTGGATCCTTCATTGACGGTTGCCGCCTGTACCAAATAACTTGCATAGGCGGCATGTCGTGTCGATTCCACTTGTTTTGCATGGGTATTCAATTGCTCGCGCAATTGACTCAGTTCTTTCTCCTGTTTCTTCTGGTGCGAGTGGAGTGCGTCGCTTTGAGCGCGGAGCTGGCCGTGCAGCATTTCCATGACTGAGGCGCGGTTGAAATAGATGGATATCTGGCTTGGCTGTCTCGGGAAATTCGGTAGCTTGCACAGGTCGATCTCTACCCACGGATCGTTGCCGCCGCAAGCGAAACGTACCAGCTCACCTTCTCTCAGAGAGAGCTTGCGGTCGCATGCTGCCGTGACTCTTTCGGGTCCAAGGCGCAGATGCTGGTCGTCAACCGCGATGGCCTTGATGTAATAGATTCCTGGAAAATGGGATGGGTCAAAGCGAATGAACTGGACCTGTGCAGCCTCGGGCAAAGGGAACACTGCCATCAGATCATCGCCGTCCTGTTGCACCTCAACGGCGACAGAGCGTTCCTGTGAGTAACTGGTACCTTCGGTCCGGAAATACAGATGACTTTGCATGCGCAGCAAGACGGCGGGTGTCCACAAGTCCATTCTTGGAACGCCAGCGTCGACGCTTTTTGCATCGAATTCGCTGTCACCGGGGAAAGGCTCGGCTGACTTGCTCCGATCTCTTATGTAAGCCTTCAGTTGATTCGACGCGTCATCAATCAGATCCTTCAGATCGCCCTTTGCGTCAAGTCGCTCGACCAATTCATGATATGCGTCGGTGCTGGCGCGGTTGGCGTCGTTATGTGGATCGTCGACCTCGTGTTTGGCATGTTGGTGCCTCGATCCAGTGTCGAGAAACGACCCGATTTCCTGCTCCACATCACCGAGTGGCTTGGGCCAGGCTAGTTGCAGCTCCTGCGCAAGCCGAGGTAGTTCAAACTTCCACTGACCGAGCAGGCGATCAAAGCGAACGCACGCTCTTGGATGGTTGCGACTTCCCAGCTCTGCATCGACCAGATAGCGCAACCAAAGCCAATGTGCCTCGGTCGCATCAAGCTGGCTATCACGTCGGTGTAGCAGGGACGCAGTGACTTCCAGCGGATGGCGCAGCATGATGAGTGTGTGTACATCAAATCCCGCGCTTTCCAGCATCTGATGCCATATCGGTGCCAGGCGCGAGATTCGCGGATCCTTGATGACAATAAGCGGCGCTTGCGGAAAATTCTTGGTGATAACGGATGCGACGCGGGTGCGCCATTTCTCGAGCCAGGGATCATCCACCCAGTTCGTCGGCATTGGTCGTGGGTCGTCCCAGGACAGCCCGAAATGTTCCAGACATTCATCGTTGAGCGCGACCAGGTCACTGAGCTCCCAGTACCCGCGGTCGTTGTCGCCATGTACGGCAGGGAGCAGTCCAGAGCCGATCTCCGCTCCCAGCAAATTGACAGCACGTGCGAGAGCGGATGTTCCGCTTCGGTGCACACCCGTGATGAGAATGGCTTTGCGTTTAATGCTGGTCATATGGCAAATGTTACCAACAAAGTTGACCCGCGCGGCGGCGGGTGGTCAAAGTATTTTTCCTGCAGTCGTGGAAAACCGGATGGCAAGGCCACCACACCGTGGGAAAGTATGGAAAGGCCTCATCTGCCTTCGTCAATGAGAACTAATCGAATCCGTTCGCAAAAATCAGGTCTGATGAAGTCCCGAAAAGTTGCAACGGGCCGGTCGCATAGCGGTACTCGTGATTCAGCGAGTCGCTGATACTTGCATAGACGTTATACAACCCCGAGGGGATGCCCGTCGGCGTTGAATACGAACTGCGAGTTGATGTCAGAATGCAAGCCGCTGACAATTAGCCATTCATTGCCGTTGTTCGGTGTGGTATCGGGGTCCAGATACAGATCGATGGATGCGTTGTCGTCCGGGTCGCTGGCCTGCCACTTGATGGTGACATTCGGATCCGCGCTGTCGAAGGGTGCCAGCCGGAGATCGTAGAAATGTTCCGTGACCGAGTACGGCAGTTCGGTCGGATCAAAGCGGAAGAATCCGATATTTCCCTGCCACACTGTATTCGGTACGTTTTGCCCTTCCAGGGGAATGTCATGCACATCCCCTATCACGTAGTCATGTGCGCCAGGGTAGACGATCATGTCTTCGCTTGGATACACATTGGATGGATTGCTGTTCAAGCCGAATATGATTCTGGCAATCGTGAAAACTTCCTGGTTGGAGCTCTGTACGTGATCCAGCTTGAAGCTCAGCATTCGATACTTGTCGGTATCAATGGGTGTCGGGGTCGCCAACTGGAAGCCGGGATCATTCGATGTTGTCTCACCGGTCACTGTCGCTGCTGGATCGTTGTACCGAATGTTCGCAAAATTGAGGATGTCAGACGTATCGGCGGGATCCATCGGTCCCCAGGGGTTCCCCAGTTCAACCGTCGCATAGTCATGAGCCGTGTCACCCGACCGATCAGGATTGGTGAAATTGAAGACAGGCGGATAATTGATGCTGACAACGCCACTGCTGGTCGCGTTGGTTCCGCCTGACGCGTGCAGTCGTATGTGGTATGGACCTGGCGCAAGCGTGGAAAGATCGACCAGGGCCTGGCCGTTTCCGATGGGTACGCCCGCGGCCAGCTTGAGCTGGGCGCCATCGGAGTCGACAGCAAAGATGTCGACCGACTGTCCCCCCAGACCTGATGATGTCCAGGTAACGAGTTTGTTGACAGGTTCGTCGGTAACCAGTCGAATCCAGTCGATGTCCGTTGTGACCCCCGACTGGGCCGGTGCATCAAATCGAATGCCGCGTACCTTGCTGAAGTCACTGCCATTGAAAATGGTTGACAGCCATTTCATTCGGGAGGTCCCACACCAGGATAGTCCATTGGCCGTATTGAAGCGCTTTCAGGTTGGTCAGGGCGTAGCGACCGGTTCCGGTGCCGCCGGCATCCTCGAAGAGATAGAACGCAGCCCCCGGTGGTCCGCTGCTCGCCTGGAATCGCGCCTTGATCGCAAGATACCTGTACTTTGAGGTGTCGACGGGATGCAACTGGCCACGGGTAATCTTGTAGGAATTCACGATACCGGGGTGCAGAGGCCAGACGTTCGGGTCGTTCGTGGTACTTGTCGCCGAGTACACGCCCCCGGTAAAAGTCTCCCCGGAAACACCCAGACTCTGGGGCACAAAGATGTCATCGCCATCGTTCATGTCCCAGGGGTTGCCCAGCTCATTGACCGCATAGTCGTTGCCGGCCGCAACACGGTCATTGATCCCATCGGGTTCGAGCACGGTCAGCGACTGAGCGTGCGCTGCAGATACTGTACTTAACAGCAGGAGTAAGGCTAGTAATGCCAGAGGCATGGGAAAATTCCCCAAGGTAGTCGTGATCAATCTAGCATCTATTCGTAGGGCATTTCCCGGGAAAGCGATGAACTGTGACATGGTTCATCCGTCATAGTCGGGATTTGCACGCCGCAATGGGTAGGGACGCTGTATGGTGTGAATCCTGACCAATTCTCAACTGCGCCCAGCAGATAGTGTCGCTTTATCGCGACAACAAAAGCCGGCACAAAATGCCGGTTCCTCCAGGAAATTTGCCCAACTCTCGTAGCTTGAGCCTAATCCAGAAGTTTCTTGCGTAAAATGCGACGGGGTGCAGGCTCTGAAGAGCGATGACTCGGGAATCCTATGAATTTGAACACAGGCTCGAACTCGGCATTGGTACGGCGTTGGCTGATTCTGGCTATGTTGCTGGCCCTTGCCCTTTTGATCGTCATCGGTAACTTGTGGCAGGGACGACATAGACGACACCTGAAGTTGACCCTGCAGGTCTCCAAGCCCAGTGTGGCGCAACTGTTTTATGCCACAAATGGCGGCTTCAGCGAGAATCAGTCGATCCGCAAGAAGTTGCACCTTGGCAGCAATACCCTGGATTTCAGGTTGCCGTACGCGCGGTTGACGGCGATTCGACTCGACCCGAGTGTCAACGACAGCCCCACCCTGATTCGCAATGTGGTGGTATCGACCGCCTCCGGTAAGACAATGGCAGTTCAATTGTCGAGTTTTAGCGAAGGGGCGAACGTCAGCATCCACACTTCTGCAGGCGGATTACGCGTCGTTCCTTCGGCGGGAACCCACGATCCGCAGATTCTTCTTTCGGTACCCAAGGAACTCGGGCAAGCGCAGTGGCTCGCGGGTTTCTGGAGCCTGATTCTGGGCGGGAGTATGGGGTTGCTTTTTGTACTCGGTTGCATTGTGCTTGCGCTTCAATGCCGCACGCGAACGTCATGGTTGGTACCGGGATGGCACATCGTTGGCGGCCTGGTGATGTGGCTGGCGCTCTTCGCCCCGGTGACACGTTCGGTCAGTCCCGATGAATACTCACATCGGCAGGCGTATGTATACTACCTGCATCACGCTACGCCCCCGCCGTGGATGATTCCGCAGTGGTACCTTCTTTTCGGTATGGGGATATTCGTATTTGATGGAGTGGGACGTTGTCTATTGGGTCGCGGCAACGGTCACTGGACCTTTTGCCGCACATGACTGGCGATCCTTTGTATGCCGCTCGCGCTTTCAACGTGGCGCTCTGGCTTGGATTGTTGCTGCGTTAGCGATGTGGTGCGTGGCATATGGCCGTGGGTACTGGCGATACTCTTGTTGACGCCGCAGGCTTGGTACGTGTTTGGCTACTTCAATGGCGACGCGTTCCCGCTCACTGTTTCGCTGCTATGCGCTGGCATGATCTGTCGGCCCAACGGCGCAATAGGCCGGTTCTTGCAGGGTGACAAACCTGGACTCCCGGTGCTGCTCTTCTGCGTTCTGTTTGGAATCCTGATGGTCTCCAAACGCAATTTCATTCCCATGCTGCCAGGGCTGGTTCTATGGTTGACAGCGCTGCATTTGCGTGCGCGGACCTGGAAACTGGTTGCGTTGTTGTGCGGCTTGGCTATGCTCGGTGCATCAGTGCAGCTCAGTGCGGTACCCGCAGTCACCTCGTGGTATGGACAATACTTGGGTGTTCTTTTTGGCCTGCTGCTAATCCTGACCGGAGCGGTCGGGATAGCCGGGTCGGTGTGGCGGGACGCGAAGTTGCGCAAGGTGCTTGTTCGACTCGTCTGCCTCGTCGGTGTTGCGGTGCTGGTCGCGGCGCCACGAATAGGTTGGGATTTTGTGATCAACGGCGGACCGGCGAGCAAGGCGCACAAGGAGCAGGTCGTTGCCCAAAACCATGCAGGCAAAGGCTTTCGCCCGTCCGACGTTGAGGCCAATACCGGCCGGACATCGGTTGCGATGGCCAGCCGAGGTGTGCCGCTTCGAGGCATTCTTGCCGGTCGTTACAATTGGGAAAAGAGTAGTGCCAGAAGTGCGTTGGGCGTTTATGGTTACATGAACATTGTTGCGCCCAAATGGACATATCTTGCTTTGGGATCGATCTTTCTGATGGTGCTCGTATTGTCGCTGCGCGCGACCATTCGGGAAGCGCCTGAGAGTAAATATGGTTTGTGGGCGGTTGTTTTGGGTTGCGCCGCGCTGGTCTGCCTGGCATCTTTGCTGCACAGTTGGGTCACCGCATTTCAGGCCCAAGGTCGCTATCTACTGCCAATACTGCCGATGTTGGCGCTGCTGTTGGCATACGCGCCGGATCGTCTTCCAACTAGAACCATCAGCGCACTTTTGCTGGCCGCCTTGTTAGTTGGTATCTACTCAATGGCTTTTGTTGCGTTACCGGCCCTGAGCGCGCCGACCTAAGCTTGGCATCAGTGCGCAAAACAAGACGTGAGGATCTGCTTTATGCAGGACCACCGACTGTTTGCTTGGTGATTTGTCTTGGCTGTGGAAAACGTTTGGGTTCATCGCGTACAGAGATACAGGCCTACAGCGATGAAGCCGATGCCAAGCCATTGCATCATCCCGATGTGCTCGCGCAGAATCCAGCCCGCCAGGAGGATGGCAAGTACGTATTGCAGCGACAGAGCTATCTGTGCGCTATGCAACTCAAAGCGGCGCAAGGCAATGGAATACGCGATCAGGCCAAACCCGAAGCACGCGATTCCAGCGATGGTTTGCCAGTTGAAGATGCCAAGAAACGCCGCGCGCTGATGTGTTGCGTCTGACCCGAGCTTGAGAAAAATATTGCCGGTGGCGTTAAGCATGACGACTGCGCCAAGGGCGAGGATGCTGAGAGTGCGTGGCGAGATGGTCGATTCCATGTAGGGTGGCCTATGGATGTTGCGCGAATAGGTTTGTATCGGCTCTGGTATTGCGGTCGGGCGGAGCATAGAGCAGGGCTTGATTTTTTGACACGCTCCAAGTTCCCAGATCCGCCAGTAGGGTATAGTCTACCGTCGTGTTGCGCCTCCTGTGGCATTTTGATCTATGGAACAATCCACTTACGCCGTAGAATCCCGCGTGGAAGCGAGCCATTGGTGGTTCACTGAACGACGCCGTTTATTCAGTCGGCTTATCGCTGGGCTCCACTTGCCGGCTAATGGACCTATCCTGGACATTGGTACCAGCACTGGTACCAATCTGCGCATGCTTCGTGACCTGGGGTTTTCCCGTGTTGAAGGTGTCGATACGAGCACTGAGTCGGTTCGCTGGTGTGAAAGCAAAGGGCTTGGGCATGTAACTTTGGGTGATGTATGTAACCTCCCGTTCGAGGATGCGTCCTTTGAAATGGTTCTGGCAACAGACATCATCGAACATGTGGATGATGATGCGACCGCGATTAGAGAAATCAGGCGCGTGCTTAAGCCTGGGGGGTTCGTACTTGTCACCGTGCCTGCGTTCATGTCGCTATGGGGATTGCAGGATGACGTGTCGCATCACAAACGTCGCTATTTAGCGGAACAGGTGCTTTCCCGTGTAACGGGTGCTGGGTTGGTTGTTCTGCAAAGCTTTTACTTTAATTATTTGTTATTTGTACCCATTTGGCTCGGCCGCAAGATTATTCGGCTATTTGGAGTGAAGTTGAAGAGTGAGGCCGAAGTCAATACGTCGTGGCTCAACGGCATCATGAAGCTGATCTTTCGATTGGATGTCGCAACTGCACCTTTCTTGAAGCCGTCATTTGGAGTCTCGTATCTGGTTGTGGCGAGACCACGCGACTCAACTGAGGATTCCAATGCGCCCGATCAATCGCCTGTGTCCGAGTAGTGGTGAGCGCCGCTATAAGGCACTTTAATAGTTTGAATTGGTAGCGTTATGTACTTTGCCACCAAATTTCCACGAGTTGCCATTGCGAAAGATAATATAGGTTGATGTTGGGTCAACGGTCGCAGCATCGGTCAGCCATCGCTCGACCTGCTCTCGTCGCAGGTAGACAGTTTGCGGCGTAACCAGTTGATCGAATGCCACGTGGCGAAAGAAACCGAATTCACGTGGAGCGATCCAAAGGCAGTAGTCACGTAGTGGCGCGCCTTTCAGCGCCTGTGAGTTGCGACTGGTAATGCTGCGGAGCGCTTTGGCGTATAAGTAGAATGGCACGGCGAGCGGTGTGGCAAGCACGTACTTTGTGAACCACCATGGCAAATGTGATGCGAGTCGCCGAATTGGGTCAACCAGTGCCACAACAAGGCCATTGCCTTCACGCGCATATACCCAGCAATGGAAATGCCCACCTGGGCGAACGTTGTTGATGACGGACCGGAAACCTGTCTCTGGTTCTTGAAGGTGGTGCAGAACGCCAATACAGTACACAACGTCGTAGCCTTCGGATTCGAACGTTGTCAGGTCAGCCTTGATGACCTTTGGGGAATCGAAGCCCGCTCGCCGCAAGTTGGCTTGCGCGGTATCGGCCGAGGACCCTAGATCCACGCCGGTCAATTTGCCTGGTTGCCATGTGGCCGTGTGCACCAAAAGGCTGCCATTGCCGCATCCAAGTTCAAGCACGCTGTTTCCCTGGAAGTCGGCTTTGCCCAAGGGTGCCATCCAGTCCTCGAATTGTTCTTGCGTATACACCGACCCCGCGGGAAGGTTATTCCATGAGTTGGCGAAAGCGTCAGCCGTTCGCTGATCCTTGCTCATGAGGCGACAGTCTCCGTGTGGGGTCTGATTGCGGAATGGGCAGGTGCATCTGAGGGCAACGTCGAGTTGGCGAGGGCCATTTCGGCCCACAAGTACAGACGGTTGTCCGCACTATGGCGGTGCTGTTCGCTTAGCCGTTGCTGCCAGAAGGGGGCACGAATTCCGGTTACCGTGCTGGGTTTGC
The DNA here is from genome assembly GCA_963800395.1 of uncultured Gammaproteobacteria bacterium. Lineage (GTDB taxonomy): Bacteria > Pseudomonadota > Gammaproteobacteria > Xanthomonadales > Rhodanobacteraceae > DASSBG01. The sequence continues at coordinate 483,732 of CAWDBD010000014.1, forward strand.
CGATCTTGCCGTCGGCGAACCATTGCCCAACTGGCAGAGCAAAGCCTTGCTTGCTGCGTTTGAGAATTTCCATTGGCAGCAGGGGTTCTGCTATCCGTTTCAAAAGATGTTTCGTTTTGCTTCCACGGAGTTTGCAATCTACAGGCAGGCGACGCGCAAAATCGACCAGGTCGCGGTCGAGAAAGGGTGAGCGGACCTCCAGAGAATTCAGCATGCTGGCGCGGTCGACCTTGACCAGGATGTCATCCTGAAGGTAAAGGCGTATATAGAACGCGATTGCTCGTTCCACCGGGTCATTCGACCTGCAGTGGTCCCAGGTTTCGATGGCTTCGCTGAACACGTCTTCCAGATCCACCGGCTCGCCAAAAATCTCATCCAGTTCCGATGGAGCGAGTGGCGCCATCCATACTGGCAGACGCAAATGTGCTGCGTGATTGAGACCGCGCAGCATTCGTTTGAGCCGAAAATCGAAACTCATGTAGCGGTGGGAGACGGGGATTCTCGCCGCAAGCATTGAAATGCCGCGATGGATCGGGCGCGGCACCAGGCTTTCGTACCAGCGTGCATAGCGCATGGCCTTGAAAGGGTCGTAACCGGCGAACAGCTCATCGGCGCCATCGCCACCGAGCGCAACCGTGACTTGTTTGCGGGCGTGTTGGCACAAAAGGTAAGTAGGCAGTACTGATGAGTCGGCAATGGGTTCGTCCCATTGGGCGGCCACTTGTGGAAGAACGTCGAGTGCACTCTGTACCGACAGTTTTTCGATCTGGTGATCTGCCTGAATGTGCTCCGCGACCATGCGTGCGTAACGCGTCTCGTCAAACGTCGCTTCGTCGAAGCCAATGGAAAACGCTTTCAAGAGCTTGTTGCCCGAGTGTCGCGCGGCCAAGGCGGCAACCAGCGATGAATCAATGCCGCCCGACAGAAAGCAGCCAACCGGCACATCGGCCACAAGTCGCCGCGCGACGGCAGATTCCAGAAGGGAAGTCAGCTCTTCCGTCCAGCGTGCTTCGGCATTCGCGTGGTGCGTTTCGAAAGGTTCGGGTTCGTAACGCCAGAACCGTTCAATCTGCACACTTGAATCCTTCAAGTCGAGCATCATGGAGTGCCCTGCGGGCAGTTTGTTAACGCCTTCGAAGAAGGTCAGCGGTGCCGGCACATAACCATAGCCGAAGTACTTCTGTAGTGCTCGCTTGGAAAGCGTAGTCGGCACTTCGGGATGCTCGCTTAAAGCGGTAAGTTCAGACGCAAATACAAAGGTGCCTTTCGCCAGATGCCAGAATAGTGGTTTTTTGCCGAAGTGGTCCCGCGAGAAGAACACGCAGTGGTGTTCGCGATCATGGATGGCGAACGCCCACATGCCGTTGAGGTGATTTGGAAGATCCGTACCCCAGTGGCGGTAACCGTGCAGCAGGACTTCCGTGTCGGAGTGGTCGGTATGGAACTGCGCGCCTGCTCCCTCCAATTCCTTGCGCAATTCGCGAAAATTATAGATCTCGCCATTGAACACCACGGTGAGCCGCTTGTCGGCGCTGGTCATGGGTTGGTGACCGTCGGCAATATCCAGGATGGCGAGACGGCGAAAGCCAAAGAATGCGCGTCGCTCGACATCTACGTCGTACCCTGCCTCATCCGGGCCGCGGTGCACCAGTTGCTGCGTCATCCTTTGCAGTATGTCGCGGTCACCCGCACCAAAGAAACCGGCGATACCACACATTTCAGTCGATACCCGCAGCGTTGGCCGAACGTACAACACGGGCGACGCGATAGACAGGCTTGGATTGCGACTCGTGGTAGGTGCGATTGAGCATTTCTGCCAGCAGACCCATGAGGATGCTGAGTACTCCGGTTACGGCGAGGAACACGGTCAAAAGCGGCAAGGGTGTCTGGATAAATGAAGTATGGGCGAACAGTTTGAGCCCTACGGACCACATTCCCGCCAGACCACTGCACGCAATGCTGAATAGACCAAAGCCGCCGAATAGATAAATGGGCTTGCTGGCGTACTGATAGAGAAATTTCACGACAAGCAAATCAAGGATGACCTTGACAATGCGCTCCAGGCCATACTTGGATTCCCCATGCAGACGTGGGTGGTGGGTGACTTCGATTTCGGCGACACGACCGCCATTCCATGTGGCGTAGATGGGCACGAAACGGTGCATCTCGCCATACAGTTTCACCCCGTCGAGAGTCTCCCGACGATAGGCCTTCAATGAGCAACCATAGTCATGCAGCTGAACACCGGAGACACTCGAGATGATGCGGTTGGCAATCCGGCTGGGCAAGTTGCGCCGTAGTTCGTTGTCTTGACGGTTCTTGCGCCAACCGGAAACGACATCGAAGCCTTCGTCCAGTTTGGCAAGCAGACGGCCAATGTCGGCCGGATCATTTTGCAAGTCTCCGTCCATCGGAACAATGATTTCCCCGCGGGCAGCGTCCAAACCAGCCATGAACGCTGCAGTCTGGCCGAAGTTGCGTGCCAGATGTACCACGGTAATTCGTGCATCATTGTGGGCAATCTTGTCCAGCGCCTCCATGGTGCCGTCAGTACTACCATCATTGACGAGCACCAGTTCCCAGGTGTGCCCAAGCTCATCCAGCGCTTCACGAACTTTTTTCCAAAGCGGATCAATGTTGGCCGCTTCATTGTAGATAGGTATCGTGACCGATATGTGCGGTCGCGTTCCCTTGACTTCCGTTTCCATCGGGCTGTCTCCTTGGCTGCGGCAATGGGTTGCGGGCATGTTCGAGTCACCATGGTAAAAGCGCAATGTCTGTCAGGATAAGGTTGCGCAATGGAGTCAGAACCGGCTGCATGCTACGTCATGGCGAACAGGTGTCAGAACTTCATGTGTTTCCAGACGGGTTCGGGTATATGTCGCATGGCAAACATCATCGGCCGCCAGAACCAGGGCAGGTAGACTACACTGCGACGCCGTTCAATTGCGTGAACTATGCCTCTTGCCACGCGTTCGGGTTGCACGAAAAGTCGCGACTTGGGCAGCTCGCTGGTCATGGGCGTATCAACCCAGCCGGGCTTGATGGTGAGCACGTTGACGCCGTATTTGTGCATGCGCTGGCGCTGTCCCGAGGCGTAGGCGTCGATGGCTGACTTGGCCGAGCCGTAGAGCAGGTTGGCTGCGCGGCCGCGATCGCCTGCAACCGAGGAAATCACCGCCAGGGTTCCGTGACGCTGGGCCTTGAATCGTTCTGCCAACTGCGCCATCAGGGCGAGTGTGGCCGTGGCGTTGAGCGTGAACTGTTTGCGCAGAAGGTCGATGTCTGTGCGTGCTTCGTACTCATGCTCGCCCGATCCGTGGGCGATGAGGACAATATCGAAGGTTTCAAATGCCTTCCAGGCAGCTTCAAGACGAGCTTGCTGCTGGTCGAAATCGGTGACGTCGAGGCCGGCATGCTCGACTCTGGCGGCGCCGCGAGTGGCCAGGTCCTGGGCGATCTGCTGCAGGTGCTCGATGTTTCTCGCCAGCAGGTACAGGGCATCGCCTTTTTCGGCGTACAGGCGTGCGGTGGCCTCGGCGATGGCGGATGTGGCCGCGATAATGAGTATGCGTTGCATCAGCTTGCGGCCCAGACAATGATGCCGCTGGTCACAAGCACGATCCAACTGGTGATGTCGCGCGTGGCAAACATGATGGGATCATCGTGCATTCGGCCTGCTTTTGCCAGCCACCAGACGCGCCCGATCCAGAACGCGAGCAACGGGCACAGAAGCCACAGCAGCCCCTGATTGCGATACAGCGCATGGCTGGTCGGACTTTCTATATACAAGCCCAGCACCGTGATGCCCGCCAGGCTTGCGCTGATACCCAGCCACCAGACCATCGACAGATGTCTGGCGCGATAGCCACGACCGCGTGCCTGGTCGACCTTGTCCGTGACAAGGTCGTGCAATTCGGCGTAGCGCTTGACCAGGCCCAGGCCAAAGAACGTCAGCAGCGAAAGCGCCAGCAGCCACGGGCTGACGGGTACGCCGGTGGCGCCACCGCCGGCCAGGATGCGCAGTGTGAAAAGTACTGCCAATACCATGACGTCGACGACAATGATGCGCTTCAGGCGCAAGGAATAGGTGAGCGTCAGCAGCAGATAAGCCGCCAGCCATCCGCTGAATGCGAACGGCAGCAGAAGCAGGGCGGCCAGAAACGATCCGGCGATCAGGCCATTGGCTGCGATCAACCCGTCCTGTACGGGCAAGCGGCCGCTGGCGAGAGGCCGGAATTTCTTGCGCGGATGGCGGCGGTCGGCGTCCAGATCCAGCAGGTCGTTGCCCAGGTAGGTACCTGATGTACACATTCCGAACAACATCCAGGCGACCAGGCATTGTGCAACAAGCGCACCGTCCTCAAGGCGATGGGCGCCGATGAGAGGAACAAACAGCAGCAGGTTTTTTACCCACTGGTGCAGGCGCAGTGCCCGGGCCCAGGTGCGCAGGCCCCGAGTCTGGCGCGGAAACAGCTTGCCTATGCTGAATGCATTTCTGATGTGCCGCAGCAGCGGCGCACTCGGGTTGGCCACGATGACGGTTCTGGCATGCGGCCATACGGCCAGGTCACTGCTCGAGTTTCCGGCGTAGTCGAAGCCGCCTTTTCCAAAACGTGTTTCCAGCGCCCGAGCCTTGGCGCTTCCGGCAAGGTTGGTGACGCCATCACTTGCCAGGATCTCCGAGAAGCAATCCAGGTGATCGGCAATCGGCTGTACCAGCAGGGCATCGCTGGCGGTTGCCAGCACGCAGGGGCGGGTGGCCTTCTCGGTCCTCACCCACTCCAGGACGCGTGCATCGTAGGGCAGTGTTGCGGCATTCAGTGTTACCCGCTGCGCTATGTTGCGCTTGAGCACGGCATAGCCCCGCAGCAGCCAGAGCAGCATGGCAAACAGATACAGCGGGTTCTGCTTGATCAGCGCGAGCGCAGACTCGATACCCACATCGCCAAGAAGCAGGGTGCCGTCCAGATCTACGCAAAGCGGTGTTCGCGCGACATCACTGTCAACCTCGGTCACGCCTGCAGCTTCTTCCGCAGCTTGGCATATTCATCCAGAGCCTCGGGATTGGCCAGCGCATCGGTGTTCTTGACGGGTTTGCCGTGGATGGCTGCGCGTACTGCGAGTTCGGTGATTTTGCCCGAGATGGTGCGCGGAATATCATGCACCTGCAGGATCTTCGCCGGGACGTGCCGAGGCGTGGTATTGGCGCGGATCTGCTTCTTGATGCGGTCGCACAACTCGTCGTCCAGGGTGACGCCGTCGCGAAGCTTCACGAACAGGATGACGCGTTCGTCGTCTTCCCAGTGCTGCCCCACGGCGACACAGTCCAGTACCTGCTCGACCTGTTCGACCTGGCGATAGATTTCAGCGGTGCCAATGCGCACACCACCGGGGTTGAGGGTGGCATCGGAGCGGCCGTAGATGATCACGCCGCCGCGCGGGGTAATTTCCACGAAATCGCCGTGGCTCCAGACATTGGGGAACTTGTCGAAGTAGGCATTGCGGTAGCGTTCGCCTGCCGGGTCGTTCCAGAAGCCGACCGGCATGGAAGGGAAGGGTTTGAGGCAGGACAGCTCACCGGGTTCCCCGCGAACTGGCTGGCCTTCGTCATCCAGTGCCTCGACTGCCATGCCCAGTCCGCGACACTGCAGTTCGCCGCGATAGACCGGCAGCAGCGGGTTGCCCAGCGCAAAGCACGACACGATGTCGGTGCCGCCTGAAATGGAGGACAGCAGTACCCGATCCTTGATGTCCCGGTAGACGTAATCGAAGCTTTCCGGTGCCAGCGGCGATCCGGTGGACAGGATGGTCTTGAGCTGGGTGAGCTTGTGCGTTTCAGCCGGGCGCACGCCAGCCTTCTCGGTGGCCGCAATCCACTTGGCGCTGGTGCCGAAGATGCTGATGCCGACCTCGTCGGCCAGGTCCCACAGGGCGTTGCCGTCGGGGTAGGAGGGCGATCCGTCGTACAGCACCACGCCTGCGCCCACCGCCAGGCTGGAGACCAGCCAGTTCCACATCATCCAACCGCAGGTGGTGTAGTAGAAAATCTTGTCTTCTCGCTTGAGGTCCGTGTGCAGGACCAGTTCCTTGAGGTGCTGCAACAAGGTGCCGCCGGCGCCGTGCACGATGCACTTGGGCACACCGGTTGTACCGGAGGAATACATGATGTACAGCGGGTGGTTGAATCCGGTGAGCTGGAACTCGGGCACATGATCGGCCGTACCGACGAAATCGGGCCAGGACACGGCATCACGCAGCTCGCTCAAATCGAGAGCATCGCCGGAGTAGGGCACCACCACGAGCTTCTCGATGGAGCTTATCTTTTTCAGCACACCACGGACTTTTTTCAGGCAGTCGAAGCGCTTGCCGCCGTAGGGGTAGGCGTCGGCGCAGATCAGCACCTTCGGTTCGATCTGGCCGAAGCGGTCAACCACCCCATTGATGCCGAAATCCGGCGAACAGGATGACCAGGTGGCGCCCAGCGAGGCGGTGGCCAGCATGGCGATCACGGTCTCCGGCATGTTGGGCATGAAACCGGCGACGCGGTCGCCCATGCCAACGCCGGCCTGCTTCAGTGCCTGTGTCATGCGGCCGACTTCCGCATTCAGCTCGGCATAGCTCAACTGGCGCTTGTGGCCCCACTCGTTGCGAAAAATGAGGGCCGGCTTGTCGTCGTTGAAGCGCAGCAGGTTCTTGGCGAAGTTGAGCTTGACGCCGGGGTAGAAGCGCGCGCCCGGCATCTTGTCGGCATCCACCAGGACCGGCTCGAAATCGCCCGAGGCACGAATGCCGCAGAATTCCCAGACCAGGGGCCAGAATCGTTCGGGCTGACGGACGGAGAAGTCGTACAGTGGCGCATACGACTGGATGTCGTCGTTATTTGTCTGCTCGCTGACGAAACGCACGAAGCGCTTCATGTTGGCTCGCTCGATGCGATCCTGGCTGGGTGCCCAGATGGGTTTGTTCATCGTCTCCGGTTTCCTTTTCCGGCGCCTCGGTCCTGCGCCCTGTGCCATGTACGAAGATACCAGTTGTCGGCGTGTCCAGGTAGGCCGGAAATGCCTGCGCTGGTCCTTCTCATGGGAGTTTGCTAGCCCAGCGCGGCTTCCAGCTCGGGAATGATCTTGAACAGGTCGCCGGTGAGTCCGAAGTCGGCGATCTCGAAGATCGGAGCCTCGGGGTCCTTGTTGATGGCGACGATGGTGCCGGCGTCCTTGATGCCGGTCAGATGCTGGATGGCCCCGGAAATGCCGAAGGCAATATACAGCTCCGGCGAGATGATCTTGCCGGTCTGGCCAACCTGCATGTCGTTGGGGCAGTAGCCGGCGTCGACGGCAGCGCGTGATGCGCCCACGGCAGCACCGACTTTGTCGGCAAACTTGTAGATGATGTCGAAGTTTTCCTTCGAGCCGACCCCGCGGCCGCCGGACACGACCTTGGCGGCGCTTTGCAGGTCGGGGCGATCACTGTCGCCTTGTTTCAATTCCACAAAACGGGTGTGCGAGGGCAGATCGGCATCAATGTCCAGGCTTTCGATCGGAGCCTGATTGTCGCTGCTGGACGCCGTCGCCCAGGATGCGGTGCGCACGGTGGCGATAACGATATCGTCCTGCTTGACTTCCACGTTGATGATGGCATTGCCGGCATACACCGGGCGGGTGAAGGCATGGCTGCCCTCGACACTCATGACGTCGCTCACCTGGCCGACACCCAGCAGGGCAGCAACACGCGGCATCAGGTCCTTGCCGAAGGTGGTCGATGGTGCCAGCACATGGCTGTAGCCTTCGGCTGCCTTGACGATTTGCGGCGCGTAGATCGCGGCCAGGGCATTTTTGTTCTCGGCGCGTGCCACTGTCAGCACCTTGCTGACGCCGTCAATTTTCGCGGCTTCGGCAGCAATGGCATCGGGGCTTTCGGCCAGCACCATGACGTCGATGGATTCGGGCTTGATGGCGTTGGCACAGCTGATGGCGCGCGCAGTGGCGGAGTTGAGCTGGCCGTCGAGATGTTCGGCGATGACGAGAATTTTGCTCATGATGTCGTCCTGGTGTGTCTGATGGTTGTGCTGCTATTTTCAAAATGGATCCCGGGTTCCGCCTGCGGCGGCCCCAGGATGACGGAGGGGCCTGTCCGACGCTTGACCGGGTGACGTTGGGTCCGGTCCCCATTGAATGGAGCGTTGTCGCACGGCAGCACGTCTACAAAAGCCCCTTGTCCCTGAGCGCTGCGACCAGCGCGGCGGCGTCTGCCACCATCTCGCCCTTGCTGCGCTTGGGTGGCGGTGCGTAGTGGGTGGTCTTGATGTGACCGCCGGATTGGACGCCCAGATCGTCCATGGACAATTCTTCGATGGGTTTCTTCTTGGCCTTCATGATGTCGGGCAGCTTGATGAAGCGCGGCTCGTTCAGGCGCAGGTCCGTAGTAATGACGGCTGGCAGGTCCACTTCATCAACTTCCAGTCCGGCATCGACCTCGCGGGTGACGGTGGCCTTGCCATCGCTGATGTCCAGCTTGCTGGCAAAGGTGGCCTGCGGCCGATCCCACAGCGCGGCCAGCATCTGGCCGGTCTGGCTGCAGTCATCGTCGATGGCCTGTTTGCCCAGGATGACAAGTTCCGGCTGTTCCTTCTCGATCAGCTTGAGAAAGGTTCGTGCTGCGGTCAGCGGGTTGACGGGGTCGGCGCTCTTGACGTGGATGGCGCGGTCCGCACCCATGGCCAGGCCATTGCGCAGGTGGGAGGTGAGGTCATCGGGGCCGATGCTGGCAATCACCACTTCATCGGCAGTGCCTTGTTCGCGCAAACGCAGCGCTTCTTCCAGCGCGATGTCGTCGAACGGGTTGGGCGACAGCTTGACGCCATCGGTGATGACGCCGCTGCCGTCGGGCTTGACCTTGACGCGCACGTTGTAATCGACAACGCGCTTGTAGCCGACCAGAATTTTCATGAATCGTCGTCCTCGTTCCAGGGTGGCGGCGTGCATGCAGCGACGCCAGCGCAAAGGGAGACAATTCTAACAGGGTAGGCCCGTGCGGGCATGTGCTGTCGACTGCGCAGGGTGCAGCGTGGCTCGCGAATCTGCACCCTGCGCAGCCGCTTGCGTCATTGCAAGGCGGCAGCGACGCGTCTGCGCGAACTCAGCCTCGCGCCAAGCACGGTAGACGGCAGCAGAAGAATCAGGAAGCTGAGGTGGTACCAGAGCGGCATCACATCCCAGTATTGAAGCTGCACGAAGATACCGACCGCCAGCAGGATCAGGCCGAGCACCACACCGGCGCTCATGGCGCGTGCTTGCGCGATGCGCCCTGCGACCCAGCCGGAAATGATGGAGAACGCCACGCTGAGTGCCAGTATCAGCGCCAGCATGCCGGTGCTTCCGGTCGACCCGTCGCTATTGAAATACTGCGGAAAGGCCGTCGAGATTACAGCGTTGTTGCCCAGGAAAAGTACCGTCCAGAAAATGAAACCCGCCACTACTGCAATAACCAGTCGCATCATGATCGCGTCCCCGCATTTGGATGGAGTACAAATCATAGTCCGCATTCTGGCGGAGTTGTTATGGTTTCGTTGCGGGCCCGGGTCGGCGATACTGGCGTGATGGATGATCAAGCCAAGCCTGCCCAGTTGCTGGGCGCTGAAGGCCCGTTTGCGCGGGAACTGAGCAATTTTGCCCCGCGGGTCGTGCAGCAGCGCATGGCCACCGCGGTAGGCACCGCGATCGAGCAGTCGGATACCCTGGTGGTCGAGGCCGGCACCGGGACCGGCAAGACCTTTGCCTATCTGGTGCCTGCCATCCTGTCCGGCCAGCGGGTGATCGTGTCGACCGGCACCAAGGCGCTTCAGGATCAGCTTTTTCATCGCGATGTGCCGCGCGTGCAGAAGGTGCTGGGGGTCCCGTTCAAGGCCAGTCTGCTGAAGGGGCGCGCCAATTATCTATGCCTGTACAGGCTGGACCAGACCCGTCATGAGGCGCCGCCAGCCGGCTCGGCGCTGGCGACCGATCTGGCACAGGTCGAGGCGTGGTCGCAACGTACCCGCAGCGGGGACCGCATGGAGCTGGTTGAGGTGCCCGAGGATTCGGCCATCTGGCCCAGGGTGACCTCGACGGTGGACAACTGCCTGGCCAGCGAATGCCCGTTTTTTGACGATTGCCATGTATACAAGGCGCGTCGCAAGGCACAGGATTCCGACCTCGTGGTGGTCAATCACCACCTCTTGCTGGCCGACATGGCGCTCAAGGTGGAAGGGTTTGGTGACATCCTGCCCGAGGCCCAGGCCTTTGTCCTGGACGAGGCCCATCAGGTGCCGGCGCTGGCCGGACAGTTCTTTTCGCAGTCAGTCAGCGCGCGCCAGATCAGCGAACTGGTCAAGGACAGCTACGCCGAGTGCGGCGAGGTATCGGCGGCGCTGGCCGAGCTGAACGAGCCACTTGGGGCAACTGGAAGCGCAGCTGAAAAAGGCACGGCTGGCGATGCAGGCGCTGGTGCCGCGCGGCACCTTTGCCGACATCGAGGCCAATGCCGGGGCATTGACTGCCATCGAAGAACTGGCGCAGCGCCTGCAGGCGGTGGTCGAGGCCCTGTCTGTTCAGGCTGATCGCTCGCGTGGCATGGACTCGGTATATTCGCGCGCGCAATTGCTTCTCAGCCGCCTGGGTCGATTGCTGCACAAGCCCGGCACGGGCGACGATGACGACGAGTCGCTTGATGGTGAGGTGCGCTGGTACGAGACCAGCCGTTTCGGCTTCGTGCTCAGCGTGACACCGCTGGATCTGGCCACGCCGTTGCGGCGCATGCGCGAGAGTACCGGAGCGGCCTGGATTTTCACCTCGGCAACGCTCTCGGTGGCCGGTCGTTTTGATCACTTTTCGCGCCAGATGGGGCTGGACGATCCGCAGACGCTTTGCCTGGACAGTCCTTTCGATTTTGCCCGCCAGTCGCTGCTGTACTTGCCCAGCGGTCTGCCCGATCCGCGTGATCGCGACTATACCGATCGCGTCATCGACATGGTGCGGCCGGTACTGGACGCTGCCGGCGGGCGCAGCTTCGTGCTGTTCACCTCGCATCGAGCCTTGCGCCGCGCCGAGGAACTGCTGCGTGATTCCCTGCCGTATCCGCTGCTGGTGCAGGGCAGTGCGCCACGCAACAGCCTGCTGGAGCAGTTTCGCGAGGCCGGCAACGCGGTTTTGCTGGGCGCGGCCACGTTCTGGGAAGGGGTGGATGTGGCCGGCGAGGCCCTGAGTTGCGTGATCATCGACAAGTTGCCCTTCGCGGCACCGGGCGACCCGGTACGCGAAGCGCGCATGAATGCCATTCGCGAGACCGGCGGCAGTCCGTTTACCGACATGCAGGTGCCGGAGGCGGCGATTGCGCTGAAGCAGGGTTGCGGACGCCTGATCCGCGACGTCAATGACCGCGGTGTATTGATGCTGTGTGACCCGAGGCTGCTTGGCAAAGGCTACGGACGCCTGTTCCTCAACAGTCTGCCGCCCATGCGCCAGACCCGGGACCTGCACGACGTGCAAGCGCTTCTTTGCCCCCGAGTAGGGTGCTGCTGAGCAACGCGGCCATGGCCCGACGAGGCCTTGAGCCGATGTAGGGTGCTGCTGAGCAACGCGAAGCGCACCGCGGCGCGAAATGCAAATGGCCCTTCACGCGCCGGGGTGCTTTTCGAGAAAGGGGACATGCGTGTCTTTGCAGGGTGCTTCGGTTGTGCACGATGCGCCGGGCCCCAATCGATGGTGCGCTTCGCTGCGCTCAGCAGCACCCTACGGCTTTCGTCTGGCAAGGGCGCATTTCGACGGAGCCTTGAGTTGGGTAGGGTGCTGCTGAGCAACGCGAAGCGCACCGCTGCGCGAAATGCAAATGGCCCTTCACGCGCCGGGGTGCTTTTCGAGAAAGGGGACATGCGTGTCTTTGCAGGGTGCTTCGGTTGTGCACGATGCGCCGGGCCCCGATCGATGGTGCGCTTCGCTGCGCTCAGCAGCACCCTACGGCTTTCGTCTGGCAAGGGCGCATTTCGACGGAGCCTTGAGTTGGGTAGGGTGCTGCTGAGCAACGCGAAGCGCACCGCTGCGCGAAATGCAAATGGCCCTTCACGCGCCGGGGTGCTTTTCGAGAAAGGGGACATGCGTGTCTTTGCAGGGTGCTTCGGTTGTGCACGATGCGCCGGGCCCCGATCGATGGTGCGCTTCGCTGCGCTCAGCAGCACCCTACGGCTTTCGTCTGGCAAGGGCGCATTTCGACGGAGCCTTGAGTTGGGTAGGGTGCTGCTGAGCAACGCGAAGCGCACCGCTGCGCGAAATGCAAATGGCCCTTCACGCGCCGGGGTGCTTTTCGAGAAAGGGGACATGCGTGTCTTTGCAGGGTGCTTCGGTTGTGCACGATGCGCCGGGCCCCGATCGATGGTGCGCTTCGCTGCGCTCAGCAGCACCCTACAGGTTTTGTCTGGCACGGCGCGCTGCGTTCGGCAGCACTTGCGTAGTTATAATGATGTCTGTTGTGCGCATCGGCTGGCTCAATGCCATGCGACGGTTCCCTACAGGCAGTGAGTGTGTGAATAGATGAGTCTTCTGGCTTTCGAGACATCCACCGAATCGTGTTCTGTCGCCTTGTTGCATGGCGATGAGCTGATCTGGCGCAGCCAGTTGGCGCCGCGCCGTCATGCCGAGCTGGTGCTGCCGATGGCGGATGAACTGCTGGCCGAGGCCGGTATCGGCAAGTCGCAGCTGGACGCGATTGCTGTCGGCCGCGGGCCGGGGGCGTTCACCGGCGTGCGCCTCGGCGTCTCACTGGCGCAGGGCCTCGCCTTTGCCCTGGACCTGCCGGTGGTGCCCGTGTCGTCCCTGGCGGCGCTGGCGATGCAGGCCCCTGTGGACGGGCCTGCGACGCTGGCGGTGATCGATGCACGCATGGGCGAGGTGTATGCCGCTTGTTTTTCACGCGACGAGCAGGGCCTGGTGCAGCCACTTGACGAGGAACGGGTGAGCGCACCAGAAGACATCAGACTGCCCGGCTCGGGCCAGGAATGGCAGGTCCTTGGCAGTGGCTGGGCGGTATATGCCGACACCCTGCGCGCTGCCGTGGGCTCGGACCCACGCTGGTCCGCCGCCGAGCATTACCCTCAAGCTGCCGATACAGCCCGTCTGGCAGCGCGTGACCTGAAGGCTGGCGGGGGAGTGCCCGCCGACCAGGCCTTGCCGGTGTATCTGCGTGACAAGGTTGCGCAGACTGTTGCCGAACGCGCGCAGTAGATACAGGGGCAGGCAGGGTGCGCGGGTCTCGCGCACCCTGCAGGCTCCTGGCCCGCATTATTCAGCAAGCTTCTACTGCGCCGGCCCAATGACACGCCCGGCACGGCTTGCGCCTGGTCGCAGTGCTCGACGTAGTGTCGGCTACGCCTGCGCACTGCGCGGTCGCGAGCGCCACGCCGGACATGCCCTTGAACCGGCTCGCTACGAACGCTGATGAATAGCTGACACCGAGGTCAGTGATGCGTTTTCAGGCAGCTGCTCATGAAGGTTTTGCGTGCCGCGCCCTTGAGCGACTTGCTGCGGGCTTCAGCGTTGCACGTCTTCATGCGTTGCTGTGACGAATTCATGGCGTGGCTGTTTTTGCCACTGAGGCAGCTTTTCATGAAGGCCTTGTGGGCGGCGCCGTGCTTTCCTCTGGCCTGTTTGTTGCAGTTTGCCATGCGTTGCTGTTGCGCCGTTGGAGCCTTGTGCTGTGCGGCTGCCGGGTTCGTGGCGGCCAGGGCCGGGCTGGCAAACAACATGCATCCCAGGACGACTGCGGCAGCAGCCGCGGCGGGACGTGCAAATCGGGTGAACATGGACGGACTCCTTCACGGAACACCGGCGGGATTGCCGGTGGCCGGATGGTACGCCTCAGCGCAAGTTTCGTGCCGGGCAGTCCGTCATGTCATTGTCCAGTCGTTCAGGATTCAGGCTGCTTCCTGGGCGCTGACGCGCGGGCCTTCGGTGAGCGCGTGGCGGATCTGGTTGATGATCAGGTCCACTTCGGCGCTGGTGACTTCGAAGTGCGGCGTGAAGCGCAGCGAGTTGGTGCCACCGTGGATCACGCCGACGCCATGTTCGCGCATGAATTCTTCCGTGGAACCATCGCCGAAGCATTTGAATTCACTGGACAGTTCACACGAGAACAGCAGGCCGGTGCCCTGCACCTTGGTAATCAGGCCACCCAGTTCGTCTTTCAGCTTGTTGAGTTTGTCGACAAACTCCTGGCCGCGCTCGCGAATGTTGTTGCGCACCTCGTCGGAGAGCATGCCCAGTACGGTGCAGGCCACGTCCAGCGCGCGCGGGTTGCTGGTCATGGTGTTGCCGTAGACACCTTTCTTGTACAGGGCCGCCGTATCGGCAGTCACCGCCAGGACTGACAAGGGGTACTGGCCGGCATTCAGCGCCTTGGAATAGGTCTCCATGTCCGGCGGGTCGAGCTTTTCGAAGCCCGGGTAGTCGACCACGGAAAGGACGCCGTGGGCACGCAGCCCGGCCTGGATGGAATCGACCAGCAGCAGGCTGCCATGCTCGCGGGTCAGTTCGCGGGCGGCCTGGTAGAACTCGGTGGTCAGGGCACGGCCCGGATCACCTTCGCCCATCACCGGCTCCAGATACATCGCCTCGATGAACCAGCCATGCTGGTCGGCTTCGGCGTACACCTGGCGCAATTGTTCGATGTCGTAGGGCTCCACCGTCAACAGGGTGTCTTCATTGCGATAGCTGGCCAGGTTCTTCTGGTAGGTCTTGCGGGTGGAGTCCGAATACAGCGCCGGGCCTTCGGTGCGCCCGTGGAAGGCACCCTTGACCGCCAGACGCTTGATTTTTCTGCCGGCGTAGCGCGCACCCGACTCGGTCATGCGGCGGGCATTGATATCGACAATGCGGCTGGCCAGGGTGACTGCCTCGGAGCCGGAGTTGAGACACAGGTAGCGGCTGAACGGATTGCCTGCACCCTTGCGACCGATTTCGGCATCCAGTGCCTTGCTCACGCGAAGCTGGGCAATGGACGGTGTCATCACGTTGGCCATGACCTGGGGGCGGGCCAGCGCCTCGCCGATGGCGGGATGGTTGTGACCAAAGCCCAGCATGCCGTAGCCGCCGTTGTCATGCAGCACGGCACCCTTGAGGGTCACGATCCACGGACCCTGCGCAGCGGCCGGCAAATACGGGTTGACACCATCTTCCGGGTAGAAATTGACCAGGCCAGCCTGGGCCTGGCGGATCTGCTCGGCTTCGTCCAGCTTGAGGAAGTCCTCGAGGTCTTCGCGCAGCTGGCGATGACGGATCACCGCCTGCTCGATGGCCAGACGCAGCGCCGGATCGTCGACAAAGCGCTCCAGGGTGGCGTCATTCAGGCCCGTGGTACGCGGCGTACCGCCAAATTCGCGCAGTTCGCGCAGCATGTCGATGGAGCCCATGGCATCCTCCTCAAGGTTCTGGCGCTGCCTTTGCAGTGTTCTCTTGGCTATGCGCTAAGTGGTTAAAATAAAAGGGAAATAGCTTTCCATGATAACACGGGGAAGCAGCTTTCGTAACCCCGTGGGCCCGGTTCTGCAGCGTCGTGGGAGCGGCATTCGCGTTTTCAGGTCAGGCAATGGCTGCTGCCAGGCCGGCGCGGCGGGATGATCTCAGGGGGCGCGGCCCCACCGTTTCGACCCCTGTGTACACGGCCGACCTGCGAGTTGCCGACATGACGCCTGTCATTGCCGATGGGTGATGCTGGCGACTGCAGTTTCTCTGCGGCCGCGGCCATGATGGTGGTCGAGGAGGACTACCCATGAATCATGAACTCGAATACGTTGCCACTCTCGAGGCGGTCAGCAAGCACTACGGCAAGCTGCGCGCGCTCGATGAGGTCAATCTGCGTATCCCGCGTGGCCAGCTGCTGTCACTGCTGGGCCCCAATGGTGCCGGCAAAAGCACCGCGATCAGCCTTCTGCTGGGTTTGCTCAGGCCTGACCAGGGCACGGTTCGCCTGTTTGGCGAGAACCCGGAGCGCCTTGCCGCGCGGCGACGCATCGGCGTGATGCTGCAGTCGGCCAACTTGCCGGAGACCCTGCGTGTGGGGGAGCTGTTGCGCTTGACCGCCAGCTATTACCCGGACCCGCGCAGTCTGGCCGAAAGCGCGGCGCTCGCCGGCGTCGAGGATCTGCTCGCCAGGCCCTACGGCAAGCTGTCCGGTGGCCAGCAGCGCCGGGTGCAGTTTGCACTGGCGCTGTGCGGCCGGCCCGAGTTGCTGTTTCTGGATGAGCCCACCGTCGGCATGGACATCGAAGCACGCCAGAAGCTGTGGCAGGCGATGCGCAATCTGGTGGCCGAGGGTTGCTCGGTCGTGCTGACCACGCACTATCTCGAGGAAGCCGAGGCGCTGTCGCAGCGGGTTGTTGTGCTGGGGCGCGGTCGCGTGCTCAGCGAGGGCAGCGTGGATGATCTTCGCGCCCGGATTGCGCTGTCGACGATCCGCTGTCGCAGCCATCTTGACGAGGTCCGGCTGGCCAGCTGGCCCGGGGTGCAGACTGCGACACGTGATGGTGAATTCCTTGCGCTGGTGTGCCCGCAGCCGGAGGCCGTGTTGCGCCGCCTGCTGGAAGCGGATACGGACCTGGCCGAGCTGGAGGTGCGACGCGCGGGCCTTGCCGAAGCATTTGCCGACATTACCCGCGAGGATGACGACATGAAGGAGGCCGCATGATGAACGCAACTAGTCTGCCGGCGGCGCGCGCCGGAATGACGCCGGCTCGGGTACTCGGTGCCTATCTGGCCGAAGCGCGCAGCGAATGCCTGCGCTATCTGCGCAATCCGGCCTTCATGCTGCCGCTGATGCTGTTTCCGGCGGTGTTCTATGTGATGTTCGGCGTATTGATGAACAAGGACCAGAACCCGCATGTGGCGAGCTATCTGCTGGCCAGCTACGGTGCCTTCGGCATCATGGGGCCAGGGCTGTTCGGCTTTGGCGCGTCGCTGGCGATCGAACGTGGTGGCGGTCTGCTGATGCTTAAACGGGCGCTGCCGATGCCGCCTGGTGCCTATCTTCTGGGCAAGATGGCCATGGCCATGGTGATCACGGGCCTGATGATGCTGCTGATGTTGGCGCTGGGCGTCTTTGCCGGTGGCGTGACGCTCACGGCATGGCAGATCCTGGCCTTGCTGGCCTGTGGAATCCTGGGCGTGCTGCCGTTTTGTGCCCTTGGCATGCTGGTGGGTACGCTGATCAAGGGCCAGGGTGCTCCGGGGCTGCTGAACCTCGTGTACCTGCCGATGGCCTTCCTGTCCGGCTTGTGGTTTCCGCTGTCGATGATGCCCAGGGTACTGGGCAGCATCGCGCCGATCTGGCCCAGCTACCATCTCAACCAGATCATGCAGCGTGCGGTCGGACTCAACGAAGGGCCATGGCTGCTGCATGCCGTGGTACTGGCGGGGTTTGGTGCCCTGTTCTTCACCCTGGCCGTGCGGCGTCTGCGGCGACACGGGTAATATAGGTCCATGTTGTCCTTGCCGCTGCCCGCCTGGTTGAAGCCCGCGCCCGATTCGATGGTCGCGCACATGCGTCGTGCCGGCCACCAGCCGCAATGGCAGGCGCTCAATATCATCTGGTCAATCTGGTTGTTCCTGACGCCATTGTTTACCGAGGTGGGGCCATCCTTTGGCTGGTCGCTGGCGCTGGGCTATCCGCTTTTCCTGCTGTTGCTTTTGCTGGTCCATGTGCGGCCCTACAGTGAGACCAACATCTACGTGATGGCCCTGACACTTCTGGCCTGCGTCTCGGTGCCGTTCAACAGTACTGCGTGGACCTATGCTGTATTCGCCTGCGTTTATGTGCCTTACTTCGGCTCATGGCGCGGCAGTGCCTTGAAGATCATCTTCATTCAGGCGCTAATGTTGGTGGAGGCGTGGTGGCTGGGCTGGCCCTGGTTCATTTCGGCGATGCTGGTCGGAGTATGCAGCAGCTCCGGTTTCGGCACACTCAGCGGGCGCATCAATGCGATCAAGAATGCCAGTCAGCTGCGCTCCAACGAGGAAGTCCGGCGGCTGGCTGCCCTGGCAGAGCGCGAGCGGATCGGGCGTGATCTGCATGATCTTCTGGGCCACACGCTGTCTCTGATCACACTCAAGCTGGAGCTGTCGCGAAAGCTGTTTGATCGTGACCATGACAAGGCGCGCCAGGAACTGATCGAGGCCGAGCGCGTGGCACGCAAGGCGCTGGCCGAGGTGCGCGCGGCGGTGACGGGCATTCGCGCGACAGACCTCGCCGGGGAGCTTGCTGCAGCACGCCTGATGCTGGAATCGAGCGAGGTGAGCCTGTTGTACCAGGGTCCGGGTGAATCGATTCCGGCGACTCTGGAGCCGGTTCTGGCCATGGCCGTGCGCGAGGCTGTAACCAACATCGCGCGACATGCACGCGCCAGACGCACACTCATTCAAATCGATTGCAATGAGCGTGACGTCGATCTGCGAATCGCTGACGATGGCCGCGGCGGGGTCAGTGCCTTCGGCAACGGCCTCAACGGCATGCGCGAACGGATCGAATCGCTGGGCGGCAGCCTGTCTGTCGAGTCGCGGCGCGGCAAGGGCACACGGCTGCATATTCGTCTGCCCATGCCCAAAGCGGATGTGCCTGCAGACGCTACGCCAGAGTCTGCGAGCGGTACGACGCTGCCCGCCGTGCGGGAAGCCCGCGCATGATCCGGGTTCTGCTTGCCGAGGACCAGGGCATGGTGCTGGGTGCACTCTCGGCGTTGCTGCAACTGGAGCCCGATATCGAGGTACTGGCAGCTGTCGGTGACGGCGAATCAGCCTGGCGGCAAATCGAACATTTGAAGCCGGACGTGCTGGTCACCGACATCGAGATGCCGGGTCTTACCGGACTGGAGCTGGCGCAGCGCATCCAGCGCCACTCACTGCCGATCAAGGTAGTCATCCTGACCACCTTTGCCCGGCCCGGCTTTCTGCGACGAGCGCTGGATTCGGGCGTGAGCGGGTATCTGCTCAAGGACGCGCCGGCCGAGCGGCTGGCCGATGCACTCAGGGCAGTGCGCGGTGGCGGGCGCGCCATTGACCCCGAACTGGCGGTGGAGGCCTGGTCCGAGGCCGACCCGCTGAATGACAGGGAACGTCAGGTCCTGCGTCTGGCGGGTGAGGGCAAGTCGGCTGGCGATATCGCCGAAAAGCTCAATCTTTCTCATGGCACCGTACGCAACTATCTGTCCGAGGCGATCGGCAAGCTGGGTGTCAGCAATCGCATCGAGGCCTATCGTCTGGCACGTCAGAAAGGCTGGTTGTGAAGCGGCTGGCCAAAACGGCACTGGATTGAGAGCATGCGGTGTCGAATACCGTTCATGGGCCCTGCGGTTTGCACATGCAGCACCAGCAGGATCATCGCTGCGCCATCGGCCAGCCTGTTCATGCAGCGCTCAAAACAGGCTGTATAGTCTGCCCCCATGAATCGACGAACCGCACTACTGAGCTTCGCTGCCGCCATCATGCTGGCCGGGGCATGGGGCGTGCCCGCTGCCGACACCGCGCGTGCCCGGCTGGAACGCTTCACGCATGGCATCCACTCGCTTTCCTGCAATTTTGAGCAGCAGGTCACCAGCGCTCGCGGCGACCGGCAGCCGGTCGAGCACGGCACCCTGGCGCTTGAGTCACCACGCCAGTTTCGCTGGCAAACCGAGGCGCCGCAGAAGCAGTTGATCGTGGCTGACGGGGCGCGAGTGTGGATCTACGATCCGGAGCTGGAGCAGGCTACCGTGCGCCGGCAGTCGGCAGCCGAAGCGCACAGCCCATTGACCGTGCTCACCGACCTGTCGCGCCTGGACAAGGATTTCACGATCAGCGAGAAAGGCGTACGCGGCGGACTGACCTGGATGCGGCTGACACCGAAGGGTGACGATCCGCAATTCAAGTATGCGGAAATCGGTTTTGATGGCCAGGCTGCTGAGGCAGATGGTGTTTACCGACACGCTGGGTGGCGAGTCGCGCATCATCTTCAGCGACTGGCAGCGCAATCCACCGCTGCCCTCAGGTACATTCCAGTTCAAGCCCCCGGCCGGGGTGGATGTCATCGGCGATGTCGAGGGGGTGCCTGACGTGCGCCCGCTCGGCGGCTCCTGAACCTGTCGCCCGGGGATAGCAGCGTTGATTCGCAGTCTGCCACGCTGGGTCTGGTTCGGCGGCACCGTGCTGGCGCTGCTGGCGGGCATGGTCAACGCCGTCGGCTACCTCAGTTTTGACCATCAGGGCGTGACCCACATGACCGGCACCACCACCCTGGTCGGGATCTCGGCCCTGGCGGGCGATCATGCCCGGCTGCTGCGCTACCTGGGTGTGCTGGTCGCCTTCTTGTCCGGTGCGGTGATCAGCGGCAGCATCATCCGCGAATCGACCCTCCATCTGGGGCAGCGCTACGGTGCGGCGCTGTTGCTCGAGTCCGGGCTGCTGCTGGTTGCCGTGCCACTGATCCATGACCATGCCAATGTCGGTTTGTGGATCGCTGCCTGCGCCTGTGGCCTGCAGAACGCCATGGCCAGTACCTTCAGCGGCGCCGTGGTGCGCACCACGCACATGACCGGTATCGTCACCGACCTGGGCATCCTGCTCGGGCATCGGCTGCGCGGCCTGGAGGTGGATGGCCGTCGAATTGGTCTGTACCTGCTGTTGTTCGGAGGCTTCCTCGCCGGAGGCTTCCTGGGCGCGCTGGCCTTCGACTACTGGAAGGAACGCACCCTGCTGCTGCCGGCCGCACTGGCGGCGTCGACCGGGCTGGGCTACATCGTCTACCGCCGCTTGCAGCAGTCGCGCGCGTCTGCACGACAGCGCAAGCCCTGAGCCCTTGAGTCGCTCTCAGCCGCCGGATGATTGCGATTCAACACGGCTGGCCGTCTGATCCCGACCTGCCTGATGCAGGATCAGCGCGTCGACCTTGCCCGACTTGTCACGCTGGAAGCGCAGTTGCGCGTCGACCACGCGGTAGAAGAAATGATCCCTGCTGCTGGCGAATACCGGAAAGGCCTGCTGGCCAGTCAGCTGCACCATGAGCTGGTCACCGTGCAGCGTCACGGTGAATGCCACGCCTGGCGCAAGCGTGTACCGGCCGACATATTCGGCGAGGACGGCGGGTTGCAGCTTGACCTCCTTTTGCGAGGGCTCCGCGCTGGCGGCCTGCTCGCTGATGCGCGGAGCCGGCCGGTCGCCATTCTGATGCAGGATCAGTTCATTCACCTTGCCCGCATCGTTGCGCTTGAAACTGATGCTGATGCCGGCGACGTTGGCGAAGAAT
The DNA here is from genome assembly GCA_963800395.1 of uncultured Gammaproteobacteria bacterium. Classification (GTDB taxonomy): domain Bacteria; phylum Pseudomonadota; class Gammaproteobacteria; order Xanthomonadales; family Rhodanobacteraceae; genus DASSBG01. The sequence continues at coordinate 505,026 of CAWDBD010000014.1, forward strand.
TCGTCTGCTGCTGAAGCGAAGATGGGAAATGCGTCCTGACCGCTGGCCTGGGCGTAGAGCTGGTCCTGCTTGCGGAACACGCGCAGGTCGAAGCCCGGCGCCAGCCGGTAGCTGCCGGCATACTGGTCAAGCGCGGCGGCGGGAAGCTGCATGCGCTTCCTGGCGGGAGCCAGGCTGGCCTCCGGCACCAGTGCAGCGAAGCCCAGGTCATCCACCGATTTCTGCACATTGGTCAGTATCACCACCCCTTTGCGATGGTCGGCTGTGAAGCCGATGAAGCTGGCGTAGCCGCCGGTCATGCCGTTGTGCCAGACCACATCGGCAGAAGAGAAATGCCGTGTCATCCAGATCAGACCGATGCGCTCATCGGCCGAGACCTTCTCGCGCGGCTCTTGCGCCATGCTCATCGCCGCATGCAGTGGTGTGTTCAGCGTGCCCATGTTGGCCTGCAGGTAACGCAGCATGTCATGGCCGGTGCTGAGAATCGCGCCGGCTCCAGCCAGGGCCTGGAAATGCCAGTTGCCGACGGGCTGGCCGCCGTGGTCGTGTCCGACGGCAAGGTGCTGCTTCATGGCATCGCTCATGTCGACGCCGGTCATGCGCATGCCCAGCGGCCTGAATATGCGCTGTTCCAGCAACTGCGGGTAGGTCATTCCTGACCGCCGGGCCAGCGCGTAGCCGAGAAGCCCCACCCCGAGATTGGAATACTCGTAGTGGCTGCCCGGTTCATGCGCTGGCGTGTAGCCGGCAAGAAAATGGCGCAGTTGATCCGCGCCGTAGTCGGCATACGGATCAGCGGTATTGGCCGGCGCCAGGTTGCCGGGCAGACGCGGCAGTCCCGAATGCTGCGTGGCCAGGCTGCCGAGGCTGATCGGCTTGTTCTGATGCGCGTGGAAAGTGAATTCCGGCAGCAGCTCGGCGACCGGGGTTTCCAGCTTCAGCTCTCCGGCTTGCACCGCCTGCGCCAGCAGGGTCGCGGTGAATGTCTTGGTCACCGAGCCGATCTCGAACACGGTACCTGCATCAGGCTGTTGGCCGTTCGCCAGCGTGCCGAAGGCGTAGATGTGGCTGCGCTTGCCATCGACCACCGCCATGACCACAGCCGGGTATTCATTGGCCTCGATCCGCGACTGAAGATTCGTTTCAACGCGCTCCGGCAGCAGGTCCGGCAGGCCGCCGGCAGTTGCGGCGAACGGCAGCAGTGCGATCAGGGCGATCAGGATTCTCATTGGATCTCTCCATCGGCATCAATGTGGCGGCGGGCCTGGTCGAGCATGCCCTTGAGTGCATCGGCGTGCGACTGCAGGCGCACGAGCATGGTACGCGGGCCGTACAGTATCCCCCAGACCCACAGGCCCGCCGTGCCCAGTATCAGGAACAGCGGAGCGCCGCCGTTCGGTGCCTGCCACGAGACTGCGAAAGCGAAGCCGACACCAAATGGCAGCCAGAACAGCCACCGCAGGGCACGGAAGTAGCGCATTTCACTGCGTACCGCGTTCAGGCCGGCCTGCAGATGCCCGGTCATGGCGGCGTCGGCTTGCGGATGTGTCCTGCGCACGCGCCACAGACCGACGATGCAGGCAATCAGGCTCAGCGACCAGATTGCGATGGCCACGCGCATCCCCGGCCAGACGCCACCGGGCAGCCAGGTCACGCTCGCGAGCGTGGCCAGCGCCAGGGCCAGGGCCGTGCTGCCGTAGACCCGTCGCGCCAGTGCCTGGCGTCGATAGCGATGGTCGGCATCACGTACGTCGCGGGTCAGGCGATCCAGCGTTGCGGCGCCGGCGGGAGCGGCGATATCGGCCTGCCAGGCAGATTTCAGTTGATCGAATTGCATGTCGTATCCTCCAGATAAGTCTGGTTGAAGCGTTGCTTGATGCGGTGCAGGCGCAAGCCCACCGCGTTTTCGTTGAGACCGGTGACTTCGGCGATCTGCGTGTAGGAAAGGTCATCCAGCGACAGCATCAGCACCGCGCGGTCGAGCGGTGGCAGCGCGGCGAGGAAGTCCTGCAGCAGGTCGTCGGTATCGAGCGGATCCCCGGTGCTGGACGGGGTCAGCGGCATCAGGTACTCGTTCGGCATGGCCTGCGTGACCGGCCGCGCGTAACGCTTGCGCAGCTGGCCCAGTGCCGTGTTCAGGGCCACGCGGTAGACCCAGGTGGCGCGGCTGGAGCGACCGTTGAAGCCGGGCAGGGCACGCCAAACCTGCAGCAGGATGTCCTGCAGCAGGTCCTCGTGCTCGCCGGCGTGGGCATAGCTGCGGGCGATGCGCACGAGCCGACCGTGGTTTTCGCGCAGCAATTCGCGAAAGTCCTGCTCGCGAGCGTTTTCGGGTGAACGGGACATGCATGGTCCTTGATGAGCTGAATGGGTGTTCCTGAAAGATTGGTTGCGCGCCAGGCGCCAAACTTTCAACGTCTCATGCATCCGCGCAGCCGAATGTATATGATGCCGCCATGGTGCAGCGCAGAACACCTTCCACATCGGAGCTCTTTTCCGAGCACGAGGCCCTCAAGCCCCTGGCGGAGCGCATGCGGCCGGCATCGCTGGACGAGATTGTCGGGCAGGATCGGCTGATGGCGCCTGATGCCGCCTTGCGGCGGGCGCTGGAAGAGGGGCGCGTGCATTCGATGGTCCTGTGGGGGCCGCCCGGCTGCGGCAAGACCACATTGGCCTTGCTGGTGGCCAAATATGCGGATGCGCAATTTCGTGCCATATCGGCGGTACTTTCCGGCCTGGCTGATGTGCGCAAGGCGCTGGCGGAGGCGGAAGTCAATTTCGCACAGGGCATCCGCACGGTACTGTTTGTCGACGAAGTGCACCGCTTCAACAAGGCCCAGCAGGATGCCTTTCTGCCGCATATCGAGAAGGGCGTGATCCTGTTCATCGGCGCCACCACCGAGAACCCGTCCTTCGAGCTGAATTCGGCGCTGCTGTCGCGCTGCCGCGTGCATGTGATGGAAGCCGTGGGTCGCGACGCGATCGTGCATGCCCTGAAGCGTGCCCTGAGCGATGGCGAACGTGGCCTGGGCGACCAGGGCCTGGAAGTTGATGAGGCCGCCTTGCAACTGATTGCGCAAGCCGCCGACGGTGATGTACGCCGCGGCCTGACACTGCTGGAGATCGCCGCCGAACTGGCCGAGGACGGGCACATTGATCAGGCCACGCTTGACCAGGTGCTGGCCGACCGCACGCGCCGCTTTGACAAGGGCGGCGAGCAGTTCTACGACCAGATATCGGCGCTGCACAAGTCGGTGCGCAGTTCCGATCCGGATGCAGCGGTGTACTGGCTCACGCGCATGCTCGATGGCGGTTGCGACCGGTCCTATCTCGCACGGCGCCTGACCCGGATGGCGGTGGAGGATATCGGCCTGGCCGATCCGCGCGCCTGGCAGATGGCGCTCAATGCCTGGGATACCTACGAGCGCCTGGGCTCGCCCGAGGGTGAACTGGGACTGGCGCAGCTGGCCATCTATCTGGCGATGGCGCCCAAGAGCAACGCAGCCTACATGGCCTACAACCAGGCCCGTGCCACGATCCGCGAGCACGGCACACTGGAAGTGCCGATGCATCTGCGCAATGCGCCGACCAAACTGATGAAGGGCCTGGGCTACGGCAAGGGCTATCAATATGACCATGATGCCGATGGCGGCGTTGCCCTGGATCAGCAGTGCCTGCCGGACGATCTGGCCGCCACCGTGTTCTACCAGCCGGTGGCGCGCGGCATGGAAATCAAGCTGAAGGAAAAGCTGGATGCGCTGCGCGCTGCGCGCAACAAGGCGCGTGGCAAATAACCGGTTCATCGCATGTGCCGTGGCGCTGCGCCCCGGCAGACATGCGCTGTGTCCGGGGGCAGGCACGTGAGGGCCGGCGTTCGTGCCGTGCGCGCCTTGCCGCGCACGGTCTGGCTGCTGGGGCTGGTCAGCCTTTTCAACGATGCCGCCAGCGACATGGTCTACCCGCTGGTACCGCTTTACCTGACCGCGGTGCTGATGGCGGGCCCGCGCACGCTGGGGCTGATCGAGGGCCTGGTCGAGGCAGCCAGCAGCCTGCTCAAGCTGGCCGCCGGCGTGCTGTCCGACCGCACCCGGCACATGCGCCGCTGGGTCATCGCCGGATATGCGGTGTCCGGACTGTCGCGGCCCTTGCTCAGCCTGGCCCGCAGCGGCCCGGGCGTGTTCGTGGTGCGCCTGCTGGACCGGGTCGGCAAGGGGGTGCGCTCGGCGCCGCGTGATGCACTGCTGAGCGCCAGGGTGGTGCCGAACTCGCGGGGGCTGGCATTCGGCCTGCATCGCGCGATGGACAATACCGGCGCGGTCGTGGGGCCGCTGCTGGCGGCGGCACTGCTGACCGCGGGATTCAGCCTGCGGCAGATCTTCCTGGCCTCGCTGCTTCCGGCCATGGTGGCCGTGGGGCTGGCCCTGGCCATCGACAAGACCCCCGTCGAAGCGGCCGTGGCGCCGAGGCCGATGCGCTGGACGCTGGCGGGACTCTCGCCCGCCCTGCGCCGCTACCTGCTGGCGCTGGCGCTGTTCACGCTGGGCAATGCCTCGAACATGTTCCTGCTGCTGCGCGCCCAGGACCTGGGCACGTCGGCAGAACGCATCATGCTGATGTGGGCATTGTTTTCCGGCACTGCAGCGCTGCTGTCCACGCCGCTGTCGGCCCTGTCCGACCGCTTCGGACGCGTGCGTGTGCTGGGGACGGCCTGGAGCGCCTATGCGGTGGTCTATCTGGTGCTGGGGTTGCTGCCCGGCGCCGGGTGGGCGCTGTGGCTGTCCTTTGCGATATACGGTGCGGTGATGGCAGCGCTGGAAGGCACCGAGCGGGCGCTTGTGGCCGATCTGGTCCAGCAGGGCCAGGCCGGAACGGCGTTCGGCTGGTACAACCTCGTCAGCGGCCTGATGCTGCTGCCGGCATCGTGGCTGTTCGGCACGCTGTGGCAGATGGGGTCGCCGCTGCTGGCATTCACATTTGGCGCCGCTTGCGCGGCGGCAGCGGCGCTGCTGCTGTTCAAGGGCGTGCATGAGCCCGAGAACGATTCGCACGAGGCACAGTGAGCAGCCTGAGTGAAGGTGCCATCCGCTTGCTGGTGACCAGGAATTGAATTCGCCAGGCGGCGTGACGCGTGATCAGGGTTGAACGGTTCCGTGTACGGGATGCACCGTACAGTGCGCGTCACCGAAGGAATGACAATCGCATGTCCTGCATCCACTCGGGGACCGGGATGCCCTTGTCGCGCAGGAACGGCGGATTGAAAAGCTTCTTCGGATAGCGCGTGCCCGAGTCGCACAGGATCGTGACGATCACGTGTCCCGGTCCCAGTTCACGCGCCAGACGCATGGCGCCGGCCACGTTGACGCCGCTGGATCCGCCCAGGCACAGGCCTTCCTCGTGCAGCAGGGCATGCACCAGGGGCACCGATTCCTGGTCCTCGATGGTCCAGGCACGGTCGATCGGCGCACCCTCGAAGTTGGCGGTGATGCGGCTGGAACCGATGCCCTCGCTGATGGAGTTGCCTTCGGCCTTCAGTTCGCCATGATTGATGTAGTGGGCCAGGGCTGATCCGGCCGGATCGGCCAGGCCAATGCGTATCCGTTCATCCCGCGCCTTCAGTGCCCGGCCGACGCCGGCGATGGTACCGCCGGTACCACTGGCGCAGACGAAGCCGTCCGCGCGGCCATCGGTCTGCTGCCAGATTTCCGGGCCCGTGCTGGCTTCGTGCCAGTCACGATTGGCGGTGTTGTCGAACTGGTTGGCGAACCAGGCGCTGCCGGGGTCGTCGGAATTCATCTGTTCGCACAGCTGCCGCGCGACATGCACGAAATGTCCGGGGTCCTTGAATGACGCCGCCGGGACCAGGCGGACTTCGGCGCCGGTCATGCGCAGAGCGTCGATCTTCTCGGCGCTCTGGGTCTCGGGCATCACGATGATGGTGCGGTAGCCGCGGCTGGCGCCCAGCAGGGCCAGGCCGATGCCGGTATTGCCCGCGGTGCCCTCGATCAGGGTGCCGCCAGGCCTGAGCAGCCCGCGGTGCTCGGCATCATTCAGCATGCCCAGCGCCGTTCGGTCCTTGACCGAACCGCCCGGGTTGAGCCATTCGGCCTTGCCCAGGATCTCGCAGCCCGTGGCCTCGCTGGCGCGACGCAGGCGTATCAGCGGGGTGTGGCCGATGGTTGCGGCAAAGTTCTCATTTACTTGCATGGTGAAACCCGAGTGTTTGTGATGGCCAGAGCGGCTTGCGGCGGACGCGCGCTGCGCCCGCCGCCTCGGAATGGCCCGGTTCAGGCCTTGTCGGCAGGGATCAGACGCAAGTAGGGTTTGAGCGTCTGCCAGCCGTCCGGATAGCGCTCGCGTGCCTGCTCGTCAGTGACCGAGGGGGCAATGATCACATCTTCGCCCGGCCGCCAGTCCACCGGCGTGGTCAGCTGCTTGCCGTCCGTGAGTTGCAGCGAATCCAGTACCCGCAGGATTTCGTCCACATTGCGGCCGGCGCTGGGTGGATAGGTCAAAGTCAGGCGCACCTTCTTGTCCGGGTCGATGATGAAAACCGAGCGTACCGTCAGCTTGGCATCGGCCTTGGGATGGAACATGCCGTACTGCTTGGCGATCGCCAGCTCGGGATCAGCAAGTAGCGGGTAGTTCAGGGCGGTTCCACCGACATCCTTGATGTCAGCAACCCATTTGCGGTGATCCTCGACCGAGTCGACCGACAGCCCCAGCAGCAGGGTATTGCGTCGGGTGAATTCGTCCTTGCGGCGCGCAAACGCGCCCAGCTCGGTCGTGCATACCGGAGTGAAGTCCTTGGGGTGGGAGAAGAACACCACCCAGTGCGAACCGGCCCATTGGTGGAAGTTGATCGTGCCTTCGGTGGATTCGGCGGTGAAATCGGGGGCAGTTTCGCCCAGTTGCAAGCTCATGGTGTGACCTCTCGTGACAATTGGATGGGGGGATGACAAAGCCTACGCCTGTGCACCACCCTGAATGCTGAACGTGCATCGGTCCTGTTCGCGGGTCGTCGGACCCGACATGGACAATGAAGCAGTATTCAGGCTGGTGCATTCGCGCAAGATTAATATCATATAGACGTCTATACGTCTATACCGTATTTCTCCAATGCGCCTTGAACAGTGCTCCAAAAAAGGCAACTTGTCAGTGGCGCTTTGCCTGGCAATGCATCGTTGCTGTCACGTGCTGGTCGTTGCCGCTGCAGGCCGGGCAGAACGAATGCGTGTGGCAGAGCGCCGGCTCGGGCACAATAGCCTGCATGAGCGAAGCACTTGTCCGTCTGCTGATATTCGTTGCCCTGGCGACATTGCTCGCACTGGCCGAGTGGCGCTGGCCACGACATCGTGCGCCAGCCAACAGGGCGAGGCGCTGGCCGGTCAATCTCGGCCTCGGGTTGCTGAATACCGTATGTCTGCGCCTGCTGGCCCCGGTACTTGCCTATGTCATGGCGATCTGGGCAAGGCAGCACGGTGTCGGCATGTTCAACCTGCTGTCCGTGCCTGCGTGGCTGGCCGTGGCCGTCAGCATGCTGCTGCTGGACATGGCCATCTACTGGCAGCATCGCATCCTGCACCGGGTCGGCTGGTTGTGGCGCTTGCACCGTGTGCATCACACCGATGTGGCCCTGGATGTCAGCTCGGGGCTGCGCTTTCACCCAATGGAAATCGTGCTGTCCCTGGGTGTCAAGGTGGCGGTTGTACTGGCGCTGGGCGCACCGCCCGTTGCCGTGCTGGCATTCGAGATCCTGCTCAGCAGTTTTTCCCTGTTCACGCACACCAATCTGGCGATTCCTGTACGTGCGGATCGTCCGCTGCGCTGGCTGATAGTCACCCCGGACATGCACCGTATCCACCATTCAGTGCTGCGTGAGGAACACGACAGCAACTTCGGTTTCAACGCCTCCTGGTGGGATCGCCTGTTCGGCAGCTACCGGGACCAACCGCGCCAGCCGCAAGCCGAATTGCGGCTTGGGCTCGAGCAGTTCAGGCAAGCATCGGAGCAGCGTTTTCCTGCCCTGCTGATGCAGCCATTTGCAAGGCAGTAGATGCGCGATTGGCTCAGGCTCGGCTATCCGGGCTCTGCAGTCGCCAGGCAATGGTTTCGCCTGCACGCAGCCCGACGCCCGGCACACCGCCAAAGTCGAGTTCGTCCGGTACTGTCCAGCTTTCGCGCAGCAGGGTTATGGTGTCAGTGTTTCTCGGCAGCTTGTAGAAGTCCGGCCCGTGAAAGCTGGCAAATGCTTCCAGTTTGTCCAGTGCATTGGCGTCATCGAAAACCTCGGCATAGAGCTCGATGGCAGCGTGCGCCGAATAGATGCCGGCACAGCCGCAGGCACTCTGCTTGGCGTGACGGGGATGCGGCGCGCTGTCGCTGCCGAGAAAGAAGCTCGGGTCGCCGCTGGTAGCGGCTTCCAGCAGCGCTTGTCGATGCGATTCGCGCTTGAGCACCGGCAGGCAGTAGTGGTGCGGGCGCAAGCCACCGCTGAAGATGGCGTTGCGATTCATCAGCAGATGATGCGGCGTGATGGTGGCGCCGACGTGGGCGGGCGCTTCGCGCACGAACTGTGCCGCCTCACGTGTCGTGATGTGCTCAAGAACCAGGTGCAGATCCGGAAAGTCGCGGTGCAAGGCCGCCAGATGGCGCTCCACGAATACCGGTTCGCGGTCAAACATGTCGACGGCCGGGTCGGTCACCTCACCGTGCATCAGCAGGGGCATGGCATGCTTTTGCATGGCTTCGAACGCTGCCTGGCAGCGACGCAGGTCGGTTACGCCGCTTTCCGCATTGGTGGTGGCACCGGCCGGGTAGTACTTGACTGCGTGCACGATACCGCTGGCACGTGCCTCGGCAATATCCGCTGGCGTCGTGGCCTCGGTCAGGTACAGCGTCATCAGTGGCTCGAAGTCAGCCTCGGGTGGCAGCGCGGCAAGAATGCGGTCGCGATACTCCCGCGCCTGCGCCACATGGGTGATCGGTGGCTTCAGGTTTGGCATGACGATGGCACGGGCAAATCGCTGCGCGGTGTCGGGCAGCACGGCAGCCATCAGCGCGCCGTCGCGCAGGTGCAGATGCCAGTCGTCGGGGCGGGTAAGGGTCAGATGCACTGGGTTCATGCCTGGTGTCCAGTCACGGGTTCGCCTGAAAGGGTGGTGCGCGGCGCGCTGAAATCCGGGGGCGGAGCTCAGCTCGAGGAGAGCGCCTCGCGGAGTTTCTTCTCGAAGCTGCGAATGCGTTCCGCATTCTTGCCAACGTCACTTTGTCCGACGCGTGACAGGGAGCGGATATCCAGTCGGGTGTCGCCATCGTCCTGGGCGCGGATGCGGATCACCACATCGTCCTTGAAACCGAACCACAGCGTGGTCGCTGTAGCCTCGATGCGGCCCTCTGACGGATCCTTCGCCGCAATGGCCCAGTCCATGTCACGGGCAGTGGCCAGGGCTGCAGCGAAGACCTGGGGAGCGGTTGCCCGCAGCTGCATGGGCTTGATGTCGGGGTAGGCCTTGTGCTGCTGGCTGGCGATCTCGGCGCCGCCGTAGGCACTCGAATTGGGCGCCGACTTGCGTTGCTCGAGCAGCGCGCGGAAAGCGGGCGGCTGTGTGGTGTCGGTGCTTATGTCGTGGATGGGTGGCACCAAGCGCGCCTTGTGCATGAACATCCATGGTGGCACGAATGCCAGCAGGCCCAGGGCGACACCCAGTGCTGCCAGCCAGCTGCCACGGCGGCTCTTGGCCACCATAGCCAGGATCAGCCAGACCAGGCCCAGGATGATGGCCACGACACCAGTCTTGGCACCCAGTCCCATCAGACCAAAGGCTTGTCGCAGTCCGGCCAGGTCCATTCGGTAAAGGGGGCCGGCGAGCAGCATGCCGAGGGCCGCGAGCAAGCCGATGGCAAACCCTGCCACGGCAATGAAGCCGGCTCGACGAGCCATGCGGCTCGGTTGTGCTTTGCTGTCATTCATGATTTCACCTGTTGACGGGTATTCATCTCAGGCGTCCATCTTACAGGGTGCCGGTGCAGTGCATGGCACACTCCGGACGGAGCTGCTGACATCGCGGCGGGCCTGCGCGGCCCGGATCGCGGAGCCGGCGTCATGGTGGCAAGCGAAGAGCGGCCGTCAGCCCAGCAACCAGTACAGCACTGCGCCGAACACGGCACCCACCGGCAGGGTGATGACCCAGGACAGTGCGATGCCGGTCATGACGCCCCGGTTCACGCCGCCGCGCGAGCTGGCCCCGGCTCCGGCCAGGGCGCCGACTGAAACGTGTGTGGTCGATACCGGCAGGCCATTGACGCTGGCCGTGCTGACCAGCAGCGCCGTGGTCAGGCTGGCTGAAAGTGCCGCACCGATATCCACCTGCGTAATTCTGTCGCTCATCGTGTGGGCTACCCGACGGGCGCCCATCAGTCCGCCGATCAGCATGGCCATGCCCACCGCCAGCACGGCAGCACTGCCATCGAGAAAGGCAATCGGCAGCAGAAGGGCGGCAATCTTGGGGGTGTCATTGAGACCCCGCGCAAAGCTCACTGCGCCACCGGACAGGAAAAGCAGCGCATTGACGCCACCACGGGCATCCGTGCGCAGGAGCCTTGGCTGCATGCCATGCAGCTCGCATTCGGCACGGGTGGCAGCCATGGTCTGCGAGGTGCTGTGCATCTGTATGCCGGCACTGGTCAGCGCCTCGGGCTCGCGTGTGTCGCAGATGCATTCGGGTTGCTTTGCGGCACGCGCTGCCAGCCTGCGCAGCCAGGGCGCAATCAGCCAGGCTGGCACGATGGCGATGACCGGGCTGGCCAGCAAGGGCAGAAGAAAGCTCGCGCCAAGGGTGGAAAACTGCACGCCGGCTACGCCCACCGCGATCACGCCGGTACCGCACATGGCGCCGACCAGCGCATGCGTGGTGGATATGGGCAGGCCCCTCCAGCTTGCAAGCGCAATGGTCAGGCCGGCGCCGCCGGCCACTGCCAGTGCAAAGCCGACTTGGGCCGCCACATCGGCGGGGACCAGGCCCGCACCGGTAAAGGCCTTGAGCAGGGCACGAGCCACGAATACCGAACACAGGGAACCGGCCAGGGTGGTGATGCTGGCCCAGGCCAGGCAGATTCGGTAGCCGGCCACGCGGCTGCCATAGAGCGCAGCCACGCCCTTGAAGTTGTCATTGGCACCGTTGCTGGCAGCCAGCAACAGCACAAGAATGAACAAGGCCATCGTCATGCGTACGTTCCTTTTCTTCCTGGCATGGATGCTTGCTTGCCGAGCCATTGCCGCAGTGATGTCTGCGCGGCAAGCGGGTGCGGCAGGGCAGCCAGCGCATGGCCAAGCATTTCGAGGTCGTCGATGGTGTCCACATCACGCAGTGCGGGCAGCCTGGCCACGGCGCCGTGTGCTGCCAGGGCGGTGACGAGATCAGACGCGGTTGTCGACGCCGAGTAGCGGACCTGCTGCCAGACCTCGGCGGGTACCGGATTGCGCGTGCCAAACAGCCAGAAGCCACCATCACCTGCAGGGCCCAGCACAAACGGTGTGGCCGGATCACCCAGCGCGGTCAGCGCCTGTTGCAGCAGCGTGACGGTGATCTGTGGCGCATCGGCGCCGATCAACAGCACCCGACCATGGCGTGACTGCAACTGGCTGCAGACCTGATGCAGGCGCGCCCCCAGGTCCCCCTGGCCTTGCCATATCCGGGGCAGGGCATGCCAGTCCGGATGTTCGAGGGCCTCGTTCTCGGCCACGGCCCAGTACGGTTTGACTGTCGCTGGTGCCGCCTGAGCCACAGCGGCCACGGCTTGCGCCGAGAATCTGTGGAATTGCTCGGCCGCGGTTGGGCCGACGGATGCCGCCAGTCGTGTCTTCACTGACGACAGACCGGGCGTCTTCACGAAGATGGCCAGTGCTGTGCTCAACGCGAGTTCCTGCGCATTCGTCGCCACGCCGGCCAGGCCTGGGCCAGGGTCAGGCGCCAATGGCGCAAGGTGGTCCCCAGCCAGCCATGGCGTCGGTATTTGCGGGCACTGGTCTGCAAGCTGGCGCCCAGGCCGCATACCGGCAGACCGGCCTGATGCGCGGCCCAGACCAGCAAATGGTCTTCACCGCAGCGTGCCTGTTCATCGAAACGGCCCAGCTCGGCGAAACGCGTGGCCGGCAACAGCAGGCCCTGGTCGCCAAAAGGCAGTCGCAGCCAGCGCGAACGCAGGTTGGCGCCCCAGGCGTTGAGCTTGGCCAGGCGCGGGCCATCGGCGGCGAAGACGAGATCGAAATAGCCCATGGCATCGGCTTCGGTATCGAGGAACGCGCACAGGGCGGACAGGGTCGAGCGCTGCATTCTGGAGTCGGCATGCAGGAACCACAGCCAGCGACCCCGCGCGGCTTCGGCGCCGACATTCTGCTGCCGTGCCCGCCCCGGTGTGCTGGCGATCGCGCGCAGCCGCAGCGATTCGGGCCAGGCCGGTGGCTGCTGAACAGCTTCCTGTTCCGCATGCACCAGGATCACCTCGCTTTGCGCGGGCAGCGCTCCGAGTTGCCGCAGCAACTCCTGCCAGTCCGTTTCGCCAGGCGCCAGCGGGATAATGACGGACAGCCGCAAGGCCGGCGCAGTGGCTGCGTCGACCTGGTCTGGAACTTCGCGTGTGCCGCTCTCTGCTGGCGGCTGCGCTGGCGGCGCGGCGGATTCAGTCCGCTTCAGCGTCCGGGCATCCTCATCCAGGCATGGTGCAGGTTTCATCGGCAGCAGGCGCCGTCCGCCGCAGCAGGGGCGCTTGCGGGGTCACAATCGAACAGGCCGAAGTGACGCTGCTTGTCGCCGTCGATGCGGAAATGCGGCGAGAGGCGGCTGGCTGCGAGCATGTCGGCGCTGTTGCCGCACACGCGCATGGGCTTGCCGGTTTCGAAATGGTGGTGATCATCCAGATCGAATGTGTGTGGTTGTCCAGCAAGGCTGCCGAGATAGGTGGCAATCTGGCCATAATCCTCGCAGCGGTCTTCCAGATCCAGTTTGAAAGCACGCCAGGTGATGGACTCGAAGTGCGCGAATCCGATGCGTTGTTCCACTGCCGGGTCGGTCAGCGCAATGGGATTGCGCGCGCACACGCGTGCATCGACGACGCCCAGCTGTGCCAGCATTCGACGGAAGTCCTCGATGTAGAGCGCACCGGCCAGACATTCACCCAGCAGCACCGGGTCGTCCATCAGGGCGGAGGGCAGGCGACGGTCGGCAAACACGTCGGAGAAATACAGTTCACCGCCGGGCTTGAGCACGCGCATGATTTGCGCGAACGCGCGCGGCTTGTCCGGCACCAGGTTGAGCACGCAGTTGGATACCACCACATCAACCGAGTTGTCGGCAATGCCCAGGCGGTCCAGCTCGGCCAGGTCGCCGGCGAGGAGTTCCACGTTGCTGTGCGCATGGCCGAATTTGGCGGCGTGATAGTCGCGGTGGCGTTCGGCGACCTGCAGTTGCGCCGCCGTCATGTCGACGCCGATCACGCGCCCGTGTTCGCCCACCAGGCGTGACAACAGGAACACGTCGCGGCCGGTACCGCAACCCAGGTCGAGTACCGTCGCGCCGTCCAGTGCGGGCGCAATCGGCGAGCCGCAGCCATAGAAGCGCTCGGTCACCTCCGGATGCAACATGGCAGCCGTTTCACGCAGGTGTTCGGGCATGGCGCTGGTACTGCAGCAGGCCGTGGTGCGCAGGTCGGCGCTGCTCTGCAGCGTGTCGCCGTAATAGGTACTGACCCGGTTGCGGACCTCGTCAGCGCTCTCGTTGTTGTCGTCGGTACGATCGGTCATGCCAGTGCTCCGCCGCAGGAACTGCCGGCGCCCGCGGTGCAGCCGTAGCAATGGCTGTCGAAGGCGATGCGTTCGCTCTCGATATCGGTGAGTGCCTTGATGTCCCACAGGCTGCGCTGTTTTCCGGCCAGCGGCAGCTCCAGCGCCTGGTTGAAGTCGCAGTCGTACAGGTGGCCCCGCCAATCAACGGAAAGCTGGTTGCGGCACATGACCCCGAGTGCGGCTTGCGGGTTGAAGGCATCCAGAAGGGTATGCATGTAGTCCTCGTAGCGGCCTTCGCGCTGGAGCAGGTGCAGGAAACGCTTGATCGGCATGTTGGTGATGGTGAAAAGATGATTGAAGTGAATGTCGAAGTGCTCGGCCAGTTCACGTTTGTAATCGGCTTCGAGGTCGGCCTGCGCCGGCGGCAGGGTGGCGCCGACCGGGTTGTAGACCAGATCCAGCTCCAGCCCCGTGCCGGGGTGGCCGTAGCCCAGACCGGACAGCATCTGCAACGCGCGAATGGACGGATCAAAGACATGCTTGCCGCGCTGCTTCTCGACATTGGCCTTGGTATAGCAGGGCAGGGACGCCACCACCTTGACCCGCTGTTCGGCCAGAAATTCGGCCGTATCTTCCTGGCCTTCACGGAACAGGATGGTCAGGTTGCAGCGGTCGATCACGGTCTTGCCCAGCGCGCGCGCTTCGCGCACCAGCATGCGGAAGTGCGGATTCATCTCGGGCGCGCCACCGGTCAGGTCCAGCGTATGCACCTGCGGCGCATCGGCCAGCAGCTCGAGGATGCGCTCGGCGGTCTCGCGCTGCATGATTTCGGTGCGCTTCGGGCCGGCCTCGACATGGCAATGATGGCAGGCCAGATCGCACAACTTGCCGACATTGACCTGCAGGATTTCCAGCGGTGTGCGGGTCAGTTCAACGCCGTGCCGGCGAAGGGTATCGGCGAATGCGGGCAGTGCGGGTTTGAGAACGGCATTCAAGAAAACGACTCCGGCTTTGGTGGTTGCGGTGGTAATCAGTCTTGCAGGTATTCTTGCAGCATCTGGCGACCGCGGTGTATGCGGCTCTTGACGGCCGCACGGGTAAGTTTCAACTGGTCGGCGATCTCGCTGATCGAGAATTCCTCGAAATCGCGCAGGATGATCGCTTCGCGGTATTTTTCCGGCAGCGACTGGATTGCCGCGATCAGATCGCTACGCAGTTCGTAGTGATCGTCGTAGGAAAACAGCGCCGTGTCATTCGCAGGCAATGAGGTCTGGCCACGCATCGCACGCCACAGGCGATGGCATTCCCGGCGCACGATGGAGAATGTCCATGCCGGAAAGGCGGTGATGGTGCGCAGCGCCCCGATGCGCCGGTAAATCAGCATCAGCGATTCCTGCACGGCATCTTCGGCATCGACGCCCGCTGCACATTGCGACAACGCAATCTTGCGCAAATACGGGCGACAGGCAGCGAGCAGACTCTCAAGTGCCTTGGCGTCGCCCTGCCGTGCCGCGTTCACCATGGTCGGGTTGTGTTGCATAAATCACCTTTTACCTTTTGACTGACGCCGGGCGCGTTTTTTCAGGACCTTTCGCCAGGAGGCACCTGCAGCCCGGACCGATTCGTCAAGCTGGGCTCCCACCTGCATACTGACCGGACAGGTGCCGGATATCTTTCAAACGGTGGCTGATTGCGGTCCGCTATTGCCGCTGATAATCGGGGAAACGGCCGGTCATGGATCGCGCCAGGCCTCGAAACCATCGACAGGGCCGCCTCAGCGATATTCGGGGTTCTCGAAATCGAAGCGGCAGCCTGCATCCCAGTCGCGTCGCCTGTTGCCGTGCGCCGGAATGCCACCTTGCGACTTGAGCATCCGCGCCATGTGCATGAGGTTCCAGGTCATGAAGGTTGTGTTGCGGTTGGTGAAGTCGTTCTCCGGGCCGCCCGAGCC
>CAWDBD010000015.1:0-80465 GCA_963800395.1 uncultured Gammaproteobacteria bacterium
CGTGACCCGAATCAAGCTGTCGTTCCAGTACCTGGCTGGCAGCCGCCGTGACGGTGCTCCTGTCGGCCCGGCCGTTGGCAGGGATCTGGCGGTACTCGAGGCCAACAAGGTCGTGTTGTATCCCGCCGGCCCTGATGCACGCCAGATCAGTGTCAGACCCAGTTTCGTGCTGCCGGCAGGCTGGAAATTTGCCAGCGCGCTGGAGCTGAACGGGCGTGATGACAATACCCTGCACTTCAAGCCGCTGTCCCTGGACCAGCTTGTCGATTCGCCATTGCTGTACGGGCGCCACCTCAACAGCGTCGAACTGGGCCGTGCCCATGGTGCTCCCGTGCGTCTGCGCATCATGGGCGAGCGTGGCGTGGACATTCATCCCGACCAGAAACAGCTCGAGTCCTTGCGCGAGCTGGCAAATCAGATGCTGGCGCTGTTTCAGCGGCCCCATTACCAACACTATGATTTTCTGCTGTCGCTATCCGACCGGATGGGGCACTTTGGTCTGGAACACCTCCAGTCCAGCGACGACCGCCTGCCCGCGAGCTTCCTGTCCAGCCCCGCCCTGTTCCGGGTGCTCGCTCCGCTGCTGCCGCACCAATGGGTGCATTCCTGGAATGGCAAGTTTCGTTTTCCGGCCGACCTGTGGTCTGCCGATTTCAGCAGCGTCGAGCAGACCGATCTGTTGTGGGTCTACGAAGGCCTGACCGAGTATTGGGCCGCCGTGCTCAGCGCGCGCTCCGGGCTTTGGACGCCCGCGTATTTTCGCGCCGCACTGGCCTCCAACGCCAGCCTGCTGGCACATCGCAGCGGGCGCAATTGGCGCAGTCTGCAGGACACCGCCGACGCCGCACAGCTGGCCTGGGAGGGTAGCCGCGACTGGAGCAACTGGCGCCGCAGCGCCGACTTCTACCCTGAAGGTCAGCTGCTGTGGCTGGATGTGGATACCACGATTCGCCAGCTCAGCGACAACAGGCATTCGCTGGATGAGCTCGCGCCGCGATTCTTCGGCAGCATGCTCACGGGCACCAGGGCACGCGGCTACGATTTTCAGGATGTCGTCGACGCGCTGAATGCCATCCAGCCCCACGACTGGGCCAGCTTCCTGCGTCAGCGCCTGGACGACACCGGCGACAAACTGCCTTATCACGGGATCGAAAAAAGTGGCTGGAAGCTGACCTATACCGGCGCGCTCGGCGATCGTGATCAGGACATGCTGGATCTGGGCCATGGTGCCAATCTGGCGGCCTCGATCGGATTTGCCGTGGCCGCCGATGGCCGCGTGCGCGACGTGCAGTGGCAGGGCCCGGCCTCCGCCGCAGGACTGGTGCCGGGCATGACCGTGGTCGCTGTCGACGGCAAGAAGTTCTCGATCGACGTGCTGACCCGTGCGATCAGCGCTGCCGCCAAGACCAAGGCGGGGATTGCCCTGCTGGTGCGCGACCAGGACCTGTACCGCACGCTTGAGATCGAGTACCACCGCGGCCTGCGCTACCCGCATCTCGAACGTGTCGCCGGAACACCCGATTTGCTCGGTGACATCATCAAGCCGCGTCACCAGGAGCGTGAGCGGGAGAAGCACAAGCGGCCATGACTTCGTTCTTCAGGTCGGGTTTTCGTTCGTTTTTGCCGAGTTGCCATGCTTGCTTGCCTCGAATGCTCAATGCACCCGATTCAAAGCCAAACCGCCCTGTTCGCCAGATTTCCAATGCCCACGTTCCAGGGCAACCCTTGTTCCAACCCAGGAGACACACTGTGAAAGTTCATGTTTCTTTTGCGCTTCTGTTCACCCTGCTTGCCAGTTTCACGGCTCATGCCGATCAGGGCGACAACGTACCGCCGGTGCGCGACACGCCCTATCCCGGCACCATCCAGCTCAACGTCGATGCAAGCAACATCGGTCAGCGCATCTTCCAGGTGCACGAAACCGTGCCGGCCAAGGCCGGACCGCTGACGCTGCTCTATCCGCAGTGGATTCCGGGGCACCATTCGCCAACGGGTCCGATCGACAAGTTCGCGGGCCTGACGGTGCATGCCAACGGCAAGCGCCTTGAGTGGACTCGCGACAAGTACAACGTGTATGCGTTTCACATCAACGTGCCCGAAGGTGCCAGCCAGCTTGATCTGGACTTCCAGTACCTGTCGCCGCAGAATCGCCGCGAAGGCCGCATCATCATGACCCCGAACATGCTCAACGTGCAGTGGGAACTGATGAGCCTGTATCCGGCCGGTCACAACATCCGCATGATCGATATCCAGCCCCGCATCACCCTGCCGGATGGCTGGCACTACGCCACGGCCCTGCAGAAGGCGTCGGGCAGCGGCGACCAGATCAGCTTCAAGTCGGTCACCTACAACGTGCTGGTGGACTCGCCCATGTTTGCCGGCAAGCACTACAAGCGCATTGATCTGGCCCCCGGCGACAAGACGCCGGTGCACCTGAACGTGTTTGCAGACGAGGCCGATGAGCTGGACGCCACCGATGAGCAGATCAAGGTGCACCGCCAGTTGGTCAAACAGATGTACAAGCTCTACGGTGCCCATCACTACGACCACTACGACTTTCTGCTGGCCATCAGCGACCAGATGAGCGGCATCGGCATGGAGCATCACCGCTCCAGCGAGAACGGCGTAAGCTCCGGCTACTTCACCAAATGGAAGAGCCACTGGAGCGGTCGTGACCTGCTCGCGCACGAGTTCAACCATTCCTGGGACGGCAAATACCGGCGTGGTGCCGACCTGACCACGCCCAACTTCAATGTGCCCATGGGCGACAGCCTGTTGTGGGTGTACGAAGGCCAGACCCAGTTCTGGGGCAACGTGGTGGCCGCGCGCGCCGGGCTGGTGACAAAGAAACAGGGGCTGGAGAAACTGGCCCTGGTTGCGGCCAACTATGACCGCGACCGTCCCGGCATGGCCTGGCGCAACATCCAGGACACCACCAACGACCCGACCATTGCCCAGCGCGCGCCGCTGCCGTATCGCAACTACCAGATGAGCGAGGACTACTACTCCGGTGGCCAGATGATCTGGCTGGCGGTTGACGGCAAGCTGCGTGAATTGAGCCATGGGCGTCGTTCGCTGGATGATTTCGCCAAGGCCTTTTTCGGCATGGACAATGGCGACTGGAAGGTCAACACCTACACCTTCGAGGATGTGGTGAATACTCTCAATCGAATCCATGCCTACGACTGGAAGACCTTCCTGCGCAGCCGTCTGGACGGCCATGTCAATCTGTCCGACGCACTGGCAAGCCAGGGCTGGAAGCTGGTCTACAACGACACGCCATCGGATGCCGTCAAGGCCTATGAGAAGCGCCGGCACTTTTCCATGATGACCTATTCGCTGGGCTACAGTGCCAACGACAAGGGCGAGATCAGTGATGTGCGCTGGGACGGCCCCGCATTCAAGGCCGGCCTGTCACCGGGCATGAAGCTGATCGCGGTGAACGGTCGCGAGTACGGCAGCAGCGCCATCAAGGACGCGGTACGCGAGGCGGCCGAGAAAGGCAACGACAAGCCGATCAAGCTGCTGGTGAAGAATTTCGATCGCTACCAGACGCTTGAAGTGGATTACCATGGTGGTCTGCAATACCCGCACCTCGAGCGCATCAAGGGCAGCAAGGACTACCTGGACAAGCTCTACGCACCGCGCTAGAAACCGGAACCTGAATGGAAACTTGCTGTCTGTAGTAATCGAGGCAAGATGCAGGTGCTTGAAACCGGGCATCGGCGACGCCGCCAGCGAGCCAGGTGCCAGGATGGGTGGAAGAAGCCACATCCTGGCCTTGCGGCGGTCCGTTCACCACTGGATCCGGGATGCCTCGTCGGGCCATGAATGACGATTGCCCGACGGCAGAGAAAGTGCACTACCGACATGGAAGCCCATGGTTCATCTCGACGACATCTCAAGGCATTACCACATTGGCGGACAGACGGTGCGGGCTCTGGACGGCATTCAGTTGCAGGTCCCTGCCGGCCAGTTCGTGGCGGTGGTTGGCCCATCCGGGTCGGGCAAGTCGACACTGCTGAACATCCTCGGTGTTCTGGACCGGCCCGATCACGGCCACTACTGGCTGGATGAAACCGACGTGTCGACCTTCGACGACGAGCAGGCCAGCGAATTCCGCAATCGTCGCATCGGCTTCGTGTTCCAGTCCTTTCACCTGTTGCCGCGCCTGACAGTGCTGGAGAATGTATTGCTGCCGCGCCGTTTTCTGCGTGGCGAGGACGAGGGGCTGGAAGCCCACGCCCGCCACTTGCTGGAACGCATGGGCCTGGCCGAACGACTCGATCATCGTCCGGGCCAGCTTTCCGGCGGCCAGATCCAGCGCGTTGCCATTGCGCGGGCGCTGGTGATGCGGCCGGCTCTGCTGCTGGCCGATGAGCCGACCGGCAACCTGGACTCGAAAAGTGCCGCGGCCGTGCTGGAACTGATCGACGAGATACACGGCGAGGGCCAGACCATCATCATGGTCACCCACGATACCGATGTCGCCGAGCATGCCGAGCGCCAGATACACATCCGCGATGGTCGCATCGAGCATGACAGCCTGCTCCCGGAGGCGAGCCATGCCTGAGCAACTTCGAAGCATGCTCGTTGCCGGCTTGCTGCTGGCGCTCTCCAGCACGCCAGCCGCTGCCGTGGTGCTGACGGGCACGGTGCGGTCCCTGGGCGCACAACCGCTCTTCGCGCCGCCCTCGATGAATGCACCGGTGATTCTGCGCACCTATGTTGACGACGGCACGCTGGTCAAAAAGGGCGACCCGGTGTTGAGCATCGATGCCGGCCAGGCCGCTTCGCAACTGCAGCAGCTTCAGGATCAGATCGAGCAGGCCCGCAACAAGAACGCCAAGGACCTGGCCGACCTGCAGCTGAAGCAAGCCGATGCCGAAATAGCCCTGGCCAACGCCCGGGCCGCCGAGCAGACGGCAGCCGTCGACGCCGCCATCCCGAAGGCCCTGATCGCGGCCATTGACTACGACAAGTACCAGGGCACTGCGACCAGCAGTCAGCGCGAGGCCGAACTGGCCCAGCGCAATCTCGACGACGCCCGAAATGCCGTGGTCCGACAGCGCCAGAGCGGCGATCTGGCGGTGCGCAAGCTCGAACTCCAGCTCGGCTTTTTCCAGGATCAGGTGGACACGGCCACCGTATACGCCAAACAGGGCGGCACCGTGATACACGACTTCATGACCGTCGCCTTCAATGGCCAGGCCGTGGGCCGCTACGAACAGGGCTCGAATGCCATGCCAGGCACGCGTGTCGGAGAAATCGTGGCACCCGGTGGCCGCTATGCGGTGCGTGCCTGGGCGCTGGAATCGGACCGCGATCAGCTCAAGATAAAAAAGAAGCTGCGCCTGCACTTCGATGCCCTGCCTGGCTCCTCGGTCATGGGCACCGTCACGGCGATCAGCGGCAGTGCCAACGCCAAGCCCGAATGGGGCGACGGACGCTACTACCAGATTGATATCCAGCCTGACTCCAGCCTCGATGGTCTGCAACTTCTGCCCGGCATGAGCGTGCGTATCGACACCGAGATCAAGGACCCTGCCGTACAACCGATGAAACTGCAGCAGGTGAAACAGGGTGACTTGCACGCCAGTGGCGAAATATATGCGCGCGATACGATTGCGCTGATGCCGCCGCAGATCCAGGGCCTGTGGCAACTCAATATCACCAAAATGTCCGGCGACGGCGAGCGGGTCAGCAAGGGCGAACCGATCGTGGTCTTTGCCGGCGGCGACATTGCCCAGAAACTGCCATCGAGCCAGAGCAAGCTGAAGGAAAAACAGCGCGCGCTGGAAAAGCTCAAACTGGATCTTGCCGACAAGGCTCGCGATGCCAAGCTGGCCACGGCCAAGGCACGCGCCGATGCCGACAAGGCCAGGCGCAAGGCCGAGCAGCCGCAAAAATACATACCAGGCATCGAATACAAAAAGCTGGTGATCGACCGCAAGCGTGCTGCGAAGGTACTGGCATTGACCGAGAAACGGGCCGTGGTGGCCGCCCGCGATCGTCAGGCTCAAATGCAGCAGGCGCAGACCGAAGTGACACTGCTGCAACACGAGGTCGCGCGCTTGCTGCAGTCGATGGCCAAGCTCACTCTGCCGGCACCGCGCGACGGCATCCTGCTGCACCGCTCCGGCTGGAACGGTGACAAGATCGACACCGGTTCCCAGGTCTGGCGCGGCATGGCGGTTGGCGACATCCCCGATCTCACCACCATCGCCGTCCACGCCAGCCTGTCCGAGCACGACTTCACGCGCGTACGCAAGGGACAAAAGGTCAGCGTGACCCTTTCCGGCGGTATTGGTCGCCAGCTCGACGGTCGCATCCATTCGATCGGTCGCAGTGTACATAGCAAGTCGCGCGCCGAGCCGGTGCCGGTCATTGATCTCGACATCAGCCTGGACAAACGTGAACTCGACGGCCTCAAACCAGGGCAGCCGGTGCAGGTCATCATCCATCCGTCCGCGCCGGGCCGGCAGGCATGAAGAGCGCGGTACTGCTGCTGGTCTTGTCCGCCACCCTTGCGCTGTGCGCCTGCAGCCAGGGTCCCACCGACACGCCGGCTACCGAGATTGTCCAGGTGGCGTCGTTGAACCTGGATGTGCATGCAAACGGGGCGCTCAAGGCCACCCAGTCCACGCCCTTGCAGGTGCCGGGCAAGCAGTGGACCCCGCGGCAACTGGTGTGGCTGCTCGCCGATGGCAGCCAGGTAAAGAAGGGTGAGCTGGTCGCGCGTTTCTCCGCCAAGCAGAGCAAGCAGGATCTGGCGGAGGCCGAACTCGATCTCAAGCGCAACACCATTGACCAACTCGGCAAGCACGCTGATCTGGGGCAGACCCGTGGCAAGCTCGGTGTTGATCTGGCCAACGTCGCCTATCAGCTGGCCATCGCCGAACGCTACGCCAATGCCAGCTTCGAGGCCCTGGCGCGGAACAAGGTGCTGGATGCCGTGCAGGACAAGCAATATCTGGGCACGCGCCAGAACGTGCTGCAATGGCGCAAGGGGCAGACCCGAAAGCGCGGCGAAGCCGAACTGGCAGTGCTCGATGCGCAGCGCAATACCTTCTCCATCCAGGCCAAGCAGAAGCGTGCCGATCTCGATGCACTGGAATTGCGCGCGCCGCATGACGGCATATTCATGCTGCAAGCCGACTGGAGTGGTCAGAAGCCGCATATCGGCACCAGCCTGTACGCTGGCCGTCCGCTGGCCAGCCTCCCCGACACCGCCGCGATGGACATCGAGATTGCCGTGCCACAAGTCCAGGCACAGGGCATCACGGTCGGCGACGCCGTGCATATGCACCCGCTGGGCAAGCCCGACCAGGGCGCCGACACCAGGATCTCCTGGATCGCCGCCGCCGCGCAGACGCGCAGTCGCGAAAGCCCGGTCAAATTCGTGATGATGAAGGCCAAGGTGCCGAAAAAGGCCATCACCCGCTACGCCTGGATGCCCGAGCAGCAGTTCGCCGTCGACATCACCGTATTCCGTGCCGACAAGGCCATCAGTGTGCCCAACCTCGCCATTGATTCCTCCGGCGACACGCCGCGCGTGTTCGTGCTTGATGGCAGCAAGCCGGTGGCACGCAAGGTAAGCCTGGGCGCGCGCGGCGCCAGCCGCACCCAGATCAAGGACGGTCTCGAGGCTGGCGAGCGTGTGCTGATCGACCGCAGCGGTCTGGACAAGGAGAGCTCGTGAAAGTGCCACCAGCCTGGCGTGAAGCCATAGAGGAGCTTTGGCGGCGCAAGCTGCGCACCGGCCTGACCCTGCTCGGCCTGATCTTCGGTGTCGGTGCCATCGTCGCCATGCAGGGCGTGGGCGAAGGCAGCCGACGCGAAGCCCTGCGTCTGGTGCAGAGCCTGGGCCTCAACAATCTCATCGTCGAGGCCAATGCGCCCGACAACGATGACGCACTCAAGGAACTGCGCGCGCGCAGCCTGGGCCTGACCCGCGCCGACGCACGTGCCGCACTCGAAGTCGTCCCCGGTGCTCAGGCCTGGGCTGCCGAAAAGCGCCTGCGCGTGCGCTCGGTGTATTCCGATGTCGGCAGCGGCGACATCCAGGCCAGCGGCGTCAGCCCCGACTGGTTCAAGCTGACCTCGCTGGCCATCGCCGAAGGCCGCGGCATCACCGACAAGGACAACAAGGAACTGGCCACCGTTGCCGTGCTCGGTCATCAGGCTGCCGCCGAACTCTTCCCCGATGGCAAGGCGCTGGGCCGGTTGGTCAAACTGGATCACGTGTGGCTGCGCGTGGTCGGCGTGCTGGCCGACCGTGATCTGGGCAAGAAGAAATTCGAAGGCGTATCGCTGGGCTCCGCCAGCAATCGCGTGTTCGTGCCGCTGGCCTCGGCGCAGACGCGCTTCAGCTTCCAGCCCATGGAAGATCCCATCGACCGCTTTCTGCTGCGTATCGACGATCCCTCGCAGCTTGGAGCCGATGCCCGCGTGCTGGGCGACTTGCTGGGTCAGCGGCACGGCGGTGCCACGGACTTCAGTCTGGTCGTGCCACAACAGCTGTACCAGCAGAACCAGAAGACCCAGCGCATCTTCTCCATCGTCATGGGCTCGATTGCCGCCGTCAGCCTGCTGGTCGGTGGCATAGGCATCATGAACATCATGCTGGCCAACGTGCTGGAACGGCGCCGCGAAATCGGCCTGCTGCGTGCCATCGGTGCGCGCCGCAACGACATCATTGCGCGATTCCTGCGCGAAGCCACAGTCATCTGCCTCACGGGCGCACTCATCGGCATTCTGTTCGGTGCACTGCTTGCCTACCTCATCGCCACCTTCGCCGACTGGCAGGTCGCCTGGGCACCCATTCCCATCATCCTGGCTGCCGCCGCGTGCACCCTCATCGGCCTCGCGTTCAGCGTTTACCCTGCGCGCCAGGCTGCGGCGCTGGATCCCATCGACGCACTCCGCGCCGAGTAGCGTCGCGCTTCAGGCACAGAACCATCCCTGGCTGGCCGCTCGGTGGCGCACTCCGAACCGAGTAGCCGAACAAGGCAGCAGGATGTCGCTGAGCGCCGCCAAGCACCTCAATTCTGGCGAATTTGCACCTGGCTCGCGCTCGTCACTCCGACATGCGTCTGATAGTAGTACTTGCCCGAATCCCGTCCCTGGCTGTCGAAAAACTCAATCCTGATACGCCGGGCCACACCTTTCACCAGTATGGTCTGGCCTTTGAGGCTGGCAATCGAAGTGCCCAGCCGATCAGCAAGATCAGACGCCACCGCATCCGGTATCGCAATGCTCAGGTTGCGTTGATCGCGATAGTCGGCTTCGGAATCCAGGAAGGTTTTCCCGTTCTTGTGCCCGATCGCCTTGACCGCCAGCACAAACGTGCCTCGGACACCATAAGCCGGATCATTGTTCGCGGCCCGAATGGCATCAACGGGCTCAATCCATCCATTCTGATTCGTCTGCACGGATGAGCAAGCCGCAACAGCCAGCATGAGAACTGCAAATATTGGATAGCGCATGGTGTCTCCTTGACGATTGCGATGGGTGGTATCCATCACTATTTTTCAGCATGACCCGGCTGTCGAGTTGCCGGCGCGAAAGCACGTAGAGGGTACGGACCGGAATTTTGATGAGATGTTGTTGCGGGAGGGCGAATGTTTGTCAGCTTCGACAACGCTCGGGTTTTCACGATCCCGAGGCGCGCCCTGCAGCGCACACGTGAACAGAATTGCCAAAACCCGAATGACCGTCACAATCTATGCGCCCAGGCTTGACCGGAAGTCTCTTGCAGAACTGTTGCGCAGCTTTACGGCGGCCATTGCAGACTGGAAATGAATTGGTCATATCTTTTCCTGAGGATAGGCCACTCACGGGACTCTGAGACCATGGGATTTGCCTGGGCGGCAACCAGGTACTGCTTGCCACAAGCGCCGTGTACTTGCCCACGAACGAGTATCGCCTCGCGCTCGATGATAGTTTCGTGAGGGCCTGGACTATGCTGCAAGGGTGGCACAATTGCCTCAAATACCTTGTCCGGCGCGATCTGCCCTTTCAAGAGCTTTGCCTCAAGCCAAAATTTATGATGCTTGGGGTCCGCTTGCACAAGAAGATCGCCGAGACTTTCAGGCTCGCTGTTCAAAGGAATAACCAGAAATACGGAACCTCGCGGCATGCCAGGACCATAGTCGATATATCCAACGAAGGAATCATCACCATAGAGCTTCGGGCTGGATCGGAGCAGCTCGTCGAAGCTGCGTACTGATACGCAGGATGTGACCAGTACCTGCCCTTCTGGGTACTTGACTCCATAATCGCGCCTGAGGTTGCCAGTGCTGGCACATCCGGATAGCACTGCGGTCAGAAGCAGAAATGTATATCGCATGCCTAACAAGTGGTCTGCCCCCAGGTGAGTTTCAGGGTCCAGTATTGCGCCCGGGTCTGCAGGCTGCAAACTGCGGGAGCCGGGCATGAGAACTGCTGCTGTATGGACATTGATGCAGGGTCGTGAGCAGATCGCTTCGAATCACATGGCTCGTCATGGTGCGAATTGCATTTCGGTGCAGTCCCGACGAGTTTCGACCCCGGTGCTTTGTGGCACGGTCTATTGCGATGGCGGCCCGATGGACTCATGCAGTCCGGCAAGTTTCCAAAATGTCGGAACAGCCAGTATCCAGGTAAGTCGCAACTACCGTGCTCCGGAAGCACAGGATGCCGGTCTGAGTCTGGACGAGGATACGACGCTCGCCTTCAGCCTTCCGGCCAGCGATCCGGACGGTATTGCCGGGGTTGATTTCAACGGCCTGGATACTCTCAGCTACACGGTGCTCGAGCAACCCGCACATGGCCAGCTCGGTGGCAGCGGCGCAAGCCTGAGCTACATGCCGGATGCCAACTACAACGGCGCCGAGCGGATGACATTCAAGGTCAATGACGGCGTGTTCGACTCCAACATCGCCACGGTTAGCTTTACCGTCAATCCCGTCAACGACGTCCCCTCGGTACAGTTCACCGACCAGAACTCGCGGATCCTGCCGGCCACCTTGTGGCCGCTGCTGAAGAACCGGATTGCCGGCAATGCCCTGAAAGCCGGACGCGGCTTCCCGTTCCCGCTGATGGCCGAATACAACGATTCCGACCTCGGCCAGGCGCACTTCGTGCAGATCGCCTGGGGTGATGGCGCCATCCAGTCCAGCAACGATGTGACGCCGGTCGATCCCGATGCCGACCCCAGGCCGCCGATGCTGACCCCGACGCACGACGGACTGGGCCAGGTATTTGGCCAGCATGTCTACACCGAAGCGGGCAGCAAGACCATTGCGCTCGATCTGCTTGACGCCGCCGCAACTTCAAGTGAGGTTGTTACCACGGTGGAGGTGATCGACATGGTTGATCTGGTTTTCGATGTGCCCGATCAGGGTGACCCGGCCGCGCCCGGATCGGATGTCACCCTGCAGTTCAAGCTGGTCAGCAACGCGCCGCAGGGTGGCGTGAGCGGGATCGATGCCAGCAACGTCGTGTTCGAGGGTACCGTGCCTGCTGCCGTGGCCCTGCTCAACGCCACCACCGACAAGGGCAGCTGCAGCCAGATTGCTGCATTGACCCGCTGCACCATCGGCAGCCTGACCCCGGGGTGAGGAAGTGCCGATCAGCATCGCCCTGCGTCCCGATCCCGCCTTCAACGCCGACCGGCATACCTACCAGGTCAATGCCACCAGCAGCGAACCGGATGCCAGCGGTGACAACACCACCTCGATCACCGCTCCGGTGCAGCAGCAGGACGCCATCTTCGGCAATGGATTCGAGTAGCGGCGGGGCACGTGCATACGGCGCAGGGTGCTGCTGAGCGTCAGCGAAGCGCTCCATCCGAACTCCACGCTACTCGGGCATACGGCGTAGGGTGCTGCTGAGCGCTAGCGAAGCGCACCATCCGAACTCCACGCTACGGTGCGTTTCACTGCGTTCAGCAGCACCCTAGGTAAGGGCGGAGCGCAGGATCCGAAACTGCACGCTACGGTGCGCTTCGTTCCTCAGCCGCACCCTACGTCAAGGCGAAGCGCCGCGCCGTGTACTGCGCGGGTCGGGGCGCCTCGCGGGTGCGGCAGGATCAGGCCGCCACACCGAACAGGCTGCCCACACCCGCGGTAATGGCCATCGCCAGTGCGCCCCAGAACGTCACGCGCACCAGACCCTTCATCATGGGCGCGCCGCCGGTGCGAGCTGCGACGGCGCCAAGCAGGGCCAGGAAGGCGAGCGAGGCCGCTGCCACCACCACGATCAGCCGTTCCCCCGGAATCAGCCAGGCGACAAGCAGCGGCAGCGCAGCGCCCACCGTGAACGAGCCGGCCGAGGAAAGCGCCGCCTGTATTGGCCGGGCGGTGATGCTGGGCGAGATGCCGATCTCGTCGCGGGCATGCGCGCCCAGGGCGTCGTGCGCCATCAACTGCCCGGCGACCTTGTGCGACAGATCGGGGTCCAGGCCGCGCTCCTGATAAATTTCCGCCAGCTCCGTCTGTTCGAACTCGTAGTCGTTTTCCAGTGACTTCTTTTCCAGTGCCAGGTCCGCTTTCTCGGTATCGGCCTGTGAACTGACCGAGACATATTCGCCGGCAGCCATGGACATGGCACCGGCGACCAGTCCGGCGACCCCTGCCAGCAGGATGGAGGCTTGGCCGGAGTGGGCTGCTGCGACGCCGATGATGAGGCTGGCGGTGGAGACGATGCCGTCGTTGGCACCGAGCACGCCGGCACGCAGCCAGCCGATCCGGTGTGCCCTGTGGACTTCATGATGACTCATGGCTTTTCTCTGTGCGAGCGATCGAGGTGGGTAATCCCGTCACGGGTGAGTCCTTGGTGTTGTGTTGGCGCCCGCGAAAAGGTGCGGCCAGCATAGCGCAGTCGCAAACCCGGGCGTCTGCCCGGCAGCGGTGCCCGTCAGTCCTGCTTGCAGCGCACACAGCGCGTGGTCGTCGGGTCGAAGCGCAATCTGCGCAACTCGATTTGCTCGTGGCAAACAAAGCACTGGCCAAAGTCGCCGTTTTGCATGCGGCGCAAGGCGCCAGCGATTCGCGCGAGCTGTGCCTCGCGGCGCCGGCCGGCCTCCTGGGCCATGTTCTGCGCGCGCATCGCATCCATCCGCGACAGGCGGCCGATACTGGCCTGATCGAGTTCCACTGGGCGAGACGCCTCGGTGGTCGACTCCATAGTGGCGTCCAGGTCCGCGCGCAATTTCAGCAATTGCGCCTTCAATTGCGCAAGTTCGGTGTCATCCATGCGAAACTCCCATTGCCGCAAGCATTGGACATGGTAGGGCTGTTGCGACTGCAAATCGAACGCCGCAGCAGGGCTCAGGCACATCCCCGGCCCGGTATTCCTGTGCGAGGCGACTGACCCGGGCTGTTACAGACTGCGCCCGTCAACTTCGCGGATGGGCATGTCTGCGGTGTCCATGTCCGGCAGGCAGCGCACATTGATGGCGACGATCTGCTTGCCCTCGTGTTCGCCAAAACCAAACGGCGCGCAACCGCAGACGGGGCAGAAATGGTGCTGGATGGCGTGCTTGTTGAAGGTGTAGGTCGCCATGTCGGATTCCGGCGTTTTCAGGCTTACCGTCTCGCGTGGCACGAACCACATCAGGTAACCCTTGCGGGCGCAATGCGAACAATTGCATGTGGTGAGCTGATCGGGCTGGCCTTCGACTTCGTAAGCGATGCGACCGCAATGACAACTGCCTTGATGGGTCATGATGACGTTCCCTGGTGATGATGATTCCTGATTCTGCACCCGATTGCGAGGGTTTGGCTGCCTGCATGCATCAGCTGACGAACAGCGCCATGGCGATGTCGTCACGGCAGATCCCGTCCGTACCCTTTACGCGCTGCCTGAGCAGACCTTCCTTTTCGAAACCCAGTGCACGGTACAGACCAATGGCGGCCGCATTGTCCGCGCGGACCGTCAGCTCGATTTTCCCGATGCCTGGGTGCTGCCGTGCCCATTGAATGCCGTGCCGCAGCAGCGCCTTGCCAATGCCCTGCCGCTGCCAGGCCGGATACACCACGATGGTCAGCGTGCATACGTGAGCCCTGGTGCTCAGTGGCAGGGGTTCGAGCAGCAGATGTGCAGCCAGCTCATCGTCCACCTGGGCAACGGCATACAGGCCGTGATCGCCGTTCGCAAGTGCTTCGATCGTGGCACGGTAGGCCGATTCGGGAATCTCGCCCGGCGCCGCATTCAGCAGGCCCGGGGTCCGCGCCACTTCATGCTCGCCGGCGGCGATCGTGCTGGCGTCGCGGGGCTCTGCCCGGCGTAGGTGCAGCTTTTTCATGACCCGGATTTTCCCCATGGATCAGAGGGTCCCTAGGTCTCGTCGACTTCGGTCAGGCGGGCGCGTCGCAGCAGCCAGGCGACACCGCGCAAGTCGGAAATGCCGACCAGGGCGCGGCCCAGGTTGTTGTATTTGGAGACACCCGCGCTGCGCGGACGATGGTTGACGGGCACCGAAACCACCGTCCACCCGGCACGCTGCATGAGGGCCGGGAGATAGCGGTGCATGTGGTCGAAGTAGGGCAGGTCGAGAAACGCGGCGCGCTCGAACAGCTTGATGCCGCAGCCGGTGTCCGGCGTATTGTCCTTGAGCAGACGGCTGCGCAGGCTGTTGGCGAAGCGCGAGCCGAACCGCTTGCTGGCGCTGTCCTTGCGGTTGACCCGCCAGCCGGCGAACAGCTTGACTGCGGCATCGGCCTGGTCGCGCATGTCCAGCAGCTTGGGAATATCCGCCGGATCGTTCTGGCCATCGCCGTCGAGGGTGGCGATCCATGGGCTGCGTGCGGCCTTGATGCCGTTGCGTATGGCGGTGCTTTGCCCGCTCTGGGTGCGATGACGCAGGATGCGCAGGCGCGGTTGCCGGTCACGCGCGGCCTGCAGCACAGCCGGGCTGTCGTCACTGCTGGCATCGTCAACGTAGATGATTTCGTAGTCGCAGCGTCCGTCGAGTGCGGCGCTGATCTCGTCGATCAGCGGCTGGATGTTGTCGCGCTCGTTGAAGACGGGCACGACCACGGCAAGCTCGGGCATGACGGTTCCTGAATCCGGGTAGGCGGTGATTATCGGTGATTCGTCGCCATTATGTCAGCCGCCGGCCATCCGGCGTGCGTCAGGCGCGGTGGCGCCGCCGCCAAAACGAGACGATGCCGGTAGCGTCACCAGGCTTCGGCTGGTGCTGTCACGGCGCTCTGGCCAGCGCCCACACGTCGACCCGTCTGGCGCCGGCACGCTTGATGACGCGCGTGCATTCGGCGAGGGTGGCGCCGGTGGTCATGACATCGTCGAGCAGTGCGATATGCCGCGGCACGGTGGACAACGGGTTCACGACGAAGGCATCGCGCAGGTTGCGGCGACGGGCGACGGCATCGAGTTCGCTTTGCGCTGCGGTATGCCTGTGGCGGCGCAGCAGTTGTGCTTGCAGGTCGATACCCCAGGCGCGTGCCAGCGGGCGCGCCAGTTCCAGAGCCTGGTTGTAGCCTCGCTGGCGCAGCCGCCGCGGATGCAGGGGTACCGGCACGATGCAATCGGGCCGTGCCCGCGGGGGACCGACGTCGCGCCACAGCCGCGCAAGTACCCTGCCGCTGGCCAGGCTGGCGGAGAACTTGAAGCGCGTTTCCAGCAAATTGAGCGGCCAGGCGTAACGGAATGGCGCCCAGGCCGAGTGCCAGGGCCGCGGATGGCGCTGGCAGTCGCCGCAGCTGTCGCCGGCCACGGCCAGCGGCATGCCGCAGTGCAGGCAGCACGGACGGTTGCGGGGCATGTCCCGCGCACATGCGCTGCACAGGTCGATATGCGTCTGACCGCGGGCGCCGCACAGCAGGCAGTGCGGTGGCAGCAGCATGCTCATCATGCTCAGCCCGGCGCCCCGCAGACGCATCGGCACCCGGCCTCTGAAGGGATGGTATCGGCTGTCCGGGTCAATTGGCATGCTCGACATGATGCTTGATCACGAAGCGCCTGGCAGTCGGTGCCATTCTCGGCATTGCGTAGGCACAGGCCTACCGTAAACTTGATTTCGTGCAAAAAGTTGACAGGCGCCAGTGGCCTGAGCACACTCGCCGCCCTATTCCTGCGGAAAACCGTCATGTCCGAGTCATTGAGTCGCGCGCAGGTCGTCGCGCTGTTCGATCTGCCTTTCAACACCCTGCTGGCGCGAGCGCATGCCGTGCATGGAGCCCATCACGACCCCAACGCCGTGCAGGTGTCGACCCTGCTGTCGATCAAGACCGGGGGGTGCCCGGAGGATTGTGCTTACTGCCCGCAGGCGCAGCGCTACCACACCGGCGTTGCGGCGCAGAAGCTGATGTCGCTGGAAGCGGTGCTCGAGCAGGCCAGGGCGGCCAAGGCAGCTGGTGCGAGCCGCTTCTGCATGGGCGCGGCGTGGCGCGAGCCGAAGGACCGCGATATTCCCAGGGTCGCCGCCATGGTGCGAGCGGTCAAGGACCTGGGCCTGGAGACCTGTGCCACCCTGGGCATGCTGGGTCCGGGGCAGGCCGATGCGCTCAAGGACGCCGGCCTCGACTACTACAACCACAATCTTGATACCGCGCCGGAGTTTTATGGTGAGGTCATCCACACGCGTGAATACCAGGACCGCCTGGATACGCTGGAGCGGGTTCGCGATGCGGGCCTGAAGACCTGTTGCGGCGGCATTGTCGGCATGGGCGAGAGCCGCAGCCAGCGCGCTGGCCTGCTGCACACGCTGGCGAACCTGCCCGAGCCGCCGCAGTCGGTGCCGATCAACATGCTGGTGCAGGTCGAGGGTACGCCCCTGGCCGGTACGGCAAAGCTCGATCCGTTCGAGTTCGTGCGCACGATTGCCGTGGCGCGCATCCTGATGCCCGCATCGATGGTGCGCCTGTCGGCCGGCCGCGAGGAAATGAGCGACGAACTGCAGGCCCTGTGCTTTTTTGCCGGTGCCAATTCCGTCTTCCATGGCGAAAAGCTTCTGACCACCGGCAACCCGGCTGTGGCGCAGGACCGCGAACTGTTCGCGCGGTTGGACCTCAAGCCGCTGCACCTGACCCAGGCACCGAGCACGGTGCATGCCGATATTGCCCAGCGCACGACGCTGACGCGCTCCGATTCAGTGGTCTGAGCGATGCGTTGCTGTCGTTCGCCGGAATCGGTACAGGCGGTCCGGTTCACTGGCCACGTACAGGCGGCCTTGCGCATCCACGGCAATTCCTTCCGGTTGCGGCGGCGTCGGTTCGTGCGCCCCGCCAAGGTTGCGATGCGCCAGCACGCGGCCGTGCCGGTCCATGGCTGTCACGCGGTGCGATTCGTCGCTGAGCAGCAGCAGATGACCCTGCGCCGGATCGATCTCGATGCCGGACAGGTCGCTGCCGGCACCCGCCTGCTGCAACCAGTGGCTCAGGTCGCGCACACGCAGCGTGTCCGGCGTCTGGCCGCAGACCTGGTACAAGCCACGGGGGCGGTGTTCCTTGACCATCCACAGACAGCCACTGCGGGCATCGTAGGCCAGGCCCTCGAACCCGTCATTGCCGCGTTTGAAGCCATGCAGCGGCAGGTGCAAGGCCGCTGCATGCAGCACGCGATCAACACCGGGCGGGGGCAGGTCGAAGATCGCGATCTGGTTGCGCAGTTCCTCGGTCACCGCAATGCGCCCGCCGGGCAGCAGTGCCACGCCTTCGGTATCAACAAAGCCATCGAGCCCGATGCGCCGTTGCACATGGCCGTCGGTGTCCAGCACCAGCAGGGTGGCGGGTTGGTTGACCACGGCCAGAAGGCGCTGACCCTGCGGGTCGTAGGCCAGGCCGGAGAGATTGTCGCGGACGCCGTTGACCCGGACCTGCAGCTCCAGGCGGTAGCCCGTCAGCGCTTGCGCGTCCGGCGGCGTGGAAATCGTCGAGCAGGCCGATGGCAGCAGCGCCGCAAGCACCATGCCAACGCGTGCCAGATACTTGTTGAAAGACATCAGCAAACTCCATTGTCGCGAGACCATGGCGGACTCGCCGGCCAGTGTAGCGGTCAAGGCAAGTGCGCATGAGCGGTCCTGCCCTGTTGGCCAGGCTGGAACAGTCTGTGGCAATGCGCGCCGAGCAGAACCTGTTGAGGTCCGCGCGTGCGCTGCAGGTGCACGACGCGGTGCAGGTGCGCCGGGACGGGCGCCTGCTGACCGTGTTCTGCAGCAACGACTACCTCGGCCTCGCGCGTCATCCGGCACTGGTGCAGGCGCTGCAGCAGGCCGCAGCAGCGCACGGCGTGGGCAGTACCGCGGCCCATCTGATCTGTGGCCATCAGCGCGAGCATGCCATGCTGGAGGAAGCGCTGGCCGCATGGACCGGGCGTGAGCGCGCCCTGCTGTTCTCGACCGGCGTCATGGCCAATGCCGGTGTGATGCAGGCCTTGCTCAAGCGCGGCGACCTGTGCGTGCAGGATCGCTACAATCATGCCAGCCTGCTGGACGGTGCGCGCCTGTCCGGGGCGCGCCTGAAACGCTACCCGCATCGCGACAGCATTGCTGCCGCTCGCCAGCTCGACACGATGCCCGGCGCCGCGGCGCTGCTGGCGACCGACGGGGTATTCAGCATGCACGGCGACCTTGCCCCCTTGTTGAAGCTGACTGCGGCGTGTGACCAGCGCAATGCCTTGCTGATGGTGGATGATGCGCATGGCCTGGGCGTGAACGGTCCGCGCGGTGCCGGCAGCGTGCTGGCAGCCGGTCTTGACCAGTCCCGGGTTCCGGTTCTGATGGGCACTCTGGGCAAGGCACTGGGCTGCTTCGGCGCCTTTGTAGCCGGCTCGTCTGCCCTGATCGAGGGCCTGACGCAGTTTGCCCACAGCTACATCTACACCACGGCGCCGCCGCCGGCACTGGCCGCCGCGGCGCGAGTCGCGCTCGGCCTGGCACAGGCAGCTGACGATCGCCGCCAGAAGCTGGCGCAGAACATCGCCCGATTCCGGTCCGGCGCGCGCCAGCTCGGCCTGGCACTGGGTTCGGGGGAAGGACCCATCCAGCCACTGCCGGCAGGTGACAGCGGAACGGCGCTGGCTGCTGCCCGCCATTTGGAAATTGCCGGCTTTCTGGTCACCGCGATCCGGCCGCCGACGGTGCCCCCGGGGCAGGCTCGGCTGCGCATTGCCTTGTCTGCGGCGCATTCGGCTGACGACATCGATCAACTGCTTGATGCACTGTCCACCCTTCCTTTCAGCGAGCCGTGATGTGCCAGCAGGGCCCCAGCGTGCGCCTTCGCCGGGGTACGAGCGCGCATTGCGGTTTATCATGGATGTCTTATGTCTGATCTTCACATCGAAACCCACGGTCACGGCGACCGTCATCTCGTGCTGCTGCACGGCTGGGCCATGCACGGTGGCATTTTTGCACCCCTGATCGAAGCCCTCGCGGATCGCTGCACCATGCATGTGGTGGATCTTCCAGGTCACGGCCATTCGCGCGACAGCAGCCTGCCCCTGGAGGCCAATGCCTGCGCCAGCGCCATAGCCGCGGCCACGCCGCCGGCGCTGTGGTTGGGCTGGTCGATGGGGGGGCTGGTTGCCCTGGCTGCTGCGCAAGCGCGCCCGGATCATGTGCGCGGCCTGGCGATGCTGTGCAGCTCGCCGTGCCTGGTACGCAAGCCGGGCTGGAATCGCGCGGTATCGGCCGAGATATTCGACCAGTTCGGCGCCGACCTTGATCAGGACTTCCAGGTGACCCTGGATCGCTTTCTGGCCCTGGAGGCGCAGGGCAGCGACCATGCCATGCAGGAAACGCGCAAGCTGCGTGCGCAGCTGTTCAGCCATGGCAAGCCGGACGCTCGCATGCTCAAGCAGGGACTGGAGCTGCTGAAGAACACGGATCACAGAGCCGGGCTGGCCACGCTGGAACTGCCCAGCGTGTGGCTAGCCGGTGCGCGTGATCGCATTGTGCCGTGGCGAGCCATGCAGTGGGCTGCCGAGGCGTGCGGGGGGCAGTGCGTGCGCGTGGGTCATGCCGCTCATGCACCTTTCATCGGTCATGTCGATGAGGTGGTCACGGGTCTCCAGTCCGTGCTCGAAATGGTGGACGCATGAGCGATTTCAGGCTTGACAACGAGCAGGTGCGGCGCAATTTTTCACGCGCTGCTGCCAGCTACGAGGATCATGATGTCCTGCAGCGCGAAGTGCAGGACGGTCTGCTGGCGCGGATGGATTTCTATCTGCAGCAGCCACAGCGTGTCATCGATATCGGTGCCGGTACCGGGCGCGCAGCCGCACTGCTGAAGCAGCGCTATCCGGCGGCCGAGGTGATCGCGCTGGACTTTGCCCTGCCGATGCTGCAGCGCGCGCGTCGTCACAGCCGCTGGCGACGTCGTTTTGCCCGCGTGGCCGCCGATGCCATGCATCTGCCGCTGCCGAACGACAGCGTGGACGTGATCAACTCCAACCTGTGCGTGCAGTGGTGTGACGATCTGCCGGCCCTGTTTGCCGAGTGGGTGCGGGTTCTCCGGCCCGGTGGCTATCTTGCCCTGTCCAGTTTTGGCCCTGACACGCTGTGCGAACTGCGCGCGGCATGGGCGGAAAGCGATCACAATTCGCATGTCGGACGGTTCCTGGACATGCATGACCTGGGCGATGCCATGCTGGCTGCCGGGCTGCGCGAGCCGGTGCTGGATGTATCGCGCTATACGCTCACCTATGACGAGCCGGGCGGCTTATTGCGGGAACTGAAGGGCCTGGGGGCCACCCATGCCGACAGCGCGCGACCGCGCGGCCTTACCGGCAAGAAGCATTTGCAGCGCATGCTGCGGGCCTACGAGAGCATGCGTGTCGAGGGGCGCATACCCGCCACCTGGGAAGTGATCAGTGCGCATGCCTGGGGGCCGCAGCCCGGCCAGCCCTTGCGCACGCCCGATGGTGGCGAGGTAGCCAGCTTTTCCATCGACAATCTGCGAAACTCGCGGCGGAGAAAGACCCCATGACGACCTTGCCCCCCATCAGGCTGAACACCGAGCGACTGTCACTGCGTTTGCCGGAGGAATCCGACGCCGATGCAGTCTTCGCGATCTACGCCGATACCCAGGTCGCGCGCTATCTGGCGCGGCCTGCCTGGACGGACATCGCCCAGGCACACGCCTGGTTGGCACGCATGCGCGACGAGCAGCAGCAGGCCAGCGCCTTGCAATTGATGCTGCAGCGCAACGAGGATGACTGCGTGCTCGGCACCTGCACCCTGTTCAAGCTGGACTTCGACAACCGGCGAGCCGAAATCGGCTACACCCTGGCCAGCCAGTACTGGGGCAAAGGCTACATGCACGAAGCGCTGGTGGCGCTGCTCGATCACGGTTTCGATGCATTGACGCTGCATCGCGTCGAGGCCGACATCGACCCGCGCAACGAACCGTCCGCACGCGTGCTGGACCGACTCGGGTTTCAGAAGGAAGGCCATCTGCGCCAGCGCTGGCAGGTCGCCGGCGAAATCACTGATTCGGATATCTACGGCCTGCTGGCTCCCGAGTGGCGCAAACGAGCCGAGTAGTATCCCGCGTGCTGCTGGCGAAGTGGCTCGCATCGCCAGCACAGGGCAGAATGCAGGCGGCATCTGTCATCGCCCCGGCCAGCTCCGAAAAGCGGCCGCACTCAGTCCGGGTCGAACGTGTGTTCGTAGACCAGGTGCTTGACGCTGCGACCCTTGCGGCGAACCAGTTTCAGCGCCTCGATGCCCACTTCGATATGGGCGTTGACGAAGCTGCCGGTAACCTTCTTGTCGCTGGCTTCGGTCTTGACACCCTCGGGAATCATCGGCTGGTCCGAGACCAGCAGCAGGGCGCCGCAGGGGATCTCGTTGGCGAAGCCGGCTGCAAAAACGGTGGCCGTTTCCATGTCCACGGCCATGCAGCGGGTCTTGCGCAGGTATTCCTTGAATGCCTCATCGTGCTCCCATACCCGGCGGTTGGTGGTGTAGACAGTACCGGTCCAGTAGTCGTGGCCGAGGTCCCGGATCATGGTCGACACGCCACGCTGCAGCTGGAAGGCCGGTAGCGCCGGGACTTCGGGCAGCAGGTAGTCGTTCGATGTGCCTTCGCCGCGGATGGCGGCAATCGGCAGGATCATGTCGCCGATCTGGCTTTTCTTCTTCACCCCACCGCACTTGCCGAGGAACAGCACGGCGGCGGGATGGATAGCGGAAAGGAGATCCATCATGGTTGCGGCATTAGGGCTGCCCATGCCGAAGTTGATCATGGTGATGCCATCTGCCGTGGCATTGGGCATGGGGCGGTCCTGGCCATTCACCTCGACATTGTTCATGCCCGCGAACAGGTCCACGTAGTTGCCGAAGTTGGTGAGCAGGATGTGGTCACCGAAGTCCTCGAGCCGGGTGCCGGTGTAGCGTGGCAACCAGTTGGCAACGATATCTGCTTTGTCCTTCATGGCCTTTCCGAGCAAAAGTATCCAGACATGATGCCATTGCCGGCGAGCAACTGCGAGTTGGCTGAGCTTCAAACTCGATCCGTCACAATGGTGCAGAAAGCTTTCAGGAGTGTTCGGGCAATGTTCTGGATTGTATGTATCGTTGCCGCCGTCGCGGCCCTGGCACTCGCCCATGTCGGTCGCGGGTGGCTGGCGTGGGTCGTGGGACTGGCGATTCTGCTTGCGGGTTGGCTGGCGCTGCACGGGGCCGGTGTCGGTCTTGTCCTGCTCACGCTTGCCGCTGCACTGCTGGCCTTGGTGACCGGGTGGCCCGTAGTGCGCTGCGCCCTGATCTCGCGCCACTTGCGCAAGCCGGTCGGCACTTTGTTGCCGCGTCTCGGTGAAACCGAGCGCATTGCGCTGGAGGCAGGGACGGTATGGTGGGATGGCGACCTTTTTACCGGCATGCCCGATTGGCAAAAGCTGCTTGACTACAAGTGTCAGCCGCTCGGCGAGCGCGAACAGGCCTTTCTGGATGGCCCGGTGGAGGAGCTGTGCCGCATGCTTGACGACTGGCAGGTGGAGCAGGAGCGGGGCCTGTCCGATGAGGTGTGGGACTTTCTCAAGCGCGAAAAATTCTTCGGCATGATCATCCCGCGCAAGTACGGCGGACTGGAATTCTCGCAGATCGGTCATTCGCGCATTGTTACCCGCATTGCCAGCCGCTCGATTACCGCCGCCGTCACGGTGATGGTGCCCAACTCGCTGGGTCCGGCTGAACTGCTTTTGCACTACGGCAGCGAGGATGACAAGCAGAAGTACCTGCCACGCCTGGCCGACGGGCGTGACATTCCGTGTTTCGCGCTGACCGGTCCGGAAGCCGGCTCTGATGCCGCCGCCACCCAGTCCACCGGCGTGGTCGAGCATGGCCAGTGGCATGGCGAACAGGTACTGGGCATGCGCCTGAACTGGAACAAGCGCTATATCACGCTGGCGCCGGTAGCGACGTTGATCGGACTGGCCTTTCGTCTGAAGGATCCGCACGGACTGTTGGGCGATGTGGAGGATCTGGGCATCACCTGTGCGCTGATATCGCGCGATCTGCCCGGCATCCGTATCGGCCGCCATCACGACCCGATGGGTGTGCCGTTCGACAACGGCCCGATCCAGGGCGAGGATGTGTTCGTGCCACTGGATGCCATCATTGGTGGGCGCGAGCAGATCGGACATGGCTGGCGCATGCTGATGGAAAGCCTGGCGGCGGGCCGCTCGATCTCCTTGCCGGCCTTGTCGATCGGTGCGGTGCAGATGGCCACCCGCATTACCGGTGCCTACAGCACGGTGCGTGAGCAGTTCGACACGCCTATTGGTCGTTTCGAGGGTATCGAGGAGCCACTGGCGCGGATCGCGGGCAAGACCTGGATGATGAGCGCTACCCGCACGCTGACCTGTGCCGCGCTTGATGCCGGCGAGCGGCCGGCGGTGCTGGGCAATGTGGCCAAGGCCTATCTGACCGAGGGCATGCGCGAAGTGGTTTCCGATGCGATGGATATTCGTGCCGGCAGCGCCATACAGCGCGGCCCGCGCAACCTTCTGTCGCGGATGTGGATGGCGATACCGATCGGCATCACCGTCGAGGGTGCGAATATCCTCACGCGCTCGATGATCATCTACGGTCAGGGTGCGATTCGCAGTCACCCCTTCGTTGGCAAGCTGATCGACAGCGTTGCCGAGGAAGACAATGAAGCCTTCGACCATGGCCTGTTCGGCTATATCAACTTCTTCTGCACCCGTTTCGTGCGTACCTGGCTGCTTGGTCTCAGCGGCGGCAGGCTGGCGCGTGCCCCGCGTACTTCGGGCATGCGGCGCTACTACCAGCGGCTGTCGCGCTATTCGGCCGCATTCGCCTTCATATCGGACATTGCCATGGGTACGCTTGGCGGCTCGCTGAAGCGGCGCGAAAAAATATCAGGGCGAATGGCCGATGTGCTGGCCAACCTGTACATGGCATCGGCCTCGTTGAAGCGATATCACGACGAACCCAAGCTGAGTTCCAGCGAGGATCTGGCGTGCTGGAGCGTGCAGCTGGCGCTGTACCGGATCCAGGGCGCGCTGCAGGAGATCATCGCCAACCTGCCGCTGCGGCCGCTCAACTGGGTCCTGCGCTGTACCATTTTCCCGCTTGGTGCGCGACAGCGGCCGCCGTCCGATGCACTGGGGCGACGCGTGGCGCGGGCGGTACTTGAGGACAGGGAAGCACGCCTGCGGCTGACCGAGGACATCTTCGTGCCGCCCGCTGACGAGCTGGGACTCGGGCGTCTGGAGGCCGCGCTTGACAAGGCCGTACGCGCCATTCCGGTTGAAACCAAACTGCGTGATGCGCTGCGATCAGGGCGCCTGGAGCGCGCGCCGGGGGTCATGCTCGACGATGCAGCGCTGTCCGAGGGCGTCATTGACGAGGCCGAGCATGAACTGCTGAGCGAGGCGCGCGTCGCACGCGAAGAGGTCATTCAGGTGGATACTTTCAGTGAAGCGGAGTACAAAGAACTGCACTGAGGTGCCTTGATGGCGAAGGAGGACCTATGCGCTTTGGCATTGTTGTGGATGCAACCTGCGATCTGCCGCAGGCTTTTTTCAATGACAACCCCGTGGTCATACTGCCGATATCGGTCAGTATTGACGATCAGAGCTTTGTCGATCGCCGTGACATGGAAGCTACGGTCGACTACTACAACAGCGACATCGGCGAGCGCGGGCACAGGGCCGAAACCGCCTCGTTTACCGTCGAGCAGATTCATAATCTGTTCCTTGAACAACTGGTGCTCGACTACGACTGCGTTTTCTGCCTGACCGTCACCGCCAGCCGCAGCCCCATTCACGCCAATGCCAACCAGGCCAGTTTCTCCATTCTCCGGGAGTACCGGGGCATTCGGCAGCAGGCCGGCTATACCAGTCCGTTCCTGATGCGGGTCGTGGACACCCAGAACCTGTTCGCGGCACAAGGCGTCACGGCGCTGGAGGCCGCGCGGATGATTGCTGACGGCGCCAGTCCGGGGCGTATCCGCGAGCGCCTTGAGTCACTTGCAAACCACACCTACGGTTATCTGCTGCCGCGCGACCTTCACTACCTGCGCGCCCGCGCACGCAAGAAGGGCGACCGCAGCGTCAGCTTCATGAGCGCCGCGATTGGCGGTGCGCTGGACATCAAGCCGATTCTGCGTTGCTATCGCGGTGATACCGAGCCGGTACACAAGGCACGCGGTTTCGACCAGGGTGCACAAGACCTTTTCGACTACGCCGCCGAGCGCGTGCGTCAGGGGCTGCTCACCCGCGCGATGTGCATCAGCTATGGCGGCGATCTGGATGAACTGCGCAATCTGCCCGGGTTTGCAGTGCTTGAGGCCACTTGCGAAGAGCACCATGTCAAGCTGCATACCAGCGTGATGAGCATTACCGGCATGGTCAATGTCGGTACCGGTGGCATCACATTGGGCTTTGCAGCGGAGCCGCATGATCCGGAGTTCTAATCGACCGGGCTCGCTCTCTGATACACGAGCTCGGGCACGGCGGATTGCAACCCGCCATCAAGCCGGCGGCATGACCTGGTGTTCGACGGCGGGAGCTACCGCACCATCACGTTTCAGGAGGTGACGTCGCCAGCCTGCGCCGGCGTCATGTTTCCGACACGCGACTGGCGTACACTTTGCGGTTGATCCCGTTCCGGAAAAGCCCATGTTCAAGCATCATCTTTTCGTTCTGCTGCTGGCTGGCACTGTACTGGCTGGTTGCGCAAGCGAACCGGCTCGCCAGGTAACGTCGACCCCGGCCGCACCCGTCGCCGCGACCACCGTGGCAAGCCAGCCTCTGGCGGTGGCGGTGGACCGCCCGCGCAATTTCTCCTCCGATCTGGTCGATGCCACAGTCTGGGTACAGACTGCGGTCGAGCATGACGTGATCTTCGTGCAGACCTACCGGCAGGCTGAGATGCGCCTGAAAACGGCACTGGCGGACAAGCAGTGGGATGCACTGGTACCGGCGGAGCGCGAGAACAGCTTCGGCAAGCTGCCGCCGGCCGTGATCCTGGATATCGACGAGACGGTGCTGGACAACTCGCCCTACGAGGCACGCATGATCCGTTCCGGCGCCGAGTACAACGAGGCGACCTGGGGTGCCTGGGTCAAGGAAGCTTCCGCCAGGCCGCTGCCCGGCGCGCTCGAGTTCACCCGCTATGCCGCCGATCACGGCGTGGCCGTGTTCTACCTGTCCAACCGGGATCAGTCGCTGGATGAAGCCACCTTGCAAAATCTGCGCACTCAGGGATTTCCGGTTTCCGGGCCCGACGCCTTCCTCGGCCTGGGAACCATCGTCCCGGATTGCGAGCAGATCGGCACGCAGAAAACCTGCAGAAGGCAGCTTGTTGGACGGAAATACCGCGTGCTGATGCAGTTTGGCGACCAGATCGGCGATTTCATGCCGGTACTGGTGAACACGCCGGATGGACGGCGCAAGGCCACCGCGCCGCACATGGACTGGTTCGGCGAGCGCTGGTTCATGCTGCCCAACCCGATGTATGGCCACTGGCAGCCGGCCCTGTTCAACAATGACTGGACCCTCAGCCCGGCCCGCCGCCATGCCGAAACGGTCGAGGCGCTCAGGGTTAAATAGTTACTTTGATCAATCACTTGATGGTAGTTTGTTAAGGTGTTGCATTAACTCTGATGGCGCGCTAGACTGGACGTCGCTGAAATATGGCGCCGCGCCCAAATGGCGCCAGTTGCGGCAATCCTCCTTTCCGGATTTCCGGATTTGCCCGAAGCCCTCACGGACTTCGGGCTTTCTTTTTTGAGCAGGACCTGACTTCTGGCGCTTGCTACTGCCGCCCGAGCAACCTACCCTTCGCCTTCCCCCAACAGCAACGGATCGTGTCCCATGTATCGACCCACTCTTCGCATTGCCGTGCCGCTGCTCGGTCTGCTGATGCTGGCCGCCTGCGGCAAGGATCAGTCTGCTCAATCCTCCGCTTCGGCCAACAATGAGCCGGCCAGCGCCGTCATGAATCAGGTCAAGCTGCTCGATCAGGGCAAGATCGACGCCCTGGTCAAGGCTTCGCTGCCTCCGGCCGACTACCAGGCTGTACGCCAGAAGTTTGTCGAACAGCAGCAGGATCAGGGGCCCATTACCGAGAAGCAGCGCAAGGACTTTGCAGAAAAGATGAAGGAGCTGTCGGCCCCGGACGCCGAGCAGTCCCTGTTCAAGCAGCTGTCTCCCGTGCTCAAGCAGTACGACAGCAAGTACAAGGCCCAGCTGCCGATGTACATCGGTATGGGCCAGACCATGATGACTACCGCCATCAACCAGTCAAAGGACATGACCCCGGAGCAGAAGAAGCAGGCTGGAGAGATGCTTTCCGCCGCCGCACAATGGGCGCAATCGACCGACTGGGGCAATGAGGACAAGGCCAAGCAGGCCATCGCCGTGGTGACTTCGACGGTGCGCAAGCTGGACGTCAAGACGCTCGAGCAGGCGCGCGCCATGAGTTACGACGAGGCCATGGCCAAATACGGCCAGGTGTGGATGGGCGTGCGCAAGATTTTCAAGGTATACGGTGCCGATATCGACAAGGCGCTTGCCTCGGTAAAGGCCAAGACGCTCAGTCAGGCCGATCACAAGGCTACCGTCGAGATCAGCTACAGCCTGTTCGACAAGCCGATGAAGAGCCAGATTCACATGATGGAGCGCGATGGACATTGGTACAACGCCAATCTGGTGACCAAACTGGAAAAATCCATGGCCGAGGACAAGGCGGCAGCCGCTTCCAGCGCGGCCGCATCTGCCAGCGCCCCGGCGGTTGCCAGCAGCGCCGATTGACGCCGACTCCAGCGCGTGTCCGACTCTGATGCAAAAGCCGGAGCCATGACCACGGTGCGTCCGCGCGCGCCGTGGTGGTTTACGCTGGCCGGGCGCATGCTGCGCCCGTGGATTCGCATCAAGCGCGATCCCAGCGAGCCAGCCGGCCTGCTGATGGCGGGGCGTCCGGTGTGCTACGTGCTCGAGCGACATGGTTTCTCCGATGCCCTGATTCTCGAACGCGCCTGCAAGGATTCGGGCCTGCCCAGCCCTACCGCGAGCTTGTCCCTGGCGGGCATGCGACGTCGCTTTTCGATGTTCTCGCTGGCAAGACGCGAAGGCTGGGTGCTGGGCCGGACGCGCAAGCGTGCCAGCGACGCGGTGCTGATGCAGATGCTCAAGGCATTCGAGTCGGCACCAGACCAGGACGTGCAGCTGGTGCCGGTGTCGATCTACGTCGGCAGGGCCCCGACTCGCGAGAGCGGCTGGTTCCGTGTCCTGTTCTCGGAGAACTGGGTCGTGGTGGGTCGCTTCCGGCGCTTGCTGGCGATCCTTCTCAACGGACGCAGCACGGTGG
The DNA here is from genome assembly GCA_963800395.1 of uncultured Gammaproteobacteria bacterium. Taxonomy (GTDB): domain Bacteria; phylum Pseudomonadota; class Gammaproteobacteria; order Xanthomonadales; family Rhodanobacteraceae; genus DASSBG01. The sequence continues at coordinate 28,784 of CAWDBD010000015.1, forward strand.
TGCATTTCGCCGAGCCGGTGTCCTTGCGCCAGGTGGTCGAAGAATCACCGAAACTGCTGCCTGCGCGCCTGGCGCGCAAGCTGTCGAGGGTTTTCCGGGTTCATTTCCGGCGCATCCGCGCGGCGGTTGTTGGCCCCGATCTTTCGCACCGGCGTACCGTGGTGGGCTCGGTGCTGGATGCTGCGCCGGTACGCGAGGCGATTGCCACCAGCGCCATCAAGAACAAGCTCAGTGCGGCCCAGGCGCAACGTCGGGCGCGCAAGATGGTCATGGAAATTGCCGCCGACTACTCCCATCCGGTAGTGCGCTCGGCCTCGTTCATTCTGACCTGGTTCTGGAACAAGCTGTATGACGGTGTGGCTATGCGCCATTTCGAACAGGCGCGAGCGGCCGCACCAGGGCATGAGGTCGTCTACGTACCCAGCCACCGCAGTCATGCCGATTACCTGTTGCTGTCCTACAAGTTGCATGTCAGCGGTGTGGTGCCGCCGCATATTGCCGCGGGGATCAACCTCAACCTGCCGGTCATCGGCTCCATTCTGCGTCGTGGCGGCGCCTTCTTCATGCGCCGCAGTTTCAAGGGCAGCGCCGTGTATTCGACCATCTTCAAGGAATACCTGGCGCAGTTGATCGACCGTGGCGTGCCGATCGAATACTTCATCGAAGGCGGGCGCTCGCGCACCGGCCGACTGCTGGATCCCAAGGGTGGCATGCTGTCGATGACCTTGCAGGCGTTCCTGCGCGCGCCGCGTCGCCCGGTGCTTTTTCAGCCGGTCTACATCGGTTACGAAAAGCTGATGGAGGGTAATGCCTATGCCGGGGAGCTGTCTGGCCAGGCCAAGGAGAAGGAGTCCTTGCTCAGCCTGCTGCGGGGTGCCGGCAAGGTACTGCGCCAGCATTACGGCCACGTCACGCTGAGCTTTGGCGAGCCGGTGGCGCTGAATGAACTGCTCGATGCCACTGCGGGCGACTGGCGAAATGCCAGCGAGGGCGAAGATGCCAAGCCGGCCTGGTTCTCCGATGTGGTCGATACGCTGGCCAGGCAGATACAGGTCAATATCAATGCAGCGGCCGAGGTCAATCCGGTCAATCTGCTGGCTCTGGTACTGCTTGCCACACGCAAGCATGCGATGAGCGAGAGTGACCTGATCAAGCAACTGCAGCTGACACGCAGTCTGCTGGTCGAGTTGCCATACTCCGATCGCGTCAGTGTCACCGACGCCTTGCCGGCCGAGATCATTGCTCACGGCCAGGAAATGGGCTGGATCAAACGTATCGAGCACGCTGGTGGCGATGTGCTGCTGGCCGAAAACGACAAGGCGATCCTGCTGAGCTATTTCCGCAACAACGTGCTGCATCTGATGGCATGCACTGGTTGGGTTGCCTGCTGCTTCGTCAACAACCGGCGCATGTCCCAAGCCTCGGTGCTGCGCCTGGGGCGCATCATCTACCCTTTCATTCAGGGCGAGTTGTTCCTGCGCTGGGACGAGCACGGCTTTGCCCGTCAGTTGCAGGCCACCATCAGCGAGTTTATTCGCAACGGCCTGCTCGATGCGACCGGCGAGGGCCGTTTGCTCGAGCGTGGCCCCGGCCAGGAGGATGCGGCATTCCAGCTACGTACGCTGGCCCACTCCCTGATGCAGGCATTTGAACGCTATTACATCGTCATTGCCGCGCTGGTCAAGAACGGCCAGGGCGCGCTGAGTACGGCCGAGCTGGAGAGCCACTGCACTTCCACGGCGCAGCGTCTGAGTATGCTGCATGAACTCAATGCGCCGGAGTTCTTCGACAAGTCGCTGTTCCGGGGGTTTATCCGCCGCTTGCGCGAACGCGAGCTGATCTGGAACGGTGAGGACGGCTCGCTGGAGTTTGATCCCGCGCTCGCCGACGTGGTCGAGGATGCGCGGCTGATCCTGTCTCGCGAGGTGCGTCATTCGATCCTCAAGATAACGCCCGGCAATGGCCACAGCGACGAGTCACGCCCGGATTTCGAGGACAGCGAGGCCGATTGATCGATTCGGGGTTGCGGGCGGGTCTTCGGGTGCAGGCCAGCGGCATGCGGGTCCGGCACAGCGATGCCGCTCAGGCATCAAGGTCAGGGATCAGGCGGCTTTCCACTCGCGCGATGGAGTCCTTGAGGCTCAGCTTGCGCTTTTTCAGCCGGCTGAGGCGCAGTTCATCGCTGCCCGGGACATCGGCCAGGCGCGCGATTGCTGCGTCCAGATCACGGTGTTCCTGACGCAAATCGGCCAGTTTGCGAGCAAGTTCGGCCTGATTTTCTGGTTGCATCGGATGAAACCCCGACTTGAGCACTTCTGAAGCTTAGCTTCCGCCATCGGCTCGGGCAATGGTTACAATGGCCGGTCAATTTCCGATCTGAGAGCCGCATGTTCTTTCGCAATCTTACCCTGTTCCGCTTTTCCGCAACCGCCGGCAAGTCGCTGGGCGAACTCGACACTCTCCTGGGCGAACATCCTCTGCGTGCCTGCGGACCGCTGGAGATGTTCACGCGTGGCTTTGTTTCGCCGCTCGGCCCGGATGAGGAGGTCATGACGCGTACCCTGGGCCACCATACCCTGTTCAGTCTGGGCCAGGAGGACAAGCTGCTCCCGGCTGCCGTGGTCGCCGCCGAGACCAGTCGTCGCGCCCGGGCCAGGGCGGCCAGCGAAGGTGGGCCGGTGAGCGCGCGCCAGCGCCGGGGTATCAAGCAGTCGGTCATGGAAGAATTGTTGCCCAAGGCCTTCAGCCGACCGTCGCGCACGGATGCCTATGTCGACCGCAAGCACGGCTGGCTGGTGATTGACACCGCCAGCCGCAAGAAGGCCGAGACCCTGCTGGGCAGCGTGCGCGAGGCGCTGTCGAGTTTCCCGGCGCTGCCCCTGGCCGCCGGCGAAACACCACGCGCACTGTTGACCCGCTGGCTGGATAGTGGCGATCTGCCGGCCGGCCTGGAACTGGGCGACGAGTGCGAGTTGCGTGACCCCGGTGCAGCCGGCGGTGCCGTGGTGCGCTGCCGGCATCAGGATCTGACCGGAGACGAGATTCGCGAGCATCTTCGCAGTGGCAAGCAGGTTTTTCAGCTAGGCTTGCATTTCGATGACCGCCTCAGCATGGTTCTCGGTGAGGATCTGGTGATCCGCAAGCTGCGTTTTCACGATGTGGTGGTGGAGGAGTTGAGCTACGATTCCAGCGAGGATGCCAGTGCCGAGATTGATGCGCGTTTCGCGCTGATGAGCCTGGAACTGGAAAAGCTTCTGGAGCATCTGGCGCAATGGTTTTCGATCACCCGGCCGGAGCAGGCTTGAATTCGGTGGCATGACTGGAGCGAAGAGCAATGCAGGCGGGGACACAGGATTGGCTTGAAGTGCCGGCGCGAGACGGTCGCACCATCCGGGTGCGCAAGTCGCCGCATCCGCGTGCGCGCCATCTGCGCCTGACGGTAACCGCCCAGGGCGCGCGCCTGTCCTGTCCGCACAATACCCATCCAGCCAAGCTGTTCGCCTTTCTCAAGAAGCACGGTCCCTGGCTGGAGGGCAAGCTGGCGGAGTTGTGTCTCGACGGTACGCGCGCCCCGCAACTGGAGGTCGGCGTAGCCAATCAGATCATGCTTGCCGGCGAAGACCTTGCCCTGACCTGGCAGGTATCAGCCCGCAGCGGTATCGAGCGATTCACGGACAGCCTGGTGCTGCGCCTGCCCGAGCCCTGGGGTGAAGCGAGCCTGGGGCGGGCACGCAATCTGCTCCGGGACTATCTGGAAACCTGCGTACGTCAGGATGTGTCGTGCTGGCTGCCGGGTTATGTCGACCAGTTGGGCCGCGCCCCGACCGGCATCCGCATGCGGGTCCTGAAGAGCCTGTGGGGCAGCCTGGACAGCCGCGACCGCATCAGCCTGGACCTGTCGTTGTCGCTGGCTCCACGCGAGGCCCTGCGCTATGTCCTCGTTCACGAACTGGCCCACCTGGCCGTACGCGATCACTCCCGGCGCTTCTGGGCCCAGGTCGAGGCGCTGATGCCGGACTACAAGCCGCAACGCAACTGGCTGCGCCAACACGGCGGCGTGCTCAAGATCGAGATCGACCGCCTGCTCGGCTGAAGCTCCCCAACTTCGTGCGCTTCGTTGCACGTAGGGTGCTGCTGAACGCAGTGAAGCGCACCGAGGCATGAAGCTCCAATGGTGCGCTTCGTTTCACGTAGGGTGCTGCTGAACGCAGTGAAGCGCACCATGGCGTGGAGCACCAACGGTGCGCTTCGTTTCACTCAGCAGCACCCTACCCAGAACGCGCGCCGAGACGTGAGGCCATTGCTGCAACAAGAAGTCGGCCAAAGCCTACATGCGATAGCGGGCTGCACCGATTCAGCAGCCCATCCGTGCCATGGCACGCTACACCCATGCCCCGATACCGACGCTCCGGGATGCCCGGTGCAACCTACTTCATGACCGTAGCCCTGCAAGATCGCCGATGCGACTTTCTGGTTCGCCATATCGCCGACCTTCGTGCTGCCTACGCCAGCGTCCAGGCGCGGCATCCCTTCGAGTCGCTCGCCGCCGTGGTCCTGCCGGAGCACCTTCACTGCTTGTGGCGGCTGCCTCCCGGTGATCGCGACCTGGGCACCCGCTGGGGTCTGATCAAGGCGAGCTTCTCTCGCGGCATTGCTGCCAGCGGGCATCGTTCGTCGAGCAGGAACGCACGACGAGAGCGTGGCATCTGGCAACGCCGCTTCTGGGAGCACACGATTCGAAACCAGGGCGATCTGATAGCTCACATCGACTACATCCACTACAACCCGGTCAAGCATGCGCATGTTGAACGAGCGGCAGATTGGCCCTATTCGACCATCCACCGATACATACGCAGTGGGGACATTGCGCCGGACTGGGGCGTCGCGTATGACATCGATGACAGGAACAAGGGCGAGTAGGCCGTCGCATCATTCCCATCAGCATGCAATTCCCAGGGCATGACGTCCCGACAGCGCGCTTCGCTGGGTAGGGTGCCGCTGAGCAAAGCGAAGCGCACCATGGCATGAAGCTCCAACGGTGCGCTTCGTTTTACTCAGCAGCACCCTTCCCAGAAACGCGCACCATGGCTCGCAATCCGCGAAGCTGTATTTCATTGCGAGTAGGGTGCTGCTGAACGCAGTGAAGCGCACCATGGCATGAAGCTCCAATGGTGCGCTTCGTTTTACTCAGCAGCACCCTACCCAGAAACGCGCACCATGGCATGAAGCTCTAACGGTGCGCTTCGCTAGCGCTCAGCAGCACCCTACCCGCAAACCGCACCAAGGCGTGATACCGAGCACCTGCCCTCAGCGCGGATGCGGGGGCAGCATGAAGCGGGTGATGGCTTGAGCGGTAGCGTGGGGATTTTCCAGCATCGGCATGTGCGAGCAGCCAAACAGGGTGGTGACATCAATGCGCGGGCTGGCAGTCAGATCCTTGCGGAACACATCCACCGCATCGCTGCTGACAAGCTTGTCGTCATGGCACCACATCACCAGCGCCGGTTTGTCGATCCTCGGCAGCACGGATGGCAGGTCTCCGGACGCATCTGCCCGGGCCATCGCCGCAAAGCTGCGCTTGATCATGTCGAGGCGATCGGCGTTGCGTTTGACGAACACGTCCTCGATACGGCCGGGCAATTGCGGAGGATCGGCAAACGCCAGATCCATCACCTGCTCGAAGCCTGCCCGGTCGGTGTAGGCAAAGGGGTTGCGGCCTTCCTTGAGCGGCGACTTCAGATGATCCACCCCGCCGCTGTCGACAAAGCCCACGGCGGCGACGTGATCGAGGTGGTCGGCGGCATACAGCCCAGCGATCAGGCCGCCCATGGAGTGACCAATCAGTACCAGGTTGCGCGGCGCCACGCGATCGATGAAACCGGCCAGACGTTTGGCTTGGGCGCGCGGGCCGTAGTCGGAACCGGGCACCGGCATGGATTGGCCCCAGCCCGGCAGGTCGGGAATCACCACGCGGAAATTGCCGGTCAGATCCCCGGCGACCCTGGTCCAGTTGTCGCGGCTGCCGCCGAAGCCGTGCAGCAGCACTATGGTCGGTCCGCTGCCGCCCTCGTAATAGACCCAATCCTGCCCGTCGACGCTGAGCTCATGGCTTTCCAGCCCGGCGGTACTGGCCTGACGCCATTCGACAACGCGCACGATCCATTGCGGCGCCAGCAGATAGACCCCGGCGGCAATCGCCACCAGGATCAGCAAAAGCATGCCCAGCCCGCGCAGCCGTCGCCACAGCATTCTTTTCCAGGGTGAGCGGTCCGTTTGCGTGGCCATGATCTACTGATCTGACGTTTCTTTTGTGAGCTTCTTTTTCGCTTTGGCGATGATCGACTCGACTGCGCGCTGGGTCATCGGGTGGTAGCCGGGTTTGGCTTTGGCGTAGACCTTCTCAGCGAATGCCAGGCCGTCCGGCGTCTTCGCCAGTGCCTTGTACAGCGGCATGGTGAGGTACAGGCGGCCGATGCGGGTCATGTGTTCAGCGGCGGCCTTCCACACCGCCTTGTCGCCGGCGGCGATGGCGTGGCTGTACCAGCGCATGCCGATTTCTCCGTTGGGCGTGCCGGTGAGGTGGAAGGTCTTGTCCAGCGCCCTGATCTTTCCCAGCGGGGTCTTGTCGGGCAGGCCGTCGAGGAAGTACATCCACTCCTGGGTGTTCCATGCGCGCGTGTCCAGCTTCTCCGGGCTGCGCTTGTCGAGGAAGTACGTGTCGATGTCGGTGGCGGCCAGCGTGCCGGCCAGGAAGGCCTGGCGCTGCTTGTCGATAAGGTCGAAGTTGGGTGAGTCGGGCAGTTTGGCGTTCTCGGGGATGCTGGTGCCGTAGACCCATGCCTTCACCTCGGCCCAGCTCATTTTGCCGGGGTATTTGTCGATCAGGTTCGGCTTCAGGTATGCCAGCATCTGTTCGGTGTTGATGCTCTGGAAGGCGAAGTGATTGAAATAACCTTTCAGGTACTGGTCAAAGACCTCGCGTCCGAAGCGCTTCTCCAGTGTGCGCAGAAACCATGAGCCCTTGTCGTAGGCGACATCGGACAGGTTGTCGTTGGCGCCCACGCTGCGCGGGTCCGGCGCCAGCTTCTGACTGTTCTTCGGCATGTCGCCGATGCTTTTTTGCAGTGCGCGGGCCGACAGCAGTACTTCCTCGTTGGCCAGGGCCTTGCCGTACAGGGCCTCGGTGATGCGGCCCTGGACATAGGTGGTAAAGCCCTCGTTGAGCCAGATGTTGCGCCAGCTTGAGGAGGTGACCAGGTTGCCCGACCAGGAATGCGCGAGTTCGTGCGCGATCAGCGAGACCAGGCTCTTGTCGCCGACGATGGCTGTGGGCGTGGCGAAGGTCATGTTGGGGTTTTCCATGCCGCCGTAGGGGAACGAGGGCGGCAGCACCAGGATGTCGTAGCGGCCCCAGCGGTAGGGACCGTAGAGCGTTTCAGCCGCCTCGATCATCTTCTCGGTGTCCTCGAACTCGTGCGCGGCCTTGGCGACCACGGACGGCTCGGCATACACGGCGCTGCGCGGGCCGGTCTCGCGCACGGCGATGTCACCGGCGGCAATCGCCATCAGATAGGAAGGGATGGGTTTCGGCTGCTCGAAGCTGAAGTCGCCATCCAGCGGATGCCCGGCCTCGTTGATCGCACTCATCAGTACGCGGATATTCTTTGGCGCGGTGACGTGCGCGCTGTAGGTGAAGCGGATGGCCGGCGAATCCTGCAGCGGAATCCACGAGCGCGCGTGGATGGATTCGGACTGCGAAAACATGAACGGATGCTTCTTGTCTGCCGTCTGTTCCTTGCTCAGCCATTGCAGTCCCGATGCCGTGGGTGCCGTGACGTAGGCGATCCGCACATGGTGCGGGTGATCCGGAGCGCTAATCGTGAGTTTGCTGCCCAGGTCCTTGTCCGGTGCAGCCAGGCTGTACGTGAGCCGATGGCTGCTGCCGTCGTCGGCAAGCGCACGGACGCTGGCGATACGCAGTTGGCGCGTGTCGAGCACCAGGTTTTCCGCGCCGGGATCCTTCCACTCCAGAGTGAGGGTCGCATCGCCGCGCAACTGCTTGCGCGAGAAGTCCATCGCCAGGTCCAGGGCGAGATGGGTGGTGACCACCTTGTCCGGCTGCGCATACGAATGCGGATCAGCAGCCGTTGCAGTCAAGGGCAGGACCAGCGCCGCGAGGGCCAGAATGAAGAATGCGCGCATATCGACACGTCTCGGTGTGCATGAATGGGCCAGTATGCCAGTTCCGTGCCGGATTCTCGTGGGTCATTCGGCACAGTGGTGCGGGTGGCGGAGCATCGCGCCACGGTGCGCTTTTCCGGGCAGGGTGCTGCTGAGTGCAACGAAGCGCACCAGGGCGCATCACGCCACGGTGCGCTTCACTTCGTTCAGCAGCACCCTACGTGTAGCGAAGCGCACCAGTGGGACGGCATGCTGCGGTGCGCTTCACTTTGTTCAGCAGCACCCTACGTGTAGCGAAGCGCACCAGTGGGACGGCATGCTGCGGTGCGCTTCACTTCGTTCAGCAGCACCCTACGTGTAGCGAAGCGCACCAGTGGGACGGCATGCTGCGGTGCGCTTCACTTTGTTCAGCAGCACCCTACGTGTAGCGAAGCGCACCAGTGGGACGGCATGCTGCGGTGCGCTTCACTTTGTTCAGCAGCACCCTACGTGTAGCGAAGCGCACCAGTGGGACGGCATGCTGCGGTGCGCTTCACTTTGTTCAGCAGCACCCTACGTGTAGCGAAGCGCACCAGTGGGACGGCATGCTGCGGTGCGCTTCACTTCGTTCAGCAGCACCCTACGTGGGGCGGGGCGCAACAATGGGACGGCATGCTGCGGTGCGCTTCACTTTGTTCAGCGGTGCCCTACGCTTGGCTTTTTGGCTTGCGCCGGGTTCGGGCGGTGGCCGTCGCGCTCATGGGGTCTTCGGGCCACGGATGTTTGGGGTAGCGGCCGCGCAGGTCCTTGCGTACATCGGGATAGGTGTTGCGCCAGAAGCTGGCCAGGTCGCGAGTCACCTGCATGGGTCGGCGGGCCGGCGACAGCAGATGCAGGGTCAGGTGCAGGCGCCCACCGGCGATGGTCGGGGTCTCGCCAAGTCCGAACAGCTCCTGCAGTTTCACGGCCAGCACCGGTGCTGCGGGGTCCGCGTAATCAATGCGGTGGCTGTGACCGCTTGGGACCTTGATGCGCTCGGGCAGCATGCGTTCAAGCAGGTGTCGCTGTTCATGGTCGAGAAGGGCGCGCAGCGCGTCGGCCAGGCTTGCGGAGGAAAGCGCCGAAAGCGAGCGGCATGAGGCCAGCCAGGGTCCCAGCCAGGCATCGACGCTGCTGACAAGGCTGGCTTCGTCGGTGCGCGGCAGCCCGGCGTCAGGCATGCACGTGTGCAGGCAGGCCATGCGCTGGCGCAACTGGATGCTGTCGCGGTCCCAGGGCAGGCTTTCGAGTCCCTTGCGACGGATGGCGTCGAGCAGTGCCGCGTGGCGATCGTCATCGCTCACGGCCACAGGCTCTGATTCCAGTACCAGTTGCCCGAAGCGTTTCTCCACAAAGGCCTCGGGGGCCTGCCGCTGTTCATTCCAGCGGCTTGTGCGACGTTCGTTGAAGGTGTCGGGAAACAAGGCCTCCAGCCGCTCGTCATCGAAGGGGGTGGCCGTGAGAATGCGGCTGTCTCCGGTAGCCAGATGCAGGTCAATGGCCAGTAGCCAGGGTTCGCCGCGCAGCGCGCTTTGTTCATGCAGGTATGCGCCGCGACCGTTGGCAAGCTGGTAGCGCAGCGGGTCAGCGGGATCGGCACGTGCGACGCGATCAGGAAAAGCCGGCAAAAGCAGGTTGCCGACATGCAACGGACCGGCCATACCCGAGGGACGCTGGCGCGTGTCGAGGCGGCGGCGCCAGCCCTGTGCCGTTTTCTCGATGGCAGACAAGGCGCCGGTATCTGCACCCTGGTCGCGCGTGGCGCGTGCGCCACCGTCACGCCACGTATGCAAGGCAGCCAGCCGTTGCCGGAAGTCGTCGTCGCTGGCCGATGCGCCACGCAGGGGCGAGCGCGATTCCAGCAAGGCCAGCATGTCGGCGATGAGGCCGAGTTGCCGATCTTCCGCAGCGCAGATGGCGGCGGCAAGTCGCGGTGCCGCGCCGGTATCGAGCATGCGTCTGCCCAATGGGGTGATGCGGTGATCGTGATCCAGTGCGCCCAGCCGCATCAGCAGTTCCCTGGCCTGTGCCATCGCGGCAGGCGGTGGTGCTGTCAGCCATTCCAGTTCAGTGTTGCCCCAGGCCGCCAGTTCCAGCGCCAGCGACGACAGGTCGGCCTGCTCGATCTCGGCGCGTCGCTCGGCCTCCAGGCGCCGGCTTTCGGGCCACAGACGCAAGGCCATGCCGGGCGCGACGCGGCCGGCGCGGCCAGCACGCTGGCCGGCCGAGGCCTGGCTGATCTGTACCGTTTCCAGACGCGTCAGGCCGCTGCGCGGGTCAAAGCGCGGCTCGCGCGCCAGGCCAAGATCGATCACGCTGCGGATGCCCGGCAAGGTGACGCTGGACTCGGCCACGTTGGTGGCCAGGATGACATGGCGCGTGCCGGGCTCTGCGGCCTCCAGAACAGCGCGCTGCTGCGCCAGCGGCAGGCTGCCGTGCAGCGGCAGCACACTCACGTCCGGATCATCAATCCGCCCTGCAAGCATGCGCTGCGCGCGATGGATCTCGCGCTGGCCTGGCAGAAACACAAGCACGTCGCCATCATTCTCGCGGATGACCTGTGGCAGCAGTCGGGCCAGTTGTGCCAGTGGCGCCTCGCGAGCGCGTGCTGGCGGGTAGCGGATATCGACCGGGTGGCTGCGTCCCTCGCTGCAAAGCTGCGGCGCGCCCAGCCATGCAGCCAGTCGTTCGCCGTCGAGTGTGGCCGACATCAGTACCAGACGCAGATCCGGACGCAATTCCGCCTGCACGTCCCGCGCCATGGCAATGCCCAGGTCGGCGGCGAGGTGACGTTCGTGAAATTCGTCGAACAGGACCGCACCGACCCCGTCAAGACCGGGATCAGCCTGCAGCATGCGCGTGAATATGCCTTCGGTCACCACCTCGATACGGGTGGCATCGCTGACCCGGTTCTCGAAGCGGATGCGAAAGCCGATGCTCTGGCCGACCGCCTCACCGCGCTGCCGGGCCATGAAGCCGGCCGCGGCGCGCGCGGCCAGCCGGCGTGGTTCCAGCATCAGGATGCGACGACCGCCGAGCCACTCGCAATCGAGCAGCGCTGGCGGCACGCCGGTGGTCTTGCCCGCGCCCGGCGGCGCTTCCAGTACCAGCCGGGTATGCGTGTTCAGCGTTTCCCTGATTGCGGGAAGCAATGCCGCGATGGGCAGTTGGTCATTACCCATCGCCTGATGCAGTACCTATTCGCAGGTCATGCCGTTGGCGTTGCCCAGGCGATTCCAGGTACGGGTGCCGCTGCCCTGCGGCACGAACGACGGCAGGCCCGAGTTGGACTGATAGCTGAATTGCATGCGATTGCAGTTGTTCCACTGGAAGGTAATGGTACCCCAGATGTGGCCTGGTGCCTGACTGCCGAAGTTGCCGGCAAAGCCGCCACCGTCGCGATAACCGACCGCGGTGGCAGTGACCGAACGAGCACCGGGCTGGAACTGGGCATCGCCGCTAATCCAGAATGGTCTGCCATCAGGCCCGAAGGTGAACCAGTTGAATTGCAGGGAGTACAGACCACTCTGCGACTGCTCATACACCTGAACCATCATGCCTTCGCCGCTGTGGGCGGAGTCGTAGTAGTTGTTGGTCATGTAGCCATTGATCGGCAAGGGCTCATTGGCCGTCGGATAGCCACCCGATGAGGGTACGTAGGGCGGCACGTTGATGGTGTACTGGTGGGTGCCGCCGTCGTTGATGAAATTGTCCATGCGCAGTGCGAATCCCTGGGTGTAGTCCAGGAACGGGCGGTTGGCTATCGGGTAGTCCTCGAGCACGTACGTGGTCGAGTCCACCATGGCCGAATCGGTGGGTGTCCACGACACGATGGTGTCGGGCTCGGGTGCCAGGCGCGGCAGATCGTCGCCATTGGCATCGTCGAATTGCACCGATCCCTGCGCCACTCTGACACCAGGGAAGGCCACGTACTGGTTGCTGTCGCCCTCGTGGGCACTGCCGCGCTGGATGCGCAGCAGGGTGATGGCGTTGTCGTACTGGGAGGAGCTGCACGGGATGCGCCAGATGGTTACCGTGACCGGTTCACGAACGTAGCCACGCAGTGTCTGGTTGTAGGACGCCATGTCCATCTGTTTCGTGTACAGGGGGCCGGTAGGCGTTATCGGCAGGGGATCGGCCATGCAGCTTGGCGGGTAGGTGCGATACGGGTTTGCGTAGGGGCCATTGGTGCCGCCGTAGCCATCGCCCAGGGCATAGGTCTGGTTGCCGTCCTGGTGGCGCGGCGCATGGCGCATGTCCAGAATCCTTTTCTGTTGCACCTGTTCGGCATGCGCGGCCTGCGTATTGCGCTGGACCTGCTGCGCGGCGTGCGCGGGCAGGGTTGCGAGCAGCAGAAGGCTGGCGAAGGTCAGTAGCGGTATGGATTTCATTCGGCAAGTCCCCGAGCGTGATTTGCCACGATAATGTCGGTCCGGCGGTGAACTTCTTGTGAATCGGCGATAATTGCCGTTTTCGGGCGGCGTCACCTCATGCAACTTGTCGATATCGGAGCCAATCTCACCCATGATTCGTTTGACCCGGACCGCAGCGCGGTACTGGAGCGCGCGCGAGAGCAGGGTGTCGTGCAAATGATGGTAACCGGCGCCAGCCGGGAAGGCAGCGAGGCGGCACTGGCTCTGGCACGCGCCCATCCGGGCCGCCTGTATGCCACCGCGGGAGTACACCCGCACCATGCGCGCGACTATGACGACGCCACCGATGCGCGGCTGCGCGAGCTGCTGCGTGAGCCGGAAGTCCGCGCGGCAGGCGAAACGGGGCTCGACTATCATCGAAACTTCTCTCCTCGGGACGCCCAGATCAGCGCTTTCGAGCGGCAACTGGCGATGGCCATCGACTGCGGCAAGCCGTTGTTCCTGCATCAGCGCGACGCACATGATGATTTCCTCGCATGCCTCGATGCGGTGCGGGGGCAGCTGGTTGCCGTGGTGGTGCACTGCTTCACCGCGGATCGTGTGGAGTTGGAGCATTACCTGGAACGCGATTTTCATATCGGCATCACCGGCTGGATCTGCGATGAGCGTCGCGGCCATCACTTGCGAGATATTGTGGGCATGATCCCGCCCCATCGCCTGATGATAGAGACCGATGCGCCCTATCTGCTGCCCCGCGATTTGCCGCACAAGGTCTCAAGCCGGCGCAATGAGCCCATGTACCTCAGGCACATATGCGAGGCAGTGGCTGCCGCGCGTGGCGAGACACCGGAGCAGACCGCAGCGGCCAGCACTGCCACGGCGCGCGCTTTCTTTGCACTCGATTGAGGGGAAGAACGCGACGCACTGTGGCGTGCCTATGCACTTCCCGATCAGCTGCGCATGCCGTAGCCGCGCTCCAGCAGGAACAGGCTGACACCGCCCAGCACCACGGCAAAACCGATCATGACCGCATAGGCGATCCACAGGCTGACGTCGCTGATGCCGAGTACGCCGTAGCGGAAGGTATTGACCATGTACAGGATGGGGTTGGCATGGCTGATTGCGCGCCACGGTTGTCCCAGCATGTCGATCGAGTAGAACACCCCGCCCAGGTAGGTCAGTGGGGCCAGCACGAAGGTCGGGATGATGACGATGTCGTCAAACTTCTGCGCGAATACCGCGTTGATGAAGCCGGCCAGTGCAAACACGATCGAGGTCAGCAGTGCGGTAGTGAGCGTGACCAGCGGGTGCGCCAGGCCCAGATCGGTGAAGAACAGCGCGATCAGGATCACGATGATGCCTACCGCGATGCCGCGCACCATGGCACCCATCACGTAACCGGCAAGGATCACCCAGCTGGGCATCGGCGAGACCAGCATCTCCTCGACATAGCGCCCGAACTTGGAGCCGAAAAAGGAACTGGTGATGTTGCCGTAGCTGTTCTGAATGATGCTCATCATGACCAGGCCGGGCGCGATGAACTGCATGTAGCTGAAGCCGTGCTCGATCTCGCCGATGCGGCTGCCGATCAGGGTACCGAAAATCACGAAATAGAGCGTCATCGTGATGGCCGGGGGAATCAGGGTCTGCGTCCAGATACGCGTGATGCGCATCACTTCGCGGCGAAAAATGGTGCCCAGCGCGGTCAGGTTGTTGCTTGCCGAATTCATGCGGCCTTCTCCTTGCCATCGTCCACCAGTCGCACGAAAAGTTCCTCCAGACGGTTGGCCTTGTTGCGCATCGAGCGAACCTGGATGCCGCGTTCGGTCAGTGCGGTGAAAAGGGAGTTGAGGTCATGGCCGCGCGACATTTCCGCTTCCATGGTGTTGTCGTCGATGCGCCGGAGCACCACCCCATTCACCTCGGGCATGGTGTTGTCGCCGCCGCGGGTATCGAGCACGAAAGTCTCGACATCCAGCTTGGACAACAGGTTTTTCATGGTGGTGTTTTCGACTATGCGGCCGTGGTCGATGATGGCAATGTTGCGGCACAACTGTTCGGCCTCCTCCAGATAGTGCGTGGTCAGGATGACCGTGGTGCCGGCCGCATTGATGCCGGTGACGAACTGCCACATGGAGCGGCGGATTTCGATATCGACGCCGGCAGTGGGTTCGTCGAGGATCAGCAGCTTCGGCTCGTTCATCATCGCGCGGGCAATCATCAGGCGCCGCTTCATGCCGCCGGAGAGCATGCGCGAGGTCGAGTGTGCCTTGTCCCACAGACGCAGTTCACGCAGGTATTTTTCCGCGCGACGAATGGCTTCCGGGCGCTTGATGCCGTAGAAGCCGGCCTGGTTGACGCAAATGTCGAAAGGCTTCTCGAACTGGTTGAAATTGATCTCCTGCGGCACGACGCCGATCATGCGCATGGCGGCGCTGCGGTCCTTGTGGATCGAGGTGCCGAATACCCGCGCATCACCGGAGCTGGCATTGACCAGCGAGGTGACGATGCCGATCAGGGTCGACTTGCCGGCGCCGTTGGGCCCGAGCAGGGCAAAGAAGTCGCCCGGTTGCACGGACAGGGATACGCTTTTCAGTGCCTCGACTCCATTGCCGTAGGTCTTGCACAGGTCTTCAATTTCCAGAGCGGGATGGTCGGGCATGGCAAATCTGCTTAATTCAATGGCACAAGGGGCGTTATCATAACGGCCTTTGCGCGCCGAATCGCGGCAAACAGGTAAACCGACACCATGATTGAACATTTCCAGCTCAAGTTGACCGACAGCTTCATGCTGGCGCCCACCGTGCGTCACCTGGTCTTCGAACGCGCCGATGGCCAGCCTCTGGCGTTCAAGCCAGGCCAGTTTCTGCAGGTGCATTTCCACTACGACGACGGCAAGGCGACCAAGCGCAGCTACTCGGTAGCCACCATTGGCGAGGAGGGCGCCGAAACGGTGCAGCGCATCGAGATTGCCGTCAGCTACGTCGAAGGTGGCGCCGCCACGAAACTGTTTGCCGAGCTCGAGCATGGCGGCATCATCGATGCCAGCGGCCCCTACGGTCGTTTCTGCCTGCAGGAGGGCGACGAGAACCGACGCTACCTGCTGATCGCCACCGGCACCGGTGTCACGCCCTACCGCGCCATGTTGCCGCAGATCGCCCGGGCCATGCGCGAGCAGGGACGCCAATTCGTGCTCTTGTATGGTGCCCGCAACGAGGCCGAGCTGCTGTACGGCGAGGAGTTCGAGGCCTTTGCCCGCGAACACGACAACTTCGATTTTCATCCCTGCCTCAGCCGCGGTGCCCGGCCCGACCCGCGCCCCAATGACCGCCTCGGCTATGTGCAGACCGTCCTGCCCGAACTGGAACCGGATCCCGAATACGACATCGCCTACCTGTGCGGCAACCCGGAAATGGTTGATGCCGCATTTGCGGAACTGAAGGATCGCGGTCTGTCCGTGCGCCAGATCCGGCGCGAAAAGTACATCTCCTCGCGCTGAGCCTCACGATCGCTGGCTTCTGGTCATCACCTGCGCGATCCAAATCAAGGGCTTGGACCGGTCTGTGTGTGCAAATCAGCGTGCGGCGTTGCGCCAGCCCAGCAGCAGGACGACGACACCGGCCACGGCCAGGCCGCCGGCTACCCAGACGTGCTGCGCTTGCGCCAGCAGCCAGGTGAGCGTGGCGCAGATCAGCAGGCTGGTGCCGAGCATGCCCGCCGCCATCATTCGACGGGTGCGGCGCGCTTCGGCATGTATCTGCTGCAGATCGCGCGAGTCGAAGTGTACCCGCAGTTCTCCGGCAACGGCCTGCTGCAGCCATTCGCGTGCCAGATCCGGCATGCGCGGTGCGGCGTGCAGCCACTCGGGGACGCGCCTGCGGATCTCGCGCAGGGCGTGACGCGGGCTGTAGCGCTGCCTGAGAATGCGCTTGAGTACCGGGTGGGCTACTGACCAGATATCGATATCGGGGTCGAGCATGCGGCCAATCCCCTCGATGTTCAGCAGGGTTTTCTGCAGCAGGATCAGTTGCGGTTGCAGGGTCAGCTCGAAGCGGCGCGCGGTAGCGAACAGCTCGGCCACCACTTCGGCCAGCGAGATCTTCGACAGCGGCTGGCTGAAGTAGGGCTCGCAGACAGTACGCACTGCCGCCTCCAGTTCATCGACGCGCACATGGCGGGGCATCCAGCCGGCAGCCAGATGCAATTCGGCGATACGGCGGTAGTCTCGTTCGAACAGGGCGATGAAGTTCTCCGCAAGCCAGTACTGGTCGGCCTCCGGCAGGGAGCCCATGATGCCGAAATCCAGCGCGATGAAGCGCGGATCAGCCACGCTCTCGGGGTCGACCCAGATATTGCCCGGATGGGCATCGGCATGAAAGAAATTGTCGCGAAAGACCTGCTCGTAGAAAAGGCGTACGCCCTTGGCGGCCAGTCGCTTGCGGTCGATGCCTGCCGCATCCAGCGCCGCGATGTCATCGACCGACAGGCCGTAAACCCGCTCCAGGGTCAGCACGCCCTTCTTGCTGTGCGACCAGTAGACATCCGGAACATACATGTCCGGTGAGCGGTCGAAATTGCGCCTGAGCAAGCTGGCATTGGCGCCTTCGCGCTGCAGATCCAGTTCGTGCTCCAGGGTCTTCTCGATCTCGGCGACAACGTCCATGGGCCGGATCTTGTCCGCGGCCGGGTGCCAACGCTCGGCCAGTCGCCCCAGGGACTGCAGCAGTTCCACATCCCGGCGGATGAGCCTGGCGATGCCGGGCCGCAGGACCTTGACCACGACCTCGGCACCGTCAGGCAAGGTGGCGGCGTGGACCTGCGCCACCGAAGCCGATGCCAGCGGTTCGGGGTCGAATGCCATGAAAAGCTTGTCGATGCTTGCGCCCAGGGCCTGCTCGACACGCGCGATGGCCTGGTCTCCGGGGAAGGGTGGCACCTGGTCCTGCAACAGCGTCAGTTCATCGGCGATGTCGGCCGGCACCAGGTCGCGACGGGTGGACAGAATCTGGCCCGCCTTGACGAAGATCGGTCCGAGTTCGTTGAGCGCCAGGCGCAGGCGAGCGCCGCGAGGCAACTGTGCCAGGTCGCGGCGCGGCCGCGGCAGAAACGGGCGCAGCACTTTCAATGGCCGGAACAGATGCACATCCGCAACCAGGTCGTCCAGGCGGTAGCGCAGCAGCACCATGGCCACGCGCATCAGGCGCAACAAGGTCATCGGCGCTGCTCCAGTTTCTCGAGGCGGCTTTGCAGGCGTTCGCTGCGTTCGCTGATGTCGTCCACGCCGTCCAGCCAGGTATCGACTTCGGCCCGGGCAGGCGTCAGCCGCGCTTCATCGCGCAACCACGCGGCGCCATCTTCGCGAAAATTGGCAAAGGCGCGGCGTCCCGCGCGCGCGGTGCGGCTCATGCCCTGCGCCAGTGGTACCCCCAGGACATCGCCGAACAGATTCGACATCGAGGCCTCCATGTCCGGTGCCCAGTCCTTGAGCAATCCTTCAAGCTGGCGTGCAAGTCCGGCGTCGCCCGACATCTCCAGCTTGCCCGGTGGCACTTCGTGGCGGCTGTCCAGAGCCATGGCCAGAACAGCCCCCGGGGTGGTGCGAACACGAAGGTTGGCATGCTCGGCGGGCGCCTCGACCTTGAGCACACCGTGGTCGACCCGCACCCGCAGAGCCAGGTTCGGACCATCCAGATGCAGTTCCACGGCGCGCCCTTCCAGCGGCTCCAGGCGTGCCGCCGCCGTCGGGTCAAGTGACAGCGCATGATTGAGTGCGCGTTGCAGTGCCTTGCCAGCCAGCACACGCAAGGGGCGGGGCAGCCCGGGCTTCTCGACAGTTTTCATGGCTGCCATTGTAACGGCAGGGCAGCGCTTAGGACCCTCTGATTAACCCTGAGCAGGTGTCACCCATGGTGTCTGTTCGCAAGTCAAGGCGCACTGGCGCAGGCAGGCTGGTGGCCTGTCAAGTCAGTGCAACGCAGGATTGTGGACAGACACCATGGGCCCAACTTGTTGATTCTGAACGCCTGGGTGACGACCAGAAAGCCCGCATCCCGCGCCGCGCGGCTTGTCCAGGCAGCCCAGCCTGCACGGCGCCGCGCAGCTCGAACTGCGGACTTTCTGGTCGTCATGCCACCTACTCAGGGTTAATCAGAGGGTCCCTTACCGACCGCCGGCAAAATTCAGTTGTCGCCAGGCCTCGTAGACTGTCACGGCGACGGCGTTGGAGAGATTAAGGCTGCGACTTTGCGGCTGCATCGGCAGGCGCAGGCGATGGTCGGGAGGGATGGTGGCAGTGACCTCATCCGGCAGCCCCGAGGTCTCGCGGCCGAACAGCAGGGCGTCACCTTCGGCGTAGCGGACATTGGTGTAGTGGCGGCTGGCCAGTTTGCTGAAGGCGAACAGCCGTTTGCTGTCCAGTGCGGCCAGGCAGGCATCGTAGGAATCGTGCACGGCGATATGGGCGTATTCGTGATAGTCCAGTCCGGCGCGTCGCATGCGCTTGTCGTCCAGCTCGAATCCCAGCGGGCGAATCAGGTGCAGATGAGCGCCGGTATTGGCACACAGGCGGATGACATTGCCGGTATTGGGCGGGATCTCCGGCTGATAAAGAATGACGTGCAGCATCGGGCCATTATGCCGGTTGCAAAAAATATGGCCATAACCAGCCCGCATTGTGTGGGCGGCGTCGCGCCAGTCGCTGAAACTGGGCGCGACGCCGCATGCGGGTTGATGGCCGGGCTCATTACAGACCGAACAACATGGCGGCGGTGCAGACCAGCATGCCGATTGATCCGAAGATAAACAGGCCGCGCATGGCGATGAGTTCGTGTTTCATGGTGTGCTCCTGGTTTTGGGTTGCGAGGGCGCGACATGCGTCCTCACCCAGGAGCATTGCAAGCGCTGTGCCAACAGGCAGCAAGGCTTTTTAGTGTTTTATATTCAATGACTTGGGGTAAAAGTCATAGCGCTTGCAGGCGGCTTGATGTCCGTCCGCGGACGCTTTGCCAGGGTATCCGGACAGGGGCGGACGGTCACCCGTCCCGCTGTGCGGCCTTGCGCGCGAGTGTCGGCCTGGCGGAGGGCAGGCAGCCATGTGCAGCGTGGCTGTGGCGCTCAGCGAGTACCCAGTACCACGATCGTCTTGCCCTTGACGTGAATCATGTTGTCGGCGGCCAGTTCCTTGAGCACACGGCCCACCATTTCACGCGAGCAGCCGACAATGCGGCTGATCTCCTGGCGGGAAATGCGGATCTGGGTGCCATCGGGGTGGCTCATGGCATCGGGTTCGGTGCACAGGTCCACAAGCGTGCGCGCGACGCGGTTGCTGACATCCATGAAAGCCAGGCGGCTGACCTTGCGGTTGCTTTGCAGCAATCGGTTCGACAGTTGCCGACCCACCGCAAACAACAGCTTGGCGTAGACATCGTGCAGTTGCGTTTCGAACAGCTGGAACAGGCGTTCGTAGGTAATCTCGGCCAGTTCGCAGTTGTTGCGCGTGCGCATGGTGACATCACGGTGGGGTGATTCGACAAACAGGCCCATCTCGCCGATAAACTCGCCGGGATTGACGTAGGTCAGGATCAGTTCGCGACCGTTTTCGTCTTCGGAAAGAATGGCCACCGAGCCGCTTATCAC
This sequence comes from uncultured Gammaproteobacteria bacterium, assembly GCA_963800395.1. GTDB lineage: Bacteria > Pseudomonadota > Gammaproteobacteria > Xanthomonadales > Rhodanobacteraceae > DASSBG01. Next base: position 48,991 of record CAWDBD010000015.1, read on the forward strand.
GTAGAAAAGGGTCGTGGCCGGATCGCCCGGCCGCATGATCACCGATTTCTTGGTGTACTTGCGTCGGTGACAATGGGCAAGGAACTGATTGATCGTATCTTGATCAGGCGCCAGGGCAGGGGGGTGCTGGGAGCGCACGAGCGCCTGCTGCAGGGTATACCTTAGCTGTGGCATGTCGTCGTCCGGTCGATTCACAATTGGCTCTGATTCAGGGTCAGGGTCATCAGTGTACTGCTTCACACTATCGGACCTACTCAAAGTCAGTATGCCGGAGGGCGGTCCGCTGGACGTCTGTGTGCTGCGGCTCATCCACCTGCATGGGGAACCCCCTGCTGCGCAAATGCGCCTTGCATCCGAACACCCGGCAATTCGCTGAGTTGGTCAGACAAGGTAAAGCACTACACAAGCATTGTGTGCCCTGTTGCGCCAATTGGCAACTGTTGGCGGCCCGTGCCTTCTCTCGTTCGGTTGCCGGTTCCGTCGGAACCTCGAGGCCAAGCCTGGCATGGACGGCAGCACGTCCGGGTGGTACGCGGCAGCAGCGCGAGCGGGCGCCGCACTTTCAAAGCGGCAAGGGGATAGCGCATAATTGTCCTCTTGGCTACTTTTTGCCAAGCCGGTGCCGGGGTCTGTGAAACCGGTTGATTTGCCGTTGCATCCGCGCTTTGCTCGCGCTGTGACACACGGGCCGCCTGGCGGCCGGGAGTTCGATTCATTGGTCAAGCCGCTGCCTCGCCTGCGCCTGCAGGGATTCAACAATCTCACCAAGGCACTCAGCTTCAACATCTATGACGTCTGCTACGCGGTGTCGGCAGACGAACGGCGCCGCTACATCGAGTACATCGACGAAGCCTACAACGCCGAACGCCTGACGCAGATTCTGACCAATGTGGCCGATACCATCGGTGCCAACATCCTCAATATCGCCCGCCAGGACTACGATCCGCAGGGCGCATCGGTGACGATACTGATCTCCGAGGAGCCGGTGCTGCACCAGCTCGATCGCGACACCATTTCCGGTGCGGTAGTGGCGCACATGGACAAGAGCCACATTACCGTGCATACCTACCCGGAGACGCATCCGCACAATGGCATTGCCACTTTTCGTGCCGACATCGATGTGGCGACCTGCGGCGTGATCTCACCGCTCAAGGCACTGAACTATCTGATCGACAGCTTCGAGTCCGATATCGTCATCATGGATTACCGCGTGCGCGGCTTCACCCGTGACGTCAAGGGCAAGAAGCACTACATCGACCACAAGATCAACTCGATCCAGGATTACCTGGCGCGTCATATCCGCCAGAAGTACCGAATGTACGACGTCAACGTCTACCAGGAGAACATTTTCCACACCAAGATGCTGGTCAGCAATCAGGATCTGGAAACCTACCTGTTCGGCGCCCACGCGGGCGACTTCGACAAGCGCGAGCGCCGCCGCATCGAAAAGTTGCTGAAGCGCGAGATCGAAGAGCTGTTCCATGGCCGCAACCTGATGTAGCTCTTGCTGCGGGACTCGGGACTCGGGACTCGGGATTCGGGGGCGGGAGGAGCGAAACGGATCCCGCAGTCTGTTCGAAAGTTCAACCGAAAGAACACTCGGCCATTGAGTCGCCAAGTGCCCTCACACAAGCCCTCTCCCGGGGGTGCGATGGCGTGACCAGAGGATGCCAAATCCCCAGTCTCAACTGGAGTGAGCGAAGCTCACCACCGGTACGCCACCGCCTTCATCAGGTTTGACGACCAGCGCATCAGGGTGGGGATGGGGAAGGGCGGTTCGATGCCGCCGCGGGCCAGGGCGTTGTCGGCGTGGCGAGCCTCGTCGGCCTGCATCTGCCGGATCACCGCGCGTGAGCGCTCGTCGGCCGGCGGCAGGCGGTCCAGATGCTCGCCCAGGTGCGCCTCGACCTGGCGTTCGGTTTCGACCACGAAGCCGAGGCTCGCCCGGTCACTTGCCGCCGCCGCCGCGGCGCCGATGGCGAAACTGCCGGCGTACCACAATGCATTGAACACGCTGGGGTGGCTGTCCAGCTCGGTCAGGCGCTGCCCGCACCAGGCCAGGTGATCGTTTTCCTCGCTGGCGGCTTCATGCAGATAGTTCCGCGTGTGGTCGTCGCGGGCCAGTGCGGCCTGGCCCAGATACAGCGCCTGCGCACAGACTTCACCAGTGTGATTGACCCGCATCAGGCCCGCTGCGTGGCGCCGTTCTGCCTCGGTCAGCTCGGCATGACCTTCCTTGTCCCCGGGAGACGGGCGTGCTGCCTGGGGTTGACCGCAGGTGGTCTGCAGCGCGTGCCCGACGCCGGCAAGCATCCGGTCCAGAGGGCTGGGGTGGCGTATATCAGCGGGCATGCCTTGGTCCTTGACGATCTGCTTGCAGTGGGCGGGATGGTTCATGCTACAATATGCGGCTTCGCGACGGAGAGATGGTTCTCCCGGCAGGCTTGCCTGCGCGGGGGTCTTTGGCTATCATTCCGCGCCTTTACTCCAAGATTCCGATCAATCAAGGTTCATCCAGATGAAGACGTTCAGCGCCAAGACCGAAAGCGTACAGCGTGACTGGTTCGTGGTCGATGCCAGTGGCAAGACGCTGGGTCGTCTGTGCACCGAGGTCGCACGTCGCCTGCGCGGCAAGCACAAGCCGGTATATACCCCTCATGTCGATACCGGCGATTATATCGTCGTGGTCAATGCCGACAAGGTGGCAGTGACCGGCCGCAAAATGAACGACAAGATCTATCACCGCTTCACCGGCTATGTGGGCAACATGAAGAGCATGCCGCTCAAGGACATGCTGGCCAAGCATCCGGAACGAGTGATCGAGCTTGGCGTCAAGGGCATGCTGCCCAAGAATCCGCTGGGTCGCGCCATGTACCGCAAGCTCAAGGTATACAGCGGCGCCGACCATCCGCACACCGCCCAGCAGCCGCAAGCGCTGGAGATCTGAGGAACATCATGGCCACTATCGAGCAAAATTACGGCACCGGCCGTCGCAAGACCTCCGCCGCCCGCGTGTTTCTGCGCAAGGGCAGTGGTGCAATCACCGTCAACGGCAAGGCACTGGATCAGTTCTTCGGCCGCGAAACGGCACAGATGATCGTGCGCCAGCCGCTGGAGCTCACCGAGAACGATGAACGCTTCGACGTCATGGCAACAGTCGAGGGTGGTGGCATGACCGGTCAGGCTGGCGCCATTCGCCTCGGCATTGCCCGTGCCCTGGTTGAATATGACGAGACGCTGAAGATTCCGCTGCGCAAGGCCGGCTACATGACCCGCGATGCGCGTGCTGTGGAGCGCAAGAAGGTCGGTTTGCACAAAGCCCGCCGCGCCACCCAGTTCTCCAAGCGCTGATCTGCTTGCAGTCGCTGTTTCGAACCACAGCCCCGTAGCCAAGCGGTTCAAGGCACCGGATTCTGATTCCGGCATTCGTAGGTTCGAATCCTACCGGGGCTGCCATTCGAGAAAACCCGCCAGCGGCGGGTTTTCCTGGTTCTGTCACCCAGGTTCCTGGGACTCGCGGGGACAGACAGTCCGCTCGTGGGTCTTCAGCTGGCCACGGGCCGACCCGGAATGCTGCTCGCAGATCAGCCGGTCAGTCCAGCCGGGTATCGCCGGAAAACACGATGTCGGCACCACGGCGGGCGAACAGGCCGACACTGACCACGCCGACAAGCTGGTTCAGTTCGTTCTCCAGCGTCACCGGATCGTCGATGCGCCAGCCATGCACGTCCAGGATCCAGTTGCCGTTGTCGGTGACGCAGTCATCACGCCACACCGGACGGCCATCCAGTCTGACAATTTCGCGGGCAACATGGCTGCGTGCCATCGGTATGACCTCGATGGGCAGTGGAAAGGCACCCAGCACCTCAACCAGCTTGGACGGGTCGATGATGCAGACAAAGGTCTTCGATGCTGCCGCGACAATCTTCTCGCGCGTCAGGGCGGCACCACCGCCCTTGATCAGGCGCTTGTGCGGGTCGCATTCGTCGGCACCGTCGACGCACAGGTGCAACGGGCCGGCCGCATTGAGATCCAGCTCCGCGATGCCGTGCTTCTTCATCAGCGCACTGCTTTGGCTGGAGCTCGATACCGCACCCTCGATCTGCTTGCCGCTGTCAGACAGCGCTTCGATGAAGCAGGCCACCGTGGAGCCGCTGCCGATGCCAAGCACCATGCCGTCGTCGACGTAGCTGAGTGCCGCCTCGGCGGCTGCGCGTTTTTGTTCGTTTTGGGTCATGGCAAAGCCGGGCGTCGAGGATAATTCGGCATGGTAAGGCCAAACGCCTCCGAATGCCCATCAGCAAGGCCGAAGCGTGTGCGTATCGATCACTCCAGGGCGAGAATGAATTCCCATTCGGACTCGCTTACGGGCATTACCGACAAACGGTTGCCCTTGCGCGTCAGGGCCATGTCGCCCAGTTCGGGGCATGACTTCAGTTCATCCAGGCTGATGGTACGTTTGAGCTTGCGACGGAATTTGAAGTCAACCAGCATCCAGCGCGGATTGTCCGACCTTGATTTGGGATCGTAGTGCGAATCGTCCGGATCGAACTGGGTCGGGTCGGGGTAGGCGGCGCTGGCCACCTCGGCAATGCCGACAATGCCGATGTCCCTGCAATTGGAGTGGTAGAAGAAGACCTTGTCACCCTTGCGCATGTCGTCGCGCATGAAGTTGCGCGCCTGATAGTTGCGCACGCCATCCCACGGCTCGCGCTTGTTGCGCTTGAGATCATCGATGGAAAAGGCGTCCGGTTCGGACTTCACCAGCCAGTAGTTCATTCGGCACTCCTTTGATGTGCACATTCGATCAGTTGCGTTTCGGTGGCGACAGCGTCCAGCGGTATATCCCAGTCTTCTGCGGCCAGTTGTTCCACCTGCTGGAACCCGTATCCGATGCCTATCAGCAAGGGTTTTGCCGGACGCGGCGACGATTTCAGAAAAGCCAGAGTCCTGTCATAAAAGCCGCCACCCGTTCCCAGGCGGTTGCCAGTCGCGTCAAAAGCCAGCAGGGGCAGCAGAAGAACGTCCATGTCAGCGGCTGCCAATGCCGCGGCATCGGCGGCTGGCTCGGGTATTCCGAAGCGGTTGGCCAGCACGGGGTCACCGCTGTGCCATTCAGCAAATTCCAGCTGGCGCCCGGGCTGCACGCGGGGCAACCAGTAGTGCTGCCGCCGTTGCTGCACGCTGGCCAGCGCCAGATTGAGCGGCAACTCTCCCGCACAGGCCCAGTAACCGCCGATATTGCGGGCCTGGCAAAACGCGGCCGACGTATCCAGCACGTGGCGCAGGCCCTGGGCTGCCGCGATGCGTTGCTGCGGGCTCAGGGCTTCCCTTCGCGCACGCATGGTCCGCCGCAGGTTCGCGCGAACGCTGTCATCGGCAGTACTTGGGGTGGGATCAGCCACGGGAGGCGTCGCGAGCGGCATCGTGCATGCCACCATGATCGGCGAGACGCGCATTCAGGGCAAGGGTGGAGTTCTTCCGCGGTGCCGGTGCGCATCAGGCGACCTTGATCCGGGAGGATCAGGTGGGTGGGCTCGTCAGGTCCTTCAGGCTTTCCGCTCGTGGCGGACATGCGCAACAGACTGATTCTGCCGACCCGAGGTCGAGTGTTAGGAACAAGGCGATTGCTGACAATACGCTGCCAAACACCGCAGAAGAGGTACCAAGTCTATCACTGCCCCGCTGAAGAAAAGTGAAATTTGTCCGAAAACAATCGGCCCATTTCCTGCTTGCGGCGGGCGAGCCGGGAACCTCGCCTGGGCGCGCGGCGGGCTCCCGCCGACTCGCCCAATGCAGGCAGGTGGACAGGCGCAATCTGGCGCAGTCGGGATGGGGAGCGTAAAACGCTTGCACCGGAGCCATGGCCGATATGGCGCGCGTTCAGATGTATGCGGATGGGAGCTGATTCAGGCGCTGTCGCCGGACTCGGTCAGCGCAGACTCCAGCTTGCGAGTAAGCGCGTCAATACTCGCACCCAGAGCCTGTTCCCGGTTGTTGTGCTGGCTCTTGAGCTCGAGGAACTCGTGGGTCATGCTCAGCGCAACCAGCACGGCGATGCGATCAAAGCTGGGGTTGCCGGCGCTGTTGCGCATTTCGCGCATGCGCTTGTCGAGCAAATCGGCAGCAGCGACAAGGCCGGCGCGCTCATCGTCGGAGCACGCGACCAGAAACTCGCGATCCAGCAGATGAACTGTAACGGGTTCGTTGGCCATGTCGGTCAGTTGTTGTTTTCCAGCGACTTCAAGCGCTGGATCATGGCTTCGACCCGCGAGCGAGCCTGCTCGTTGCGTGCCATCAGGGCAGCACGCTCTGTTGCCAGCTGCTCCTGGCTTGCCAGCAGGCTGCGGTTTTGCTCGCGCACGCGCTGGTAGTTGGCCAGCAGATCCTGCATGGCGTTGGACAGAGCTTCTATACGGGTCTGCGTGGGATCTTGCGTATCCATGGAATCACTATACCGGTAGGGAGCCGCTGATCAAGTCCTGCACAGGGGTTTCGCTTGTCCTGCCCGCAAGAGCGGCAACATGGCTGCTGGCAGGCCGGGGCAAACCGTGGGGCCAGTGTAGCGCACAATCAGGCAGGAAAAGAACGGGTCGGACAGGCCTGTCCGGCCTGTCCGGTAGCGTGGCGGAGTGGGCCTAGCCCGGATTATTCATCAGCGTTCGTAGCGAGCCGGTTCAAGGGCATGTCCGGCGTGGCTTTCGCGACCGAGCAGTGCGCAGGCGTAGCCGACACTACGTCGAGCACTGCGACCAAGCGAAAGCCGCGCCGGGCGTGTCATTGGGCCGGCGTAGTAGAAGGTTGGTGAATAATCCGGGCTAGGCGGGGGAGGGAAACTGTGGCCGGTCAGCCGGATCATGCCGGCAGATCAGGACCAGGCAATCGGATGCGGAGATCGGCGTCGACAGCCAGTGCCCCTGGATCTGGTCACATCCCTTTTCCTCCAGATAGACGATCTGCTCGAAGGTTTCCACTCCTTCGGCAATGACATCCAGCCCCAGAGTATGCGCCATGTTGATGATGGTGGCGGTAATCGCTTCGTCGTCCGGGTCCTTGGTGATATCACCAACGAACTCCTTGTCGATCTTGAGGATGTCGATGGGCAGTCGCTTCAGGTAGGCGAGCGAGGAATATCCGGTGCCGAAATCATCCACCGCCAGCACGACTCCCAGTTTCTTCAGATTGCGCAGGTTGCGCAGGGATGTTTCGGCATCGGTCATGACCAGGCCTTCGGTCAACTCGAGCTCCAGTTGGTTGGCAGGTAGCTGATTGTCGGCCAGGGCCTGATTGATATGCTCTTCGAGCTTGTGGCTTAGAAGCTGTGCCGAGGAAATGTTGACAGCCATCGTTACGTCGGTGACGTCGTGGGCCCGCCATTGGGCAAGTACGGCACAGGCTTCATGCAGCACGAACCTGCCAATTTCAGAGATCAGCCCGGCTTCCTCGGCCAGCGGGATGAACGTCGATGGCGGCACCTGGCCCAAGTGCCGACTGTGCCAGCGCAGCAGCGCCTCGACCCCGGTGATCTGCCAACTGCCAATGTCCAGCTTGGGTTGATAGACCACACTCAGCTCGTCATTGGCCAGCGCCTGGCGCAACGCCGTCAGCAGGCTCGCATGTTGTCGCGCCTGCGCCTCCAGAGTCGCCGTATACAAGGCCCAGGTGTTCCGGCCCGCGGACTTGGCCTTGTACATGGCTGTGTCTGCATACTTGAGCAGGTCATCCGGGGTACTGGCATGCTCCGGATACAAGGCTATTCCGATGGAGGGCGAGGTGGCCAGTTCCTGACCGGTATCCAGCTTCAACGGTTTCTCGAACGCAGCAATCAGTTCCCTGGCTACTCGAACAGCCTCATCATGCCCCTGGATGTTTTCCAGTACCACGCTGAACTCGTCACCGCCCAGTCGGGCCACGATATCGGTCTGGCGCACATGCGCGCGCAGGCGGGCACCGGCGGCTTTCAGCATGCGGTCACCCACCGTGTGTCCCATTGAGTCGTTGACCTGCTTGAAACGGTCCAGATCGATGAATAGCACAGCCACCTTGTGATTGACGCGGTCAGCCATGCGGATCGCCTGGTCGAGCCGCTGGCTGAGCAGGGTTCGATTGGGCAGGCCGGACAGCGTGTCGTAGTTGGCCAGGTAGCGCAGTTCCTGCTCCGACCGCTTGCGCTCGGTTATGTCGGACATGACCTGCACGTAGTGGCTGCGCTCGCCATCGGTGCTCTTGACGGCATTGACTTCGATCCAGCTCAGAAACTCCTCGCCGTCCTTGCGGCGCTGCCACATTTCCCCTTTCCAATGGCCCTCCTGGTGTACCTTGTCGCGCATTTGCCGGTACATGGCCGGCGAATGCTGGTTGCAGTTGAGGATGTTGGCATCCTTGCCCTGTACCTCGGCCTGGCTGTAGCCGACGATGCGGGTGAAGGCGGGGTTGATGGATACAAAGCGGAAGTTGAGATCGGTCACGCAAACGGCTTCCGCCATGCTGTGTATCACCGAGGCGGCAATGCGCCGCTGATGCTCTTCGGCCCGCTGCCGGTCGAGACTGTGGATAGTGCCGGCCATGCGGGTCGGCTTGCCGCGTGCATCCCGCTCGACCACCTGGCCGCGTGAGCGAACCCATCGCCACTGCCCCGACGAATGGAGGACACGGTGCTCCGATTCGAAGCGGTCCGTGCGGCCTTCGATATGTGCCAGGGCACGGCGTTCCAGCCCGCCAATGTCATCCGGATGAACATGTTCGGTACGCCACTTCTGCAGGCTGATGTGCTGCTCGGCTTCACCGCCGGTCAGGCGATCCGCATCGATCCGGTGCACACGCTCGTTCACCAGGTCAAAGTCCCAGAATTGGTCACCCGAACCCCACAGTGCCAGGCGCAGGCGATCGTCATATTCACGCAGTTGCTGCTGGTGACGCTTCTCCAGCTGGCGTCGCCGCAGCCACATGCCCAGCAACAGCGCCAGGATCAGGGTCAGCAGCAGTGCCGCGGCGATGCGTGCCGCCACAGTGTTCCACCATGGCGGCAGTATCTCCAGTTGCAGTATGTCGGGGTTCGGGTTGAATACCCCGTCACGGTTGCTGCCGCTGACCTCGAACTGATAGCGACCGGGGTGCAGGTTGGTGTAGGTCACGCGGCTGTTGGTGCCGTTGTCCAGCCACTGCCGGTCAACTCCTATCATGCGATAGCGGAAGCGGTTGGCAGACGGCCGGGCGAAGTCCAGCGAGGCAAATGAAAAACGCACGACGTGCGCCTGCTGTGGTATCCGCAGGCTGCGCGCACCATTGCGCGAAACAGTATGATCACCGTATTGCACCTTGGTGATCACGGTGGGTGGCATGAAGCTGCTGGTTTTGAGGTCGTTCGGGTCAAGCCGGTTGAGTCCGTGCACACCGCCAAACCACAAGTTGCCCTGGCGGTCACGCAAGCAGGCTCCGGTATTGAATTCAAGCCCTTGCAGCCCATCTGACGGGCTCAGCGTTCGCACAGACCCGTTGCCGAGGTCCACGCGGCTGACGCCCAGGTTGCTGGATACCCACATGTGGCCGCGGGAGTCATCCAGCACGCAGTAGGCCATGCTGTCAGGCAGGCCATCGCGATGCAGGATCCGACGCACATGCAGGCCTTGCGCATCAACATCCAACAATTTGTTGATGCCGGCATCAGTGGCGATCCACAGATCACCGTGGGAATCCTTGCGCAGGTCGGTGACCCGTGACCCGGCCAGTGAATCGTGACGGCCGGGTTCTTCGACAAACGTGCGGAATCGCTTGTTGATCGGATCAAACACGCTAAGTCCGTGCAGCATGCCCACCCACAGGCGACCCTTTTTGCCTCGTGCCAAAGCAAATACGAAGTCGTCGCCCAGGCCATTGCTGGTGGAATATCGGCCGATGACGCCCCGGCCTGCCCTGTAGTGAACCAGCGCGCTGTCGAGACCGGCAAGCCACAGGCTGCCGTCGCTATCCACCAGAATGTCGCGATAGCGATCCTCGCTGCCCTTCGGCTTGCCCAGGTCCAGGCGGCGTGCGCTGTCATTGGCCGGGTCATACAAAAGAACACCGTGATCGGTGGCCAGCCACAAGGATCCGGCCGCAGCCGCAGCAATGGCGTGGATGGATACGGCACTGTGACGCGGAAGCCCGAGCGCATCGCGCAAGGCTTGCGAGCCGGTGTCGACAAAATCCCGGGCGCCCGGGATGAACTGTTGCAGGCCGGCGCCACGCGTACCGATCCAGTAGCGATCCTGGCTGTCCTGAAAAATGCTGCGGACCACGTTGGCTGCCGTACTGTCCAGGTCCGGGTTCCGGTTGATCAGGCGGTCAACGGCCGAGCCCTGGGCCAGGGTATGCACTGCGCCACGATCTCCAGTACCCACCCAGACCAGTCCGGAGCGATCGACCATCAGTCGCGTCAGCCGCACGCTGGGCAGCGAGTCGGGCTGGTCCGGAGCAGGTTTCAGCAGCCGCAGGTGACTGCCATCGGTTTCCATCTTGACCAGGCCAAGGTCGCGCACGGCGGCCCACAGGACACCGTCGTGATCCTCTGTGAGTTGCCATATGTTGGCGTCGCCTGGCTCGGGTACCTGCCACAAGCTGGCAAGCACGCCGTTGACCCGGTTCACTCGCAGCAGGCGCTTCGGGCTCGCCGCAAAAAGACGGTTGCGCCTGTCGCAGAACACGCCCCTGAGCGGACCGGCATGCCCCAGCACTTTCGCCGATCCGTCGCTGATCGACAGTAGCCCGACATCGCCGCTGGCATACAGTTGACCGTCAGGGCACTGGCTGAAGCCGTTGATCGTGGTGGTGTAGAAATCATGCTCGCGGCGGGTGGTTGTGTAGACCCTTTTCAGGGTGTCCTGGCCGGGCTCAAGCACCGAAATGCCCGCCGCGTCCGCAGTCCACACGCGCCCCCCGGCGTCGCGGAACAGGGTGCTGATCATGCCGCCCCCGGTTTGGCCGATTTGTTGCACTACCCGGTGATGGTACGGGTCGTAGCGCAGCAGCAGGCCAGACTGCATGCCAACCCACAGGTTGCCCTTGTCGGCATCGGCAAGGGCCGTGATCAGCCCTGCTGGCAGACTGTCTGCACGGTCCGGGTCGTGCAGGTGCCTTTGCAGGGTGTAGCCATCAAAGCGGTTCAGGCCGCCTTCGGTACCAATCCAGATAAAGCCATGGCGATCCTGGAACAGCACATGCACCGCGTTTTGTGCGAGACCCGCCGACTTACCGCCGATTTGCGTGAAGTAGTATTCGTGGCCACTGGCGCAAATGACTGAGGCGCAGGCCGACAGCACCAGCATCGCCAACCCGCGACGCAACCAGCCGGTGCGCATGCCTCGTGCGCGCTTGCCTTGGTCGCGAGTCGTGTTGTTTGCCATGGTTGTCCGTCTGATACCTCTCCGGCCACGCAGCATGCTTCGCGAGGCCTACCCTGCGCCTATAGTGACGACTGCCGCGCACAGGTGCAATATCGGCAACCAGGCTGTCGGCAGAGCCGAAGGCCCGAATCGCTCCAAGGGGCGTTATCATGACTGCCGAGACAAGCATCGGGATGCAATATGAGCGCCAAGAAAATGCCTGCTTTTGGTGAAATCCAGGCACAGGTCGCACCCATGCGTCTGGGCATCGGCGCCAGTGAGCTGCACGGTTCGATCACCGGATACTTGAGCGCCGGGGGCGAATCGGATACTACCGACTGGCTGGCGGCCCTGGCACTGGAAAGCGCCGATGCCGGTTCGGCATCAGCGGCCCAGCCGGCGCTGACTGCCCTGGCCGATGCTACTGCGGCGGGTATCCGCCCTCAGGACCCGAACCTCGAGTTGCTGCTGCCGCCTGAAGATGACGGTCTGGAGGCGCGCGCACTTGCCCTGGTGGACTGGTGCCGCGGCTTCCTGGGCGGCTTTGGCCTGAGTGGCTTTGATGCCGACAGTCTTGAGCCGGGCATGGCAGGAATCCTCGAGGATTTCTCGCACATTGCCGCTACCGTACCGGACATGGGTGAACGCGAAGAAGACCGGGCTGCCCTGAACGAGCTGATTGATCACGTTCGTTTCGGCGCACTGCTTCTGCACGCCAACCTGACCATGCCGGAGGGCACCACCCGGCAATGATTCAGGCCGACGAATATGCGCGTCGCCGCCGCCAACTGATGCGCATGGCTGGAGATGACGCCGCCATCGTGGTGGCCGCTGCGCCCGAGCGCGTCCGCAATGCCGACAACCTCTACCCGTATCGGCAGGATTCGGACTTCCATTATCTGAGCGGATTTCCGGAACCGGATGCGGTGCTGGCTCTGCTCCCCGGGCGATCGCAGGGGGAGGCGATCCTGTTCTGCCGCGAACGCGATCCGCAGCAGGCACGCTGGGACGGCGAACGCATAGGCAGTGAGGGCGCGGTAGGCGATTTCGGCATGGATGACGCATTTCCCATGGAAGATATCGACGACATCCTGCCCGGCCTGCTGGAAGGCCGGCGACGTCTGTACTGTCATTTCGGTCGCGAACCCGAATTCGACGCCCGCCTGCTCACCTGGATGCGGCGCCTGCGTCGCGCGCGGGGCGGGGGCGTGGTGCCCGAATCATTCGTTGCCCTGGGCCATCTGCTGCATGATCTGCGCCTGTACAAGTCACGCAACGAGCTGCGCCTGATGAAGCGTGCGGCCAAAGTGGCGGTCACCGCGCACCTGGAGGCGCTGCGCCTGGTGCGCCCGGGCGCCAGCGAGTATCAGGTCGAGGCCGAACTTCTGCGCTCGATCCGCAGCCAGGGTGCCGAGCCATCCTATCCAGCCATGGTCGCCACCGGCGTCAACGCCTGTGTCATGCACTATCGTGCCAATCAGTCCATGCTCAAAGCCGGTGACCTGCTTCTGATTGATGCCGGCGCCGAGGTGGACTGCTACGCCTCGGATGTCACCCGCACCTTTCCGGTCAGCGGTCGCTATACCCGCGAGCAACGCGCCCTGCATGAAGTTATTGAGGCCGCCCAGGACGCCGCCATAAATGCCATCCGCCCTGGCCGGCCCTTCAGTCAGGCCCATGATGAAGCACTGCGCACCGTGGCCCGGGGCCTGTGCGACCTCAAGATCATCAAGGGCAGCGTCGATGCGGCACTTGAAAGTGGCCGATGCCAGGAGTTTTTTCCGCACAAGACCTGCCACTGGCTGGGCCTCGACGTGCATGATGTCGGCGACTACCGCGTCGACGGCCACTCACGGGTACTCGAGCCCGGCATGGTGCTGGCTGTCGAGCCCGGCATCTATATTCCGCCGGATGCCAAAGGCGTGGCGGCGCGCTGGCGCGGCATCGGCCTGCGTATTGAAGACGACGTTGCCGTCACCCGCGACAACGCCCGGGTCCTCACCCAGGACATGCCCCGCAAAGCCGAACGAAATAGAACAACTGCTGGCAGATCGTTGAAGCGGAAGTAGTGAGTAGGGAGTAGGGAGTGGGGCAGAGCGCCGTCGTCCCGGCGCAGGCCGGGACCCAGTATTGAACAGTGTGCGAAGCACACAAAACCAATGGAGCGGAAGTAGGCAGTAGGAAGTGGGAAGTGGGAAGTGGGAAGTGGGAAGTGGGAAGTGGGAAGTGGGAAGTGGGAAGTGGGAAGTGGGAAGTGGGACAGCGCATCGTCGTCCCGGCGCAGGCCGGGACCCAGTTTCGAACACTGTGCGAAGCACACAAAACCAGGTTTGGAGTGCTGCGCACTACACCAGACTGGATGACCAGCCGTTCGGCTGTTGTAAAGCGCTTCTGGCCTGCGCCGGGATGACGGGGTGGGCACCGGATCGTTGTTCGCACTCGGCAAGCTGTCCCACGACAAACCCACCCACGACAACCGCGCCCGCGCATACGCTATCATCAGGCTTCACCACGGGGACGTCCATGCTCAGCATCATCCTGCCTGCCAAAAATGAAGCCGCGGCGTTGGCCGATCTGCTGCCCGCATTGCGCAGCGCGCAGCCGGATGCCGAAATCATCGTGTCCGATGACGGCTCCACGGACAACACCGCGGAGCTTTGCAAAGCGCATGATGTGCGTTGCGTGTCGGCACCGTATTCGATGGGCAATGGTGCTGCAATCAAACGCGGCACCCGCGCCGCGCACGGCGATATTCTGGTATTCATGGACGCCGACGGCCAGCACGATCCGGCTGATATCCCGCGTCTGCTGGAGAAGCTGGATGCCGGGCATGACATGGTGGTAGGCGCGCGTTCCTGGGAAGGCCAGGCCGGCGTTGGCCGCGGTGTGGCAAACGGAACCTACAACTGGATGGCCAGTCGCATCACCGGCCATGAGATTCTGGACCTTACCTCCGGTTTCCGTGCCGTGCGCGCCAGCAAGTTTCGCGAGTTTCTCTACCTTCTGCCCAACGGCTTCAGCTACCCCACCACCAGCACCATGGCCTTCTTCCGCTCGGGATACCCCGTGGCCTACATACCCATCGACGCCGGCAAGCGCGTCGGCAAGAGCCACATCCGCCCCCTGCGCGACGGCCTGCGCTTCCTGCTCATCATCTTCAAGATTGCCACCCTGTACTCGCCGCTGAAGTTGTTCGTTCCCGCCAGCGGCCTGTTTTTCCTGGTCGGCCTGGCACGATACATCTATACCTATGTGACCCGCGGCCAGTTCACCAACATGAGCATGCTGCTTTTCAGCGCCTCGGTCATCGTTTTTCTGATTGGTCTGATATCCGAGCAGATCACCGCGCTCACCTATCGCCGTGATGGTTGAGTTGCAATGAGCCACAAGGGCGCAGGTCAAAAACCGTCACTGCTGGTGCTCGCTTCCACCTATCCACGTTATGCCGATGACCCCGAGCCGGGCTTCGTACATGAGCTGTGCAAGCGACTGGCGACCCGGTTTGACGTCATTGCGCTGGTGCCCGACGCGCCGGGTGCCGATCCCAGCGGCACGATGGATGGTGTGCAGGTCGTGCGCTATCGCTACGCTCCAAGGGCTCTGCAGACTCTTGTCAACAACGGCGGCATCGCGGGCAATCTGCGGCGCTCGCGATGGAAGTGGCTGCTCGTACCAGGTTTCATTCTCGGCCAGTATCTGGCGGCAAGGCGTCTGCTGAAACAGCGGAAGATCGATGTCATTCATGCGCACTGGCTATTGCCGCAGGGGCTGATCGCCGCACGCCTGAGACGCCTGCGAGGTTGCCCGTTTCTGGTTACATCGCACGGCGGTGACCTGTTCGGGTTGCGCGGTGCCATGCTTGCTGCAGCCAAGCGCCGTGTAGCCAGGGACAGCAGCGCCATGACTGTGGTCAGTTCTGCCATGCGTGATGAGGCGCGCCGTATCGGCCTGCACCCGCCTAGCCTGGAAGTCGTGCCCATGGGTGTCGATTTGCGCCAACGCTTTGTAGTTGATGCCGAACAGGCGCGTGCTCCGGACGAGTTGCTCTTTGTTGGCAGGTTGGTGGCAAAGAAGGGCCTGTGCCATTTGCTTGACGCCATGCCTGCGGTACTTGCGCGGCGTCCCCGGGCAACACTCAGGATTGTCGGGTTTGGTCCCGAAGAGCAAGCACTTGCCAAGCAGGCCGAAGCACTGGGTATCGGGGATCGAGTCGTATTTGCCGGCCCGACGCCACAACATGCGCTGCCGGCGCTTTACCGTCGTGCCAGCGTGTTCGTGGCGCCATTCATTCGTGACGACAGCGGAAATCAGGAGGGTCTTCCGGTGGTGCTGATGGAAGCCATCGGTTGTGGCTGCCCTGCCGTTGTCGGCAACGTCGCCGGCATCCAGGATCTTGTGGGTAATCTGGCAGCGGACATATGCGTGGAACCCACGGATCACGCGGCGCTGGCCAAGGCCATTGTCACCACCCTGGACGATCCAGCCGCCGCACAACGTCGCGCGCTGGAAGTTCGCAGCGCCGTGGTGGGCCGCATAGACTGGGAAGCCATTGCGAATCGCTATGCAGACATCATTGCCGGTACGCTTGAAACAGAGGGCCAGTAGCGGATATGGCAGGCAAGCAACCCAAGCTGATCCTGAGAGAGAGCTGCGTAAACGACATGAGTCGACACTGGCCGCAGGGCTCTTTTCTGGAGATGGGCGCGGGCACCGGTCATATGACGCGTATCTTCCTGCAGCGGGGCTTTCACGGAGCCTGCTACGATCTGGGCGACGAGAGCCGACAACGCATTCGTCACAATCTCAAGGAGTTCGGTGCAAGAATCCGCGTTCTGGACGATGCAAGCGAGCTGACCGGCGAGCAATTCGATTATCTGCTGGCATTTGAAGTGCTTGAGCACATTGATGAGGACGAGAGCGCGCTTTGCAGTTGGGCTGAACACGTGAAGCCGGGCGGCAGGGTGCTGCTGTCCGTGCCGGCCCACTCGCGCAAGTACGGTCGTTCAGATGAACTGGTAGGCCACGTCCGGCGATACGAAAAGGCACAGCTTCATGCTCTGCTGGCCGAGGCCGGATTCGAAGACATCAGGATCGTAAATTACGGTTTCCCGATCACGGAACTCACCCGACGTGTTTCCAATGCGCTGGTCAAGCGCGATCGAAGTTACGATGATCTGGGCCCGACCGAACGCAGCATTCTCAGCGCCCAGTCGCAACCGAGACGCATACAGAAACTGCTTGGCCTGTTCAGTGGAAAATTGGTGGCGCCATTCTGTGTGGTTCAGCGATGGTTCTACGCGCGCGACCTTGGTGATGGCTATGTAGCCACCGGTACCTTGCCGGTCCGGTAGGCATCACCCGAGGCCCCGCTATCTCGGTGGAGTGGGGGCGCGCTTTGCGGCAAGCCGATCGCGGGAAATCAAGTTGCTGGCACATCCACCAGTGAAGCAAGCCTTGACTCCAGATCCCCTATCAGAGCGGGCCAATCATCAATCTTGCGGGTGACCGATACCGGGTTTTCGATCTGGGAACGCAATGCATCGGCGAGGCTGTGCGCGTTGCCTGCCTGGAACAGGCATTCGGGCGTTTGTGCGAACAACGTGCTCATGGCACCCACGTCGGTCGCCACCACCGGCAGATTGCAAGCCAGCATTTCATAGGCCTTTTGCGGGAAACAATAGCGCCCGAATGGCGTGTCCAGGATCGACATGATGCCGACATCCAGCGCGTTGAACAGTGTCGCTACCTGGTCATGCGGCAATGCGCCAAGGTAATGTACATTGGGACCGTCGGGAGGGGGCAGCTCGGCTGAATGGGGTCCGGCAAGAACCAGATGCAGGTCCGTTTGGCTCGCCTGCAGCAATTGCCACGCCTGGTAAACCACGGCAATGCCCTTGTCCGGATACAGCCCGCCAGCTGTTCCAATCATGCATCCTTTCTCAGGCAAGCCCAGATCGGCACGGCATTGCGCCTTGTCCATGGGCCTGAAGACGGACTTGTCGATTGTGCTGGGCATGGCTACAACGGAGCCGCGGGCATGGTATTCGTTGACTACCATTTCGCGCAGCGGCTCGCTGGTCGTGAGAACCAGGTCCGCCTCACGAACCGCGCGACGCAGCATGCGTTTCATGCCGGGCAGGCGTGCCTGACCGAACCCCTCGAAGTTGTCGTACAGGTCCGCCACAAAAGGCACACCAAGTTGCTCCGCAAGCCAGGACGCAAGTACCACCTGTGGAATGTCAGAGGCACCAATGACGAGATCCGGCTTGAACTGGCGCAAGTCGTTGAGCATGCGCCAGGGATAACTTGCCAGCGCTGGAACGCGGAGGCGTCCCAGTGACCGCGACTTCCACAGCAGGCTGCCCGGAGTCGCTTCATGCGACCAGGTGCCTTGCGGATGGCCCTGATAGCTAAGGCAGTAGCCGCGTACCTCGTGCCCAAGTCGTGCAAGCTGAAAGGGAATCTCGTACAGACGAGCATAGCGATCGACGATCACGTCCTTGCTCATGTACTGGCGTTTGCAGAGGAAGGCGATGCGCATGCTGCTATCGTTCCAGCAGGTTTCGGGCTGCTGCCAATGCGGCACCGACCACCTGGTCCATGTTGTAGTAGCGGTACTGCGCCAGCCGTCCCACAAAAGTCACGCCGGGCTCCGCTTTTGCCAGTGCGTCATAACGCTTGAACAGCGTTTCGTTTTCCTCTCGCGGAACCGGGTAGTACGGGTCACCCTCGGCTTGCGGATACTCGCGCACAATCGATGTTCCCTCGTGAATCTGCCCAGTCAGATGCTTGAACTCGGTAATGCGTGTGTAGTCGTGGTCATTGGGGTAGTTCACCGTCCCGGTTTCCTGAAACCGGTCCGTGCCCTGCAGGTGCTCGTGCTCGAAGCGCAGTGAGCGGTAGGGAAGGCGCCCGAAACGAAAATCAAAATAGGCATCAATCGGCCCCGTGTACACCACATGATCAAAGCCACCGACGCTCACGCACATCGGCAAAGTCCACCCCCAGTTCCAGGCTGATATCGGGATGATCAAGCATGGCTTCGAACATTTTCGTATAGCCATGCAGCGGCATGGCCTGAAAGCTGTCGGTGAAATAACGGTCGTCGGTATTGGTGCGTACCGGAATGCGCGCCGCCACACCGGCCTTCAACTCCGATGGGTCCAGCCCCCACTGCTTGCGCGTGTAGTTGAGGAAGAATTTCTCGTACAAGTCACGGCCTACCGAGTTCAGCACAACGTCCTCACTGGTCGCCACGGGGTCACGCGGCTCGCGCACGCGTTCGAAAAATGCAGCGGCACCAGCTTCGTCCAGATCCAGGTCATACAGCCGGTTCAAGGTATCGCGGTTGATCGGGAAAGGGTATGCCACTCCGTCAACCACTCCGCGTACGCGATGCTCATACGGTCGCCACTCGGTAAAGCGCGACAGGTAGGCGGCAATGCGTTCGGCCTTGGTATGGAAAATGTGCGGCCCATAGCGATGCACAAGTACGCCGTGCTCGTCCATTTCGTCGTAGGCATTGCCGGCAATGTGCGGGCGCTTGTCGATCACATGCACACGGCAACCGTTATCAGCCAGCTCGCGCGCCATGACACTGCCGGCATAGCCGGCACCGACAACCAAGACCTGTTCTCCGTCCCTCATGGGCTGATATTAGTCTTGGATGACCGGCAATCTCTCAACGCCGCACGGATAGTATTACGGTCGCGCACACTCAAGATAGAAAGTATTCCATTATCCACGAAGGGTATTCGGCTCCGTAGAAAATGCAACAAAACGCGTATTCGATCATTCGTGCCAACCAGTACCATAGCAGTGCGGAGAGACATTGGCCGGTTGAGAGTGCGAAGAACATTGAATAGATGCGACTTGCGCTGTGATGTAGTCATTCGATGCCTATGCTTGCGGTACACTCGCCAAACTCCGCGGCGCCGGTTTTTGGAGACCGAGATGCGCTTGCCGTGCAACGACGCATTCACCCATTGCAGCGGTTGGTCAATACCGCGGCCTGTCCCGGCCAAGGCCACAAGTCGGATCCAGAAATCGTAGTCCTGAGATGCCGGCAGCGACTCATCGAACGCGCCGCATGCTCGAAAAATAGTTGTTCTCGTCATGACCTGATTACCAATGACATTCCGACGGAGAATGGCATCCAAGGTGATGGCAGTGGGACGATGCTGCAGGTAGCTGCGTCCGTCACCAAGGTCGATTATGTCTGTTGCTGCAACGAAGCTGGCGCCTTGTCGAAGTATCTTTAGCATGATCTCCAGTCGGTCAGGTAGCCAGATATCATCATCATCGGCTCCCGTGATGAATTCGCCCTTGGCCATTGATATGGCCAAATTCCTCGCTGCCTGCGCACCGCGTTGCTGATCAAACAGCCTGCAGCGCAACAAGCCTCGACGCTGCAGGCGTCGCAGAAAGCGAGGCGTGCCATCTCCAGAAGCGTCGTCAACAACGATGACATCCAGGTTTGCGCTCTTTTGTGACAGCACCGCTCGCAAACAATTTGCAAGTTGAGCTAGTCGGTTTCGCGTAGGAATATAAACGCTAACCTTCGGCAAATCGTTCATGTGTTGGTTCATTTCGTGAGGGTATCCTGGGCCTCCGCAGTCAACCCTTCGAGTTGCACTTCCGACTGGCATCGTCGCTCAACTTTTCAATGTGGGTAACGCCCTTTGAAGGAAGTGACAGATTATTTTCAAGGCTCGCGTGAGCCTGGTGGGAATCCGAGCAAAACCCGCATGGCATCAAACCATTGACGGTTGAACAGATAGCTTAACGCCAAATACGCGGCTCCGCCGACCAACCCTCCCAAGGCTAGGCGCAGCGTGCCATGCGGGACGCCTCGCGTTGCAAGCCACGCCGCGACGCCAGCGGTCGATGCAAGCGCCAAGGGCAGGGTGAGCTGGCGCAAGTACTCGTCGAGACTGGCGTCACAGCAGGGACGAACCAGGAAGTACCAGCTTGGAAGCACCAGCGCTATGTGGATAATCACCAAGGAATAGGCGAGGCCCATCAGCCCGCAGCTGCTTGTCACGATCCAGTAAAGTAAGGGGATGAGCAATAGCAGCACGACATTCCATGCGAAGGCTCGCTTCACTGCACCCACGGCATGCAGGAGACTTCCCACCGGGTTGCCGGTTGATCGAATCAGGCCCCATGCAGCGAGGATGCGAAGAAATGTCGCAGCGCCGTGCCATTGTGAGCCATACAGCAATGCCACAACTTCTTGGGCGAACAAGCCTAATGCTACGTAAACAGGGAAGTTTACCGATGCGGTCATGCCCAGGGTTTGCAAATAAACTGATTCCAAGGCGCGCCTGTCGCCTTGGAGCCGCGACATCACGGGAAAGCCTACACGAGTGATGATCGGGTTGACGATCATGCCAACCCGCATGCTCAGATCACGCGGAACTGCAAACAGGCCGAGTGCCGCCGGACTTGCCATGAGGCCGCCAATCAGCACATCCGATTGCCGCACAACCATGTTCGCAAGGCCCTCGCCCATCAGATAGCTTCCAAATCGCAAGAAGCGCGTGGTCTCTGCCGGCCTGCAATGCAGCCGCGGTCTGTAGCCAGCGGAAAGATGCCACCAAGCCAGTGCCGAGCTGGATGCCGTCGTGACTAGTACGGCAGCCACCAACGCGAATACCCCGCCGCCGCGCAGCGCGACGACTACGGCAGCAAGGAAGCCGAGTACAGCGGAGCCGATTTCGATCAAGGCCAGCGTCGAGAAGCGGAAATCCTTCTCCGCCAGTGTGCGAAACTGCTGTCCCACAGCAGACAACACGAATATCGGACTTGTTGCCAGTAGCACTGAAGTCAGTCCCTTTGCTCCAAAAACGCGACCCAACAAGGGTGCCGATGCAGCGAATAGCACCGATAGCGCAAGCCCCATAAACAGGTTCATCCAGAACAGGCTGACCAGTGCATCTTCGGAAATATCGTCGAAGTGGATAATTGCACGGCTCAATCCCAAATCGGCAAACAAGCCAAGCACGGCAAGGATTGACGCCACGATTGCCATCAACCCGAAATCGGCCGGCACGAGCAACCTCGCCAGCACAACCATTTGCAGCACTTGCAGCGCAGACCGGGACAGCGCTGATGTGGCGGTCCAGCGACCCGCTGAGAAGGTCTTTTGCCTTAGTCCGATCAACGCCTCATTCCAGTAGACTTTTCGATCAAAAGACGAGTGCGGCGGAGTTGACCAGAGGGGCCGAAGCGAGCCTGGAGTGCTGCGCGGTTTTCATACGTAACACAAATGTCCTGGCGTTCGGTCAGGAAAATAAAGTCATCATTGAGCACGCATACATCTATGCCTAATTCGTTCATGAGATTGAGCAAAGGGTTTTCTTTTCTCAAGACAACTCTCGTGCCGGCGCAAAGTGCTATAATAATGTTTCCCAAGCCTTGCTGTCGTTTATGATTCATGATCATATGAGAAGAAGAAGCGATTAAACTCGCATATTCATCCAAAGGTAGAAAATCAGTAATGGGTATGAAGCGTTCTCCAAAAAGATTTCTCCCTCTTTCAGACACCATATTTCCGTAGGCCCTATCTCCATAGCTGAGCGGGCAAATGATTTCTCCTTTGAATTGCGTATGTCGAAGCCAATCAAATGTGTCGAGGTGATTGCATTCAAATGATGCGCTATTTCCAATAACAATTCGCGACGAGCGGTCGCTAGGGTTATAAGTTTGATTAAAATAATCCAAAGTATCTGGAAGCCCGTAATTCCAATCCGCGAATTCTACAGAGAAATCAGGATGTCTTTTCTTGATCATCCTATACTCGCTTTTTAAAACCGGAGCGAACAAGAAAAGTTTATCTAGAACATCATTTTCATCCCGCCCCATCGCCTTGACTTTTCTTAGCCTAATCTCGGCGCGAATTGTCCTAGGTGCTGCGGAAGGCTGCGCAGCGGCTATCGCAACCTTCCGTTTAAGAGATCGTAGAAAGTCAAATATGCGCTTATAAAAGGGCTCAAGATTTCTCTTCGCCTGAAGAGTCAAAGGAAGCAGCAGACCATCTTTTTCATCAATTAAATGATAATAGTCGTATCCCCAACCGATCCAGATAAATTTAACATCTCTTGGTGCAGCGTCCACAATGAGACGAAAGGAGTTGTTGAGTGAATGCAGGAATACCGCATCGTACTCGCTTAAGGTTGCAAGAAATCCAGGATCGAGCGACTCTGCCGGCGTAATTCTTCTCGGTGTCAAGGAATGAATAAACTCCAATTCATTTGAATTGGTGATCACAATAAACTCGTTGCCTTGATGCGATGCCCGCTCAAAGGATGCCTGTGCCGAGTCGATGAATTTCTGGTCAGTGACGAGATGCAAGAGCATTGGGCTTTTTGGCCTTAGGTGCTTTCAGACGTGATGAGCTAGCGTTTCCGCACTGCAGGTACGCCAGCGACCAATGCACCAGGAGCGACGGCTCTGGTTACACAGGCGCCGGCCGCAATTACGGCGTCATCTCCGATGACCAGTGGAACATTTGCCGTGCCGTTGATAATAGTCGCCCCCGTGCCTATGTACACGCCTTGCCCAATATGCACTTGTCCGGAAACGTGGACGCCAGGCGCCAACGTGGCAAACTCACCAATCAGAACGTCGTGGCCCACAGTGCAGTCAAGGTTTACGTGCACATGTCGGCCGATACGGATATTGGCCGTCAGAATGGATCCGGCACATATGATCGTTCCCGGGCCCAGTTTGACCGAGTCTGATGCCTCAGCCCGTGGATGTACTACTGTGGTCTCCAACAAGGGTATTGCGGAGCAGCGGTCGGCGAGTCTTCGCCTTGCCGAGGGGTCACCAACGGCGACTACAAATCGGGCAGTACTGCCGGGTAGGATTTCTGACGGTCGCCTTACTGCGCATCCGTTGATGGGCTGTGTTGAATCAGCAGGCAAGTCCACAAGAAACTCAACTTCAACTTTATTGCCCCACGATTGTTGCGCGAGCCACGCTACCTCCCGTCCAAACCCACCAGCGCCGAAAATATAAAGTTTCTGGAACCCGGGTTTTAGGGTGTGGAATGGATTACATTGCATGCGCTTGGTGTCCCTGAACGATTTGCCTAATCACAGTTCCTACCGTTGCTATGTCTGTGAAAGTAGCGGCCGTTCCGGACGGCAGGACAACCACCCGTTCGGCAGTGGATTCTGTGTTTGGTAGTAGGAGGTGTGCGTGCGGGAACAAATCGCGATAAGGCTTCATCATGTGACAACCAGGCCAGAAATATTTCCGCGCTAAGATGTTCTCGGCCTGCAGGGCAGCTACGATTTGATCGCGTTTTGCGGGGCATTCTTCGCCGACCTCGACCACCACATAGTGGTGAGTATTGCGCTCGACCTTGTTGTATTGCAGCACGCTGACCCCGGGAATGTCTGATAGAACTTCTGTGTAAGCGGCGTGGTTTCGCCTATTTATTTCGATCACCCTGTCGAGGGTGCCCAGATTGGTCAGACCCATGGCGGCGCAGACTTCGATCATCTTGCCGTTGGTGCCGGGGTGGATGACGTTGTCATAGCCGCTGAATCCGAAGTTGCGCATCAGGCGCGTGGCCTCGGCCAGTTCGTCGTCGTTGGTGACAACAGCGCCCCCTTCGAAGCTGTTGAATGACTTGGTAGCGTGGAAGCTGAGTACTTCGCAGGCACCAAATCGGCCGATGGTCTGGCCTTTGTAGGTGCTGCCGAACGCGTGGGCGGCATCGAACATGAGCTTCAGGCCATGTTCGTCGGCTATGGCCTGCAGCTCGTCGATGGGCGCGGCGCGCCCCCAGAGATGCACCCCGATGATGCCGGTGGTGCGCGGCGTGATCATGCGACGTACCGCATCAGGGTCAAGGTTGTGTGTGGCTGGGTCGATATCGGCAAACACGGGGGTGATGCCTTGCCAATAGAGCGCATGGGCGGTGGCAACGAAGGTCCACGACGGGATGATGACTTCGCCTTTCAGACCCAGTGCGCGGATGGCGATTTCCAGCGCGATCGTGCCATTGCACATGGCTACGCAGTGCTTGACGCCCAAATGGTCGGCGATGCGTTGCTCGAACTCCTGCACCATGGGCCCGTTGTTGGTCAGCCATTGGCTGTCGAGAATCTGATTGACGCGCTGCAGGAAGGCGTCGCGATCGCCGATGTTGGGCCGTCCGACGTGCAGCGGCTCATAGAATGCCGGTGGCGCGCCATTGATGGCCAGGTCGGATGGGTTGCGGATGATCTTGTGTGGCACGGTGCTCTCTGCGTCGGGATCGGCATGGAGGGATCTCGTCAGCACATGATACTGCCCGGCCTCCCCAGTGTGCATTGCGCCATAGTGCTTGGGGGGATGCAAGTTCTGGGCGAGGAGATTGGCGGGTGCAAATTGGCAATCCCGGGGCGTTGAAGATCGCGCCGAGTGCAAAGGGTGATCCCTGGGGCACAGCCCGTCATCCCGGCGCAGGCCGGTAACCAGTGTGGTTTGGTTTGCACCTCTATTCTTCCGGGTTGGCCCCGGATGAACAACCTACTGAGAGATCACACCTAAAGACGCTGTTCCCGGATGATGGATCGCACCCCGTCTATCACGCGATCGGTGTCGGCATCGTCGAGGCCCGGCGACAGGGGCAGGCTCACGGTCTGGCGCCCGGCTCGCATCGCATGAGGGTAATGTTCGGGCTGCCAGCCGAAGCGTTGCTGGTAGTACGGGTGCTCCGGGATGGACAAGTAGTGCACGCCGGTGCCGATGCCAATCCGGTTCATGGCATCAAGAAAGGCGTCTCGGCTGATGCCGCTGCGGCTCTCTTCGATGCCGATGGTGAACAGGTGCAGGCCGTGCCGGGTATCAGGCTCGGCAGGGGCGGGCAAGCGAACGGGCAGGTCGGCAAATGCCCGCGAATATTGATCCCAGATTTCGCGCCGGCGCAGCCAGTTGTCCTCCACGCGGGCGAGCTGATGGATGCCGAGCGCGGCCTGTATATCCATCATGTTGTACTTGTAGCCGGCCTCCAGGACCTGGTAGTGCCTGTAGCCGGCGTCGCCGAAGCGGTGCCAGGCATCCTTGCTCATGCCGTGCAGCGCCAGCATCCTGGCACGAGCGATGTGTTCGGCGTCGCGACCGATGATCATGCCGCCCTCGCCGGTGACCACGTTCTTGGTGATATAGAAGCTGAAGCAGCCGAAATCGCCGAAGGTACCGGCCTTGTGGCCGTGGTATTCGGTTTCGATGGCATGTGCGCAATCCTCGATCACAAGCAGCTGGTGCTTGCGCGCGATTGCCAGAATGGCGTCCATGTCGCAAGGGCGGCCGGCAAAGTGAACGGGCAGGATGGCCCCTGTGCGAGGCGTAATGGCCGCTTCGATGGCTTGCGGGTCGATGTTCTGCGTGGCCGGATCGACATCGGCCATTACTGGTGTGAGGCCGGCATGGATGATGGCGTTGGCTGTGGCGCAGAAGGTCAGCGGCGTGGTGATGACCTCGCTGCCTGGCTCGAGGCCGGCAGCGACCATGCTCACATGCAAAGCCGCGGTGCAGGAATTGACTGCAGCGACCCGACCGGGATCGATGCCCTTGTAGGCCGCAAAATCCTGCTCGAAACGCGCCACGCGAGGCCCGGTACCCAGCCAGCCCGAACGCAGGCAGGCCTCGACCTCGGCGATTTCCTCATCGCCGATGGCCGGAGCGCCGAAGATCAGGAATGAATCACTCACTGGCGTGAGCCGCCAGCGGGATCAGGGCTGCGAGAGAGACGCTATTCAGGTCACTCATTCTGGCTGCTGCAGTGATGCTGGCGCTCAACACGGAATATCCGAAATTGAGCAAGTAGCCTCCTGCAAGCACCAAATTCTCAAATACGCTGATAGATTCATTCGGCGGAGTATAGATCACGGCTAAATTGCTTCCATTTTATCGTCCGGTTCACATACTGGGATGCGCAAGAAAATTCTGTGTCGGGCAGGAAGCATGCCGTTCAAGAGTGGAAAATTTCTAAGCGAGGAGAAACTGCACCTCCGGCCCCCGGTTGCATGGCGCCAGCCAGACCTTCGATTGCATGGCCCCACCCGGTAGCTCGCTGGGCTTCAATTATGCATGGAATCTGATGGCCTTTGGGGAGGTCTGGCAAGCAGCGTGACGTCGACGGTAGCCTGAGTCGTGGTGGCTGAGGGATGCATGGCGTCCGGGATTCCTTATTCCTAATTCCGGTGTTGGAAATTGCGACCTCTGGTGGTCGGAAAGGCATCAGGCACGTTGCTGCCGGTGAGCCTTCCTTTGGGTCAATTTGCTCGGAGGCAAGCAGCAGCCGGCCGCTTTCGAGGCCGCCGGGTTCGCAGTTTGCTTGGAGACAAACTTCGATGGGCCAGCTGCCGGTTCGCGATTCCGGCGCGTGGGGAATGAAATGACAGGGCTTTGCCAAATGCGATGCTGGTTCGGTGGTCGGGGTCGCGCCGCCTTGTAGCGACCACTGGCGGGTGCCTTGATTCTTGCGATCTGCGAGCGAATCGCCAGATTCCACTGGTGTTGCTTCAATCTATTGTATTGGCCGTGGGGGCGGCGTATTGTGGGTGTCGCGCAGGCAGCGATTGGCTTGCGTAGCCGATTCACACAGGAATGCGCCAGCTCTGTGGAACAAATCGGATGTGGCACCTCACGGTGTCGACATTAAAAAGTGGCCGTTCCTGCGCGGATCCATACCGCGTAACAGAGGAGAACGGCCATGAGAACTATCAAGCTTCATTTCATTGCGGCAACGGCCATGCTGGCTTTCGCCTGCGGCAGCACGCAGGCTGCCACCAGCACGCTGCCTGCAACCAGCGCCAGCGACCAGATCGCTCCGGCGCAACCACGCCTGCAGCCGGAAAGCACCTATTACCTGGCGCCGATCAAAGGCACCCGCAAATTGGGAAAGGTGTATGTGTTCACTCGCCTGGATCGCAATCACGACGGCCAGCTCAGCCGCTCGGAACTGCCGCTGGACATGGTTGACTTGCGCATGCATTTCGCCGAGGCGGACTGGGATCGGAATCACCGCCTGTCGCCTAACGAATGTCGCATGTACAACGAGCATACGGCACCGCAATACACCCCGTTCAGCCACGGCATGATTGCTGTCTTTCATTGATCCGGGGTGCCGGGGCCGGGATGGTTTCAGGTCGGGTGTGAGGCCGCGCCCACATTTGGCCGTCCCGGCACATGCCGGACCAGATGTAGTGGCATCTGACGCTGCTGTTTACTGCTTGAGTGCCGTTTGCAACTTGGCGATGCTGCCGTTCAGGCGGCCGCCGTAATTGAGGCGTTTCAGCTCGTCGATCTGTTGCTGTGCGTTCTCGCGCTGCCCAAGGACCAGATACATGCGTGCCAGGGTGATGTGGTAAGCCGGCTCGGCAGGTTCCGCCTTGACCGCGTCGCGGCTGGCGCGCAGGCCCAGTTGGTGGTCGTTGAGCACGTTCCACGCGTAGTCGCCATAGCCGGCCAGCAGGCGTGCCTCGGGGTGCGGGTGTGACAGTGCCGCAAAATATGCATTCAGCATCCGATCGGGCGGCAGTTTGCACGAACCGCTGCGTACGCACTTGGTCAGGGCGAGCAGTGAACTGGTGTCCTGCACATCCGGCGGATCGGCTTTGAGTTTTGCGATCAGGCTGCTCCACCAGGTGTCCTTGATGGGCCGATGCATGCGGGCGTTGAAGAAAATCAGCGCCTGTTCGGGAAGAATGGAGGAATCGGGAAGTGTTGCGGCTTGTTCGAGTGGCGCATAAACCTTCGGAGTAAAGGGCGAATCGGGGTCGTAGTGGGAATAGATGATGTAGGTGCGGCCCAGCTCGTACAGTGCGCGGGGTGAATCGGGTGCGCGCACGGCCAGGTCTTCGGCCAGACGCAGCGGATTGCCCCAGGCAATGGCGGTGGCCAGGGTCAATGCGCCCCACCACAAGAAGAGCGATGCCAGCAGGGCGCCTCGTGCCAAGGAGAATGGCAGGGAGTCCGATGCAGATTGAGCGTTGGATGAGGGTGCGGCCAGGAGCGGGATCAGGGCCAGCATCAGGCCGAAGCTGGCAAAGTAGTTGCGGTGCTCGTAGATCAGTTCCAGTGGCAGGATGGTGCCGGTCAGCAACTGGCAGCCGAGGAACAGGGCGATGCCCAGGGACACCAGCGGCTGCCGCCGGCGAAACCAGAACACGGCAGCCACCATGCCGATCAGTGTCACGATGCTGGTCAGGGTTGTCCAGGGCGACAGCAGGCCGGTCGAGATGTGGAAGTTGTCGTGATAGAAGCTCAGCCATTGCGGCAGCGGCAACAGCGTCCATGCGATGTAGTCCACCACAATGCGTGATTCGCTCATCAGGCGGGTGGCCAGCGTGAAGTCACGCGGAGCCCAGGTGCCAGGGTTCAGCACGTTCGGGACTATCCACATCAGGCCCACGATGAGCGGCAGGGCCAGGATCACCACAAACACGCCGACTACGCGCCAGTCGGTCGGGCGCCCTGGGTATCCCTCGCTGGCGCTCTCCCCGCCAACAGTGGCAGAGGATTGAATTCGTGGTTCCCCGCTATTGCCCTGAAACCCGAAGGCGATCCATTCGATCAGAAAGGCATACAGCGGCAGCATGATCGCTGTTTCCTTGGCGGTGAGGCCGAGAATGGTGGGAACAATCAGGCTGGCAACGCAGACGACCAGTCCTGATCTTCCAGGGTCGGAACGCAACATGCGCTGGCGTCCGATGACATAACCCACCAGGCCCAGCAGCACGAACAGGTTGGCCAGGCTTTCCATGCGCTGGACGACGTAGAGCACGCCGGTAAGGTTGATGGGCAGCAGCATCCAGGCGCCGGCGATCAGGGCTGCGGTCAACTTCGCTCGCTCACCTCTCGGTCGCCCGCCGCGAGCATGGGGGGAAGTCAACAAACCCCAGGCCAGGAAATACACCAGCAGGCCATTCAGCAGATGGATGAGCAGGTTGAGCAGCTTCCAGCCCCACGGATCCAGGCCGCCGGCCAGGTAATTGGCGGCAAAGCTCAGTGACGCCAGGGGCCGCTTGAAGCGGCTGGACGGGGAGGACAACGCGGCGCCCACCAGGTCACCCACACTGGCGCTGTCAGGCTGCACACCTTCGTTGTCGACAATGTTCGGGTAGTCATCAAACAGCCAGCTACCGGACAGTCCCGGCCAATACGCGGCCGTGGTGACCAGAAACATCGCTAGCAGCAGCCAGCGCCCGGGGTTGCGGATACGGTGGAGAAAATTCATCGATGCAGGTTAGGTGTTGGGAGATGGCGGCGCAACGGCGGCCTTGTGCTGTGCATCATCGGCAAGCGTCTGGCGCAGACGTTTCAGCTCGTGTGGCCAGTAGTTTTCCTGTTTCAGCACCCAGGCATGGATGCGTGGCATGCCGGTTTCGGGGCGCTCGATGCGTGACTTGATGGTGTCGTAGTGGTCGAGGTGCGCGAGGCCCAAAGCCGGGAAACCATGTGACCCGAGCAGCGCGGCCTGCTGCAAGGCTGCGGACGTACGCACTTGTTGATCCAGTGCGTAGTTGAACTGTTGGAGTGCGGTTTCACCATCGCCGCGCGCCAGTGCAATGCGCCCCAGCAGGTAGTCGACATCCTGGCGACGCCCTGGCCTGGCCATCAGGTGCGGATTGGCTTCAACGCCATGCAGCAGGTAGGTCAGCGTATCAAGGGACATTTGCGGGCATGCTGGCTTGGCGGCATTGTCGATGTTGCCCTCAAACCAGTGTGTGAGCAGGGCGCCTATCTTGATGGCCGAGTGCAGCGAGTCCTGGGCGGCCTCAAGTGTGGCCGGGTCGATCTGGCCCAGGCTGCATTCGGCGGCCATCAGATTGAACGCCAGTTGCGGTTCGTTGGGGGCTGCAGCCAATGCGCCTTTCAATCGCGTGACCGCAAGTTGCGGATAGCCTGCGGCCATTTCGGCCTGGCCGGCAAGGGCCTGTGCGCGTGGGGAACCCGGATTGAGGTGCGCCCACAACAAGGCCTGGTCGCGCTGATTGCCCCACAGACCGGCGCGGGCATGGGTCATCAAGGCGAGGGCGACGAGGAGCAATGCAGCGAACAGGAGTTTGGCATGGCTTGCAAAGCGCGGTGAGACGGGCCTGTTTCCGGAGGAAAGCCACCGCCCGCGAGCGGGGGCGGGAGTATCGATGCCACCATTCGCGCTGGCGGTGGCGGGTGGTGGGTCGGTCTCGCGACGGGTGCTGTTGGGGAGGCCGCACAACCAAAGGGCCAGCGGCCAGAACATCAGCAGGGCGGGCAGATAGTTGCGGTGTTCGTAGAAAAGCTCCAATGCAACGGTGCTTGATTCGAGGCTCTGGCCGACAAAGTAGAACAGCACCGCCGCGGCCAGCGCGGGCCAGCGCCGGCGCATGATGCTGGCGCCGGCAATCAGACCGATCACGCCCAGCAGAGCGGGCAAGGTCGTGAGGGGGTGTAGCAGGGACGTCGACACCTGGATGAAGTCATTGAAAAGGCCCGGGGTGAAGGGGCGCGGCATCCACAGCAGGCCGAGATAGTCGAGCATGATGCGCGGCTCGGTCAGCAGCCGCTGGCCCAAGGTCCATGGGCGGATGGAGTTGATGCCTTGTGCCATGCCCGACCAGCCCGCGTGCAGGAAGTACAGTGCAACAGGGCCGGCCGGCAGCCAGGCCAGCAACAGCATGGCGCGGCGATAGATGCGCTCCCCTCTCGGTTTTTCCCCACGAGCGGGGGGGGCGCGCAATGCCGTGTATTCGAGAACCAGCGCCAAGGCCGGCAGCAGGACGCCGTTACCCTTGCTCAGCATGGCCAGCGCGGTGCATGCGCCGAGGCCCAGCAGCAGCCACACCAGCCCCGAAAGTCGGTGCCCCGCAAGGAGCTCTTGCCGGCCCTGCAGCCAGGCCAGCAGGCCCAGCAACACAAAGGTGGCCGATAGCATGGCCTCGCGCTGGACGATGTAGAGCGTGGTGGAGACCAGCAGCGGATGCAGCAGCCAGAAGCCGGCGCCAAGCATGGCCGCCAGGTTGAGGCGCAGCATGGTGTTGCTGTTGCGGGGGTCGGTATGGCCGCGGTTCGAATACACAAGAACGCCCAGCCGCCGCAACAGCAAGGCCAGCAACATCCCATTGATGA
>CAWDBD010000016.1:0-34558 GCA_963800395.1 uncultured Gammaproteobacteria bacterium
GCGGGATCTGCGCGCCGAGTAAGGCATTCGTCAGGCCAGGCGGCCTTGCATGTACTCGCGTCATGTGAAGCTCCACTGTGCAGCGCATCCACGTTGCCCGGCGCAAGCATGTATCCAGCAGCTCGATCTTGTTGCCCCCTGTCGGCGGACGATTTCATGCGTTTCACATGCTTTCAGCTGCCTTGTTGCAGGGGCAAGAGCGGCCTGTGCGAGTCCACACAGTCGACTGGATGCTGATTTCGGGGCATGATGAAGACCGCAGCATGCACCAAGGGAGGTTTGACATGACACATCAGAAGCTGAGGGAAGCAGTCTGGATCGTACTGGTTTCATTGCTGTTCTGGTTCCCGGCTGCCTGGGCATCGGACTCCGTCAGCGGGACCATTACTGCCAACGGCAAGGTGGCGAAGCTGAGCCACGTTCTAGCCAGGCAGGACGAACCGTACATGGGCGATGATGTCGTTGAACTGGTTTTCAGCGAGAAGGATGCCAGCGGTACGCAGGATCCGGTGGTGGCGGCCCAATTGGACCGCCTGGGCGCAGCCCTGGTGGTCAAGCTGCGACTGAAGGACATGGCCGTGGTTGGCTGCGAGGTCTCGCATCCGGCACTGAAGCGCAGCGGCATGAGTGTTCTGGGCAAGCTCAAGCCGCTTGGCGTGAAGGTGGAGGATGGCCAACTCGGCAGAAAGCTCAAGACCGACAAGCCCGTGGAGTTTCTCGGCGATACCTTCGAGGTGGCGTCGACGTTCCAGGTTGCCAAGCCCTGAAAACGGTGACCTGCGGCGCGTATGGGCTGCCGGGCTACGGTGATTCGTTGATGCCGTGCATGGTGAAGCGGCGGCGGTAGGCGCCGGGGGTCATGCGGGTGTGGCGCTTGAACACGCGGCGGAAAAATGACGCGTTCTCGTAACCCACCGCCACACTGATATCCTCGACCGCGGTGCAGGTACGTTCGAGCTGGCGCTTGGCCTGCTCGATGCGGAACTGCTGCACGTAGGCCAGCGGCGTCAGCCCGGTAGCGCGTGCGAAGCGCCGTTCCAGGCTGCGCCGCGGCACGCTCGCCTGTTGCACCAGATTCGCTACCGGGTCTGGCTCGGCAAAGTGGCCCGCGATCCATGCCTGCAGATGCCGGATCAGCGCATCGCCATGGTCCATGGCCGGCGTGAACATGGTATACGGCGCCTGGCCGTCACCGTGCCACTGCAGCATCAGCAGCCTGGCCATGGACTGTGCGGCGCTGGGTCCGACGTGCCGCGCGATCAGGTGCAGGGCCAGGTCGTGCCATGACATCACCCCGCCGGTCATGACCAATTCCTTGCGCTCGCCGGCGGTGATCAGCACTTCTTCGGTGCGCAGTTTCACCCTCGGAAAGTTGCGCCTGAAGGTCGCGCCGAAGGCCCAGTGCAGGGTGGCCTCGCGACCGTCCAGCAGGCCGGTCTCGGCCAGCAGCAGCACGCCGGTACAGGCCGAGCACAGGCTGGCGCCAGCCGCATGCATGCGCCGTAGCCAGTCGACCAGCGCGGGGTAGCGGCCAGGTTGCCATTCCAGACCGTTGACCATCATCAGTGGCACGATCACGATGTCGGTGCGTTTGATGTCGAGACAGGTTCGATGCACGCCCAGCGGCAGTCCGCTGGCGCCATGCAATGGCGTGTCGTCGGGCGCCACGATCTCGACCCGGAACGGCTTGGCCGGGACGCCCGGCTCGATGTCGGCCAGCAGCCCGAATGCGCCGAAGGTCTCGTACAGCCCGCTGAGAGGCGAGACCTGGGCATCGGGCGTCGCCACCAGGCTGACGTGCAGGGGTGAGTGTGGGGCGGTCATGACTACCTCTTGACGCATACGGACTGGTATTGACGATTTTGGCGCTTATGCGCGTGGCTCTCAAGCGCAATGCTTGGTGTGCACCGCACGCATCGTGCGCAAGACCAAAGCCGAGGAGAACGACATGACCAAACCACAGCCCACCCGCGCCGTCGTCAACGGGCTCGATACCTCGATCCTGGGTGGCCTTGCCAAGCTGCTCGAGACACATCCGCAAGGCGGCAAGGTCACATTCGCCACCAGCACTGCATGGGAGTCGGGCGCTCGTGGAGTTACCCGGACTGGCGCCTACCGCATCGACGGCGAGACGCAAGATCATCCCGAACGCAGGCACGCGATAGGCGGCGACGAGCCGCGCGAATTCGGCGCGTCCGACAGTGCTGCGGCGCCGCCGGAAATGCTGATGCATGCGGTGGCTCACTGCGTCCTGGCCACCACCAACGCCTACGCCGCGCTCCAGGGCGTGCCCCTGACCCGGCTTGAAGCTGACGTCGAGGCCGACGTGGACCTGCACGGCATGTTCGGCCTGGGCGGGGACGTGCGTCCGGGTCTGGGCGCACTGCGCATTGATGTGCGCATCGCCGGCGCGGCCAGCGGCGAGGTGCTGGAGGGACTGGTGCGCAAGGGCCTGCGCCACTCGCCGATCCGCGACAGCGTGGAGCAGGGCGTGCCGATGCAGGCACAGATAGACGTCCAGGCGTTTTGACCACTGATCACTGGCGTCTCCGTCGCCGTTATTCCGGGCTTGCGCCCCAGCGCAGAACCCGAATAGCGGAGGCAGGAGCCGTAGCAAACATCGGCCAAGCCGATGGCCCGGAGGGCAGGCCGCCGGGAGCGGCCAGTCAATCCAGTGATTTGCGGATGCCGCAATGCGTTCAAAGTCACTGGATCCCGGCTCAAGGCCGGGATGACGACAACGGGTCGTTCCCGGGTGCGCGAGGAGTGAGCATGAACAAGCGATTTGAGGAGACCATCACCACGCGCGAGCGGCTGCGCGAGATTATCAAGCCGCCCTCGCGCTTCGTGGCCAACAAGGTCATCAATCAGGTGGACGAATATTGTGCGCGTTTCATCGGCGCCTCGCCGTTCGTGGTGCTGGCCACCACCAGCGCAGACGGTGCCGTGGACCTCTCACCGAAAGGTGATCCGGCCGGGTTCGTGCAGGTACTGGACCGGCACACCTTGGCAGTACCGGAGCGGCCCGGCAACCATCGCGCCGACTCGATGTGCAATCTGCTCGAGGATGACCGCATCGGCCTGATCGTGCTGGTGCCGGGCAAGCGCGAGACCCTGCGCATCAGCGGCCGCGCGTCGATCGTGCGTGACCGGGCGCTGCTCGACCGCATGGCGCACCAGCGCAAGGTGCCCGAGCTGGCGATCGTGATCGAGGTGCGGCGCGCGTTCTTCCACTGCGCCAAGTGCATCATCCGCTCGCACCTGTGGCAGCCGCAGGCCTGGCCGGAGACCGGACACCTGCCCAGCCTGGCTGAGACCATGAAGCACCACGGACGCCTGGCTGACCGACTGGACGAGGTCGAGGAAGTGGTGCAGCGCGATGCCAGGGACCGGTTGTACTAGATTCGCCTGAATCGACTTCGCAACCGGACGGATGCGCATTGTGCAGCGCAGCGCAGCCGTTATACTGCCGTGATGAGGGTTTTTCGGGATATTGCGGGCGCTTGCCTGGCGCCGTCAGGCAGCGTCGTGACCGTGGGTGCGTTCGATGGGCTGCATCTGGGGCATCAGGCCTTGCTGCAACGCGTGTGCGAGCGCGCGAAAGAGCTCGGCTGCGTGCCAGCTGCGGTAAGTTTTGAGCCGTTGCCACGGGCATTTTTCGCCCGCCATGAGTTGCCGCGACTGGCATCGCGACGGGAAAAGGTCGCCGGCTTGCTGGATGCCGGCATGCAGCGCGTGCTGATGCTGCGTTTCAATGCGGCGCTGGCCGCCATGAGCGCCGAGGATTTCGTGCGCCGGCTGCTGGTGGAACGGCTGGCCGTGCGCGAGATTCATGTCGGCGCGAATTTTCATTTCGGCCACAAGCGCCAGGGCGACTTCGCCCTGCTGGAGCGCATGGGGCGTGACCTGGGCTTCGAGGCCGTGAAAATGCCGCCGGTGCTGCTGGACGACGAGCGGGTGTCCTCGTCGGCGATTCGTGCCAGCCTGGGCGAAGGCCGTTTTGATGATGCCGCACGCTTGCTCGGGCGAGGATTTTCCATCAGCGGCCGAGTGGCGCATGGCAACAAACTGGGTCGAAAACTGGGCTACCCCACCGCCAATCTGTGGCTGGGTCGGCGGGTCAGTCCGGTACTGGGCATTTTTGCGGTGCGGGTGACTGGTCGAAGGTGATGCCACAACCCACCTGGGTGTGGCCAGTCTGGGCAAGCGTCCGACTGTCAACGAAGTGGTTGAGCCGCTGCTGGAAGCGCACCTGTTTGACTTCGACCGTGATATTTACGGGCAACGCATTCGCGTAGAATTTGTTGCCCATCTGCGCGACGAGGAAAAGTTCGATGATATCGACCTGCTGGTCGCGCAGATGGATCGCGATGCCGCCGCCGCACGGCGCATTCTCGCCACGTCCTCAACCTGATTTCACACAAACAGAAGCAGACCTTATTCCATGGGCAAAGAATACAAAGACACCATCAATCTGCCGCAAACCGAGTTTCCCATGCGCGGCAACCTGCCCAAGCGCGAGCCGGCCTGGCTGGCCGAATGGGAAAAGGCCGGGCGCTACCGTCAGATCCAGGAGCGCACCGCCGATCGCAAGCACCTGTTCGTGCTGCACGACGGGCCGCCGTATGCCAATGGCGCCATCCATATCGGGCATGCGGTCAACAAGATTCTCAAGGACATCGTGGTCAAGTCGCGCCTTCTCGCAGGTTTTCGCGCACCCTATATCCCGGGCTGGGACTGCCATGGCCTGCCGATCGAGATTGCCGTCGAGAAGAAGCACGGCAAGGCTGGCGACAAGCTTGATCGCGCCGCTTTCCGCGCCAAATGCCGCGAATACGCGCTGGCGCAGATAGACCAGCAACGGTCCGACTTCAAGCGCCTGGGGGTCCTGGGCGACTGGCAACATCCCTACCAGACGCTCGATGCCAGCTACGAGGCCGACATGCTGCGCGCCCTGGCGCAGATCATGAAACAGGGCCATGTGAGCCGCGGCTTCAAGCCGGTGCATTGGTGTTTTGATTGCGGCTCCGCACTGGCGGAGGCAGAGATCGAATATCAGGACAAGCGGTCCCCGGCGGTCGATGTCGCCTACGACGCGATCGATCCGCGGGCCATGGCCGGGGTATTCGATGTGGATGCCGGCGACGCCATTGTGGCCATGCCGATCTGGACCACCACGCCATGGACCCTGCCGGCGAGCCTGGCGGTTTCCCTGGGTGCTGATCTCGACTATGCGCTGATTGAAGGCCCGGCGCGCGACGGGCAGCGCCTGCTGCTGGTGGTAGCCGCTGCCTTGGCGGACACGGTCGCGGCCCGATACGGCCTGGATGAGGCTGAGGTTCTCGGACATGCAAAGGGCGCCCGGCTGGAGAAGTTGCAGTTGCAGCACCCGCTGTATGCCGAGCGCCAGCTGCCGGTCATCCTGGGTGAGCATGTGTCGGCCGAGGATGGTACCGGCGCCGTGCATACCGCGCCGGGTCACGGTGCCGAGGATTTTGCGGTGGGTCGTGCATACGGCCTGGTGGACAAGTTTCCGGCCAACGTGCTGAACCCGGTCGATGCACGCGGCGTGTATCTGCCCGGGACGCCCCTGGTGGAAGGTCAGCACATCTGGAAGGCCAATGACGTGCTGGTCGACATGCTGCGTGGCAATGGTCATCTGCTGGCCTTCGAGGAAATCGAGCACAGCTATCCGCATTGCTGGCGGCACAAGACACCGGTTGCCTTTCGCGCCACGCCGCAGTGGTTCATCAGCATGCACAAGGAGCAGCTGCGCGAGCACGCGCTGAGCGCCATCGACACGGTGGAGTGGATTCCGTCCTGGGGGCGCGAGCGCATCGCGGGCATGGTCGAGGGGCGTCCGGACTGGTGTATCAGTCGTCAGCGCGTCTGGGGCGTGCCGATTGCGCTGTTCGTGCACAAGGCTACGCATGAACCACATCCGCGCAGCGTCGAGCTGCTGGAGCAGGTGGCCGAACGGGTGGCCGAGGGGGGTATCGAGGCCTGGGAGGCGCTGGATCCTGCCGAACTGCTGGGCGCCGAGGCCGACGACTACGAGAAGGTCACCGACGTGCTGGATGTCTGGTTTGATTCGGGAGTTACGCACTACGCGGTGCTGGACAAGCGCAAGGCGCTGCAGCAGGGCGATGCCGACAGCCGTACGGTGATGTACCTGGAGGGATCGGATCAGCACCGCGGATGGTTCCAGTCGTCCTTGCTGACTTCGGTGGCCATGCACAACCGCGCGCCATATCAGCGGGTGCTGACACACGGTTTTGCCGTCGATGCTGATGGCCGCAAGATGTCCAAGTCAGTGGGCAACGTGGTAGCACCGCAGAAGGTGATGGACACCCTGGGCGCCGATGTCCTTCGCTTGTGGGTCGCTGCGGCCGACTATCGCAACGAGATGTCGGTGTCGGAAACCATCCTCAAACGCGTATCCGACAGCTACAGGCGCATCCGCAATACCGGCAAGTTTCTGCTTGGCAACCTGTACGATTTCAATCCGGCGACGGACCTGCTGCCGGTGGCAGAGTGCCTGCCGCTGGACCAGTGGGCCATCCAGGAGGCGTGCGACGTGCAAGCCGTGGTCACGGCAGCCTACGACCGCCAGGACTTTTCCCAGGTGGCACAAAGCATCCAGAACTTTTGCAGCAACGAAATGGGTGCGCTGTTCCTGGACATCATCAAGGATCGTCTGTACACCATGCCGGCAGGCAGTCATGGGCGACGAAGCGCACAGAGCGCGATGTACCACATCACCGAGGCCATGGTGCGCTGGATGGGGCCGATCCTGGCCTTTACCGCCGAGGAAATCTGGCAGCTGCTGCCGGGTGAGCGCGATGCAAGCGTGCTGTTCGAGACCTGGTACCAAGAACTCGAATCGAACCAGGGCAGTGACGCCCGGCGCAGCTGGTGGAACGGACTGCTGGCCCTGCGCAGCGCAACGGCGCGTGTGCTGGAAGAGATGCGACAGGGCAACGACATCGGTTCGTCCCTGCAGGCCGAGGTGACCTTGTATGTCGACGACGAGCTGCTGCAGCGCTACTCGGACGCTGCCGACGAACTGCGCTTTCTGTTCATCACCTCGGAGCTCGTACTTGCGCCATTGACCGACAGGCCGGAGCAGGCCGTTCGGCTGGAGCTGGAAGGCGTTGAGGCCTGGGTGCTGGCGCAGGCCACCGAGCATGAGAAGTGCGTACGCTGCTGGCATCGTCGTGCCGATGTAGGCAGTCATGCCGAGCATCCGCAATTGTGCGGCCGCTGCATCGGCAACATCGAGGGCTCGCCGGAGCAGCGGCAATGGTTCTGAGTATTGTTGGCCGGCGCCGGCCCGCCTCCTCCTGGCGCGCGCAAGAAAAAGGGAGTTGCGCATGAAGTCGAGTCAACTCGGTGCCTGGCCCTGGCTCTGGCTGAGCGCGCTGGTCATCGTGCTGGATCAGCTGAGCAAGGCCTGGGTGCTGGCCACGCTCGATCCCGGGCAGAAGCTGGCCGTGATACCCGGGTTCTTCTACTGGACCCTGGCCTTCAACAACGGGGCGGCATTCAGCTTTCTGGCCAATAGCGGCGGCTGGCAGCGCTGGTTGTTCACGCTGCTGGCGCTGGCCATCACTGCAGTGCTGCTGGTGTGGCTGAAGCGCACGCGGGCCGGTGACTGGCGCACCGCCGTGCCGCTGGCTCTGGTGCTGGGTGGCGCCCTGGGCAATGTCATTGACCGCATTCGCCTGGGCCACGTCACCGACTTCATCCTGGTGTACTTCGGCGACTGGGCCTACCCGGCCTTCAACGTGGCCGATTCGGCGGTTTGCGTGGGGGCCGTAGCACTGATCCTGTTCAGCTTTCTGGCTCCGGCCAGGGATCCCGACGTGCGATAATTCGACCATGGAAGTACTTCTTGCCAACCCCCGCGGATTCTGTGCCGGTGTCGACCGCGCCATCGCCATTGTCGAGCGTGCACTGGAGGCTTTCGGTGCGCCGATCTACGTGCGTCACGAGGTGGTGCACAATCGCTATGTGGTCGAAGGCCTGAAGGAGCGCGGTGCGGTCTTTGTCGATGAACTGGAAGAGGTGCCCGATGGCGCCACGGTCATCTTCAGTGCCCACGGCGTGTCGCAGGCGGTTCGTGCCGAGGCTCTCAAACGTGAACTCACGGTCTACGACGCCACCTGTCCGCTGGTAACCAAGGTGCACATGGAAGTCTCGCGCCTGGGGCGTGGCGGATTTGATGTGGTGCTGATCGGGCATGCCGGCCACCCGGAGGTCGAGGGCACCATGGGGCAATGGCGGACAGGTAATGGCGGCAGCATCCATCTGGTCGAGCGTATCGAGCAGGTGTCGCAGCTGACGCCACGCCAGCCCGACAAGCTGGCCTACGTGACCCAGACCACCCTGTCGGTGGATGACACCAAGGCCATCATCGAGGCCCTGCGCCAGCGCTTCCCGGACATCCAGGGGCCGCGCAAGGACGATATCTGCTATGCCACCCAGAACCGCCAGGACGCCGTGCGCCGCCTGGCTGACCAGGTGGATGTGGTCCTTGTGGTGGGCTCGCACAACAGTTCCAACTCCAATCGCCTGCGCGAACTGGCTGCCAAGCAGGGCGTGCCGGCCTGGCTTGTGGATGGACCGGAGTGCATCGAGGATGCCTGGCTGGAAGGCGTTGCACGGGTAGGCTTGACCGCCGGTGCCTCGGCTCCCGAGCAGCTCGTGCGCGATGTACTCGATCACCTGCGCAGCCACGGCGCGGACAGCGTGTGCCAGCTCGACGGGGAACCCGAGTCGATCGTTTTTGCCTTGCCCAAGGATTTGCGCAACGTCGCCGGCCCGGTACCGTCACATGGATGATCTGCATCGCCTGGCCCTGGAAACATCGGAGATCGTCAAGGCCACTCATAGTCGGCTGGTGACGGCCGAGTCATGCACCGGAGGCTGGATTGCCAAGCTTCTGACGGACATCCCCGGCAGCTCGGGGTGGTTCGAAGGTGGCGTGGTCGCCTACAGCTACCAGGCCAAGGAGGCATTGCTGGGGGTGCAGCCGCAAACGCTGGAACAGTACGGCGCCGTCAGCCAGGAGACCGTGACCGAAATGGTTTCCGGCGCCCTGGCGCGCTTCGGCTCCAGTGTGGCGGTGGCCGTGACCGGCATTGCCGGACCAGGTGGCGGCACCGAGGACAAGCCCGTGGGTACGGTGTGGCTGGGCTGGAAGCGGCGCGGTGGTTACGCGCACAGTGCGCTGTGCCATTTCGACGGCAATCGCGACGAGGTGCGCCGGCAGACGGTGGCACGCGCCTTCGAAGGTATTAGGACAATCCTTACAGACTGAGTCGGTCAGCACCGATGGGGTGGTGATCCCGGTCTGTGGAATAATGAATTTGTCGCAGCGCATGAGACGCACGCGCTGCATGCTTGCAACGATGACAATCGCCAGACCCGAGGAAACCAAGATGGATGACAACAAACGCCGGGCACTCAGCTCCGCGCTGAGCCAGATCGAGAAACAGTTCGGCAAGGGCGCCGTGATGCGCATGGGCGACCATACCGAAGTTGCCGTCGACACCATTTCCACCGGCTCCCTGGGACTGGATATCGCCCTCGGTGTGGGTGGTCTGCCGCGCGGGCGCGTGGTCGAGATCTACGGGCCTGAATCGTCCGGCAAGACCACGATGACCCTGCAGGTCATCGCCGATTGCCAGCGCAAGGGCGGCACCGCCGCCTTCATCGATGCCGAGCATGCCCTGGACCCGGGCTACGCGGCCAAGCTGGGGGTCAACGTTGACGACCTGCTGGTGAGCCAGCCCGACACGGGCGAGCAGGCACTGGAAATTGCCGACATGCTGGTGCGCTCCAATGCCGTGGACATGGTGGTGGTCGATTCGGTGGCCGCCTTGACGCCCAAGGCCGAGATCGAGGGCGAGATGGGCGATTCCCATGTCGGACTGCAGGCGCGCCTCATGAGCCAGGCCTTGCGCAAGCTGACCTCCAACATCAAGAAGTCCGGGTGCATGGTGATCTTCATCAACCAGATCCGCATGAAGATCGGCGTCATGTTCGGTAGCCCGGAAACGACAACGGGCGGCAATGCGCTGAAGTTCTATGCATCGGTACGCCTGGATATCCGTCGCATCGGTGCGGTCAAGAAGGGCGACGAGGTCATCGGCAACCAGACACGCGTCAAGGTGGTCAAGAACAAGGTCGCGCCACCCTTCCGCAAGGCCGAGTTTGAAATACTTTATGGCGAGGGCACGTCCCGGGAAGGCGAGATCATCGAGATGGGCGTCGAGCAGAACCTGATCGACAAGGCCGGCGCCTGGTACAGCTACAACGGCGAGCGGATTGGCCAGGGCAAGGAAAACATTCGCCAGTACCTGAAAGACAATCCCGATGTCGCCAATGAAATTGATCAGGAGCTGCGCAAGCGGTTGCTGGTCGGCGTCGCTGAAAAAGCCGTCGCCGAGTCGGATGCGAAGCCGGATGAAAAAGAGGCCGAGGAGGCCTGATCGCTGCGGCTTGCTCACTGCCTGGGCAGCAGGGCCGGATAGCACCCTCACTGCGGCCATCCCGGCTCAGGCCGGGATGGCCGTTTCCTGCGTCTGATCCTGTCTTTGCATCGTGATGATGTTTCGCGTCCCGTGCGGATGCAGGAACCGTGTCCATTCGAACTGACCGGTTGACGGCATGAATCGACAACAGGGCAAAAAGAAATCTCGCGACAGCGCCTACGAGCGCGCGCTGGCCCTGCTGGCACGGCGTGAGCACTCACGCAAGGATCTGGCCAGCAAGCTGGAGCGCAAGGGTTTCGATCGCGATGAGATCCGCGAGGCGCTGCAGCAGCTGATCGAGGCGGGTTATCAGAGCGATCAGCGCTTTGCCGAGATGCTGGTGCGCAGTCGTGTCGCCCATGCCTATGGCCCGGTCCGCATTCGTGCAGAGCTGCGCAGTCACGGGCTTGATGACAGCCTGGTTGAATCGGCGCTGGCCGAGGTGGATCAGG
Source organism: uncultured Gammaproteobacteria bacterium (assembly GCA_963800395.1). Taxonomy (GTDB): domain Bacteria; phylum Pseudomonadota; class Gammaproteobacteria; order Xanthomonadales; family Rhodanobacteraceae; genus DASSBG01. Next base: position 10,991 of record CAWDBD010000016.1, read on the forward strand.
ATACCGACTGGGCCGAGCTGGCCAATGACTTGCTGCAACGGCACTATGGCGAGCAGGCCGCGAGCGACTATGCCGAGCGTGGCAAGCGCGCCCAGTTCCTTGTGCGACGCGGCTTTCCCGCCGAGATCGCCCACCAGGCCAGCCAGCTCGACTGAGTGTCGACGCGCCCGGCCAGCGTCGCGGTTGCAGGTCGAGGTGTGGAAGCAGGGCGGCTTGTGGCTGGATAGCCATGCGGGGCATGGCTATCCCCAAAACTTTGCTGCGCAAAGTTCCGGGCCCCGGCATGCTTCTCGCATAGCCATGCGGAGCATGGCTATCCCCAAAACTTTGCTGCGCAAAGTTCCGGGCCCCGGCATGCTTCTCCACACCCCCATCCGCGCCTGCGGCGCGGATCGCCCCCTTACTAAGGGGGCTGTGGCGTTACTGCGTGGGACTATCCCGAGAATTTTGCTGTGCAAAGTTCCGGGCCCCGGCATGCTTCTCCAGACCCCCATTCGTGCTGCGCACGAATCGCCCCCTGACTCGGGGGGCTGAGCGGAGTGTTGAAGGAGGGCGGCTTGTGGCACGATAGGCGACTTTCCTTGCGAAATCCGCCCTCATTCAATGAAAACAGCTGAAATCCGCCGCACCTTCATCGATTTTTTCCGCGAGCGCGAACATACCGTCGTGCCCTCGGCGCCCCTCGTGCCGCACAATGATCCGAGCCTGATGTTCACCAACTCGGGCATGGTGCAGTTCAAGAACGTGTTTCTGGGCAGCGAGAAGCCCGGTTACGTGCGGGCCGTCGATGTGCAGCGCTGCCTGCGCGCTGGAGGCAAGCACAACGACCTTGATTCGGTCGGCTATACCGCCCGTCATCACACCTTTTTCGAGATGCTGGGCAACTGGTCCTTCGGTGACTACTTCAAGCGCGAAGCCATTGCCTGGGCCTGGGAGCTGCTTACCGAGACATTCGGTCTGCCGCCCGAGCGACTGCTGGTGACGATCTACCAGGACGATGATGAGGCCCATGCCATCTGGCTGGATGAAATCGGCCTTCCGGCCGAGCGCATCATCCGCATCGGCGACAACAAGGGTGCGCCCTACGCCTCGGACAATTTCTGGCAGATGGCCGACACCGGGCCATGTGGCCCGTCCAGCGAGATATTCTACGATCATGGTGAGCATATCCCCGGTGGCCCCCCGGGCTCGCCCGACGAGGACGGCGATCGTTTCATCGAGATATGGAATCTGGTGTTCATGCAGTTCGATCGCCAGCCAGATGGCTCGCTGGCGCCCTTGCCGGCACCGTGTGTCGATACCGGCATGGGTCTGGAGCGCCTGGCGGCCATTTTGCAGGGCGTGCATTCGAACTACGAGATCGACCTGTTTCAACGCCTGATCAAGGCTGCCGCCGAGGCCACCGGCATCGACGACCTCGAACACAAGTCCCTGCGCGTGATTGCCGATCACATCCGTGCCTGCGCCTTCCTCATTGTCGATGGCGTGCTGCCCTCCAACGAGGGTCGCGGCTATGTGCTGCGCCGGATCATCCGTCGCGCCCTGCGCCATGGCTGGATGCTGGGAACCCGTGGCGAGTTCTTCTGGAAAATGGTCGCACCCCTGGTCGCCGAAATGGGTGAAGCCTACCCGGAGCTGGCCAAGGCCCGGGGCGCAGTGGAGAAGGCTTTGCGTCAGGAGGAAATACGCTTCGGTGAAACCCTGGAGCATGGCATGAAGCTTTTCGACGAGGTGGCGGAAAAGGCCGAGTCGACCATTCCCGGCGAGGATGCCTTTCGCCTCTACGACACCTACGGTTTTCCGGTCGATCTGACCGCGGATATCGCGCGCGAGCGCGGTCTGGAAGTGGACATGGATGGCTTCGAGAAGGCCATGCAGGCGCAGCGGCAGCGCGCACGTGCCGCGAGCCAGTTCGCCTCGGGCACGCATATGCCGGCCGAGCTGGTGAAGTCGCTGCAGGCAACCGAGTTCCTGGGCTACGACAGGCTGGCGGTCGACGGCCTGGAAGTTGCAGCCATCGTCCGCGACGGCCACAGTGTGCAGGCGCTTGCGGACGGAGAGCAGGGCATTGTCGTGCTTGATCGCACCCCTTTCTATGCCGAATCCGGCGGCCAGGTCGGCGATCAGGGCGTGCTGGTTTCTGCCAGCGGCAGTTTCGCTGTGGATGACACGAAGAAGCTGGCCGGCAGCTTTCATGGCCACATCGGCACATGGCGTGGCGAAAAGCCGCTGCTCGCGGGTGACACCCTGAGTGCACAGGTCGAGGGCGAGCGCCGCCAGGCCATTGTGCTCAACCATACGGCTACCCACCTGCTGCACGCGGCCTTGCGCTCGGTGCTTGGGCCGCATGTGACCCAGAAGGGCTCGCTGGTGGCGCCCGATCGGCTGCGTTTCGATTTTTCCCATGACAAGCCGCTGAGCGCGGAAGAGCTGCATCGTGTCGAGACGCTGGTCAATGACGAGATTCGCGCCAATCATGTCGGCGACATCCGTCACATGAGCTATGACGATGCCATCGAATCCGGTGCGATGGCGCTGTTTGGCGAAAAATACGGCGATCAGGTGCGCGTCCTGCGCCTGGGTGAATTTTCCACGGAGTTGTGTGGCGGTACCCACGTCAGCCGAACCGGTGATATCGGCTTGTTCAAGATCACCAGCGAATCCGGGGTCGCTTCCGGCGTGCGCCGCCTTGAAGCCATGACAGGCAGTGGCGCGCTGGCGCATGTCGCCAACGAGGAACAGCGGCTGGGCGCGGTGGCCGAGCTGCTGAACAGCAGTGCCGATGAAGTGGTAGGGCGACTGGCGCAGTTGTTTGATCGGCAGAAGGCGGTAGAGAAGGAGCTTGAATCCATGCGCGGCAAGGCTGCCGGCTCCGCCGTCGCCAATCTGGCCGACACGGCCCGCGAGATCGGCGGTATCAAGCTGGTCGCCGCGCGGGTTCCCGGCTTGCAGGCCAAGGCATTGCGCGAGGCCATGGATCAACTCAAGCAACGCATCTCCGATGGCGTGATCCTGCTGGCCAGCGGCCACGAAGGCAAGGCCAGCCTGGTGGCAGGCGTGCAGGGCAGGGCATTGCAGAGCATCAAGGCCGGTGAGGTGGTGGCGCATGTTGCCGCACAAATCAGTGGCAAGGGCGGTGGGCGAGCTGATATGGCCCAGGGTGGCGGGGAAGACTCGCCGGCCCTGGATGCGGCGATTGCCGGTCTTGCGGACTGGGTGAGCGAAAAGCTCGGGTAGTCGGCCTTTGTCGACCTCCATTTCGTTTCCATTCAGCCGCTGGAGGCTGCCGCGGAAGGCGGGTGCACAGGCCCTGAGTATCACCTCAAAGCGCCTTCCTGGGGCGGCTTCATCGCTTGAATGTGGTGCCCCGGATCGTGCTGATATCGGGGGGTACGGTACAGGTCCTTCTGCGCGGTTCGGGGCGCCATACATGCCGAAAGTCATGCTTCCCGAGCATTGCGTGCTGCTCCCGGCTTCACTAGTATGAGTTGGCATGTGCAGGGCACTGATGGCAGAGGCCTGCGATTGAATGTTTTATTCAGGCTGGTGGCGTATTCTTTGAGCATCAGCGGTCTTTCAGGGGGCAGTCGCTGATACCAGATATCACGGGTCCGTTAGGGGTAGCGTGATCCGCAGGATGCAAGTTCCGGGCTGTCGTGATCAGGAGATAGAAAATGCTTATTTTGACCCGCAGGGTCGGTGAAACGCTGATGATTGGTGATGAAGTGACGGTCACCGTACTCGGCGCCAAGGGTAATCAGGTCCGCCTGGGCATCAATGCGCCCAAGGACGTTGCTGTGCATCGCGAGGAAATTTATCAGCGCATTCAGCAGGAACAGTCCGGTGGCCAGGAAGCAGCCCCGGCGGCTGTAACAACCGTCGACGACTCACCCTCCGAAGACTAGGGCTTTACGTGCGCCGCCTCTGCGGCTATCCTTGCTGGCCTTCTGCGACACCGCAGAGACCGATGTCCCAGTTTCCGGAGAGATGCCCGAGTGGCTGAAGGGGCTCCCCTGCTAAGGGAGTAGAGGGTTTATAGCCTTCTCGAGGGTTCGAATCCCTCTCTCTCCGCCAGATACGCGAGCGCCCCCTTCATGGGGGCGTTTGCGTATCTGGTGAATGAAAGTGTATGAGAACCCTCGGGTTCGACAATTTCGTCCGGAACGAAATTGGACCGCCGCAGGCGGGCCCCGGAGCGAAGCGGAGGGGTGAAGCCCAGGATGGGCTGAACACAAATTTGTCCGGAACAAATTGGACCGCCGCAGGCGGGCCCCGCAGCGCGCAGCGCGAAGGGGTGAGGCCCAAGGATGGGCCGAACAAATCCCTCCGACCATTCTTCACAGATCGCCATGGCCCAGAGGGGCGTTTGCGTATCTGGCGGAGAGACGAAGGCAAGCAGAACCCTCCGTATACGCGGTCCATCCATGGACCGCGCCCTTCGGGCCATCGGCTGCGCCGATGTTCGCCTCCGGCCTCCTGCCTGCGGCGCCGACAAATTTGTCCGGAACAAATTTGGACCGCCGCAGGCTGGCCCCGGAGTGCGCAGCGCGCAGGGGCGAGGCCCATGGATGGTCCGAGCGCAATGTTGTCAGGAACAAATTTGGACCGCCAAAGGCTGGCCCCGCAGCGCGAAGCGCGGAGGGGTGAAGCCCAGGGATGGGCTGAACACAAATGCGTCGGGAACGAAATTGGACCGCCGCAGGCGGGCCCCGGAGCGAAGCGGAGGGGTGAAGCCCAGGATGGGCTGAACAAATCCCTCCGACCAGCTTCCCCAAAACGCCATGGCCGACCGCGTGCTGCGCAGGAGCGCAAGACGGCAAGGCGTAATTTTGCGTTGCAGCAGAGGATGCCGGTGCCGCCAAGGCCCGTACCGTGCTGTTGCAGGTGGTGCAAATCGGGGCAATCCTGAACCTTTGACCAGGAAATTGCGACGCAGCTATTGACGCAAACCTCAATTCCCTGAATAATTCGCCGTTCACTTGGCGCCGACAGCTTGCCTGGCAAGCTCGACAACCAAGATGATGCGCCCGTAGCTCAGCTGGATAGAGTACCTGGCTACGAACCAGGCGGTCGGGAGTTCGAATCTCTCCGGGCGCGCCAACAAGCAACCGACGGGGTGCGAAATGCACCCCGTCTTGTTGCAAAGTCGCAATGTCATGGAAGATGTCGTGGTGTAATGGAAGTACCTGTTCGGATTGACGCCTCGACCCGACCTGCGTAACATCAGCGGGCTGCATTTGGCAGCACGGCAATGCCGAAGTTCCAGTCGGTTGTGAAGGCGGGGTATGGCGCAGTCTGGTAGCGCACCTGCTTTGGGAGCAGGGAGTCGGGGGTTCGAATCCCTCTACCCCGACCACAATCTGGTGGGCTTGTCAGACGCCTTCGGGACCGGATGATGCGCCTGTAGCTCAACCGGATAGAGCACCGGCCTTCTAAGCCGACGGTTACAGGTTCGAGTCCTGTCAGGCGCGCCACATTCAGAGCAAGGATACAGAGGACAGAGGACAGAGGACGGAGCGGTATTCAGAAGACCGATGACAGAAGGAGTGACGAGGACAAGTGCGGCGCGAAGGCTGTCTTCTGACGACAGACTACCGCTCGGTCCTCAGTCGTAGTCCTCTGTCTTCAGCTATGGTGGGCGTAGCTCAGGTGGTTAGAGTCCCGGATTGTGATTCCGGATGTCGTGGGTTCGAGTCCCATCGTCCACCCCATATTCGGCAGGCATGAGACCATCCTGCCAGCGCTGGTCACGGAAGACCGGGTGAAGTTTCAGGGCCGTTAGCTCAATTGGTAGAGCAGTTGACTCTTAATCAATTGGTTGTAGGTTCGAGTCCTACACGGCCCACCAAACTGGCGGCGGCCCGCAGCAATGCGGGCCGTTTTGCCATGTGTCGGGCGGCATGGATTTTCACGCTGTTATTGCCTGCAAGGCGCGTTTTAAAGTATCCTTGCCTGTTCGTGGTTTCGAGGTCGGGTTGATCCCCTCCGGTGGCAAACTCCGCGAAAGTGGCGGAATTGGTAGACGCGCTGGATTTAGGTTCCAGTGGGGTAACCCGTGAGAGTTCGAGTCTCTCCTTTCGCACCATTCCATTCAAGACAGGCAGCACGCGTGACGCACCGACCAGTGGTGACGTCGGGCCAGGAGCAACGATGCAAGTTGAGCTAGAAAATCTCGGCAAGTTGGAGCGCAAGCTCACGGTAAAGATCCCCGCCGACAGGCTGGATCAGCAGTTTTCCGATCGTGTTTCCCGCATGGGGCGCGAGGTTCGGCTGAAGGGTTTCCGCCCCGGTCGTGTGCCGCGTGGCGTAATCGAAAAGCGTTACGGTGACCAGATCCGCAACGAAGTGCTCTCCGATCTGATCGGAGACAGCTTCCGCGAGGCTGTCGAGCAGGAGAAACTGAGTCCTGTTGCCGCGCCCGCCATCAACACCAGTGGCAAGCCCGAGGAAGGCGAGATCGCCTATACGGCCACCTTCGAGGTCATGCCGGAGCTGCCCGAAGTCGATGTGACAGGGTTCACCGTGGAAAAGCCGGTGGCCGAAGTCGCGGACAGCGATGTTGACGAAATGATCGAGACGCTGCGCAATCAGCGCCGCACCTACGAGACGGTGGAGCGCAAGGCTGCCGCGGAGGACATGGTGCTGTTCGAATTCGAGGCGAGCACCAGTGACGGACGCTTTCCAGAACAGGGGCGCGAGCGCGCCGGTACGCTGCTTGGCAGCAATCAGTTCAATGCCGATGTCGAGGCTGCCCTTGAAGGCTTGAAGGCCGGCGACACGTTCGAGCTGGAGACCACCTTTGCCGAGCCGTTCAAGTTTGAAGAGCTGGCTGGCAAGCTGAGCAAGGTCAGCGGCAAGGTGCTGCGGGTGCAGGAACCGCATCTGCCCGAGCTGGATACGGCGTTCTTCAAGGCTTTCGGCATTGAGGATGGCGATGAAACCAGCTTCCGTGATGAGGTGCGTGCCAATCTTGATCGCGAACTCAGGGCAGCCATGGGCGGTCGTCTCAAGGGCGCAGTGGCCAAGGCTCTGGCAGCCGAATATGCGGAACTTGAACTTCCCCGGGTGATGGTCGTTTCCGAGGCGCGCGCGCTGGCCGGTCTGGATCAGCAGGCGACCATGACAGAGGAGCAGTTCAGACAGATCGAGCCGGCGGCTCGCGAACGAGTGATTGCCGGCCTGCTGTTCAACAAGATTGCTCGTGATAACGAGATTCGGGTTGATGATCAGCGCGTCGGCAAGGCGCTGGCGGCTATCGCCTCGACTTACGAGGAACCGGAACAGGTTGTCGAGGTGTACCAGAACAACCACGAGTTGATGGCCTCGCTGCGCAATCGTGTACTGGAAGAGCAGGTCGCCGAATGGGTGGCTGAAAAGGGCAAGTGCGTCGACAAGTCAATGAGCTTCAACGAACTGCTGAAGCCGCCGACACAGGGCTGAGCGAGCAACTCACCAAGCGGAAACCGTCATGTCAAAAGCAGCCGAAACAATTCACAACCTGAATCTTGTGCCGATGGTGGTCGAGCAGACCTCGCGCGGTGAGCGGTCGTTCGATATCTACTCGCGCCTGCTCAAGGAGCGGGTGGTGTTTCTTGTGGGCGGCGTTGATGACAACGTGGCCAACCTGATCGTTGCTCAGTTGCTGTTTCTTGAGTCGGAAAACCCGGACAAGGACATCCATCTGTATATCAACAGCCCGGGTGGCTCGGTGACGGCTGGCCTGGCGATCTACGACACCATGCAGTTCCTCAAGCCTGATGTCAGCACCATGTGCATCGGGCAGGCGGCCAGCATGGGCGCATTGCTGCTGGCTGCCGGCGCCGCAGGAAAGCGTTTTTCCCTGTCGCATTCGCGAGTGATGATTCATCAGCCGTGGGCCGGTGGCATTTCCGGCCAGGCTTCGGATATTGAAATCCATGCTCGCGAGATTCTCACCATGCGCGAGCGGCTCAACGAAATACTGGCGCACCATACCGGCAAGCCGGTAGAGGATATCGCCCGCGATACCGAGCGCGACCGCTTCCTCAGCGCGGCAGAGGCGCAGAGCTATGGCCTGATCGACAAGGTGCTTGATCAACGACTTGAAAAGGATGACAAATCCTCTTGATTGGTATCCATTTTTGCCATGAAAGCGTGGCTTGCGACACGATCAGACTGTGCTATCCTCGCCTTGAACAGGCTTTATCGGGGCAATGCCCATGAGTGACGACCAGCAAGGCCGTTACGGCGAGAACGGAAAAATCCTTTACTGCTCTTTCTGCGGCAAGAGCCAGCATGAGGTGCGCAAGCTGATTGCGGGCCCCTCGGTGTTCATCTGCGATGAGTGCGTCGGGCTGTGCAACGACATCATCCGCGAGGAGCTCGAGGAGAAGGCGGCAGCCGGCCGCACCAAGCTGCCCAAGCCGCGCGAGATCATGGATGCCCTGAACCAGTACGTCATCGGTCAGGACCGTGCCAAGAAGGCGCTGTCGGTAGCTGTCTACAATCATTACAAGCGCCGTGAGTCGCGGATCAAGCAGGATGATGTCGAACTGGCCAAGTCCAACATTCTGCTTATTGGTCCGACCGGCTCGGGCAAGACCCTGCTGGCCGAGACCCTGGCGCGGGTGCTCAACGTGCCTTTCACGATCGCCGACGCGACCACCCTCACCGAGGCGGGCTATGTGGGCGAGGATGTCGAGAACATCATCCAGAAGCTCCTGCAGAAGTGTGACTACGATGTGGACAAGGCGCAGTCCGGGATTGTCTACATCGATGAAATAGACAAGATCTCCCGCAAGAGCGACAACCCCTCCATCACCCGCGATGTGTCGGGTGAGGGCGTGCAGCAGGCGCTGTTGAAGCTGATCGAGGGTACCCAGGCCTCGGTGCCGCCGCAGGGCGGGCGCAAGCATCCGCAGCAGGAGTTTCTGCAGGTTGACACCAAGAACATCCTGTTCATCTGCGGCGGTGCGTTCTCTGGTCTGGAGAAAGTTATCCAGCAGCGTTCGGAGACGACCGGCATCGGCTTCTCTGCCGAAGTGCGCAGCAAGGACTCCAACCAGGATATCGGCAAGCTGTTTGCGGCCGTCGAGCCGGAAGATCTGGTGAAGTTCGGCCTGATCCCCGAATTCGTGGGTCGGCTGCCAGTGGTAGCCACTCTCGACGAGTTGGACGAAGCCGCGCTGGTACAGATTCTTACCGAGCCCAAGAACGCGCTCAGCAAGCAGTTCCGCCGCCTGTTCGAGATGGAGGATGTGGAGCTGGAACTGCGTCCCGAGGCACTCAACGCCGTGGCGCGCAAGGCGATCAAGCGCAAGACCGGCGCGCGCGGCCTGCGTACCATCCTCGAGCAGGTGCTGATGGACACCATGTTTGAACTGCCGTCGCTGGAGCATGTCAGCAAGGTCGTGGTGGACGAGGCTGTGGTCGAAGGCCAGGCCGAGCCCTTCCTGATTTACCGGGGCAACATGCAGCAGCAGCGTGCCGCGGGCGGTGAGGGCGGCGACGCCGCCTGAGAACGTCGCGGCTTGCCACCCGCTGGATGCCCGCGTAGCCCACCTGACGGGCCGCCATCGGCTCGAGTCTGGCATCGGCGCCATGAGTTCATCACGTGTGTGCTTCGGATTGGCGCTGACCTCGTCGGCCAGCGTGCCCGGCATTCCTCTGCTCTGGCCCTTGAAGCGGGGCAGTGGCGACTCCATGTTTACGACAAGGCCCGGCCAGCGCGGGCGAAGCCCTATTTCAGGGTTTGTTCCGTGATGGCATGGCACAGTCGGATGCGTCGCCGGTCTTTGCGGATCACGGCGCACCTCCATGAACCACACTCCTGTCGGCTTGGTGCCGGCACGAGTCGCGCGCAGTTCATTTTGACGCGCTACTGCAGAAACCTACGGAGCAACCATGTCTGACAAGCCTTCCGGCAACGTGATCGACAACCCCAGCGCCTTGCCGGTGCTGCCGTTGCGTGATGTCGTGGTTTTCCCGCACATGGTGATCCCGCTCTTCGTGGGTCGGGAAAAATCCATGCAATCGCTCGAAACGGCCATGCAGGGTGATCGCAAGATCGTTCTCGTGGCGCAGAAAAGTGCCGATACGGATGATCCTGAGACTGACGACCTGTACGAGGTCGGCACGCTGGCCAGCATCCTGCAGTTGCTGAAACTCCCCGATGGCACCATCAAGGTCCTGGTGGAAGGGCAGTCACGGGTAAGGGTGGAGTCCCTGGGCTCCACCGACCAGATGCTGGTCGCAACCGTGCAGGAGCTGGAGTCCGACTATTCGGGTGAGCCGCGTGAACTGGAAGTGGCTTCACGCACCCTGGTGTCGCAATTCGAGAACATGGTGAAGAGCGGACGCAAGCTGCCGCCGGAAGTCCTGTCTGCCCTGTCCGGGATTGACGACCCGTCGCGACTGGCCGACACCGTGGCGGCGCATCTGTCGGTGCGCCTGGCAGACAAGCAGCGTGCGCTGGAGACCCTTGAGGTAGGCCCGCGTCTTGAGATGCTCGTCGCCCTGGTCGAAGCCGAGATGGATCTGCAGCAGATCGAGAAGCGCATCCGCGGCCGGGTCAAGTCGCAAATGGAGAAAAGCCAGCGCGAGTACTACCTCAATGAGCAGATGAAGGCCATCCAGAAGGAATTGGGTGACATGGAAGATGCGCCCAACGAACTGGAGGACCTGGCCAAGCGCATTGACAAATCCGGCATGCCACCGGAAACCAGAAAAAAGGCGCATCGCGAGCTCAACAAACTCAAGCAGATGTCGCCCATGGCGGCCGAGGCTGCTGTGGTGCGCAACTATCTTGACTGGATCCTGGGCGCGCCCTGGAAACAGCGCAGCAAGGTGAGCAAGGATCTGCCCAAGGCCGAAGAAATTCTCGATGCCGATCACTTTGGCCTGGAAAAGGTCAAGGAGCGGATTCTTGAATACCTGGCCGTGCAGCAACGCGTGAACAAGATGAAAGGCCCGATCCTGTGCCTGGTCGGCCCGCCGGGTGTCGGCAAGACCTCGCTTGGCCAGTCCATCGCACGCGCCACCAATCGCAAGTTCGTACGCATGAGTCTGGGCGGCGTTCGCGACGAGGCTGAAATCCGCGGCCATCGGCGCACCTACATCGGCTCCATGCCGGGGCGCATCATCCAGAACCTGAACAAGGCGGGTACCCGCAACCCGCTGTTCATGCTGGATGAGATCGACAAGATGTCCAACGACTTTCGCGGTGATCCGTCCTCAGCCTTGCTTGAGGTCCTTGATCCTGAACAGAATAATGCCTTTGCCGACCACTACCTTGAGGTCGACTTCGATCTGAGCGAGGTCATGTGGATCGCGACGGCCAATTCGCTCAACATCCCCGGGCCCTTGCTCGATCGGATGGAAGTGATCCGCATACCCGGTTACACCGAGCAGGAAAAGCTGGCCATTGCCAAGCGCTATCTGCTGCCGAAACAGCTTGAAGCCAACGGGCTCAGGCCCTCGGAGCTGCGCCTGTCGGATGCTGCCATTCGCAACATCGTGCGCTACTACACACGTGAGTCGGGCGTGCGTAACCTGGAGCGGGAGATCGCCAAGATCTGCCGCAAGGTGGTCAAGGAATTGAGCGTGAGCGAGAAGCATGCGCAGGCCCAGAAAGGCGAGGGCAGTGATGCCGAGTCGGCTCCGGAGCATGACAGCAAGAAGCGTCAGCGGGTGCAGGTCAGTATTCGCAACCTGGAACATTACCTGGGCGTCGAGCGGTTCAGCTTCGGTCGTGCCGAACGCCAGAACGAAATCGGTCTGGTAACCGGTCTGGCCTGGACGCAAGCCGGAGGCGATCTGCTGAGCATCGAGGCAACCGTGGTTCCAGGCAAAGGCAAGCTGATCAATACCGGGCAGCTCGGCGATGTGATGCGCGAGTCGATCCAGGCTGCACTGAGCGTGGTCAGGGCGCGCGCTGATCGCTTCGGCATCGACCCCGAGTTCCACCAGAACCGCGACATCCATATCCACGTGCCCGAGGGTGCCACGCCCAAGGATGGCCCCAGTGCGGGTGTCGGCATGTGTACGGCGCTGGTGTCTGCGCTGACCCGCGTGCCGGTGCGTTCGGAGGTGGCCATGACCGGCGAGATCACCTTGCGCGGCCGGGTGCTGCCCATTGGTGGGCTCAAGGAAAAGCTGCTGGCAGCACACCGGGGTGGTATCACCACCGTCATTATTCCGGAGGAGAACCGCAAGAACCTGGCTGAAATTCCGGACAATATCACCGAGAAACTCGATATTCGCCCTGTGCGCTGGATCGACGAGGTCCTCGACATTGCGCTGGAGCAGCCGCTGACCCCTAACGGACATGAGCGCGCGCCCGAAGATGTGGTAGCGGGCTCGGGCGAAGATCGCGATCGTGGCACAGCCACACGACCACATTGAGTGCCCGTTCACCACTGACGGGACTGAACAAGACGCGGCATGCTTGTCGCTAACTGTGTGCTGCAGATCGACGCTGGCATATACCGCCAGCGGTCTTTCTGCTCAGCTGATAGTGCAGTCTTGCCATGGGCTTACGTCAGCAAGGTGTGTCGCCACCTGAGCAGAAAACAATCCTTCGCGTCTGCCCGATCGCAGTGTCGGGGTGAGCCGCCGGGGCGCGCCGTGTTGCTTGTTGGCGCTTTTCACTGGTATAAAGACAAGGCCATCATTGCTCGCAGCCATTCTGACAGTGATCGTCAAAGCGCTGTGTGCACACTGATTTCAGGCCCCTGAGCCTGCCATCCGGGAACTGCGGTGGCATGTAACAGGATCATGCATAACAAAAGGAGCATTCAATGAATAAAGCAGATTTGGTCGGAGCGGTTGCTGATGCCGCCGATCTCAGCAAAGCCGAGGCAAGCCGGGCCGTCGAGGCCTTCACGGAAGTGGTCGAGAAAGCACTCAAGAACGGTGACAGCGTGTCGCTGGTCGGTTTTGGCACATTTACCGTACGCGATCGTGCTGCTCGCACCGGTCGTAACCCGCGCACCGGCCAGACCATCCAGATCAAGGCATCCAAGAACCCTGCATTCAAGGCTGGCAAGGCGTTCAAGGACGCGCTCAACTGATTCATCCGACATGGCGGGCCGTGCCGGCTCGCCTGCAGTAGTAAAATCGCCGAACCGGGCATCAGGCCCGGTTCGGCGTATTCATCACAGTGGGTGGCACTGCCCCACTGGCCAGACCAAATCGGTCATGATGGGTGCTTAGCTCAGCGGTAGAGCGTCGCCTTTACACGGCGAGGGTCGGGGGTTCGATCCCCTCAGCACCCACCACCATTTGCGTGCTGCGCACCGGGTGCGGAGCACGAGCCGGTCGGGTAGAATGTGCCTCTGTCGAATCGGGGACGTGCGCGCCTTGCATCTCCCCGGTCGCAGACCCTTTTCGAAGTAACCCCGAACGGAACGCGACCATGGCGTTCCTGCTCTTTGCGCCCTGTCCCATGCGGGGCGGTTTACGGAATTCATCATGCTGCAAACACTGCGCGAACACTCCTCAGGCTGGATTGCCAAGATCATTCTGGCGATGCTGGTCTTTGTTTTTTCCTTTTTCGGCATCGAGTCGTATTTCATGACACGCACAGACACCAGCGTGGCACGGGTCGGTGACCTGAAAGTTTCGCAGCAGGATGTACAGGACGAGATCAACAGTCTGCGCCGACAGGCCCAGAATCCGCAAAGCGGCATCAACCCGGACGATTTCAACAAGCCGGATTTCAAGCGCAACGTGGTCAAGCGACTGGTCAACAAGAAGCTGCTTGAGCAGGCCAACAACGATTTGGGCATCGTCGTGAGCAATGGCATGGTGCGCCAGGCCATTGCCGACGTGCCGGCGTTCCAGATCAAGGGCAAGTTCGATCCGGCCAGCTACAAGGCCATCCTGGGTCAGCAGGGCATGACTGCGGTGGGTTTTGAACAGAAAGTTCGCCATGATCTGTCGATGCAGGTGATTGCCGGTGCGGTCACCAGTTCGGCATTGGCTACCAAGGCCGATCTCGATGACTACTTGCGTCTGCGTGACCAGACGCGCGACATGCGTTATGTCGATCTGCCGCTTCCCGCTGTTGATCCGTCTTCGGTGAGCGAAGAAGACATCAAGTCGTATTACGAGTCGCACAAGAGTGATTTCCAGACCAGGGAGACCGTTTCGGTCCACTATCTGGAGGTCAAGGCAGAGAGCATGAAGACGGATGCCCAGCCCGGTGATGACGCTATCAAGGCGCGCTACGAGAAGGAAAAAAGTCGCTTTGTGGTGCCCGAGCAACGCCAGATCTCGCACATCCTTGTGTCGGTGCCCGCCAATGCCACACCCGAACAGCAGAAGAAGGCGCTGGCCAAGGCCAATGCCATCGAAAAACAGCTTGAGGGCGGTGCGGACTTTGCGGAAGTAGCCATGAAGGACTCGGATGATCTCGGGTCGAAGCGTCAGGGCGGCGATCTGGGCTGGATCGAACCGGGCATGACCGACAAGGCATTTGACGAGGTGGCTTTCAAACTGCCCGAGGGCGAGATATCCAAGCCTGTCCTTTCGCCAGAGGGCTACCACATCATCGACGTGCGCAAGATCAAGCCCGGCCATACCAAGAGTCTTGCTGAAGTCAGGGACCAGTTGAGCCGGGAACTGATGGGCTCGGAACGTGAGCGCAAGTACAACGATGTGGCTGGCAAGCTCGTGGACCTGATCTATCAGGATCCCAATTCCCTGCAGCCGGCGGCCAAGGCCCTGGGCCTGGAAATCAAGACCGCCGGTCCATTCCCGCACAGCGGTGGCACCGGCATTGCCAGCCACCCTGAAGTCGTCGACGCGGCATTCTCGGACCAGGTGCTCAATCAGGGCGTGACTTCGGACCCGATCACCATCGGCAACAATGACATGGTGGTCCTGCATCTGGACAAGCACAACGTTGCCCAGGCCAAGCCACTGGCCAGCGTGCGCGATCAGGTCCGCAAGGCGGTGGTCAGCGAGCGCGTGGACGCCCTGGCCCGCAAACGGGCCGAGGCCATGCTGGCCAGGTTGCGCAAGGGCGCTGATCTGCCTGCTGTGGCCAAGGCCGAGGACCTGGACGTCAAGAGTCAGGACGGCGTCAAGCGTTTCGAGCCCAAGCTGTCACCCAAACTGATCGAGGAACTGTTCAAGATGCCGCACCCTGAAAAGGGGGGGCGCAGTTCGGCGCTGGTTGATGCTGGCGGGGGACATTTCAGCGTGGTCGAGCTCGAAGCTGTCCATGCAGGTGATCCGTCCAAGACCTCGGACGCCGAGCGCAAGGCTCTGGTCAGCCAGTTGCAGCAGATGCGTGGTCAGTCCGAGATGCGCAGTGTGCTCGATGCGCTGCGGGCAAATACCAAGGTTGAAGTGGAGATGGAGAAGATCCAGACCCCGCAGCAAGGCTGATTGAGTGTCTCTGATGCCGGCATTGAGAGTGTAGTCGCCCGCGTGCACTGAACTGTTAGTCCCGATCAGGCCCTTGCCGGCGCCATGACGGCCGGAGAGCTGGCAAAACGTGCGACCAGGTCAGCTCGCCCCTGGTCTGGCCTGTCCACAGGTTCAGCGGGCGTCACCCACGCGTCAAGCATTAACAGGATGGGCCCAAGGTGTCTGTCCACAATCCCGCGTTGCACTGACTTGACAGGCAAGCAGCCTGCCTGCACCAGTGCGCCTTGACTTGCGAACAGACACCATGGGTGACACCTGCCCAGGGTTAATCAGAGGGTCCCTGGCCGTCCGGGTCCAGCCCGGTCATGCCGACAATGCTGTAGCCGCAGTCGACGTGGGTGACTTCGCCGGTGATGCCCGCGGCAAGATCCGAGCACAGGAAAGCGCCGGCGTTGCCGACGTCGGTTGTGGTGACATTGCGCCTCAATGGCGCTTTCTCGCCAACGTGATCAAGCATCTTGCGCAGGCTGCCAACGCCTGACGCAGCCAGTGTCTTGATGGGACCGGCCGAGATGGCGTTCACGCGGGTGCCTTCGGGCCCCAGGTTGTAGGCCAGGAAGCGCACATTGGCCTCCAGGCTGGCCTTGGCCAGGCCCATCACGTTGTAGCTGGCCAGGGCACGTTCGGCGCCAAGATAGCTCAGTGTCAGAATGGCTCCGTGTCGGCCTTTCATCATGGGTCGTGCAGCCTTGGCGAGTGCAGCCAGGCTGTAGCTCGAGATGTCATGGGCGATGGTGAAGTTCTCGCGAGTCAGGTTGTCGAGAAATTCGCCCTGCAGCGCTTCACGCGGTGCGAAGCCGACCGAATGCACCAGGATGTCGAGACCATCCCAGCATTTGCCCAGTTCGCTGAACAGCGACTCGATCTGGCTGTCCTCGGCGACATCACACGGCAGCACGATACTTGAACCGAAGGATTCAGCGGCCTCATCGACACGTTTCTTCAGGCGCTCGTTCTGGTATGTGAATGCGAGCTCGGCGCCCTCGCGATGCATGGCTTCGGCCAGGCCCCAGGCGATGGAACGCTGGCTGGCGATACCGACGATAAGGGCACGTTTGCCTTTCAGGAAACCCATGTTGCCTCCGAGTGTCTGTGTATTGGAATGCGGTTGGAAGATGGTGACATTGTAATGTGCTGCGTACCACGGCGCGAGGACGCAAGGGGTGCTGCGCCAGGCTTGATCAGGGTTCCAGTATCAGCACCTGTCCCAAATGCAGCAAGCTGCCGGGCAGGCTGTTCCAGTCGCGAATCTCGCTGACGCGCAGATGGAAGCGGTGTGCAATGCCCCACAGGGAGTCACCGGCGCGCACGGTGTAGTGCCTGGGCGCCGATCCAAGTGGCGCACGCATGTCATCGGGCAGTGCGGCAACCAGGTTCATCGGCAGCCACAGCGTACTATTGGGAGGGAGGGCTCGTGTTGCCTGCCGCTTGTTCACCAGTGCCAGGGCTCTTGCCCGCTTTGGCTTGTCGTGGGCCAGGCTCAGCAGTGTGCCCGGCTTTTTCAGGCGGACGCGCTGCCATTGCTGCCAATCAAGCCGTTCAAGGGTGGTGTAGTTGCGGTTGAAATCGTCAAGTGATCGTGCCGGAAGCATCATGGCTTCAGCCGGCTGGTCATGTTCCAGAAAAGCGGGGTTGAGTTCGCGAAGTGTGGATGTGGAAAGGCCTGCCAGGCGCGCGGCAACCGGTATTTCCAGCACCTTGGGCAAGCGCCGTCGGATCAGGTGCGGTCCGCTGTCGGCAGCTGGAAGCGTGATGCCGTAGCGTGCGGGCCTTTTCACGATGCAGCTTAGCGCCTGCAATTTTGCAAGGTGGTTCAGGGTAACTGCATGCAAGTCCAGATCAGGGATCGCCTGTGGCGGCGCAGATGGATCGAGATCTTTGCTCAGGCGTCGTATGCGATAGACCCCTGCATTGAAGGCCATGTCAGTCAACTTCCAGCTGTCGAGCATTTTTCGGTCACGCCACAACATGCGAGCCACGGCTCTGGAAGACTGATCAAGGTCAAGGCGCCCGTCATAATGGCGGTCAATCCTCAGCCCCAGCTCGCGCCCCGTCGCGGGCATGATCTGCCATATTCCGGCTGCACGGTTGCCGTGCGTGCGCAGCGGGCGAAAATTGCTTTCCACCCAGGGCAGCAAGGCAAACTCTGCCGGCAGGCCAGCGCCCATCATGATGTTGCTTACATAGCGAAAGCGGGGCAGTGCGCGAGACATCTGACGTCGGAAAACATCCGGATTTCTCGCGTAGCGTCCGATCCAGCGCTTCACTCGGGCGTCGTCGCATTGCGCAAACATGAAGCCGCGACGCAGGCGTGACCAAAGGTCCATTGGCAGCGGCGCCGCTTGCGGCTTGGCCACATGTATCGTCTGCGGCAATGTCAGCGTTGCTCCCGGCTTGCGTATCGGTCGTTCGCTCGCGCAGGCGCCGAGGAGCAGGCTGGCTGTCAGCAGCGCCCAGATTCGCCATCCCGCAAGCGGGTGGTGGCAGGTCTTCGAATCGTGCGCTCGATGGGGCGGGGACAACAGCCGCATCAGGATTTGAACCGGTCTTTTGCCTCGCGCAGCGCGGCAAAGCGTTGTATCCGGTCATCGGCGATCTGATTGCCCTTTGCCCAGGCTTTCAGCTGGGGGCTGTCCACGCGCAGGAACGGGTTGGCATTTCTCTCGCTTGCCAGTGACGAAGGAAGTGTGGCCTGCCCCTGCCTGCGTTGACCTTTCGCTTGTCGGATGCGGTCGGCCAAGGCAGGATTTTCAGGTTCGACGCTCTGCGCAAATGCTGCGTTGTCCAGGGTGTATTCGTGGCCACAGCATACCCGTGTCTCTGCGGGCAGCGCCGACAGGCGATCCAGCGAGGTCAGCATCTGTTCGGGTGTTCCCTCGAACAGGCGACCACAGCCGAGGCTGAACAGCGTATCTCCGCAGAACAGGATGCCTTCGCCGAAAAACGCCACATGGCTGAGCGTGTGGCCGGGCACCGCGATGACGCGGAAACGGCACTCGGGCTGCTGCAAGACAATGATGTCACCATCGTCAACGCGCTGGTCGGCATGGGCAATGCGTTTATCGTGTGGCGCCACAATCCTGGCACCGCATGCCTGCGCCAGTTCCATGCTTGCGCCTATGTGATCGGCATGATGATGGGTCAGGAGGATATGCGTCAGCGTGATCCCGCGCCGAGCGATTTCGTGCTGGACCGGGTCGGCTTCGCCAGGGTCGACGACCAGCGCCTTGCCTTGGTCGTCGCCAAACAGCCAGATGTAGTTGTCGCGCAGGGCGGGGATGGGAACAAGCTGCATGGGCAGGTCTTGGCAATTTGATCGTGCGACACTATAGCAGCCGTCGTCCGATTGCTGCCCGCATGCTTCACATGGCATCATGAAAACTGCTATTGCACCAGCGAGTAGCCAGTGCCTGAGTTCGGGCGGGTAGGTAAGCGAGATGAAACAATCCGGTTCAATGCGAAAAATGCGGCCTGCGGCGATCTCGCGAGCACCTTCTGCTGTGCGCAGACTGACGTTCCCGTTCGTCGACTCACCTTCCAGATCACGCGCAGCGGTCCCACTGCTGCCGTGAAGCACAGCCCGCCATTGCGCGCGCTCATGCGCTGCGAAAGCATTCTGCTGGGCCAACGTCTTGCTGCGCTTTCTGCAGGGCCCGTCGCGTTTGTGGAGGTAGCGGGACTGGAGCCCGTTGATTGCCAGCGCAGAGCCAGTGTGCGCCTGCAGCTTGCGGCGATGGGTGAACTGAGTGGAGACATGCGAGCGCGCCCGGATGCGCTGCCATTTGCGGATCAGAGCGTGAGCATTGTGGTATTGCGTCATGTTACCGAATCCAGCCGGCAGCCAGAGATTCTGCTGCGCGAAGCGGCGCGCGTGCTTGCTCGCGGCGGCTGTTTGCTGATCACCGGCATGCACCCTTGCAGTTTCTGGCATCTGTGGATGTTGCAACAGGCGCGTTTGTCCGGCATTTATTACCGCGCCTGTACACCGTGGCGGATACAGGCCTGGCTGCGTGATGATCACCTCCGGTTTGAACAACATGCGCGCTTTGGCAGTGCATTTCCCACGGTCGAGCAGACCACGGTCAGCCGAGGG
The DNA here is from genome assembly GCA_963800395.1 of uncultured Gammaproteobacteria bacterium. Taxonomy (GTDB): domain Bacteria; phylum Pseudomonadota; class Gammaproteobacteria; order Xanthomonadales; family Rhodanobacteraceae; genus DASSBG01. Next base: position 30,498 of record CAWDBD010000016.1, read on the forward strand.
CCGCTGGCAGCCTGCTACATGCTGCATGCACGCAAGCCGTCGAGCTCGGTAACGCCGATCAAGCTGGGCCGTTCACGCGTGGCACCGGCACCGATCAATGCATCTCTGGTAAACACGGCACGACGAGAAAAGGCAGGATAGAGCCCATGGCTGATGGAGCAAGCACGGAGCCACGCGTGCATGTTTTTACTGATGGAGCATGTCTTGGCAATCCGGGGCCGGGAGGCTGGGCGGCGCTCTTGCGCTGGGGCAATGTCGAAAAGCTGCTTGTTGGCCATGAAGCACCAAGCACCAACAATCGCATGGAGCTGATGGCAGCCATTGCTGCCATGGAGGCGCTTACCCGACCGTGCCAGCTTGACCTCACAACCGACTCGCAGTACGTCAAGCGCGGTGTACAGGAATGGATGGCGCGGTGGCGCAGCAACGGCTGGAAGACTGCCGCCCGCAAGCCGGTCAAGAACCAGGATCTGTGGCAGCGCCTTGATGCAGCAATTGAACCGCACCAGGTAACCTGGCACTGGGTCAAGGGCCATTCCGGACACGCCGAAAACGAACGGGTGGATCAGGCGGCCCGCGAAGCCGCTGAAACCCTGGGCCGCAACGCATGAGTCGCCTGATCGTTCTGGATACCGAGACCACCGGGCTGGACCCGTCCCAGGGACATCGGATCATCGAGATCGGCTGCATCGAGATGGCCGGGCGCAGGCCCAGTGGTCGCAGTTTGCACCGCTATATCAATCCCGAGCGGCATATCGACGCGGGAGCTGCAGAAGTCCATGGCATCAATGATGAATTTGTTGCCGACAAGCCGGTGTTCGGGACCATCGCCGAGGAATTCCTGGATTTTGTCGATGGTGCCGAATTGATTATCCACAATGCCGCCTTTGACATCGGTTTTCTCAATGCCGAGCTGGCCCGCCTGTCGATGCGCTGCAAGTCCATGGACGAAATTTGCACCGTGACCGACACTCTGGTGATGGCGCGCAAGCTCTACCCGGGGCAACGCAATACCCTTGACGCGCTGTGCAAGCGCCTGGGAATCGACAACAGTTCGCGTCAATTGCACGGCGCACTGCTGGATGCCCAGCTGCTGGCCGAAGTCTACGTGGGCATGACCTCGGGCCAGGTAAGCCTGGAGCTGGCCGTGGCGCCAAGGCGTGCGCACGTTGTGCATGCGGAACCTGCCGGCGGCACACGCACGGTGCTGAATGCCGATGGCGATGAACTGGCCGCGCACACGGCCTGGCTTGATGACCTGGATGCCGCTTGCAAACAGGGCAGTGTCTGGCGCCGTGATGGCCGTGCGCCCGATTGAGATGTCTTCCCGGTGCGTACTGTCGTGTTGCCGGGCGTTTCAGCTGGTCCGCACCAGCAGCACGGTAATGTTGTCGCTGCCACCGCCTTCGAGTGCCGCCGCGACAAGTTGATCCACGCATTCCTGGGCCGTCAGGTCCTTGCGCATGACAATGGCCTCAATGGCCGCATTGTCCACTTCTTCGGTAAGCCCGTCACTGCACAGCAGGAACTGGATCCCGGGCCGGACTTCACCATCGACATGGGACACCTGCAGCAGCTCGGCGGGGGTGATGCCCAGTGCCTGCGTGACCTCATTGCGACGGGGATGGCTGCGCGCCTCATCTTCGCTTATCGCGCCACGATCGACCAGTTGACGCACGAAGGAGTGATCGCGCGATAACTGGTGCAGCGTCTGATCTGCCAGATACACGCGGCTGTCACCGACCCAGGCGACCTGATAGTACCCGTCGATCAGCCTGAGCGCAGCTACCGTCGTGCCCATGGGCAAAATGCCGCTGCGCTGGTCGGACATGGCAATGATGGCGCGGTCCGCCTCGCGGATTGCCTCGACCAGCGAGTGCCCGGCCTCGACCTGATGACTGATGGTGTCGCGGGCAATGGCGCTGGCCACTTCGCCGTGCTCATGCCCGCCCATGCCGTCTGCAACCAGCCACAAGCCGATACTCGCATTGGCCTGATAGGTGTCTTCATTGTGCTCGCGTCGCAAGCCGACGTGCGTGGTATGTCCGAATTCGATCATGGGCAAATCAGAAGCAAGAGTCGTGCCATTGGCGCAGGCACGGTTCGCAAAATGGCCTGCGAGCATGCGCCCATGTGGCGATTGATGCAAGCGAGCGATGCATGCGTGGTCGCTGCGGACTCGGGACTTGCCGGGAGTCTCGCCCTGCATCTTGCGAAGATGGGTAGGGGGTGGCCCGTGTCGAGGGGGTCACGGTGTGGGCCGCAGCAGGTTTCTGGGGTCTTCCGAGGTTGGCGGAGAGGGAGGGATTGCTCGGCCCGTCCTGGGCCTCGCCCCTCGCGTTGCTCGGGGCCCGCTTTCAGCGGTCCAGATTTGCTCCATGCAAATCTGTCGAACCGGTTTGGGTCGAGGGTTCAAATCCCTCCCGTGAAAGCCTGCGCAGCACACTCTTCCGGAGGGGTGGGCTTGTATTCGGGTTCTTGAGGTTGGCGGAGAGGGAGGGATTCGAACCCTCGATACGGGAGACCCGTATACCGGATTTCGAATCCGGCGCATTCGACCACTCTGCCACCTCTCCGCAGATTACCGCTACCGGCGTTGGGCAGTTCCCGTCCGGCGCATTTGTTCGTCTCATCCATGAGACTCTCCCCTCGCGTTGCTCGGGGCCAGCCATTCGGCTGTCCAAGTTCGCTCCCGGCGAACTTGTCGACCACTCTGCCACCTCTCCGCAGATTACCGCTACCGGCGTTGGGCAGTTCCCGTCCGGCGCATGTTGCTCGGCCCGTCCTGGGCCTCACCCCTCCGCTTTGCTTCGGGGCCCGCTTGTCGCGGTCCAAATTCGTTCCTGACGAATTTGTGTTCGTCTCATACCCGAGACTTGCCCCTCGCTGCTCGGGGCCGGCATCGCTGGTCGTCCGTGGTCGCATTGGGACGAGCCCGCCGCTCACCAAGCCACCGCAGCAAGGCTGTTGCGTGCTGCGGCACAGTGGGCGCGTAATGATACGTGGGGGCCGCGGTAATGACAAGCTGCGCGTGTTCATGCCGGTGGTGAAGCCCGGCATGCCTCAGCCGCGGATGCGCCCACGCAGGCTGTCGGCATCATGCGGTCCCGGGTCGGCGATGAGTTTGCGGGCGGCGTCGACCTGGCCCCAGGTATTCCAGAGCAGGACCCCGCGTACGCGACCGTCATCGAGATAGTAGACGACGCCCTCGCGGTGTGGCACCCGCCAGTCCTCGGCGATCTCCAGGCGTGCATCGAGCAGCCCGACTGCCTCGTAGCCGAGGTCAAACAGATCGGAATAGAAAAACGGCAATTCGGTGTAGGGTTCGGGCTTGCCTGCCATCGTGAGGCCGGCGCGATAGCCTGATGTAATGGCGCAATTCTCATGTTCGAAGCGGATTTGCCCGCCCAGATCCCTGTTGGGGAATGCTGCCACATCACCGGCCGCGTGAATGTCCGGCACGCTGGTGCGCATGCAGTCATCGACCACGATGCCATTGTCCACCGAGGCGCCGGCCTGTTCGGCCAGTGCCGTGTTGGGGGAGATGCCGAGCCCGGCCACGGCGGCATCTATCTCAAGACAGTGTCCGTTATCGAGCTTCAGCCGCAGCTTGTCACCATTCTGGTGGGCTGTCCTGACCCGGCGACCCGGCAGCAGCTCGATGCCGTGCTCGCGGTAGTAATCACTGAGGAAATCGGCAAGGCCGATGGGGTAGATGCGTTCGCCCAGGTAGTCCTCCGGGAAAACCAGGCTGACCCTGACATCGTTGCCGGCGAGTGCCGCGGCCAGCTCGCTGCCGATGAAACCTGCGCCGATCACGGCAATGTGGCTGCCGGAGTTGGCCATGCTGCGCAGGCGGTGGTAGTCGTCCAGTGTGCGGAAGTGGACCAGGCGGTCCGAGTCGACGTCCAGCGTGCGTGGCGTTCCTCCGGTGGCCAGCAGGAGCTTCCGATAGAGGTGGGTATCGCCCTCGCTGTCGCTGATCCGGTGTGCTTCGGCATCAATGCCTGTTGCGGCACGGTCGCTGAAGAGGATGGCGCCGGTTTTGTCCAGCGGGCGGA